>NZ_CP041743.1:0-734166 GCF_007556815.1 Paraburkholderia megapolitana
GTAGTACTACCATCCTGTACCGAGCATGTAGCCGCCATCGTGCGTCTGTGCGCAGCGCACGGCGTCCCGGTACTGCCGCAAGGCGGCAATACCAGCCTGTGCGGCGGCGCGGTGCCGGCCGACATCGGTATCCCGCCCGTCATCGTTAGCCTGTCGCGGATGCGGCAGATCCGCCGGATCGATGCGGCCAACGGCTCGATGGAAGTCGAAGCCGGCTGCGTGCTGCAAACCGTGCAGGAAGCCGCCGCCGCGCAACAGCGCCTGTATCCGGTCAGCCTTGGCGCCGAGGGCTCGTGCCAGATCGGCGGCACGCTGTCGACGAATGCCGGCGGCACCAGCGTGCTGCGCTATGGCAATACCCGCGACAACGTACTCGGACTCGAAGTCGTGCTCGCCGACGGCACGGTCTGGAATGGGCTGCGTGTGTTGCGCAAGGACAATACCGGGCTCGATCTGAAGCATCTGTTCATCGGCACGGAAGGCACACTCGGCATCATCACGGCGGCCACGTTGAAGCTGCATCCGTTGCCTACCCATCACGCGCTGGCGTGGTTCGCGCCGGTCGATCCCGCTGCCGCGCTACAGGTGCTCGGTCTCTTCCAGGCCGCATGCGGCGCACGGCTCAACGCATTCGAAATGATCAACCGCCGTCAGCTCGAACTCGTGATCGAGCACGTGCCCGAGCGGCGCAATCCGCTTGGCGAGCTGCATCCGTGGCATGTGCTCGTCGAACTTGCCGATACCGGTGGCGGCGACGAAATGGCGGACCTGCTGCAACGCACGCTCGAAGCCGCGACGCAGGCCGGTCTCATCGTCGATGCGGTGGTTGCCAGCAACGAGGCGCAGCGCGACGCGCTCTGGACGATCCGCCACAGCGTATCGGAAGCCAACAAGAAAGGTGGCGTGGGCCTGACCACCGACTGCGCGGTGCCGGTCTCGGCGGTACCGGCCTTCATCGAACAGGCGACCCGCGCGGTGCATGCGCTCATCGATGGGCTCGACATACTGGTCGTCGCGCATCTCGGCGACGGCAACGCGCATTTCATCCCGTTCTTCACCTTCGATGCATGGCACGCACTCGCAAACCCGGGTGCGACCGCCACCGCGCTGCGCCGCGTGGTCAACGATATCGCGCACGAACTGCACGGCACGTTCAGCGCGGAGCATGGCATCGGGCAAACCGGACTCGGCGAGATGGCCCATTACAAATCCGCCGCCGAACTCGGGCTGATGCGCGCGGTCAAGCAGGCACTCGACCCGCGCGGTCTCTTCAACCCCGGTCGCCTGCTGCCCTGACCTCGCAGCGGGATTTTCGTTTCTCTCCTGGAGCCTTCATGAACAAGCCGTCCGCACGCGATCAGATAGCACAACCGGGCCGTCGCTCGGCCATCAAGACCGCTCTCGCCGGCGCTGCGGTGGCGGCCTTCCCGTTCATCTCGACGCCGTCGCGTGCGGCAAACAAACGGATCGTCGTGCGCGACGACGGCGGCATCTACACGAAGGCCTATGGCGCGGTGTTCTACCGGCCGTTCACGGAGAAAACCGGCATCGAAGTAGTCGGCGTGCAGGCCAATGCCGAACCGACCGCGCAGATCAAGAGCATGGTCGAGACCGGCAGCTACACGTGGGACATGGCGAAGATCAGCCAGCCGGCAATCCTGTTGCTCACCGGCGGCGGCAAGGAATATCTCGAGAGGCACGGGCTCGAAGCGGACCCGATGGTCGCGAAGATTCCGCCGGAATACATGTCGCTGTACGGCGTCGGGACCAACATCTATACGACGGTGCTCGCGTATCGCACGGATGCATTCAAGGGACGCAAGGCGCCAGCTTCGTGGGCCGACATGTGGAACGTGAAGGACTTCCCGGGCCGTCGCGGGCTGCGCAAGTATCCGTTCGACACGCTCGAAGAAGCGCTGATGGCCGACGGCGTGCCGACATCGCAGGTCTATCCGTGCAATCTCGATCGCGGCTTCGCAAGCCTCGACAAGATCGCGAAGCACGTCGACGTCTGGTGGACCACCGGCGCCCAGGTCGAACAGATGCTCGGCTCCGGCGAAGTCGCGATGGTCAGCACGTGGGTTTCGCGCGCGCAGTCGGCGATCGCGAACGGCGCGCCGGTCGGCATCGTGTGGAATCAGAACATCTGGGGCTGCGACAACTGGTCGATCCTCAAAGGCACGCCGAACGCCGATGCGTGCCGCGAATTCATCAAGTTCGCCTCCGATCCGAAACGCCAGGCCGCGCTCACCGAGTATTTCCCGGCCGGTGTCACCCAGCCGGAAGCGTTCAACTTCATCAAACCCGAGATCGCGAAGAACTGCCCGACGTACCCGGCGAACATCAAAAGCGGCCTGCATATCGATGCGAAATACTGGCAGGCCAACCAGAGCGTCGCGCTCGAGCGCTTTAACCGCTGGATTCTGAGCTGAGCGCGCTGTCACCTTCACGGATACCGATGCCCATGTCCGCCTCGAACCTGCAAATCTCGGGACTCAGCAAGCGCTACGGCGATTTCGTCGCGCTCGCCCCGCTCGATCTCGACGTCGCTCAGGGCGAATTCCTGACCTTGCTTGGGCCAAGCGGTTCGGGCAAGACGACACTGCTTAGCCTGATCGCCGGGCTTGCACAGCCTGATGAAGGACGGGTTCTGATCAACGGTATCGACGTGACCTACGGTGCGCCGTATGAGCGTGACATCGGCATGGTGTTCCAGAACTACGCGCTGTTTCCGCACATGACGGTCGCGGAAAACATCGCGTTTCCGCTGCAGATGCGCAAGGTCGACACCAAAACCGCGCGTGCCCAGGTCATGCAGGCGCTGGAGATGGTGCATCTGCCGCACGTCGCGGCGCGTTATCCGCGTGAGCTGTCGGGTGGCCAGCAGCAGCGCATCGCGCTCGCGCGCTGCATGGTCTACCGGCCGTCGATCATCCTGATGGACGAACCGCTCGGTGCACTCGACAAGAAGCTGCGCGACCAGATGCAACTCGAAATCAAACGGATTCATCGCGAGCTCGGCACGACGATCGTCTACGTCACACACGATCAGGAAGAAGCGATGACGATGTCCGATCGCATCTGCCTGATGAACGGCGGCGCGATCGCCCAGCTCGGCGCGCCTGCCGATCTTTACTTCCGGCCGAAGAGCGTATTCGTCGCGGACTTTCTCGGCGAATCGAATCTGCTCGATGCGGTTGTGACCGAACGTGCCGGCAACCAGGTGCGCGTGAGCATGCAGGGCATCGCGAAAGGCAGCGCGATGGCTTACGACTCGTTGATCGGCAACGGCAAGCAGGTCAAGTTGATGCTGCGCCCGCAGAACCTGCGGGTACACGACAGCGCGTTCGCGGATACGGCGGGCGGCTGCACGCTGTCGGCGAAACTCACCGACATCATGGTCACCGGTAGCATGACGCGGCTCTATCTGCAGCCGCCCGCACCCGATGCCGCACCGCTCGTCGCCGCGTTTCCGACCCAGCGGCTCGGTGCTCCGTACGAAATCGGCCAGACGCTCGGGCTGTCGTGGCTGACCGCCGACGCGGTCGCGATCGCGGGATAAGCGGATGAATCCCTCTGCTCTGACCGCACAGCCGGTACGCCCTACGCCCGCTGCGGCTTCGCGACGCGCTCGCTGGCGCATGTGGCTGCGGCCCGGCGCGATGGCCACGCCGATCGTCGTGCTGCTGCTCGTGATGCTTGTCTATCCGGTCGGCCAGTTGTTGTTGCTGAGCATGCACAACGACGCCGGCTTCACGTTGATCGAATACCGCCGGCTGTTCGCTTCATCGGTCTACGTGGACGTGCTGCTGATCACGCTGAAGATATCGCTGTGGACGACCTTCTTCTCGGTGCTGACCGGTTACCCGATCGCCTACCTCATCTCGTCGCTCACGCGCGAGCGCAAGAACCGCCTGCTGTTCTGGGTGCTGCTGTCGTTCTGGACGAGCTTTCTCGTGCGCACGTTCGCGTGGGTCGTGCTGCTCGGGCGCAACGGCGTGATCAATCAGGCGCTGCTTAGCCTCGGCTTGATCGACGAGCCGTTGAGCCTGCTGTATCACTTCTCGAGCGTGATCGTGGGCATGGTGCATGCGCTGATGCCGCTCGCGGTGCTGACAATGCTCTCGGTGATGGAGAACATCGACCGGCGTCTGACCGGCGCCGCCGCAACACTCGGCGCGCGACCCGGCATGGTGTTCTGGAAAGTGTATTTTCCGCTGTCGCTACCGGGCGTCGCCGCGGGCGCATTGATGGTGTTCGTCACCGCGATCGGCTTCTTCATCACACCGACGCTGCTGGGCGGCCGCCATCAAACGATGATCACGCAACTGATCATCGACCAGGTCATGCAGGCGCTGAACTGGGGCTTTGCCGGCGCGATCTCCGTACTGCTGCTCGCCGTGGTGCTGGTCGTGTTCCTGGTCTACGACCGCCTCGTGGGACTGTCGACGATGGCGGGCGGCAGCACCGCCGCACCGCGCGCGACATCTGGCGGCAGGTGGAGCCGCGCACTCGGCAACGCGGTGCTGAGCGCCCTCGGTCACGCCACCGATGCGCTGCTCGGCGTGCTGCCCAAACGCCGCGCCCGGCCTGGACACGCAGGCAGCGGCGAGAGCCTGACGCTGCGCATCGTCGTGATCCTGCTGCTCGTGTTTCTCAGCGCGCCGGCGTTCCTGATGATCCCGCTATCGTTCGATGCGGGCTCCGGCCTGTCGTGGCCGCCTCATGGTTTCTCGTTGCAGTGGTATCGCGAGATCGTCGATTCGCCGCTATGGATGCAGGCCATCACACGCTCGATGCTGGTCGGCCTCGGCGCCGCCCTTCTCTCGATGCTGATCGGCACGCCCGCAGCGTTCCTACTGGTGCGCGGCGGCATGCGCGGCAAGACCGCGATGCTTGCGTTCGTACTCGCGCCGATCGTCGTGCCGCGCATGATCATCGCGGTCGGTGTGTTCTATTTCTTCGCGAAGATCGGTCTGGTCGGTTCGTCGTTCGGACTCGTGCTCGCGCACACCACGGTGGCCGTGCCCTACGTGGTGATCACGATGGCCGCGGTATTGCGCCACTACGACACACGCCTCGATCTCGCCGCCTACAGCATGGGCGCCCGCCCATGGGCTACGCTGCGCCGCGTCACCTTTCCAATACTCGGCGCGGGCCTGATGTCGTCGTTTCTATTTGCATTCGCGACCTCGTTCGACGAACTGACGATTGCGCTGTTCACGTCCGGCGGCTTGAGCACGACCTTGCCCAAGCAGTTCTGGGACGAAATCACGATGCAGATTTCACCGGTCATCGCCGCGGTCTCGACCTGCCTGTTCGTCTTCGTCGCCGCGCTGATCTGGTTTGCCGACCGGTTGCGCCGCCGCAGCCTGACTCCCTGATTTCCCCCGTTTCCGCCTGTTTCCCGAGACCTGCCATGCTTTCAGCCCAACAACTACAAGGCGTCCTGCCGGCGATTCCCACCCCGGTCCACGCCGACGACACCATCGATGCCGACGCCGCGCGTGCACTGATCCACTATCTGTTGAAGCAGGGCGTGGACGGCATCGTGCCGCTCGGCGGTACCGGCGAATACGGCGCGCTCGCACGCACCGAACGGGTTCGCATGGCCGAGCTCACTGCACGCGAATGCGCGGGCAAGGTACCGGTCATCGCGGGCGTACTCGACCCGGGGTATCACGATGCGTTGCAGGCCGGCCGCGAATTCGCGGCGGCCGGCGCGGATGCGCTGTTAGTGCTGACGCCGTACTACACGAATCCGACACAGCAAGGCATTCGCGATTACTACATGCGTTATGCGGACGAAGCGCCCGCGCCGATCCTGATCTACGAGATCCCGTACCGCACGCGCATCGCGATCACGCCCGAGGTCTTGCACGAACTGTCGCAGCACGAACGGATCATTGGGATGAAGGCGTGCAACACGGACATGTGGCACTTCCTGCGCACGGTGGCGGGCGTCGATGCGTCGTTCTCGGTGCTGAGCGGCGAAGACACGTTGTTTCCGCTGCATGTCGCGGCCGGTGCGCGCGGCGGCATCGTCGTGACGGCGAGCCTGCTGCCCACAGCGTGGCGCACGATGTACCGGCTCGCGGTGGGCGGCAACACGCAGGATGCGCTCGCGCTGCATCGCACGCTGATCCCGCTGATGAACATGGCGTTCGCGGAGACCAACCCGGGGCCGATCAAGTCGGTGATGGATCTGATCGGGGTGCATGCGCCCGCGATGCTGGCGCCGCTAGTTCAGGCCGCGCCGGCACTGTCGGCGAACCTGCGGACCGAACTCGAACGGCAGCTCAATGCATTCGAGCGTCGCTTCTGAGTGCTGGCTCGGTTGCCACTGAGTTGCCACTGAGCCTTCAGCGCGGATACCCCGCCAGCCGCGCCTTCGAGATCGACGTCGCGGCAACCTGCACGTGCTGCGCGAGTTCGGCTTCCACGCGTTCGCGCGACCAGCGCGAGGTCGGCACCGAGATATTGATCGCCGCCACACCGATGCCGCCATGATCCGTGACCGGTGCAGCCACCGAAATATCCCCGAGTACGGTCTCGTTCTCGATCACCGCATAGCCGCGGCGCGCGACCTTACGTACGCGTTCGAGCAGCTTCTCGGGATCGGTTTCGGTGTAGTGCGTGAGCGGCTCCAGCGAGGTCTGCGCGAGGACTTCGCGCACGCTTTCGTCGGACAGACGCGACAGGATCGCGGTGCCGGCCGCCGTGAAGAACGCCGGCAAACGCGCGCCGACCACGATGTCGATATTCACCAGATGCTGCCCGGGGAAACGCGCGACGAATACGATGTCCGGGCCGTCGAGTTCCAGCAGGTTCGTGGTTTCGCCGAGCCTGCGGCTGATGTCGAGCAGATACGGCGATGCCTTGTCGATCAGCTCGTTCGCGCGCACGTAGTTGTACGAGAACTGCAGCACCTTCGTGGTGAGCCCGTAGTTGCGCGTTTCCGGAATCCGCTCGAGGTAACCGAGCGCTTCGAGTGTGTGCACGAGCCGCTGCGTCGCACTGCGGTCGAGGCCGGAGGTACGCGCGATGTCGATCAGCGTCAGGTGACGGTTTGGGCCGTCAAAGGCGTGCAGCACCTGGAACGCTTTTTCCGTCGAGCCGACGAAAAGCGAGGAGCGCGGCGCGTCGGGATCGCGCGGCTTGCGGGACTTGGCGATGGCGGTTTCGGACATGGGGGCGGCCGGTTATCGTATCGAACTACAGTCGTAGCGATTGTAATGCAATTGAATCGATAAACTAAAGTGTTTCGTTTTCCGTGGAGTCTTCATGCTTTCCTGTGTTGCCGACTACCGCCTCGCCGCCCGCCGGCGCCTGCCGCGGCTTGCCTTCGACTACCTCGACGGCGGCGCCGAAGATGGCGACGCACTGCACCGCAATCGCGAGGCCTACCGCCAGTGGTGTTTCAGCCCGCGCGTACTGACCGACATTTCGCACTGCTCGACCGCGACGCAGTTTTTCGGCCGTACAGCGGCCGCGCCGATGGTTGTCGGTCCTACCGGGCTCAACGGGCTTTTCTGGCCGCGCGCCGACGAATTGCTGGCCCAGGCCGCGAGCCGTGCGGGCGTGCCGTTCGTGCTGTCGACGGCTTCGACGTCGCTGCTCGAAGACGTGCGCGCGCAGGCGCCGGACGGCGATCTATGGATGCAGCTCTACGTGCAGCAGGACCGCCGCATCGCCGAGGACGTGATGCACCGTGCCGGCGCGGCCGGTTATTCGACGCTGGTTCTGACCGTCGATACCCCCGTGCACGGCAAGCGCGACTACGAGATCCGTAACGGCTTCCGGCTGCCGCTGCGTCTGTCGCCGAAGCTGCTCGCCGACTGTGTGACGCGGCCGCACTGGTGCTGGCAGATGCTGCGCCATGGCACGCCGCAATTGAAGAACATCGCGAGAAGCCTCGGCGAGCGCGCGGATCTGTCGCGCCATGCCGCGATGCTGAGCCGGCAGATGGACCTGACGCTCGGCTGGCACGATCTGGACTGGGTGAGGCAGCACTGGAGCGGCAAGGTGGTCATCAAGGGCATCCAGACCGTGCGCAGCGCACTACTCGCCGCCGCCCACGATGCCGACGGGATCGTCGTGTCGAATCACGGCGGCCGGCAACTGGGCGGCGCACCGGCCTCGCTCGATGTCTTGCCGGAGATCGTCGCCGCTGTCGGCGACCGGCTCGACGTTTTTGTCGACGGCGGTGTGCGGCGCGGCAGCGATGTCGTCAAGGCGCTGGCGCTTGGCGCGCGCGGCGTGTTGCTCGGCAGGGCGCCGCTCTATGGCGTCGCCTCCCGCGGAGAGGCAGGAGCGAACGAAGTGCTCGCGCTGCTGATCGGCGAAATGCTGACTACCTTGCAACTGCTGGGATGCCCGGAGGTTGCGGGGCTCGATGGGTCGTTCCTGCGGCGCGCGTAGTCATGCGCCCTCACACGGCGGTACCGCCCTGCGGACCGAAGAAAATGACCCAGGTGCGGAAATCGTCGCTGAAGCGCTCGAAGCGGTGCTCGACGTGTGCCGGGACGAACAGCAGATCGCCGGCTTTGAACTCGCACACCTGATCCGCGCGACGGAACGTTCCCGACCCCGCCGCGACGATGTACAACTCGTCGCGCGTGTGGGGCGACTGCGTGTCGCTGCCGCGCGGCGCAAACAGCTCGACGGATACGTTGGCTCGCTCGAACAGCACAGCGAACGGCAACGGCAATGTCGCGAGCAATCGGGATGCGTCAGCTTCGTCGATGTGAAAAACGTCGTGCGGAATCTTTGTCATGTCGGAGCCCAATGAAGAACCTCACAGAAACAGCAGCGCCCGATTCAGCTCGCTCTCGTCGCGCGGCCGCTCGATCCAGCCCTGTTGGACTGGCACCGCATACAGCCGTGGCGCACCGAAGCGCGGCCAGAAGTGGCACAAGCCGGGCACGATCACCTGAACTACCGGCAGCCCGATATCGGGCCGCGTCTTGTCGACCACCAGCGTATCGAGCCCCACCGACGACACACGTGCAACACACGCCGTGATGCTGTCGAGCAGGCTCGCTTCGCGCGCGAGCGGCCACGTCGACGCCCGCGTGCTGACGGACCCTTGCGCCGGATAAAGAAACGCCGTGGACGACAGCTTCGCGTGATTCCATGGCGGCGGCCCGTCACTCGTCGGATCGAGCAACTGGTTCACTTCCGTCAGCGCGCGCTGCACCGCGATCCGGCTGTCGGGATGGCACCCGAAGCCGATCGAAAAGCGTCCGCTTGCGCGATGCTCGGCGAATCCGACGATCGTGGGTATCCGCAGGTCGTGCGTAATATCCAGCGCCCACAGATCCCAACCCATCGCCGCGTATTCGTTTTGCAGCGAGTCAAAATACGGATCGGCGAAACTTGCAAGATCGACGCCCGGGCGCGGTATCTGGTTGTACCACCAGATCGCCGCCGCATCGCGCTCGACCAGTTCGAGCAGTCCCTGCAGGATCGCTTCCTCGATGCACGAACCCGCCGCGCTACCGTTCGGATTGTGGATGCAAAACGCTACGTCGCCAGTATCGGGGACATCGGCATAACAGTAATTCAACGGCACCCAGCGACGCGTCCGCGTCGTCAGCGACCATGCAGGCGTCCAGTCGATCACGCTGTGCTCCGTGAAGCGCGGCGGTACCTGCTTGCGCACGTCGTCGGTTTGCGCATTGATGATGGCGCGTTGTTCGAACTGACGGTCGCTGAATTGCTGGAGCGCATTGACGTGCAGCACCGCTCCCTCATGCTGCTCTCTGCGGCTCAAATCGGCGAGACTGCCGCGCGTCACGGCTTCGTCGCCCTGGAATACGCCGCTAAAGCGCTCCAGCGTTTCACACAACGCGCTCACTCGCGCCTGCTCATCGCTGCGACCCTTGCCCGAGCAGATCTTGTCGAAGCGGTTATTGTCCGGCACACGGTCCGGGCACGTCAGATAGCCGGCGACATACACCTTGCGCAGCCCCGCATGACGC
Source organism: Paraburkholderia megapolitana (assembly GCF_007556815.1). Classification (NCBI taxonomy): domain Bacteria; kingdom Pseudomonadati; phylum Pseudomonadota; class Betaproteobacteria; order Burkholderiales; family Burkholderiaceae; genus Paraburkholderia; species Paraburkholderia megapolitana. Next base: position 9,984 of record NZ_CP041743.1, read on the forward strand.
TTCGGCATCGGATGCAGATAGGCGACGGCGCCGGTAATCGAAGAGATCAGATGCGCATAGCGCTGAAAAACCTGCTGCGGATCCGCCGTTCGATAGCCGCCGTCGCCGCCCGCCAGCCCGGTCGTCGCCGACAGTTGCGGAGCACGCTCCGCCTGCTCGCGCATCCATTGTGGGTTGCCGCAACGCGGGCACTGCGGCCGTCGGACCACCCGATGCCGCGCCGTCGCGAGCGTATCGAGCCGCAGTGCGGTGACGTGCGTACGCGCCTGCTCCCAGCACTCGCGACTCGCCGCCAGTTGTTCGACACAGGCCACGACCAGCGCGGAGACTGCCGCCATCCCTGCGCGCGAATGCGCCGGCCGCATCCGCGTAGCCGCCGCATCGTGATATCGACCGAGCAACGTCTGCACGGGCCGGTTGCGCGCGATCCAGTACTTCGCGCATTCGAGGCACGGCGGGTTTTTCGCTGCATCGACCGCGGTTGGCTCGTGCGGAGCGGCGGGCGCCGCAAGCAGCGGTCCGATCAACGGCTGCACACCTTCGGGCATAACCAGCAGTAGCGCACCGCCACGTGCCATCGTGCGCTCGACGGTATCGGCCAGTTCCGGCCGGTCGTAGGCATCGCAAATGGCGATGGTGAGCGGCGCTTCCTCGACGACCTCGATACCGCACGCAGCCAGGGCTTGCAGCTGGGCGGACGCATCGACGCCGAACGCCTTCACCGCAACACGCAGCTGCGCGACGCGCTCGCATGCAGCATCTCCATCGAGCCCCGCACGCTCGAAGAAACCTCGCGCCAGATCGAAACTATCCGGCGCATCGGCACGCAGATACCGTTTCTGCACCAGATGATCGAGCGCGGCGAGGATCTGCCCGTCGGAAAACGTCGCGGCCAGCTCAGCGAAGATGTCGGCGGTCGTCATCCGTTCGCGCAGACACGCGGCAATGCGCACGTACACCGCGCCGGACAATAGCGTGCGTTTGAATTCATCGACGATGAAGAGCGCATCCGTGCCCGCATCGAGCACGAGCAGATGCGGTTTGAACCGGAGTACGCGTGTGAAATCGTCGAGCATGGCTTTCCGACGTGAGCGGTTAAGAACGAGTGGGACAAGCCGGCGTCCGCCACCGGCTCGTCCCCTTCAGGTCAGACCCTGCACGTCAGCAGCAGGTGAACAGGTAGCTCGGTCCCGCGTCGTTGTAGACCGACAGTGCCACGGCCTCTTCGACTGCCGGCTGCGGTCGGGCCGGCACCCCGAAGGTCATCGCGTTCTGCGGCAGCCGCCAGCGCTGCGTCGCCGGATTCCAGCCGAACTCCGGGCCCGCCGCGGTCACCCGCAGATCGAGCAGCCACGGGCATTGATAGTCGAAGTAGCGTCCCAGTGCGTCGGTCGGATTCGCCAGTAGTGCCGTACGGAATTCAGCGTCCTGCCAGGACAGCGCAATTGCGCGCAGATACACCTCCTGAAATTCCAGCATCGACTCCAGGGTGGGGACCGTATTGTTCAGTGCCATGTCAACCTCACTCGTCGCAGGAAAGGATGTCGATGTGCTTCGCGTTGTATGCCGCGAGCGCGATGGAAAACTGATCGTGTTGCGCCGGTGCGGGCGGCAGCATCAGTTCGAGTGTGTTCTCCTGCTTGGTGATCCATCCGCCCGCGGTGGGCGGCGACCATGTCGCACTGTCGGCATGCACCTTGAGTGCGAGGTTGAGCGGGTAGTGATAGTCGAAGCGCTTGAGCAGCGCTGCTTTCGGATGCGCGATCAGCTCTTCGAGAAACACCGGATCGTGCCACGAAGCCGCGATTGCCTGCACGATCACGGCGCGGTACTCGAGAAACTGGTTGTAAGTCGGAAAACTGGCAAGCTGACTCATCGATGCTCTCCCGTTGGAGTGGTTAGACCGCTGGTTGCAATCGGCGCAGTTCGTCCTGCGCTTTCTGGATGACACGTGACATCGCACCGCGCTGCGCAGCGGCGAGCGCGCGGCGGCACACCGCAGCAGCAGCCGCGGCGTGGCCCGGCGCGCCGGCCCGGTCGAGGTAGTGGGCTTTCTTGAGTAACAGTTCGGCTTCGTAGTAGCGCTCGTCGAGCGACTCGCACCACGCAAGACACCGGTCGATGCCGGCCAGCGCCGCGTCCCACTCGCCGCGCGCCGCATCGATCTCGGCGATGAGCGACGCGTAGTAGGTCAGCCCCAGCAGACATCCCGATGCGCGTAGTGCATCGACGTGAGCGACGACGGCCGCGCGGTCGTCGTCGGACCATGCATGAATGATCGCTGCGTAGCGCTCTACCGCGCTCAGTCCATAGTTGCGCGACAGCCGCAGAATCGCCGCCGACGTATCGCGTGCGCTGTCGCGATCGCCCGCGCATTGCTGCATGCGGGCGAGATACATCAGCGTGACGCCGAGCGTCGGCAGATGATCGGTGCAGGTCGCGCGGTAGACGGCTTCGCGCGCCATCGTCAGCGCCGCCTCGGCGCCGTCTTCGAGGCACCACATCACGCTCGCCAGTGCCGCCATCGACCACGCCCGTGTATCGAGGCCGAAGATGCGCCGGTGATCGGCGTCGCGCAGCACGTCGTATTCGCTCAGCGCGGCTTCCAGCGCCGTGCGGGCCAACCTGTAATGCCCATCGATCCATAGCCCCATGCCCCGCATCGCGTTCGCCGACACGCGAATACCGGCGTCGCCCGAGGTTCTAGCAAGATCCGTCAGCTGCGCACCGATCTGCCGCACCGCCGCGCGGTCGCTTGCAACATGGTGGTAAGTCGCGAGCGACCAGAGTGCGCTGGCCGCCAGTTGCGCATCGTCGAGACAGTCGACGCGTCCCAGCAGCCGTTCGGCGTGAACGCGCACCTGCGGATCGGCCCAACCGAAACGCGCCATGCACGCATGGGTCAGCACCAGGTCGATACGCGCGGCGTCCTGGTCGCGCTCCGCGTGCCGGCTGTGCGCGAGCCAGCCGCACACGGCCTCCGCGTAGCGAATCGCATCGTCGTGTAGCGCCCGTTCGAGTGCGCGCCGGGCCGCCTGGATACCGTGCGGTACCGCCTCGGCAAACATGCCGGCCTGCGCGAAATGATGAGCGACGCGAGCCGCACCGCCCGCCCGCAGGTTCAATGCACGGGCGACCTGTTCGTGATTGCGCCGCCGCACCGGCGCGGGCATCGACTCATACGCGGCTTCGCAAATCAACGCGTGCCGGAATGCGTACGACACCCCGTCCAGTCGATGCTGCGCATAGACCACCCGCGCTTCGAGCAGCCGCCGCAGATGTTCCTCGAGGACAACCCCATCGTGCGGCGATGCGGCGGCAAGCAGTTGCGCATCGACTTCAAGACCGATCGTTGCGGCGAGCTGTGCAGTATCGCGAGCGCCGTCGACGCGGTCGAACGCGAGCTCCAGCATGTCGCGCAAGGTGCCCGGCAGCGGGTAGTGTTCGGAGGTCGTCAGGCTCGACAGCAGCCGGCCCGGTTCCGTCGCGGCGCCGCTCACCACCAGCTCGCGAATGATCTCTTCGACGAAGAGCGGTATGCCTGCCGTACGGTTCGCGAGAAAGTCGAGCGACGCGGGATCGATGTCGTCGTGGGTAAACAGCGTCGCGATCAGGCTGCGCGTGTCGCTGCGCGACAGGCGCCGCAGCACCAGCCGGTCGGCGGCGCCGCGCCAGCGCGCGAGCTGTTCCGGGCGCGACGTGAGCACCAGCCAGATCGATGCACTGTCCGGATGCTGACGCAGCGTCTCGAGAAAATCGGCACTTGCACAATCGATCCATTGCACGTCTTCGACCACCAGCAACACAGGCGCGCCATTTCCGAGCGATGCGAGCAGTTGTCGCAGCACGTCGAACAACGTCTGCTGTTGACGCATGCCTGACCAGCGCAGCCCGCCGATGTCGCCGCTCAGTCCGAGCCACGCGGCAAGCGTCGCCTGCGCGGCGGCGTGATCGCAATCGAGCGGTGCGATCATAGTCTCCAGCACAGCCAGCGCGGTATCTCGCGCACCGTCCACGTCGATCTGCCAGTGCTCCTTGACGAAGCGCAGGATCGGAAACAACGCCTGGTTCATCTGTTCGGGCAGGCACACGCAACGGGCGAACGCCTGATGCTGCAACCGCACCGTCTCGCAGAGTTCATGCACGAGACGCGTCTTGCCAATGCCCGCCTCGCCGATCACGAGTTTCGCCGGCTGGCGTCGTCCGCTCCTGCGCGTGTCTCCGTGCGGCTGCCGCTCCACGACGGCATGCCACGCCTGCAACAGCACCGCTCGTTCGCGGTCGCGGCCGATCATCGGCGCGGGGACGCCCTGGTCGAGCGAATCGAACTGCGCCTGCTCGCGACGCTCGCCGAGCAGCGCATACACGGGCCGTGCGGCCACGCCGGAGGTGGCGAAGTACAACGGCGTGGGCACGTAGTCGGCGTGGCGTTCGAGCGAGCGCCGCGCGGCGTGGCTCAGCAGGATCTGTCCCGCCGACGCCAGGCGTTGCAGCCGCATCGCTTCGCTTTGCGTAGCCCCGATCGGTGCCATCAACGCGTGCGAAAACACGGTCCCCACATGAATCGCCGCAGCGACGTCGACGTGCCAGACAGCGGTACTGTCCGCTTCGTTTGTACGTGTGGCCTGCGCATGGCTCGCGTGATGCACCATGTCGAGCGCCGCGCGCGCCGCCCGGCGCGCGGCCCGGTCGATACCGTCCGGATAGCCGAAGTAGAACAGCAGCGTATCGCCGAGCGTGCCGGCCACCTGGCCGCCGTAGCGGATTGCGATGTCGGAGCATTGGGTCAGCCACTGCGCGGCGTAGGCGTCCAGTGCATCGCGGTTGACGCTGACCGCATCTTCATCGGCAAGCGCGGCTGCATCGACGCTGCCGTCGCTGGAGATCGTCACGCTGCAACAGAGTGTCGTGACCTGGCGGCGCTCACCCGCCACCGCCGCTGCCGCCGGCGTCGAGCCGGCCCCGTTGCCGTTGCGCGCGACACCCATCGACATATCCGCTGCAACAGCAGACGACACAGCCAGCCGCGCAGGACGATAGTTGAGCTCGCCGACCAGCGCGGGAAAGTGAATCTCGCGAAAATGCCGGCCAAGTTCTTCCGCCGATCCAGCCCGCTGTCGCGGGTCCTTGTTCAGCGCCCTGCGCAATACCGTGCCGAGCGGATGCGCGGCAATCGCCGGCGGCAGCGCGACGTCGACGGGGCTCAACTGCTGGTACAGGATCTCCGCGACGCTCGCGCCCTGCATCACTGCGTGCCCGGTCAGACATTCGATCACGAGCAGACCCCATGCGTACAGATCGCTCCTGAGCGTCGGTTCTTCGTTACGCAACTGCTCCGGCGAACAATATTGGGGCGATCCGAGTACGTCGGTCAGTTGCATGAGCGTACGCTCCGTACGCTCGTTGCTGCGGCGCGCGTCGGGCAGCAATGCACCGATGCCGAAATCGAGAATCTTGGCCTGCGGCTCGCCGTCGGCCAGCGTGACCATCACGTTCTGCGGCTTCAGATCGCGATGAACTACGCCCTGGCGATGCGCGCTCGCCAGTCCGTCGAGCACCTGGGTCATCAGGAGGCCGGTGGTGACGGCGGACAACGCACCGTCAGCCGTCAGCATGTCGCGCAGCGTGCGGCCCGGCACGAACTCGAACACCGCGAACAGCCGGCCGTCGGGCGTCTCACCCTTGTCGAGCAGCGCAACGACATGCGGGTGATGCAGTCTTTCGCACAGCTCGGTTTCGCGCTGAAACCGAGCGCGCAAGCGCAGACGCTCCGCGGCCGGTTGCGTCGCGTCTTCGCGCAGCAATTTGACGGCGACGGTGTGGCCCGTATCGAGCCGCGTCGCCTTGTAGACGGAGCCGGTCGCCCCTTCGCCAAGCAGCGCACCGAGCTGGTAGCGCGGCACCTCGGGAACGTCGTTGGGAAGCGCGGACGGAGCGGCGCTGCGCTGCAGGTCGAGCGTGGGCGGCAGCAACGGAAGAGCGGCCGTCGGCAACACCGGCGACGCGTCAGACCCGACGCGCGATTTCGCGCGTGTGCCGGCAAGAAGCGGCGACATGACTGCGCTTAACCTGCGTGCAACGAGGGCAGCGTCACCGCGGGCACCGGCCGGTACAGTGCGCTGCCGATCTGCGTGGCGGGTGTGGACTGGCATTCGAGCAACTCGCCGCGAAACACCCGAAACCCGAGCGTGCCGAAGCGCACGCTGCCGCGCCGCCGCTCCACCAGTTGCGCCATATCGGGTGACAGCAGCGCCGCCACCTGGGCACGGGCGCGATGAATCTGTACGTTGACGTGCGATACGTCGGTGCCCAGCATGCGCGCGAGCACTTCGAGGTCGACCCAGCCCTGCGATGCGGCGTCGTAACCGGCCTGCACATCCGTAGAGCAGATCCGCGCCAGCGTCACGAGGCAATAGTGATGGGCGCGCTCGCCGAGATCGGCGGTACCGCCGCGTGTGTGCAGTACCGCCTGCACATGCTCCTCGTCGCGACTAACCGTGAAGTCGATGCGCTGCAGCGACACCGGCATGCCGGAAGATTCGGGCAGCACCATCGTGGCGTGGCTGCGCGCCAGCACCAGCCGCCACGCAAGATCGCCCGATACGACCTCGTCGCCGTCGCGTAGCACGCGCAACGTCGAGGTGTCGTCGCAGAGCCACTCGCCGTCGGCGGATCGAACGATCGTCACGGCCGGTACCGCGTCGCCAGGCAGCACGTGAGCGCTGTCGAGCACGATCGGCCGCGCGGGATCGCGCAACGGCCACAGCATGTCGGCGGGATCGTTCAGTTCGTCGACGTGCCAGTACGCCGCGCTCGCCTTGCTGAAGTGGATCAGATCGCCCTGCTGCAGCACCACACGCTCGCCGTCGCGCACGAGCGTGCCCGACACCAGGGTGCCGTTGCTGCTGTGATCGTGCAGTTCCCAGCGACCGCCCATCCAGCGGATGTGCGCGTGCATGCGCGACACGTATGGATCGCCAATCACCGTGTCGCAACGCGCGCCATCCCGCCCAAACAGATGATGCGTGCGCAGCAGACACGACTCCCCAGAGAAACTATTTTTGAGTGTCGCCATGGCCACACCTTCAGGAGGTCATTTCTTTATGGTTTCGATAGAAGTCAGTGAGGCGAATGAACATGGCCATGGGTCTCCCGCCATTTATCACCACCCTCGGTCACCGACATCTAAAGGCTTTATCCGTTGTATTTCGCATTTTCAGGATAGGCCAGTGAATAGTGCATGAGGAAAAATAAGCATGCAAGCGTTGAAATCGGCGATTCAAATCGAATAAAAATATGCGCACTGGATGACAGGCCACACTGATGTCGTAGCTGCCGATGGCTATCCGGCTATTGCCCGCGCTGCACGCTTGATTGCCCCGTTCGTTACTTCATTCACTGTCTCATTCTCGAACCAATTCATTGCCCGATTCGCCGCCGACACAATGCCGCAATACAGCTGTGTGTAAAGCCCGCTGCAAAGCCGCGGAAATGGCGTATTGCCTCGGTGTAATGGCCTGTAATTGATGCGGCGACTGCCACGTACCACCATGAATCAACTCAGAACGACAGGACATGTTCACGGGTTGACGGCGGCTCGCTAGTGCTTTTTCTGCATCCGCAGCAATCCTGCCAACCCTGTGCTCTGAGCCTTCGTTTCGATACCCATGCGTCGCGCTTTCTTCAATGAAGACGACCGTCGATCGAAGCGGATCCGTTCGCCGTCATTCGTGATTTTCAACTTCAGCTTTCCGCACCGAGGAATTCAAAATGAGCGCACTGACCTTTCTGAACACGACCCAATACATCGCCCAGTTCGTAGTGAACAAAGGCGAACAGGTTGTGGCCCGCCTGCCCGGCATCGCTCCGGGCGCTTCCCTGCAAGTTCCGTCCGACGACACCTACCAGGTCACCGCCAGCACGATCCTGGAAGGCAACACCTACACGTCCGCGCCCGCTACGGTTTCCGGAGCGATGGGTTTCGTCGCGCAGGTCAAGCAGAACAACCTGCAAGGCACGTACGACTTCGAAATGAAGGTCGAAGCCAGCAGTGCAGCCGATCAGATGGTCTTTCAAAAGACGACCATCGGCCCGGTGACTTTCAACATCTCGAAGAACGGCGTGTACCTGCAAAGCGTCGTCGTGCAGAACTCGTTCCTCGTCAAGACGCTGCAGATCGGCAGCACGTACTCGATGTACGCGGTGATCAACGGCGTGACGACGGACACCGCCCAGACCACCAACCCCAGCGCGGTCGTCACCGCGGAGCTCGACAACACCGATCTGGAGTCGGGTTACTTCACGCTCAGCGCGCTCTAAAGGCCGGAGCCGGGCGGCGCCGTTCGCGGACGTCGCCCGATCCGCCTCACGGCCCAGTAGCCCTGTATCTCCATCACGCGTCCAGGGAATCGACATGACCGCGCCCCGTTCCGCCCCCACGCTGCAGTTGCTCAATCGCACGGCCCAGCCGGCGCGTGCGCGGCTGCTCTGCGCGAATCACATGGTGTGGGACGTGTGGGTCACGGCGATGGGCGCAGTGACCGCGCCCGCATTCGTGCCGCCATGGCTGACGCTGGAAGCGCGCGTGACCGAGCGTCGGACTCAGGTGACCTACCTGAGCATCGCCGTCGGCGCGCGTTCGGATAGCGCGATCGTCGCCCGCCTCGAGCAGCGCAACGGCGCGCGCTACTTTGCGCTCGACACGCAGGAAGCCACCGTGGCCGGTGCGTTGCAACTGATCAACCGGAGCGACTGCCCGCTGGATTTTTCTGCCCGCTATTCCGGCAGCCCTTACGTGCTGACCGGCTTCGTCAACCCGGGAGCCGCACTGCAGGTCGCCTACTCGCTGCTGGATCTGGTCGTGGTGCAAAACGGCTGCAGCACGCAGCGCAGTCTGCCCACACCGGACGGGGCATGGGTCATCACATCTCCGCCCGAAACGGCAGGCTTTCCAGCGCTTGAGCGGCTGGACACGCGCGAAGTTGCGGACCTTGCTTCGGGATACAGGTGAACCCATGAACGCGCTTTGCCTCGTCACGCTCCATCCGCCCGTACACCACTCCATGCTGAGGTAAACCATCATGCCGTTACTCGACCCCTACCCCATTGCGAAGCAGGCCGTCCCCAACTCATGCTGGGCGTGCGCTGCGCGATCGATCATCAACTGGTATCACAGCCAGGGACGCTCCGGACCCGTTCCGGTCTTTGCATCCGATCAGGAGCTGGCGACGGCATGGGCCAAGTCGCCAGCGGGCAAGCCGGTCAACGCCGACATCAACGTCCAGCAATCCGCAGCGGGGGCGCTCATCGACCTCGGCTTCGCCAACGGCATGGACGGCCGCCCGTTTCCCACGCCGGCCGAGATCTACGGCTCGATCAATATCGGCGAACCGCTGCTGGCCATCGTGGGGAGCACGAATCCGGGTGGCAAGCGCCAGCCGAAGTACAACAAGGGCCACTGGGTGGTGATCATCGGCATCAGCACCAACGATATCAGCGCCACGGTGAATGTCTTCGATCCGGACGACGGACTGATTCACAACGTGCCGTACAACGCGGCCACGTACCAGGCCGGTGTGTACTGGGAGAACACGTCGTACGTCTCCGAGTATTCCGTGTATGTGGAACAAGAAGATCCAGATGGAGTTGGCGCGACATCGACTCCGACTCCGACTCCGACTCCGACTCCGACACCGACTCCGACTCCGACTCCGACACCGACTCCGACACCGACACCGACTCCAACGCCGACTCCAACGCCAACGCCAACGCCGACGCCGACGCCGACTCCGACTCCGACTCCAACGCCGACTCCGACGCCGACTCCGACGCCGACACCAACGCCCCCCACCACCCCATGGAAAGGCGAAATACGCGGCGGCGTCACGCTCGAAGTGGATTGGACACCGTCGAGCGACGGCCTGAGCGTCCAGTTGAAGATTTCCCAGACCGGTGGTCCCGGCGTACCGCGTGACTACCAGGCAACGCTAAAGAGCACACCCAGTGCCGCGGCTCAAGGCATCTGGCGATTCGGCACGGCCACCGAGCCGCTCGAACTGACGCTCACGCTCAGCAGCGTAGCGGGTACCCCAGGCGGCCCGGCGACGCAGGCCAATCTGTGGGCGTCCTATCCGCTCACACAGGCCGAAGGCGTGCACAAGGTCATCGCGTCCTGGCCGATCGGCACGCCGCAAAACTGACGCCTACCGGAGTCCGTCATGAGCGAATCCTCCAGAGCGCCGGTGCCGCAAGGCGACGGCAAGTGGGACGTCACCGCGCGTACCGGTGTGCTGCTGCGCGTGGTCTGGCGCTGGCAGGACAACGGGCAGCGTATCAAGCTGGAGTTGACCCAGCTGGCGGGACCCGGCGGCCCACATCACTACACGGGCACGCTCGGTCTCGGCGCCACGGAGCAGCGTTACGCCACGTGGGCATTCGGCACGAACGACCCACCCGTCGACGTCACGCTCAGCCTGCGCCACGAACACGAGGGTACGGCGCCGTTGCTGTGGGCCAACGTGCCCCTCAAGACGGATGAGTTCTACTCCGATGCGATCGCTCAATGGAAGCCGCAACCCACGCCGCCGATCCCGGTGCCACCGGAGCCGGACGAGCCAGACGAGCCAGACGACGTGCTGATCGAAGCACTGCCCGGCGCCGCCGATCTCTTCCCGCTGCTGTGGCTGCGCCCACCCAGCGCGCTCGAACTCGCCGACGCGCTGCTGCGTTACATGCGCGTCCCCGATCCGTCGAGTCTCGCGCTGTACACGCAACTGGCCGCGCTCACGGGGCCGGGGTCCGCGGCGCAGAAACAGCAGGCGGCCACCGCGTTCAGCAAGACGTCTCCGCCGTTTATCGCCGATCTGTCCACGCAGCCCGCGCCGATCAACCGCTTGCCGGCCATCCGCGTCGCACTGCTCGCGACCGAAGGACCACGCACGCTGGACGAGCTGCTCGACGAAGCGCACCAGTTGCTCGGCGAAACCGTGAGCGACTTCCTCGCCGGCACAGTCTGCGTGAGCGCGCAGCAGGATGCGTGGCAAAGCGTATTCGCGCTCGCGCTGGTGGGCAGCGCCGCGCAGGGAACGCTGGCCGCCGGACTGGTCGACGTGTTGCGCGTGCTTCACTACCTGCAGGCACTGAACGCGAAGAACCCCGCACTGTGCGCGCAAGACATCCGGCGCCTGCTGCTATACGCGACGCCCGCCCTGCCGGACGCCGTCGCTGCGGCGCCGCTCGCAGGCACCGTCGAAAAGCCGGCGGCAGAACCCGCCACGCCTGCCGATGCACCCGCCCCCAAGGTCACCGGTCAATGGTCGCTGCTCGGTGTCGGCGAGCTCGAACTGGCGCGCCAGCATCTGAAGGGCTATGCATCTGGAGAACTGGCCGAAGTCGTCAACCTGATGCCGCGCGAACGTCAGGAGCGACACGAACGCAGCGTGCAAAGCAGCGAGCAGCAGACGCAGCAACGCGAAGCGCGCAGCCGCATCGACGATCAGACGAGCCAGAGCGACGCCGCGAGCGAGCTCGCCGACACGCTAAAGGAAGCCATGTGCACCGAAGGACTGGTGCGCAACCTGAGCAACGTAACGCCGAGCTACAGCAACCTGAACCTGCTGCTCACCGGCAGCGCCTCCGACGGTTCCGGCAAGCTCAAGCTCGACGGCAGCAGCGTCGCGCGCCTGGTGCAGCGCATGAGCGAACAGGCCGCGCAAAAGGTCGCCGACCGTGTGAGCACCCAGCGGCGCGACGTCTGGCGCGAGTGGCACGAGCGGCGCGAATCGCAATCCATCGACAACCGCGACGGCGAGCGACTGGTCGGCGTGTATCGCTGGGTCGACCGCTTGATGCGGGTATCGCTCAAACCACAGGGGCGGCGCCTCGTTCTCGCATTGCAGATCGACGCGCCCGCGCGCGCGTGGATTGCCGAAGTGGCGGCGCAAGGCCCGGTGCCGCTCGTGAAGCCCACGCCGCTGGCCGCGTTCGCGACGGCCGAAGGCCAGGGCTACACGCTCGTCACGCCCACCAACTACCAGGCGTGGGGCGCGCAGTACGGTCTCGCCGATATGCCCGCGCCGCCCGCCGACCAGCTCACCGTCGCAGCACAGATCAACCGCGTGACGGTTGCCGATACGTCGCTGCTGCGCATCCCCGATGGCTACGCCGTCGCCTCGGGTACGGCGACGCTCGCGCTGGCGAGCACCGCGTTCAGCCTCGCGGCGAGCGTCGGCGGTACGACACTGCCGGGCGACACGGTCGTGCCGCCCACGGCGATCACCGTGGTCGTACCGTCTGCGTCGTCATCGACGAGCGTCGGCAATCTGACCGTTACACCGCCCGCGCCAGGCACCGCATGGCTCGGCACGACGGTCTTCAAGAGCAGCGATCCTGTGATCGGTTTGCGCGGCGCGGTGCCGGTCACCGTGATGAGCGATGCGCCGCTGTTCGGCCTGAGCGTCGAACTGGTTTGCCAGCGCGTCACGCTGACCGATCCGGTCAGCAAGGCCGTCGTAGACCCGCTGCTGGTCGACTGGCAGATGCGCGTCTACAACCAGTTGCTGCTGGCCTGGCAGGAACAGACCCGGGCTTACGACAGCGGGCTCGCCGGGTCCATCGAGAGCGCCAGTGCCGGTCAGGGCGGCGAGGTGCAGCGCCAGGTGTTGCAGGCTGCCTGCCTCGGTCTGCTGTGCGCGAGCAGCGCGACCACCGATCCGCAGGTTCTGACCGGTTTGCTCGACTGGTCGGGCATGAGCTGGCACTACGACTCGCCGGTGGCTGGCGCCGGCCCGCGGCTGACCGATGCGCCCGCTGCGTCCGTGTTCACCGAGCCGGCTTCGGCGCGCCTGTTCCGCCGCTTCCTCGATGCGCGTGTCGCGTGGGTCCTGCTGCCGCTCCTTCCGGATACGCAACCCGCCCTGCTGTATGCGCTGCAATGGCAGCCGCGCTGGCCGAGCCCGCCGCTGCCGCGCCCCGACGGCATCGCTGATGTACCGGTTAGCGGCTCGACAGTCGCGCCGCTCGAAGAACAGCGCAGCAAAGACGCGCCCGCTGCCCTCGTGCGGCCCGGCTGGACACTGCGCCTGCCCTTGCCGCTCATCTACCTGCAGGCCGGCGACACGCTGCCGCGCTTCGGCCCGCTCCCCCCACTCAAGGAGGCTCCATGAAACTCCCTCTGTTGCGTCCCCACTCCGCGCACGACGAATGGCCGATCGGCGCCGTGATTCCCTACGCCGGACTACTGGCGAACACGGACACAGATTCCGCCACGCTGAACCAGATCCGCACGGATCTGAGCCAGAAGGGCTGGCTCTATTGCGACGGCAGTTTGTACTCCGCGCAGGCGTACTGGCAGCTGTATGGCGTGATCGGCACGAGCTTCGGCGGCAATGCCACCGATTTCAACGTGCCCGATCTGCGCGGCCGCTTCGTGCGCGGCGTCGACGGCGGCGCAGGTAACGATCCGGATGCGGCCACACGCGTCGCCAATCCGGCGGGAGGCGCGTCCGGCGATCACGTCGGCTCGTATCAGGCCGACGCGTTCCAGGGCCACGAGCATTTTTATACGTCGACGATGGAAAGCCCCGAGACCGCCGAGCCGCCGGGCAGCCCGGTGCTGATGCCGCAACCGGATCAGGTCACGACCAGCGTGACGACCGACGGTACACACGGCACACCGCGTGTGTCGTCCGAAACGCGCGCGCTGAACCTCGCGCTGAACTATCTGATCCGCTATCGCTGAACCCCGCGACAAAAACGGCGGAGCGATCCGCCGCAGGTTGTTCCACCCCCGTCGTGCTCTCTACCGCAAAAGGAGTGCTCTCATGAAAGTCGCCATCATTGGCGGTGGCCTTGCCGGCATCGCTGCTGCCTACACACTGCTCGCGAACAGCAAGGTTACCGAAGTCCATCTGCTCGAAGCCACCGGCAAGTACGGCGGACGCGCGCGCACCGACACCACGTCGATTCCCGGTTTTGCGTTCGACAAGGGTGCGCAGTACATCCAGGACCCGGATATCAATCCGTTGACGCAGATCGCCAAAGCGCTCGGTTTCGACACCGTCGAGGAAGACGCCAAGTACCTGCTGCGTGTCGACACGGACCAGGGCTGGAAGGACGAGTCGACGACCACGCCCCCGGTTCAGGCCGTGGTCGTCCGCATCCAGAAATCCTACGACAGCGCGAAAGAGCAACCCAATGTCATCGTGTCGGAGAAACCGGGCAAGACCGACGACGTCGAACTGTTCGGCCATGCGACCTCGACTTATGGACCGTTCACCGAGTCGGCTGAGACCTGGCAATACATCGCTGCCGATCGCGCACGCGAAGCCAAAGGCGGCGACAAGCCCAATCTTTTCGTCAAGAAAGGCATCGGCAGCCTGGTCGCCGCTTATGGTCAGCGAATCAAACCCGAACATGGAAGCCGTTACGTCGAGCATTTCGACACCACCGTTGCGAAGATCGCGTACGACGACACTCACGTCACGCTGAGCTACAACACCACGACCCTCACCGTGGACGCGTGCATCGTCACTATTCCGGTGTCGAACCTCGGCAACGGCAGCGTCGTCTTCGAGCCGGTGCTTCCGCTCGCACACCGCAACGCACTGAAAGTACTGCGCCTCGGGTCCTACAAGAAGCTCGCGCTGCGGCTGCGCACGTCGCCGGCCGCTATCGTGCCGGGCACCAACTACTACCTGACCGAGGACGACCCGGCTGGCGTCTGGCAGTGCTACCGCCTGCCGTATGCGGACGATGTGCTGGTTGCGCACGCCGCCGGGAATTTCGCCGCTGCGCTCGATGGCCTGTCGGACCAGGACGTCTACACGCTGTTCAAGACCCGTGTCCAGGCCGCCTTTGACGGCGTGTTCTTCACGACCGGCAAGGCGATCACGAACTGGAGCAGCGACGCGGCCGCGCACGGTGCGTATTCGTATAGCGCCTTCAACGGCGGCGGCCCCGACGACCGGGATGCGCTGTCAGCACGCGTAACGCTAGGGACACCGGTGAAGCGCCTGCACTTTGCCGGCGAGGCGACCAACCTCGGGTACTACGGCACGCTGCAGGCGGCCTATTTCGAAGGCGTGCGCGCGGCGCAAGAGGTGTTGACCTGAAGCGGTCCCGGTCACCGCTTTAGCTTTCGATGAACCCCATTCGTGCAGGAAAACAGGCAATACAAGAGGAGTGAAATCATGCGAACCGACCTCGAAGTAAAAACGAATCGCGCATCATCGGCCGGAGGTTTGAATCCGGAAGGCTTGTCTTTCCCCGCGTCCGGCAGCGGACCCGCGCTGCACTCGGCCGTGCAGCGCGCGCACGAACGCATCAGCATCGCGCTTGCGGACGGAACCTGTCGGCTCCCCATCGTGCTCTGCTATATCGACTACGTGTACGACTGCCTCGCGATCGGTTTCGCCGACACGACGGCAGCAATCCGGCGCGCGCATCGGGAATTGAGTGCATTGGCAGGCGGCGTGCCGGTGCGCGCGTTTCGCTGTGCACCGGCGGTACGTCATGCCAACAAGACCGGCCACAACCGGCCGCTTGTCGGCGGGTTGCTGCTGTGGTGTCCGGCCGGCGGCGGCACCAACGGCAAGGGCACACTGTGTATCGCCGCGACGCGTTCGGGCGTCGCGGGGTTCGTAACCTGCGGACATGTGGTCGGCGCAAAAGGTAGCGATGTCTTCCAGCCCCAGAGCACGTCGCAACAATTCAAGGTCGGGACGGCCACCGAAGTCACCAATTACAACGGAGTGGCCGCCAGCGACAGCGCATTCGTCACGCTTGAAGCAAGCGTACAGGCGACGGCAAACGCAATCTGGAAAAGCTCGAGTACGAACTATACGGTGACCGGCATTTCCGCCGCACCTGGCTTCGGTACGGATGTATCGATGCAAGGTGCCTCGACGGCGAAAACGCTGCGTAGCGGAAAAATCCGCGGCGACAACGTGACCGTCACGTTTTCGGACGGCGGCACACTGACCGGTCAACTACTCGCGGACTATCAAAGCGAAAAAGGCGACAGCGGTGCGCCGGTATTCACCGATCCTCAGGCCGGGTCATCGGTGGAGTTGATCGGAATGAACGTCGGGGCCGCCAAGCCGGGCGACACCAATCCCGCGCCAGACCCGAAGTGGCTTCCTGCAGACGGCGCCTACGCGATTATCAGCCCGTGGGCCAACATCAAGAGCGATCTGGGCCTCGACTGAGTCTCGCTCTGTAAAGACCTTGAGGACACGGTCGGGGCGAGCTTCACTGCCCGGCCCGACCGTATCCTCTTCAGATCAACCATTCATCAACCGCAGGACGGCCCCGCCTTCTTGCACGCATCCGCCAGTTGCGGCGGCGGATCTTTCTTGAACACTGTCTTATACGACTCGAGCACATTCGACTGCACGACCGGCAGCGACTGAACCCCGATCCAGGCCGGCGGCGTTTGCCCGATCAGCGACTTCATCATCGCGAGTGCTTCGGCGACACCCTGATCGTACGGACGCTGCGAACCGGTTGCCTTCAACGGTCCGCCTTTGGCAATTTCGATCGCGGATTCAAGGCCCAGGTCGACAGTCGTAACCGGGATATTCAGGCCCTGCGCGCGCATCGAGGTCAACGTATCGAGCGCCGGTTGATCCCACACCGCGAACACGCCCTTCACATCGGGATTCGCCGTGAGGAAGTCGCCGGCAATCTGCCCGACCTTCGACGGATCCGTGAAGTCGACCTGCTTGATCTTGATGTCGGGCCGGTTCTTCTTCATCCAGTCATTGACGGCCTTGGTTCGCTCCTTCGTGCTGAAGTAGTCGACACCGAAGTTGACGAGCCCGACCGTGCCCCCCTGAGGAATGCACGACGCGAGCACCTTCGCGGCGATCTGGCCATTGCCTTCGCTGTCGGCGGACACCATCGCCGAGTATTGCTCCGGATGATGCAGTCCGCCCGGCACGTTATCCATGAACACCAGCTTGATACCGGCCGCGGACACCTTCTTGTACGTCGCGGCCGTCGCCATGCCGTCGACCGGAATCGAAATGATGCCGTCCGGATGCCGCTGAATGGTGTTCTCGATATCGGCGATCTGCTTGTCCACCTGATACTCGGCCGATGCGGTGCCGATTACTTCGACGCCGTATTTCTTGAGCGTGTCGGTAATGCCCTGCACCTGCAGTTGCGACCAGTCCAGATTCATCGTCTGCATCGAAATGCCGACCTTGAATTTGCCTGCTTTCACCTTGGCTGCTTCGGCGGCACTGAGCTGGACGGTATCGACGGAGGCCGCTTTTTCGCCGTTCGGTCCTTGCCCGACGATCGTCTTCGGTCCGATCGTCGCCGGCGACAATCCCTTCATGCACGTCTGCGCACTGGCGCCGGACGAAGCGAATACCGCCAGGCTTGCCGCTGCAATCACACTGGCCCACACCACTCTCGAGACACGACGTTGTTTCATGATTCCCCTCCGTTGGTCTTCATGTATTGAGTCTCCTGATTGTCCTGACTTGCCTGACTTGCCCGACTTGCCTGGCTACTGCGAACCGTTCACACCCTGCGTCACTTCTTCGTAAACGCCACCGCCGCGACGATGATCGCCCCCTTGATGACGAGCTGCAGCGACGAACTGACGCCGAGCAGCACGAGGCCGTTGTTGAGCGTCCCGATGATCAGGCTGCCGAGCAACGTCCCAAGCACAAACCCGCGCCCGCCGAACAGACTGCAGCCGCCGAGCGTCACCGACGCAATCACATCGAGTTCGAGCCCCTGCACCACATCGGGCCGCGCCGCGTGCGAACGCGCCGACAGCACGAGCGCCGCAACACCCGCGAGCATGCCGGTCAGCACGAACGCCAGCGTGGTCACGCGCCGGATGTTGATGCCCGAGTACAGCGCCGCGGTCGGGTTACCGCCCGCCGCGTAAACCTGGCGGCCAAACACGCTGTAATGCAGCAGCAAAATGCCGCCGATCACCGCGAGACCGGTCCAGATGATCGGCACCGGCACACCGGCGATGTCGCCTTCGCCGAAGATCGAGATGAATGAATCGTTGGTGATGATGACGGGCCGCGTCGTCGTGAGCAGCAACGCGAGCCCGCGTGCCGCGCTGAGCGTACCGAGCGTGACGAGAAACGAAGGAATGTTCAGTCGCGTCGTGATCACACCGTTGATCAAACCCACCACAGCACCCGTGCCGATTCCCGCCACCGCGCCGATAAACCAGTTGTCGCCGATGTACGCCATCGCCAGCGCCGCGGACATGCCCGACAACGCGAGCGTCGAACCTACCGACAGATCGATCTGCCGCGCGATGATCACGAACGTCATGCCGATCGCGATGATGGACACGAGCGCTGTCTGGCGGCCGATGTTCAGGAAGTTGTCGATGGACAGAAACCACGGCGACGCGACGCTGAAGACCACGAGCAGGATCGCGAAGGCGAAATAGAGCGCATATGGCCGGTCGCCTTGCAGCAGCAATTGCGCGAGCCGTCGTGCGCGGCTCGGTTGCGGCGGTTGGGAAACCTGCTGGTCAGTGGCCAGCGACGGGACGGAGTCGTTCATGTTGCATGCTCGTTCGAGGACCGCGGGAGTTGGATCAGATGATGAAGCTCTTCGGCGTTGGCAAGCGTCGCGCGCTCGACGGTATCGACAATGCGGCCGTCGACCACGATGGAGATGCGATCGCACAGACGCAGCAGTTCGTCGAGATCCGACGACACGACGAGCACGCCGGTTCCGGCCAGCGCCGCGTCGTGCACGACACCGTAGATTTCTTCGCGCGCGCCGACATCGACGCCGACGGTCGGTTCGTCGAGCAGCAGGACAGTCGGCCGCGGATGATTCCACTTCGCGAAGACGACCTTCTGCTGATTGCCGCCCGACAGAAACTTGACGTCGGTAGACGCGCCCGGTGCTTTTACCGCCAGCTTCTTCATTGCGCCCTGCGCCTGCTGGAGCGCAGCGCCGCTACGCAGCCAGCCCCAGCGCGAGAAATGCGCAAGTCGCGGCAAGGTCAGATTGCGTTCGATCGAATGATCGAGCACGAGCCCCTGGAGATGGCGATCTTCCGGTACCAGCGCGATACCGAGCTTGATCGCGTCCGCGGGCGTATGGCGCGCAACCGTGCGACCCTCGATCGCGATCTCGCCGCTATCGGCAGAACGCAGGCCGAACACCGTTTGCAGTATCTCGGTGCGACCACTGCCGATCAATCCCGCGAGCCCATGAATCTCGCCTTTGCGCAGCGTGAGGCTCACATCGCGCAGCCGGTCGTTGCTGACACCGGACAACGTAAGAACAGGTGTGCCGACAGCGGCTGCAGGATCGTTCGCGGCAGTACCGCGACGCTGTTCGCGCATCTGCACCGCGGCGTGCCCCGGACCGACGATCGCCGCGACGAGCTGCTTCATGTCGGTATCGGCGGTGGCGAACATGCCTGCGTTCCGGCCGTCGCGGAATACGGTCACGCGCTGTGAAATACGAAACACCTCGTTCAACCGATGCGTGACATAGATCACGCCCACACCGCGATCGGTCACCGCGCGAATCGCGTCGAAAAGGATCTGCTCTTCGCCGCCCGTCAGCGCCGAGGTGGGTTCATCGAGGATCAGCACACGCACGTCGCCCATCAACGCCTTGCAGATCTCGGTCATCTGCCGGTAAGCAAACGGCAGCGAACCGACCGGCACACGCGGGTCGAGTGGAATGCCGTGCTCGTGCAGGAAATCGCTGACTTGCGCCAGCAGTGCGCGTTTCTTCACGAAGCCGAGCCGCGTGCGCGGTTCGCGCCCCAGCATCAGGTTGGCCGCCACAGAAAGCGACTCGACCAGGCTCAGATCCTGGTAGACGACGGCGATACCGGCATCGCGCGAGCGGGCGGGAGAATCGAACGCTACTTTCTGACCGGCGATCTCGATGGAGCCTTCGTCGTAGGCGTGCACGCCACTGAGTATCTTGATCAGCGTGGATTTGCCGGCGCCGTTTTCGCCAAGCAGCGCATGGACTTCGCCAGGCAGGACTTCGAGGTCGACGCCGCGCAGCGCCTGTACGCCGCCAAACCGCTTGGTGACGCCCGCCACGCGGACCAACGGCGCCTGAGACGGCACCTGAACTGTTCGCTCGGGCGATGAACTGGCCGCGGCCGGAACCGGCGCACTCATCTCGTCTGTCTCCTTCGTCGGCGCGACGAAATTTTTATGTAGCGCGATCGGGTGTCGCGAAATCGATTGTTATCTTGTCATCATCGAAATGATGCGTCAATAACATTTATGGCCGGTTTGGCGTGCCATCCGCATATCCAACCCCGATATTCGATCGCTAGATGTAATGATCGTAACAACCGGAGCGCGTGTACCGACCTCAAAAGAACCCAAAAAGAAACGCCCTCGGGGCAAGCGAGGGCGTTTCAGAAACAGGGCGATCGTATCGGTTCAGCGTTCCTCCACACGATGCACGTCGCGGTAGCGCAGCATGGCGCCGAGTTGCTGCTCCTTCTCCGCATCGAATCCGCAGACACCATCCCACGCAGGCGGGTTCTCATACGTACCGAACATCATGTCCCACCACGTGATATCGCCGTAGTTGTTCTTGTGATGCGCGTACTCGTGATGGATGCGATGCATCTCCGGGCGCTGAAAGACGTATCCGACCCAACGTGGCGTACGGCAATTCGTGTGATAGAAGAACTCCCCGACGGCCGTGCACAGCGTATAGACCGCACCCGCCTCAGGCGACATCCCGAGCAACGTGTACACGAGCACACTGCCAATCACCGAATTGACGATCATCTCGCCAGGATGCTTGTAGAACGACGTGATCACTTCGAGCCGCTGTGCGCTGTGGTGAATCTGATGGAACCCACGCCAGAGCAGATCGTATTCGTGACGCCAGCGATGCCACCAGTAAAACACGAAGGTCGCGATGAAATACGCCAGCAGGCCGGCGGCCACCGGCGATAGATGCGCCGACAGATGAAAAAGCGATCGCGATGAAAACCATTGCTGCCACGTCAGTCCCGCTGCGACCACCACGCCCAGTTGAACCCCGTTGAGCAGCAGTACACGCACGCCCCACGTGCGCACATGGGGAAGCGTCCAGCCTGGATTCATCCGCTCCAGCGCGAAGCAGAAACCGAACAGGAGAAAGACGATGATCAGCATGGATGTGCCTCCTGGTCTATCGAAGGTTGTGGGCGCGCGGTCGTTTCGCTGCCGACATCGCAGACGACACGAAGATGCGGACTGTCCAGCACGCTCGCCGGTGTAACGGTAAGGCGTCGCCACGGAATGCGGCCGAAGTACCAGAGCCGCCAGAAACCGAGCCTCGGATCAGGATTACGCTCAAGCAAGGTCGAGAAGGTTTCGGTCTCGCCGAGCCGGATGCCCGTCGCTTCCTCGATAACTTCGCGCACGAAGCGCGAGCAGAACTGGCGCCGTGAATGCAGGTTGAAGCCGGTGTCGTAGAACGTGCCCATTCGCCTCGTCGTCGCCGCGATCAGTTTGCTGCGGTGCAGACTGTCGAGCGGTATCGCGAGCCTCGCGATGGTGTAGCGGCCGTTTTCGGAGCGCTCCAGAAAACGCGTCATACGCGTGGTGCGTGCGAACGGGAAGGTGCTTTCCGCGATCAACGGATCGTCGCCCTGCGCGTCGACAACGATGCCGACATGATTCGTCCACGAAAGCGTGGCATAAGCCACTTCGAGAAACGGACGCGCAGTCACGCGGATAAAAACGAGATCCCCGACTTGCAGGTCATGCACCGGCGACACACCGGACGCACCGTACGCTCCCGCCGCGTGCGGAACGAGACGGGAGCCTGCATGCGCGTGGTCCCCACCACTTACATCGGTTGTCCGGGTGCCGGTGGTCATACTGGTCTCCATGGGCTAACAACGGAGGCCAGCATGATCCGTGGTCGCACATTTTGCACTTTCAATGTTTTTATTTGACTAGAATCACACTCACGGTATCGGATCTCGATACCTTTACTGCCCCACGCACCCACATCATCAGAGCCCGGCCATGACCGAGATTACCCAGATCATCGCGACCATCAAGCGCCGCCTCAAAACCGAAGGCATGACCTATCGCGACGTCGCTCAGGCGCTGCGTCTGTCGGAGCCAAGCGTGAAACGACTGCTGGCCGGAGGACGCCTGACGATCGATCGTCTCGCACAGTTCTGCGACCTGTTCGGGATGACCATGGCGGAACTGCTGCAGGAAGCCGAGCTTGCGGTGCCGCGCCTGCACGTGCTCACACGCGACCAGGAAGCGCAGCTCGTGTCGAACGAAAAACTCTTGCTGGTGGCTGTGTGCACGTTGAACTACTGGTCGCTCGAAGACATGATGTCGAGGTATCAACTGTCTAAAGCCGAGTGCATCAAGCATCTACTCGTGCTGGATCGTATGGGCTTTGCGAATCTCAAGCCGGGCAACCGCATCCGGTTGCTGGTCGCACGGGACTTCGACTGGCTGCCGGATGGGCCGATCCGCCAGTACTTCCTGCAGCGGGGACTGCCCGATTTCATGGAAAGCCGGTTCGACATGCCGGAAGAATCGATGGATTTCGTGCATGGCATGCTGACCACATCCGCTTATGCGCAGTTGCAGGCCGAATTGCGCAAGCTGCGCCGCAAATTCACGTCGTTGCACGATGAGTCGGCGACGGAGGCTTTGAGCGAGCGGCACGGCACCGCGCTTTTGCTGGCGATGCGCGTGTGGGAGCCGGATGCGTTCAGAAAACTCAAGCGGCCAGCGGATGCGGGAGAAACCGGGGCCTAGGGCGTCACAGCCCGATACAGACGGCCCCCGCCGCAATCACGACACACGAAACAAAGCGCGCGAACGTCACCTCTTCCCGCAGGAACAGACGGCCGATCAGCACGGCAAACACCACACTGGTTTCGCGCAGCGCCGACACCGTGCCCATCGCGCCGTATTGCATCGCCCAGATCACGATCCCGTATGCCGCGATCGATACGACACCACCCGACACCGACGTACCGATATCGGCAAACGACGCGCGCAGCGCAGAGCGACCGCGCTTCGCGATGAAGATCGCGGGCATCAGCCAGTAGAACGCGAACATCCACGCGGTATAGGAAATCGCATGACCGCCGGCACGTCGCACGCCGATCCCGTCGATCACCGTATATAAGGCGATGGTCGCTCCGGTAAGCAGCGCCGCGACGATGCTCTCGCGCGACGGTCGCCGGCGCTGCAACGCAAAGCTGATGATGCCGCACGACACCAGCGCAATGCCGGCAGCCTGCAAGATGTGGATCTGTTCATTGGCGAATACCGCCGCACCGAGCGCCACGAGCATCGGCGACGAACCGCGGGCGATCGGATACGCCTCGCCGAGGTCGCTGCGTTGGTACGCATACACGAGGCACAGGTTGTACAGGCCGTGAACAAGACCGGACACGGCGATGTAGGGCCACGCGGCCTGCGCCGGAACAGGCACCGAGAGCGCTACCGCCGTGGCGATCGGTGCAATGCCGATGCTCATCCATGTCATCGACAGAAAGCGGTCGCGGTTGCCATGCAGCATCGCGTTCCATGTGGCATGCAACAGCGCGGCGAGCAGAACGAAGCCGCTCATGGAACTGATCATGCGGTACCTCGATACGGAAAAACGTCGAAGGTTGAATTTTAAACGTATAGACGTTTATACGTATACAACTGCCTGCGCACGTACCTGAACAATGCGTTGCACGAGGCTACGAAGCGCCGCTGCAGCACCACTCCTGGCCCATGCGATACTCGCTCGACCATCGTCAGCGGAATCCGGCTCATGCATAAACACCACCCCGCCCTCACCGTTTTCACCGGCCGCACCGCCGATCGCAACGAGCGCGGTATGGCCGGCTCGCTCGTTGTCGGCCTTGCGCTCGCACGACGGCTCGGGCTCGAGCCGGCCCGCATCGGCGAACCGGAGGCAGCGCTTGCCGGTGGATGGCGCGAGCAGTTGACCGCGGCTACGCCTTGGCTACGGTGTCTGTCCGCCCACTACGACGCGTTGCTGAGAGACGGCAACACGCCGCTGCTGACCACGATGGGGCGCTGTGCCAGCGCGCTTGCAACGCTACCGGTTGTCGCGCGCCACCGGCCGGATGCGGCGATCGTCTGGTTCGATGCACACGGCGACTGCAATACGCCGTCGACATCTTCGTCGGGCTATCTGGGCGGCCTCGTGCTCACCGGCGCGGCCGGCCGCTGGAACACCGACTGGAAAGACAATACCGGCCTGGGCGGCGACCTCGATCTGGCGAACGTGATCCTCGTCGGCGCCCGCGATCTCGATCCCGCCGAGCACGCCCTGATCGATGCCGGCACGATCGCGCTGGTGCCCGTCGGCGACGGTTTGCCCGATCGCCTGCGTAACGCAATCGCCGGTCGCGAGGTCTATGTGCATCTCGACTGCGACGTGCTCAATCCCGGCATCGTGCCGACCGAGTACGCGGTCGACGGCGGGCTGTCGCTGGACGACCTGTCCGCTGCGGCGCAGGTGCTGGCGGATTGCGGGCTGATCGGGCTGGAAATCGCGGAATTCGAGGTCGCCTGGAGCGGCGCCTGGGCCGACCGGAAGCGGCTTGAGGGAAGCCCGGATACCTGCTCGCCGGACGCATTGCTCGATGCCCTGGCGCCGCTGCTGGTGGCACCGGATCGGGCCTGACGTCCGAACCCGACGCTGCGACCTGATGCCCGCCGCCGGCGTCCTCAAGCGATGCCGCCCGCCCGACACGCCCACTGTCACGTAGCCGCAACGTAGCGTCGGTATGTTCTGGCATCCCCACACACAACCGGGATGCCATGACAACCCCGTTGCAGGAACGAACGTCGTCGATAAGCACGACGTCGAAGGTGCTCGTCGCAAGCATCGTGCTGAATCTGCTGTTGATGGCGCTACAGGTAACGGTGGGCCTGTCCGCCCATTCGTCCGGGATGCTGGCGGATGCGTTGCACTCGTTCGTCGACATGCTCGCCGACGCGCTCGTCCTGCTCGCCTGCGCTCTCGACGCCCGCGCCGCGGCCGCCGATCCGACGCGCCGGCATCCGAAGTACGAACCGCTCGCGCTGCTTGCGCTCGGCGCGCTGCTTGGCGCAACGGGGCTCCAGATGGTGTGGCAATCGTGGGAGTCGGCGGTGCGCTCCGGTGTGAATCCCGACAGCCACTTCGATATCGTGACGCTCGGCGTCGCCGTACTCGCGCTCGCCAGCAAGGAAACGCTGTTCCGCTGGATGGCGCGCGAAGCAAAACGCAGCCGTTCGACCCTGCTGCTCGCCAACGCATGGCATGTGCGCGCCGATGCGCTGTCTTCGCTGGTCGTGACGGTGGCGATCGGCGGCAGTCTTGCGGGTCTTACGCGGCTCGACGACCTGGCCGCGGCACTGATCGGCCTGATGATCGTCAAGACGGGCTACGGCTTCGGATCGCGTGGACTGCGGGATCTGAAACAACGTCGGCATACTGCGCAGCGCCCGGCCGCCACGACGCCCGCCCGTATGCACGTCGTACGCACTGACTCGCTGACGATGCCGCTCGACGCGCGCGTGCTGCCGTTGCAGCCTTCGCACGACCGCACAACCACCCGTCTCATCCCCGTCGATCAGGACGCCCCGGTGCTGGAAAGTCGCAGCGCTGCGTGAGCGGTACGCAGCAGCGCACGGCGTCGACGGCCCGTGCGACTCCGTCCCGCTGGTGAACCTCTCGCTCGCCGCTCTGACCGGCGTAGTGTCCAGAATGCCCGAAGGCCTTTCTCGCCCACAGGCGCCTAGACAAGCCGCTGCCCGCCATCGATATGCATCGTCTCGCCGGTCGTCAGCTCGCTCTCCATCAGATAGACATAGGCGGCAGCCACATCCGCGGGCGTCGCAATCCTGCCCGCCGGCAAGCGGGCGGCCATCTGCGCGAAGTAGCCCACCTTGGCCTCGCCGACCATGTCGTCCCACATCGGCGTATCGACCCACCCCGGCGACACGACATTGACGCGCGTCGGCGCCAGTTCCAGCGCGAGTGCATGGGCGAAATAGCCGAACGAACCTGCAGTCGCCGCCACGACCGCGCCGCCAGGAACAGGCGGCCGATCCTTATTGATGCCCGAAGTGAACGTCATCGAACCGCCCTTTCTGAGCGTGCGCGCAGCGTGTTTTGCAAGCGTCACAGCGCTGATCAGTTTGCTGTCGAAAAAGCGTCGCACGACATCGATGTCGATCCGCTCGATCGCATCGCCTGGCGGCGGCGTTCCTGCAGTCGACACGAGGTGATCGAATGGGCCAACGTCGTCGAAAGCGCGGGCGACGTCCTGCTCTTTCGTAATATCGACGGCGAAGCTTGTCACACGACGATCCTGACCAAGCGAGCACTGCGCGGCCTCAAGCTTCTCAGAAGATCGCCCGACGATTACGACGTCTGCACCATGCTGCAGAGCCGCGGCCGCAACACCAAGACCGATACCCGAACTACCCCCAACGACGACAATCTTTTGTCCCTTGAGCGATGCCATGTCAGCCTCCGTTTTCGATGGTGAGCGCGGGCGCGTTACGTACTGACGCACTCACGCATTGCCCGCATACGCAGCTTCAATATCGGCGACGATGATTCTGGACATCTTGTACATCGCGTACCGCACCCGGTCGGCCTTCTCGCGGTCCGGGTCGGCCAGGTGCCGCAGCATGATTTCCGGCACGACCTGCCAGTGGACGCCATACCGGTCCATCAACCAGCCGCACTGCTTTTCGACGCCACCGCCTGCCGTGAGCGCGTGCCAGTAGTAGTCGGTTTCGCTCTGGTCCTTCGTCTCGATGTAGAGCGAGACTCTTTCGTTGAACCGCGGCGCCGATCCCGCGTTGAGCGCCGTAAAGCGCAATCCTTCGAGTTCGAAGCCATGAACGGCCATCGGCGCCGTCTTGTTGTTGCCGGAAACCTTGTCGCTGAACTCCACCGAGTCGAGCGCCTTGCTGTTCCTGAAGACCGACAGGTAAAAATCGCGTGCTTCTTGCGCATCGGTCTCGAACCAGAGAAATGGGTGGATGGTGGCCATGTCGTTCTCCTGAGTGGTAGCTGTAAAGGACATTCTGGTCATCGGCGGGTTGACAGACAAACCATTCTTTGGCATCAATCTGTGACTAACACTCACTAATCGCCATGCCCCGCAAACTACCGCCACTCAATTCATTGCCGAGCTTTGAAGCGGCTGCCCGGCATCTGAGTTTCTCCAGAGCGGCGGAGGAACTCAACGTCACGCACGGCGCCATCAGCCGTGCCATCAAGCACCTCGAAGATCAGCTCGACGTCCAGTTGTTCGAGCGCGCGACGCGTTCGGTGCGCCTCACTGCTGTCGGCGAACCGTACGCGCGGGCGGTTCGCGAAGCGCTGGACCGGCTGTCGAACGCGACCGCAACGGCCACGACGCGCCACTCCAACTCGACGTTGAACGTCAGCACGTCCGATGGCTTTGCCGGGAAATGGCTGGTACCGCGTCTCTATCGTTTTCATCGCGAGCACAGCGAGATCGACGTGCGCGTCTCGACGACCGGTCAGTTGAGCAGCTTTCTCGGTGACGGTATCGACATTGCGATCCGCTATGGCGGCGGGAATTACCCAGGGCTGACTGCGGAATTTCTCACTGAGGAAGAGGTATTTCCGGTGTGCAGTCCCAGACTCGTCGCAGGCAAGCGAGCATTGCGCAAGCCCGCGGACCTGAAACATCACACGTTGATCCACGACGCTTTTCCAATCGACTGGGCGACGTGGCTCGCCAGCGCGGGTGTGGAAGGCGTCGATCCGCAAAGCGGGATTACGTTCGACTCCGCGACGTTCGCCGTCGAGGCAGCGGTGCAAGGCGAAGGCGTCGTGCTGGGCCGGACCATGCTGGTGGCCGCCGACCTCGCTACCGGGCGACTGGTTCGGCCGTTCGCACACGCATTGAAATCGACGTCGAGCTTTTACGTGGTCTACCCGCCGGGCGCCATCCGTCAACGCAAGGTCAAGGCGTTTCGCGACTGGCTGCTGGCGGAACTGGCGCCACCCGGCAATTAGTCGCGCAAGAGAAAAGCATCTTCAGAAGTCGTCGGGAAAGGCCAGCTCCCAGCTGACATCGGTCCCAACATTCACGCGCCGCCCCGCACCGCCGACCACAATCGCGTTCTGCCCGAACGTCAGGCCACCATCCACGCGCGGATTGGCGCGCCAGCCCATCATCGTATCGAGCGGCTCGGTCGGCCACTGCGGATCGGGGCGCCCCTCGAGTTGATCGACTGTCGTGATCGGACAACGCGCGCACGGTTTGACGAAGCGCAACACGATGGCGTCGTCCGCGCCGATCGACAGCGTCTCGACAAAGTCCTCTTCGAACGCGTCGACGCCGTTCAGTACGATGTTCGGCCGGAAACGGTTCATCGGAATCGAAGGGGCGCCTTTCGCGCGCAAACGCTGGTTCAGTTCGTCGAGCGAGGCTTCGGTCGTGACGAGTAGCGGGAAGCCGTCGGCGAACTTCGTCGGCGCGTCGGTGCCTGTGGTCCACATCTTGTTCGCAAGCCGCGTCACCTCGCGATCGAATCGCGCGAGCCGCACCTGTACACCGAGTACCTCCGAAAACCAGCGCGCCGCTCCATCCCCCTCATCGAGCGCCTCGAGGCTGTCACGCCAGATCGTCACGGGCACGCGTGCCGCTTCGCGCGGCGCTTCCAGAGGCAGGCGCAATACGTCGGCCGCGCCCGGCGCCGACAGTTCCAGCGAAGCAGGCGTGAATACCGGCCGGATCAGCGCCATCGCGGGGTACTCGCGTTGCGACACGAAGCGCCCGTTGCCGTCGACGACCATCCAGTGCCGGTCCCATTCGAGCCCGTGCGGCTCCAGCAGCGCATGGTCGAGCGCGATCGCGCCGCACGATTTCACGGGATAAATGAACAACGCACTGACGGATGGCATGGGTGGGAACCGGCACAGGGGAAATAAGGCGCGCGGGAAAGACGCGTTGGATGCGGCGGAGCGCAGCGCTCAGCGCCGCGATCGTGCGATTTTCTCCCGCCATTGCATCCGCTGCAAGGTGCGCGCGACGCCGTCAGCGAGTCGCATGAATAGCGTCCGAACCAGGCGGGCCGGCCCTCAGCCCCGTTTTTCGCTGTGACACAAGCCAGCCAGGTTGCACAGGCATTCTGCTCATACCTGTCTCACATACAAATGAGAATCATTTGCAATTGTGCGGAATTTGCTCCATGATTCGGCATGTCTCAAAACTCTCGATCCTTCCGTCCATGAACTCACCCCTGCCCGTTGAATCCGCCGAACGTAGCGCCCACGATGCCGCCCCGGACCGCGCGCGCATCGTGTTGCAGTCGCTGTTATCGCGCCAGTCGTACTGGCCGCTGACCAGTCCCGGACCGAACGACGCCGAACTCGCCTCGATCTTCGACGTCGCGTTGCGCGCGCCGGATCACGGCAACCTGCGCCCGTGGCGTTTTGTCCTCGTGCGCGGCGCAGCGCGCGAAGCACTCGGTGAAGTGCTGGTCGACATCGCAAGCGCGCGTATGCCGGACGAGCCGCGCTCCGCGCATCAGCATCGCAGCAGGAAAGCGCAGGCGGCGCCGATCATCATCGCGATCGCCGCAGCGGTCGACGGCACTTCGACCGTCCCTGAAGTGGAACAACTGCTCTCTGTCGGCGCCGCCGCGATGAACATGCTGAACGCGATTCATGTGCTCGGTTACGGCGGCTTCTGGGCCACCGGTGTCGATTCGTACGATGTGCGCATGCATGACGCACTCGGCTTCGAGCCGTCGGAACAGCTGCTCGGCTTTCTGTTCATCGGTACGCCGGCATCGGCGCAACGCGATGCCGTTCGTCCCGAGCGCGCGGCCCACGTGCGCGAATGGACCGGTCCGTCGTCGCGTTAAGCATCCACGAGGTTGGAGGTCGCATGCACTTTCATAGCCCACCCGCGAGGCAGCATTCGTTGCTCGACGACTCGCTCGCCGAGCATCCCGACATCGCCGAGCAAACCGTGGTCAGCGCGGTCCGCACCTGGCTGCGTCCGCAGTGCGATGCGGTACGCATGCGCAACAGCTGGCGCGAAGTCCTGTCGGAAGCCGGCATGACTGCCGACGGCTTGACCTACTTCGACATGCTGATGCGTGGCCTGATGCGCACGACGTGCCGCCGGCTCGACACACGCTGCCGGTGCGCCAGCGATCTCGCGAAGGACGAAGCCTCGCTGCTGCAAACCATCGCGCTGCTGCAGAAAACCCATAGCCACGCCGCCATGCAGTTGCTGAACGACTGGCTGCCGCAGCCCGCCGTAAGCGGCATGCTGAAGATCGCGCGCTGGTTCGCGATTTCGCTGCTCGACGCGGGCATCGTGATCCGCGTGCGCGTGCGGCGCGTCACGTATATGCATTGAAAGGCAGCCGGATTTGCCACGAATCACTTTCGTCTCTGCCCGCACGCCGCACGGCAACCACGTGGCGCAAGCCGCACAGGGCACGAACGGCCGCCGCGAAACACCGCGTCACGCGATCTATCGCGTTCCGGACCTCGCGTTCCTGCCACAACGGCTCGCGTGGCGCCGCCCGGAAGGCGACCCGTTGCCGCCCACCGGCGAGTTGTTGCTCTGGCGTGTGCGTCCCGAATGGCAGGTCGTATCGAAAGAAGCGGCATATATGCGGCTGTCGAAAGCCGAACTCGCGCGTGTAAAGAATCATCCGAACCCGGCGCTGGGCAAGCGCTTCGCGGTGGGTCGGGCGGTGCTGCGCGGCGTGCTCGCGCAGATGCTCGACTGTGCGCCGACCGATGTCGCGCTCACCGATAACCCGCTCGGCCAGCCGGTGCTCGCCGACATCCATCGTGCGGGCATCGAGGTACAGGTCGCCTACGCGGGGGTGTGGATCATGATCGGCATCAGCGCGAGCCCGTTCGGACTCGGCACCCGTCTGCCGCTGCCCACCGATGAAATCGACATCGACACCGGGAACGGTACGTTCACGGCAGCGCTCAAGGAACGTACGACGATCGCTCATTCGATCGCGCTGCGCAGCCACGTGCGCCACGCGAGCCTTCTTGCTGCCGCAGGCAAGCCGCTACTCGACGCCGATGCCAATGTGCTGCGTCAGGAGAGCGCGGCGTTCTTCGTCGATACCGGCGAGGCGGGCCGCTGGCACGTGCTCGATGTGCCGATGCCAGGTGCGATCTGCGCGGCCGTAGCGGCCGCGCAACCGGTTACGCGCGTGCATGCGTTCGGTTGGGCTGGACCTGACG
The DNA here is from genome assembly GCF_007556815.1 of Paraburkholderia megapolitana. NCBI lineage: Bacteria > Pseudomonadati > Pseudomonadota > Betaproteobacteria > Burkholderiales > Burkholderiaceae > Paraburkholderia > Paraburkholderia megapolitana. The sequence continues at coordinate 41,223 of NZ_CP041743.1, forward strand.
GCCGCGTAGACGATCGTTGATGGTCTAGCTGCTTGATGTCTGCTTATGCCCTTGCGGTACTGTCCTGAGCAAGTGCGTTCAGATCGGCGGGTTCGAGCACCGCGCTCGGTGCGCCGTGTCGCGCGACCGCAAGCATCGCGCGTCCCAGGCTTTCCGTGGTTTGCACATGCGCGGGAAAGAGCCGCCGCGCCGTAGACAGCAGCGGCGCCAGCAGCACATAGAACGTGTGATACAGCCGGGTCTTCGAACGCACGCCATGAAGCGGCTGAATCACACCGGGCCTGAACAGATACACCGCCTTGAACGGCAGCCGGCGCAACGCATTCTCAGTACGCCCTTTGACACGCGCCCACATCACGCGGCCCTGTTCGCTGCTGTCGGTACCGGTGCCGGACACGTAGACGAACGTCATCGCCGGATTGAGGCGCGCGAGCACGCTGGCCGCGGCGAGTGTCAGGTCGTAGGTAATGCGCGAATAGTCGTCTTCCTTCATCCCCACCGACGAAACCCCGAGACAAAAGAAGCACGCGTCGTAGCCCGACAACTCGTCATCGAGACCCGCGTATTGCGTGAGGTCGCTGCGCACCAGTTCGTGAAGACGCGGATCGAGTTGCCCGGTCGTCGCACGCCCGACGGTAAGCACACCCGTCACATCGGGATCGCGCAGACATTCGCGCAACACGCCCTGCCCGACCATTCCCGTCGCACCAAAAATCACTACCTTCACGTCGTTGCCTCCTCGGTCCATTGCACACCGACCAATGGACCGGAAACGTCCCACAGGCGCGTGGCGAGCGACTTGTCGCGCGCCTTCTCACCGATGATTGCGTCGCCGACCGGCCCCTTCAGCTCGAAGCGCCCCTGCGGCCCATAGTATCCCGCGGGCTTCGCATCGGGCGAGGTTGCGGCGAACAGCGTCGGCAGCGCGCCACCGGCTGCCGACTGCGCCACGTATGGCCCGAGCGCAGCCGACAGACGTTCGATCAGCGTACGTCGCCCGTTGCTTCCGAGCCCCGGGCCCGCGCTTTGCAGACCGGTCAGCGCATAGCCCGGATGGCACGCGTTGCAGGTGAGCCCCCAGCCGTGCGTATCGCTGCGGCGTTGCAGTTCGAAGGCGAATAGCAACATTGCTAGTTTCGACTGCGCATACGCGGGCCACGGACGATAACTGCGCTCCCACTGCAGATCGTCGAAATGAATGTCCGCCTGGATTCGATGCGCTCCGCTGCTCACGTTGACGACACGCACGTCGCGCCCCGCGCGCAACAACGGCAGCAAACGCGCGGTCAACGCGTAGTGGCCGAGATAGTTGGTGCCGAACTGCAATTCGAAACCATCCTGTGTGGTATGGCGCGTGGGCGGCATCATCACGCCTGCGTTGTTCACAAGCAGAGCCAGCGCTTGATGCCGGCTCGCAAAACCATCCACGAAGGCGCGAACCGATGCAAGGCTCGCGAGATCGAGGTGCGCATAGCGAATATTCGCGCCCGGATGAACTGTCCGGATGCGGTTGAGCGCGACGTCGCCTTTCGCATCGTTGCGGCCGGTCAGGACGACTTCCGCACCGGCCCCCGCCAGCGCGAGCGCGGCTTCGTACCCGATGCCGCCAGTTGCGCCAGTCACGAGCGCGAGCCGGCCGTCCTGGCGCGGAATATCCTGGGTGGTCCAGACCTTCGATACTTTGGGCATTGCGCACTCCTGCTGGGGTGAATCGGAGAAAACAAATTGATCAGATTAATTGAGTGAATACGCGCTCATTACGAAACTAAAAAAAAACGCATCACACACCGGCTACCGCGCTCCAGAACGCCTGGAATCCGGCGGCCTTATAGCGCTTTGCCTGCTTCGGTTCGCGTTCGATAAACTCCATCGTCGCTTCGGCAATCGCATTCATCATTGCCGCGACGAACAACGGCGACTGGTCCTTCAACGGACCGTTCGACGAGATCTGATGCACCATCGCGTTGATCTCGCCGAACGCGGCCATGCCGGCATCGCGGCTGTGTTCGGTGATGCGCTCGGAGATCGACAGCTGGCTCATCGCCTTGCGTTTGAACGGATACGCGACGCCCCAGTCGATATAGCGGTCCCACACGTGACGGCCGCGCTCCACAACCGATCCCGCTGCCGGGTAGCCGCGCGTCATCTCGCCGCGCAGATCGTGCTTGAGATCCAGATACAGCTCGTTGAACAGCACGTCCTTGCTGTCGAAGTAGGTAAACAACGTCCCCTCCGCAACGCCCGCCCCTTTGGCGATCTTCGCCGTCGTGGCTTCGACGCCGAGCGTCGCGACGGCTTTCGTAGCCGCCGACAGGATGGCGTTGCGCTTGTCTTCGCTGCGAGGACGTGCCACGAATTGCTCCGTTAAATGAGTGAGTGCTCAATAATAGACGGAGTGCGTGTTTCCTGCAAGCGGGATCAGAACAGGCCCCACACGACCCGATAACGGACTCGTTTCTTGTAGCTGCGATACGCGTCGTCTTTCGACAGCAGCCGTTCCTCGCGCACGATCCGGATAACCTGCAACACCCAATGTAGCAGGATGATCAGCAGATTCTGCAGCCCGAAGGTGGGCAACAGAAAGCCGAGATCGCGGATGAAATATCCGGTGTATATCGGATGGCGTACGTAGCGATACGCACCGTCGGTCACGAGCCCGCGATGCGCCGGCAGCAGACCGAACGAGCGACGCAGCGACAGCTTGGCGACGATCGTCAGGAGAAAGCCGACAATCTGCAATCCCGCTGCGAATTTTTCGGAAACCAGATGTACGCCCGGGGCGAGATTGAACGCCAGAAAATAGTAGGTCGCACAAAACGACGTCACCACACTCACCGGATGCCAGTCGCGTTCTGTCGGCACGCGCGAGCACAGTACGAACACCAGCGTCACGGCCTCGGCAATCGCAAAGAACAGCAACGCGATGCGCGTTGGATCGAGCAGGTAGCGATGCATGACGGAGATGAAGAACGGCAACAGCAGCGCCGCTGTACCAGCGCGCAGCAGGATCTCCGTAACGATCTGCCTCTGGGTCAGGCGCTTAGGTTGACTAACCGGAGCATTCTTTGCGTCGTTGCCCTCTTCGCTGCCGGTATCGCCGATACGAGTGCTCGCGTTTGCGGGCGATTCCGTATCGGGATTCGATGCAACAGGATCGACATTCATATTGATGCGTTTTGTCTGTTTGATGATGGGTTTCCGCTTTGGCACAATCGGCGCCTGGCCAGGGTGCCGAATCACGGTATGTCTGCATGGTAGGTCGAAGCGTGGTGCCCGTATAGCAGTAAATCCGCCACGTTGCTATGCTTGACCCGATTCCCCTCCGAGGAGCGACCTTGGCCATTCACGACGTTCGCGACGCACTCGATCCGCCGAACGTACAGCGCGCCGCTCACGTCGTCGGCTCGCAGACGAGCCCCTGCGATGCGCTGGTCATCCGCACCCAGCCCCCTGCCGCGGGCCGGCCGTCGCGACACAAACGCCTCGCGCTCGCCGCGACGATCCTCGGATCGAGCATGGCGTTTATCGACGGTTCGGTGGTCAATGTCGCGCTGTCGTCGATCCAGAACGAACTCGCGGCGAGCGTCGCCGCCATGCAGTGGGTCGTCAACGCGTACCTGCTGCTGCTCGGTTCGCTGGTGCTGGTGGGTGGCGCCGCCGGTGACCGGCTCGGCCGGCGCACGGTGTTCGTCGCCGGCATCGGGTTGTTTACGCTTGCGTCGATTGCGTGCGGTTTCGCGCCGGGCGTCGGCACGCTGATCGCTGCGCGCGCCGTGCAGGGTATCGGCGCGGCGCTGCTCGTGCCCAGCAGCCTCGCGATCATCGGTGCCGTGTTCGACGAGCACGAGCGCGGCCGGGCCATCGGCACATGGGCGGGCGTCGCCGCGATCACCGGTGCGTTCGGCCCGGTCATGGGCGGCTGGCTGGTCGACACCTGGTCGTGGCGCGCGATCTTTTTCCTCAACGTCCCGCTGGCATGCGTAACGATCGCGCTGGCGTTTGCCTCGATACCCGACAGCCGCAGCCCCGATGCGCAAGGCAGACTCGACTGGCTAGGCGCACTGGCCGCTGCCGCCGGCCTCGGCGCACTCACCTACGGTCTGACGGCGGCCCCAGTGCATGGCTTTGCGGCGCCGGTCGTGCTCGGTCCGGTTGCAGCCGGCATCGTGCTGCTGGTGGTGTTCCTGATCATCGAACGCACAAGCGCGCAACCGATGATGCCGCTCGACGTATTCCGTTCGCGCGACTTCGTCGGTACGAACCTCGTCACGCTGCTGCTGTATTTCGGCGTGGGCGGCGCGATGTTTTTCCTGCCGTATGCGCTGATTCGCGCACACGGTTACACGGCCACCGAGGCAGGCGCCGCGCTGTTGCCGGCGCCGCTCGTCATCGGTCTGCTGTCGCGCTTCACCGGCGGCCTGATGGCACGGTGCGGCGCACGCGCGCTGCTTACCGTGGGACCGGTCGTTGCGGGCATCGGCTTCGCGATGCTTGCGTTGCCGGACGGCCGCTACTGGAACGTCTACTTCCCGGCACTCGTCGTGCTCGGGCTCGGCATGACGATCACCGTCGCGCCACTCACCACTACGGTGATGGCCGCCGTGTCAGATGAACGCACGGGCGTTGCATCGGGGATCAACAATGCGGTTGCGCGTGTCGCGAGCCTGCTGGCAATCGCCGTGCTCGGCATCGTCTTCGTGTGGTCGCACGATGCGGCGTTGTCGGCGCGGCTCGACCGGATGGATCTGTCGCCGACTGTGCGCCAGTCGCTGCGCACACTCGAACCCGGAGCGAACGCGAATGCCCAGGTCGCCGCAGACCTTGCGAGGCCGGTTGCCGCTGCCCAGGCCGAGGCGATCGATCGCGCGCTCGCCGCCGTGGCGCTGGTCTGCGCCGCCTGCGCGCTGGCCGCCGCCGTGTGCGCCGCGGTGACCATCAAACGTACGCGCCGCTGAGTCCGCAGGAACTTGTACTGCCGGGCGTGGGTCGGTTGCTTATCATCCTGTGCATGGCGGCACGAATCGTGCGGTACCGTGTCCGCTTCCGCTCATGTCGTTCTGTTCGTCAACCATGCGTAAACTCCTGATCAGCTCGTTTCTTCTTCTGTTCGCACTTGTGGTACTGCCTGGGTTCGTTGCACCCACCGAGGCCGCCACCGCACCCACCGCGGCATCGACTCCGCTCGTCGCGCTGACGCCGGATCAGGCGCGTCAGGCGCTCGAAGTGCTGAACAGTCCGACGCGTCGTGCACAGATCGAAGACACATTGCGGGCGATCGCCGCTGCCGGTGCGCTCAGCGCGCCCGCTCCGACAACGGCAACAGCAACGGCGGCGAGTGGAGCGGCGGCAGCAAGCCCGGCAGGCGCATCGGCGGTGTCCGCGCTGCAGACCAACGGTCTCGCCTCGCAACTCGCCCGCCAGGGTGCGCGCTGGAGCCTGCACGTGATCACGGTGCTGCGCAGTTCGCTGGCGGCGCTGCTCGATGTGTCGTCGCTGCGTGCGTGGTGGAGCGACGAACTGACGAACCCGCAGCATCGCGCGATACTCGGTCGTGTGCTCGGCAGCTTACTCGCTGCGCTACTGCCGGCGCTGGTGCTCGAATGGCTGGCGCGCCGTCTGCTACGGCGTGCCAGCAGCGCACTCGCTGCGCGCCAGCGCGATGCATTGGATCTACCGGCTTCGGCCTCGGCTCCAAACGCACCTGCGCCCTCAAGCAATACGCCCGCCGCTGCCAATCCCATCGCTCCATCACGCGAAGCACGTGGCGAAGAACATGTCGCACTCCACTGGTCGTTGTTGCGCCGCCTGCCGCACGCGGTATTGCGGCTGATCGTCAAGGCGTTACCGCTCGTCGTCTTCGTCGCCGCCGCGAGCGCAACGATGTCGCTGCTGACCGACGACGGCACGCCTCAGGACGAAGCAATCGGCGCACTGATCGACATCTATGTGATCTGCCGCGTGGTCGTCATTGCGGCCGGTTTCTTCACGCAACCCGATGCGCCCGGCCTGCGCCTGCTGCGACTCGGCGATACCTGGGCTGCGTGGCTGCAACGCTGGATCGTACGCAGCGTCACGCTGATCGGCGCCGGCTCGGCCATCGTCGAAACGGCTGCAGCACTCGGCCTGAACGACACCGCGCACGTTGCGCTGACCAAAGCGGTCGCCCTGATCGGTCACGTACTGCTCTCGCTGATGATCCTGCAATGCCGCCAACCCGTCGCCGCATGGATTCGCGCCCACACGTCGGGCAACCGTCCGACGTCGCTGGTCGGCAACGGCCTCGCCGACGCATGGGCCGCGATCGCCATCTTCCTCGTGATGGCGCTCTGGTTCGTCTGGGCACTCGATGTGGAAAACGGCTATCACGCGCTGCTGCACGTGGGCGGCATCACGATCGCTATTCTGGTCGGCGCGCGGGTTGCTTCGATCGTGCTGCTCGGCGCGCTCGCGCGGTTCTTTCATGTGGAAGGCGACGCACAGCTGTCGCTGGTGCATCAGCATGCGTACCGCTACTACCCGTTACTGCGTCGAACCCTCTCGGTGCTGATCGTCATCTGCACGGTGTTTCTGCTGCTGCTTGCGTGGGGCGTCGACCTGCGGCAGCTCTTTAGCAGCGGTTCGATCGGCCATCGGCTCGCGTCCGCGCTCGTGACGATCGCCGTCGCGGCAGCCATTGCGCTGTTCGTCTGGGAAGCGGTCAACGTGGCGGTGGAGCGCCGCCTCGACCAGTGGACCGCGCGCGGCGACATCGCGCGGGCCGCACGCCTGCGCACACTGCTGCCGATGCTGCGCGCCACGCTCTTCGTCGTGATCGCCCTGGTGGTCGTGCTGACGGGGTTGAGTCAACTCGGCGTGAATACCGCGCCGCTGCTCGCCGGCGCGAGCATCTTCGGCGTTGCACTCGGCTTCGGCTCGCAGAAGCTCGTGCAGGATTTCATCACCGGTATCTTTCTGCTCATGGAAAACGCGATGCAGGTCGGCGACTCGGTCACCGTTGCGAGCGTGTCCGGCACCGTCGAGTATCTGTCGATCCGCACCGTGCGACTGCGCGCCAGCGACGGTTCGTTGTTTACCGTGCCGTTCAGTTCGGTCACGACGGTGAACAACACGAATCGCGGGCTCGGCAATGCGGCTGTCAAGGTGAGCATCGCGTACGGGCAGGACATCGATCTCGCCGTCGCGACGCTCAAGGAAATCGGCACGTCGCTGCGTAACGACGATGCGTTCAAGGCCGGCATCCTGTCCGACTTCAGCTATTGGGGCATCGATCAGGTGGACGGCGCGGCAATGGTCCTGTCGGGCCAGGTGCAATGCCGCGATACCGCGCGCTGGGGGGTGCAGCGCGAATTCAACCGGAGGATCGCCGAGCAGTTTCTCGCGCGCGGTATTCAGATCGCGAATCCGCAGCGTAGTGTGTGGGTGCGCGACAGGAGCGACGGGAGCGAGGCGCGCGATGCGACGGCGCCGCAGACCGGTGCACCCCGCGCAGGTTCGTAGCCGGTAAACCAGCCTCCAGGTCCAGCCGCTATCCAGCCACGAGCAATACGAACAGCGCGTTGTTCATGGCATGTAGCAGGATCGGCATCGCCAGACCCCGGGTCTTCTTCGCCATCCAGCCCGCGACGAGTGCCAGCAAGAAGTAGAAGACCATCCGCGGCGGGTCACGGTGCATGCCAGAGAACACGACGGCCTGCAAGACGTTCGCCCAGCCGAAGCTCAGGTGACGCGAAAGACCGCCCAGCAGACAGCCGCGAAACACAAACTCCTCGAGAACGGGAACCAGCCCCGCGAGCAACAGCAGCACGAGCGGCAACCCGCCCATCGAGCGCGCCCCCGCGATGAGCGCGGCGAGCCACGGCGCGAGTGCTGTTGCGTGCGCGTCAGGCAGCCCATGCCGATGCTTCACATATTCGAACCACACGTAGCCGAGGCAACAGAACGGTAACAGCAACCAGCCCGCTTTCCAGTTGCGGCTACCGAGCCATTCGCGCCACGACAGACGCCTCGCAAGCCACCCGAGGCACAGCGTAGCGATCGCGATCATCCAGAACTCCGAAATCGCGACCTCGCGTTGCCAGTCGAGGGACGATTGCGAACCGGTACTGAGCAACTCGCCCATGGAGCCGGAACGGAACGCGGGAACCATGAACAGCGCCACGATAAACACCGCGAACGCGTACCACGCATGGCGCAATCCGATGCGCTCGAACAGCGGTGTAAACGGTTTGCCGAGACGGGCGCGAACCGTGCCGCGATAGTGGACCGGGAACAGCAGTAGCCCGGGCGACAGCGCGAACGTCAGCAGATACACGCCCAGCATGCCGGCGAGCAACGCAAGGCCCGGCGCAGCAATGGCCCTGGCGGGATCGAGTGCAAGCAGACGTGCATACCCATACGCGAGCGGCGTCGCGCTACTGGATTGTTTCACCCAGTCGCTCAGTACCTGTGCCGCCGCAGTCGTATTGCGGGCTTCGAACGCAAGATCGAGGCGAAACTGCCGCTTCTGCGGGGTCTCGTTGGCAGCCGGCGGCGGATCGGCAGCGAGCGCCGCCTGGGCAGCGGCGAGATCACCCGCCTGACGCAACGCACGCGCCGCCGTGTAGCCGTCGATCTTCAGTCCGGCCCGCTGCGCGCGGCGCAGTTCGTCGCGTGCGGCCGGCGCAGGCAGCACGTCGACCGCAACGATGATCCTGCCGCTCTCCTGCCACTGAAACTTCGGCAGCGGCGCGGCCGTCAGCAACTTGACCGCCTCTGGCGCGCGTCCGTCTTTCGCGAGGTAGCGGATCGCCGCGACAAGTTGCACGCTGGCTGGATCGAGTTGCACGGCGAGGAGCGCCTGCTCGCCGGCGCGATGCTCATCGTGCTGCATCGCGTACGCACGCGACAGCAGCGTATGCAGCTGGGCGCGCTGCGCCGGCGTCCAGTTCGCCGAACGCGCGAGCAGCGGCTCGCCATACTCGATTGCGGCCTTGCCATAGCGTTGCTCGAGCTGCAGCAGCGCGGCATCGGGGTCCGCCGCAAAGTGTTTCGCGAGCAGTGCCTTGCAATCATCGAGATCCTTTGCCGCAGCATCGGCCCAGCTCAGGTCTTCCGACCACGCAAAGCCCTGGATATAGCGGCACTCGGCAACCGCGAGTGCGGCATCGCCGGGATTGGCCCGCAGTGCGTCGCGGTAGGCGGACAACACCTCGTTGTAGGCACTCTGCTGGCGATTGGAGACGAGTGCCGCGGCACGCTCGGGCGCGTGCAGGACATCGGTCGATAAGGGAGTGACGGTCGGCGCAGCGATGCTGGCCATAGCAGCCGTGCTGGTCGCAACGGCGAAAATGAACGCGAAGATCCCGTGTGGCATTGGTCGGTTTTGTTGTGTGTTCTCAGGTTCCGGCTGGCCGGCCGGACAGGTCTGCCAGGCGGTTTGCGTTCGGACTCGAGCCCGCTACGACCTTCCCGGCTCACGCGATATTACCGAAACCCGGCCGCAGCGGGTGTCATGAAATGACAAACCGGTGCCTGCGCCGCCGCGCCGAACCCCGGCGGCATGGCGCTGGTGACAGGCATCAGCGGCGCTCGGGGCGCCCACTGCATCCGTCGCGCGCAATGCAACGGGCCGGCACTGAGGCCGGCCCGTCTCCTGCACCACATCGTCTCCCTGCTCTCCTCGCTCCCTGATCGTCTGTCGTATCACACCTGACGTCGCATCTCCGCCGGCGGCACCTTCATCAGATGCCGGTACTTCGCCACCGTGCGCCGTGCGACCAGCACGCCCTGATCGGCCAGCATCTTCGCGAGCGTCACGTCGGAGAGCGGATCGCGAACGTTCTCCGCGGCGATCATCTCCTTCAGCAATGCACGCACCGCCGCCGCCGAACACGTACCGCCGCTTTCGGTGCCGAGTTCGCGCGGGAAGAAGTGCTTGAATTCGAAAATGCCGCGCGGCGTAGCCATGTACTTGTTGCCCGTCGCACGCGAGATCGTCGATTCGTGCAGGTCGAGTTCCTCGGCAACATCACGCAGCACGAGCGGCTTGAGCGCGATCTCGCCGTACTGGAAGAACGCCTTCTGATGCGCCACGATGCATTCGGCCACGCGCTGGATCGTGTCGAAGCGCTGCTGCGCATTGCGGATCAGCCAGCGCGCTTCCTGCAGTTGCTGCGCGAGCGGCGAGCGGCTCGCGCCCGCCGACTGCGCAAACAGCTCCGCATACATCCGGTGAATACGCGCACGCGGCAGCACAGCCGGATTGACCGCCACCGTCCACTTGTTGCGTATCTGTCGCACGATCACGTCGGGCACGACGTAGTTGTCTTCGGTACGGCCATAACAGTTGCCGGGCTTCGGATCGAGCTTGCGCACCAGCGCGCAGGCATCGCGCAGCGTGTCGGCATCGCAGCCGGTTTGCTTCTGCAATTCGGCATGCTCGCGCCGCGCGAGCCGTTCGAGATGATGCACGACGATCTCGCGCGCGACGGCACGGGCGGGTGTATCTTCGGGCAGCGCGTCGATCTGCAGCATCAGGCATTCGGACAGCGAGCGCGCGGCGATCCCGGGCCGGTCGAACGACTGCACGAGCCGCAATGCCACCAGCAGTTCGTCTTCGCTCAGCGCCGGTTCGAAATCGACCAGCGTGACGAGATCGGCAAACGACTGACGCAGATAGCCGTCGTCGTCGAGTGCTTCGACGATGAGGCGCGCGGCCTCGCGGTCGCGTTCGTCGAGGCGATACAGGCACAACGTGCCGTGTAGCTGTTCGTGCAGTGTGGGTTGCACGCGCGCCCACGCAGCCGGGTCGGCATCGCCGTCGCCGCTGCTGCCGGTGCCGTTGCGCGACGAGCTGCGGCTATAGGGGTCGCCGGGGAAATCGTTCGCCTGATCGTCGCGTGCATCTTGCGCCGAATCGGCGCTTGCCTCGCGCGCGTCGTTCATCTCGGCCACCGCCGTATCCGACGCTCCTGCGTGCTCGGCTTGCATCGATTCGTCGCCACTCGCGGCATCGGTCGATGCGGATGTCGACGTTTCGAGCGCGACGTCGTCGGTCTGCGAGGCGTCGTATTCGAGGAACGGGTTCGTATCGAGTGCGGTACGCAGCTCCTGCTGGAATTCGAGCGAAGACAGCTGCAACAGACGCACCGATTGCTGCAGGCGCGGGGTCAACGTCAGCGATTGTCTTGCACGTAATTCAAGTGAATGCGACATGGTCAGGGAGTCCTGTGAAATTGATGACAGGGCGGCATCGCGACGCCATGCGGAAAGTCACACCTGTCATACGTTCTGATCACTACAACGCAACTCCCGTGCCACTTTCTCCAAGCTCCTGTTTTATCGAAGTTTTGTTCTTCTCGCGATGGCTGTGGCGCAAGTTTCATGCGCCATTTTTACAAGTAGCCGGAAAAATGCGGACGCTCGCGAACAGCACCTGACTCAACATCCACGCACGGCCATGCACCGCTCAAACAGCGTCGACGTCGCGTCGCAGCATGGCTCGGACGTGTATCGATCGATCGCAGGTCATGCCGTAGATCAATCGCTCGTTTTCCCGGGCATAGCGCTTGCGCCCTCGATACCCGTGGACGGGTGCCCTCGCTTTAACGAACCTGGTCGCATCGACCGCAGCAAGGCACTCATAACCGCCGCATTCATCAACAACCGGAAGGAGAAACCATGAAAACCATTCAGTTCCTCAAGGCTGCTGGCAGCATCGCATGCGTCGCGTTTGCACTGAACGCTACGGCACAGACGAGCGCGTCTGCACCGCCCGCCTCGTCGGAAACAGTCGGTCAGCATATCGACGATGGAACGATCACGACCAAGGTGAAGGCCGATCTGCTCGGCGCAAAAAATGTGAAATCGACGCACATTCACGTGAAGACGCGCAAGGGCATCGTGTGGCTGACGGGCACGGTGCCGTCGGCTGACGACAAGTCGGCTGCGCAGGACGTCGTGCAGAATGTCGACGGCGTGAAGGGTGTGAAGAACCATCTGAAGGTCGCAGCGGAGTAAGCGCGTTAGCGTTCTGGATGTAGAAAGACCGCCTGCTGATGCAGGCGGTCTTTCTTTGCTTGCGTACCTTCTTACGACTTCATCGCAGCATACTGATCACGCAGATCGCGAATCCGGTCGTGTGTCTGCAGCACGCCCTGGAACTGCCGTTCGACGATGGTACGCACGTCGGCCGGTAACTCGCTTTCAAGCGCGTCGCTGTACTGCTTCTTCGCAACGTCTTCGCCCTTCTCGCAATCGGCGAGGATCGCGTGATCGCTGCGTCCACCCACTGCCGATTTCACATCGACCCAGCCGCGGCGCAACGCTCCGCCCACACTCCCACCACTTTCCGGTTTTCCGCCCAGCTTGAGCACGACATCCTGCAGTTCGCGTGCACCGCTTGCGCAGTCATCGGCACGATCGACAAAGAGCGTCTTGAGTTGCGCATCGTGCGCGTCTTCCGCGGCCTTGCGGAAACCACGCTCGCCGTCTTTCGACGTTTCGACCAGATCGTTGAGCACATCTACCATGTTCGTCGCCATTCGATTCTCCCGGTTACGGTTGTCCTCATCTATACCCGCAGCAATCAGCGGGGCCTGTCAACCGGATCGCACGCTGCATGCCCGGTCGCACGAACCTCACGTGTGCCGGCGGGATTTACCTCAGTGCGTAGATATTTCAGACATGGCGTGCGGCGACGTACACGGCGGTCGCAGTGACGGACCGCCGTTTTGCACAACAGTGTGAGCGATCCGCTACGCAGACTTGTGCTGCAGTCCTTCGCTGGATGTGTCGGTGGAGGCATCGGCAGGCACAGGTGTGCGGGTCGGATCGAAATCGGCCCACCGTCCCTGCTGCCAGCGACCATTCGCCCGTTCGACCTCGACACCGCCCGCTTCGCGCAGCACACGCGCTGCGAGAGGTTGAGTATCGGGCGACGCATGCACGGCCAGCAGTACGCCCGAGCCGCGCTCCGCGCGATGCACGAACTCACGATGTTCACGTTTGCCGCCGCCCTGCGTGTGCGACATCGCGCCGACCAACGAGCCGACATAGGCGCCCACACCGGCGGCAACGATCGTCACCAGCAGCGGTACTGCAAAGGCCGCGAAAATTCCCACGCCCACGATTGCGCCCACCACGGCGCCAATCGTGACGCCCTTGCCCGCACCTTTCGGTGCCTCGGTCGAGGCGGGGTCATTGTCCATATCGCCGCCGATCGGGAAGCGTGCATGCTGCCCGCGGGGATTGACGAAAAACAGGGTGACGTCCTCTTCGACGAATCCGCTGTCGAACAACCGTTGTGCGACATCCTCGGCAACGGGAAATGTAGTGAAACGTGCTGCGACGATCAGCGACATATCAGCCTCCTCCATTCGATCCGACGTTCGAAAACGAGGTTTGCAACGCTGGAGCGTGTACGGCCCCATTCAAGGAATGTTAGACACTGATTCGCCCGCCGGAAGCAAAAAGTGCGGAAAACAGGCAAAAAAGCGGCAACCGCGGCGCGGTGAACACTCCGCCGCGCCGGGCTGCCGGACCTGCGCTTCGCGTTACTGGCTTGCGCCCGATGCAGCCGCCGGCGCACTCGCGCCCGCATCCGCCGACGCACTGTCCGACGGTGCGCTAGCCGCGGCCGTGTCGGACGATGCGCCCGCCGACGGCGCGCTCATCGCACCGCTGCTGGCACTGCTGTCGCTGCTGCTGGCGCTACTGTCACTGCCGCTGTCCGAGCGTTTGCAACCAGCCGCGCCGAACGCCAGCAGCGCAATCGATGCAGCGATCAGAATGTTTTTCCTTACCTGTGTCGAGTTCAGATTCATTGCGAGCCCTCCTGGCTTCGTGACAACCCACTGGAGGGCAGCAAACGCCGTGCCGCGTCCCGGTGCGGCCTCGCCCGGCCCCCTTTCGCCTCGATCGCCTTCGCTGCGCTGCGGCACACAGATGCAACATAGGGAGTGCACGATACGCTCTGCCATCCCTACATTTCCGCCGGCGCGGATTGCAATCTCTCCCCGCGAATCATGTAAGGTTGCTTCTTTCCACGGAGAACATCATGCGTATCGAAACGTCCTTCCTGTTCGATCTCGACGGCACCCTCGTCGATAGCGTCTATCAGCACGTCCTCGCCTGGAAGGAGGCGCTCGACCAGGAAGGCATCGAGTTGTCGGTGTGGCGCATTCACCGCAAGATCGGCATGAGCGGCGGTCTCTTCACGAACCAGTTGCTGCGTGAAACCGGTGGCGATATCAGTGGCGAGCGGGTCGAGCGGCTGCGCCGCGCACATGCCGAGGCTTACACGCGAATGCGCGCCCAGGTGTGCCCGCTACCGGGCGCGAAGGCCTTGCTCGCAGCATTGACGCAGGCGGGCACGCGCTGGGCCATCGCGACAAGCGGCCGGATGGAAACCGCGCGCGTCAATCTCGAAGCGCTCGGGGTCGATCCGGACAAGGCGGTCGTCGTCACGCGCGACGACGTCAAATATGCGAAGCCCGACCCCGACCTGTTCATTGCCGCCGCCCACCGGCTCGGCACGTCGATCGAACACGCAGTCGTGGTCGGCGACAGCATCTGGGACATGCTCGCGGCACGCCGCTGCCGGGCGCTGGGCGTGGGCCTGCTATCGGGCGGCTACGGCATGGAAGAACTCGAGCGTTCGGGCGCATTGCGCGTCTACGAAGATCCCGCCGACCTGCTGGACCATCTCGACGAGGTTGCCGCGCGCCCCTGATGCGTAGTAGCGCGGCGTGCTACGTAGCGTCGCTCGAATGTGCCCGAACCGGTGGATCCTGGAAAAGCTCACCGCAGGACCGTTATATCTCCTGGAAAGACTCACCGGTCGCGCCGCAATCCATGCTCTATCCGCCGTCCTTCTGCTGCCGCCGATAGCGCCCCGGCGTAATCCCGGCGTTCTGCTGGAACGCCTTGCCGAACGCCGCTTCCGATTGATAGCCGACCGCCATGCCGATATCGGCGGCGCTACGCTGCGTGCGCAGCAACAGGTCGCTTGCGATCGCCATGCGCAGATGCGTGAGGAAATCCATCACGGTGACACCGGCCCGCTCGTTGAAATGCCGCGCGTAAGTGGCACGCGACATCGCGGCCACTTCGCCGAGCGTAGCGATCGTCCACGCGCGTTCGGGCTCGTTCATCATCGCCTCGACCGAGGCACGCAGGCGCGCATCGGATAGCAGCGCGAGTACGCCCGGCGTTACCACCGGGTTCGCCGGGTTCGCCGTGTCGGTAGCGCCGCTGTGCGCACGCAAGGCAAGCGCAAGCAACGCGTGACTGAGCGCCGTGACGATCGCAAGCGCGCCCGGCTCGCGCCGTTCGGCTTCGCCACGCATCATCGCGATCAATGTCTGCAGCGCGCCTTGCGCATGCGCCCCCGGCAACGACACATGCAGCGGATCGGGCAGCGAGCCCAGCAATAGCGCGGCTGGCCCGTGCGTATAAACGAAACGGCCGCACAGCAGGTCGAGCTCCGCGGTGCCTTCACACGTGCCGTTATGCCTGAGCGGCAGCACACCGTCGTGCGAGAGCGTGAACGGCGCTGCGTCGCGCAACGGCGCAGCCGACCGGTCGCGCAATCGATGCGCACCGCCACGCGCAAACAGCAGGAAATCGCCGCGCCGCAGACGTAGCGGCGCCCGGCTCTGCACCGTTTCGACAACACACTCGCCGTCGAGCACCAGATGAAACGGCGCGATACCCGCCGCCTCGGGCTCATGCTCGACTGCGAACGGCCCGGCGAACAGACAGCGCAGATCGAGGCTGGCTTGCGGACGCGCCAGGTCGATCAGGCGGCTCAGTGTATCCATGAGACGATCCCGCTAAAAGTCGAGTCGAACGAGTATTCAGGAGATCGCTGTGACGCGCAATACTGCTGTCAACGCGTGGGCATCGGGCTCACGTGCTCTCGACAAGGAGCGACATCATGCTGGACTGGATCGACTACCGCAAAGAACTGATGGGCCGTATCGGCGAAATCGCGAAGCTCTCGCCGGAGACGGTGAAGGCGTATCAGATGTTGTCGTCGGCGGGACAGAAAACCGGTCAGTTCGACGCCAAAACGCGCGAACTGATTGCGCTCGCGGTTGCCGTGACGCTGCGCTGCGATGGCTGTATCACCGTGCATACCGACGCAGCGCTGAAACACGGCGCCACCCGCGAAGAAATCGCCGAGGCGCTGGGCGTGGCGATTTCGGTCAATGCGGGTGCGGCACTTGTGTATTCGGCTCGTACGATGGACGCGGTGGCGGCGTATACGGGCGCCTGATTACGCGCGGCAGGCGGAACAGCGCGTTGAATCGCGCGCTGCCCGCCGTGTCGTCGTGTTGTTTAAGCGTCTTGCGCCGCGATCCCTGAAACAAATCAGAGCGACTGCAGGAACGCCAGCAACGCCTGACGATCGTTCGTAGAGAGCGCCAGAAAGCGTTCTCGCGAGCGCGCGGCTTCGCCGTCATGCCACATCACAGCCTCCGTTAGCGTGCGGGCACGTCCGTCGTGCAGATAACCGACCGTGCCCGCGCTGCCCATCACCCGCTCCGTGTAACCGATGCCCCAAAGCGGCGGGGTGCGCCACATGTTCCCGCTCGCGAGACCCTCGGCGTAGTTGTCGGCGAGACCCGGACCCATGTCGTGCAGCAGCAGATCGGTGTAGGGCTTGATCGTCTGGTCGCGCAATTCCTGGAACTCGTCGCCCGCGCCCGTCTTCATCTGCGCGACGTGACAACTGGCGCAGCGCAACGTCTGGAAAACAGCGGCACCGGCCGCGACCTTGACCGGATCGACGTCGAGATACGGCAACGGCGATACGCCCTTCGGAAAGCCGCTCTTGATGCTGCGCTGCGCCGGCACCGCGACGAGCGCGAGGTAACGCGAGATCGACAGCAGGTCCGCGTCGACGAGGCCTTTGTCGGCCGGCGCGGATTTGCATGTAGCAGGTCCAGTCAGACAGACGCGGCTCGGATAGACCGTCGTGGTAACCGACATGTCCTCGAGCAGCGCTGAAGCAGCTTGATGACGCAGGCTGAACTTGCCCGCCTTCCAGCCGAAACGGCCGAGGCGCACGACACCGCTATCCGGATCGAACACGAAGTTCGCCTGGCCTTTCACGCCGTCCTCGTCGGGTGTGGTTCGCACGCGCGCCAGTATGTCGGCTTCGGGAATGGCTTCGAGCAAACCCATGCCGATAATCGGTTGGGCCGCGCGCAGCGAAACGACTTGCGGTACCGGGCCGTCGAAAGACAACCTGGGCTTGCGCAGTTCGACCGGCGTCCCGTCGGCCAGATACACAGTGTGCGTATCGAAGCCCGCGACACGTACGCTGTGACCGAGGTCCACCGGCTTGCCGTTGGCACCGTTGCCGTTCATCTGCACCGTCACGCCGTAGTACGGATCGGGTAACTGCTGCCCCTGGGCATCGATCATCGCGGCACGGACGGCCATCTGGTCCAGACGCTGGTTCAGCAGCGCCGGCGCCGGACTACGCCCGTTGTTGACGTGACAGGAAAAGCACGAGGACTGGTTGAAACTCGGCCCCTGCAGACCTACGACCGCGGTATCGCGATCGTTGCCCGGTTCGTTGTGTTCGCCGCTCGTCATGTTGCTATGGAGCAGCCGTCGTCCTTCGACAAAGCGCTGCATGTCCTGCATACCGATATCGTTTTGCTGCTGCTGGAAGATAAACGCGCTGCCGTCGCTGTAGTCGTACGACACCGAGCCGGTGCCGCCCTGCAATGTCTCGTCCGGCAGGGGTGCATTGTTCAGCCGCGGCTGCACGCCATACCATGGGCGCAGGCCCGTTCCGACCACGTAGGTTAGTTCGGTGGTGTAGTAGTGATAGGCCCCGTCGTCGCCCACGGCGAGCATCGCTTCCGGTGTTGAAAAGAAGGCCTGCGTGACTTCGACGGTATCGCCGATTTTCAGCGGGCGCCCCGGGACATTCCGGCCGGCGACAGGCACGCCGGTCACGCCGTTCGTCACCGCATAGTCGTAGAACTGCGTAGCGCCAGCAACGCTCTTGCTGGGCGCAAGCACGCCGTTGGCGTCGTAGCTGAGCGCGTCGTGGCCAGGAAAGCCATCCACTGTTGCGCTGCAACCATCGTTGAGCACGGTGTCGGGGTGGAGTAGCGCCCCATTGGGCGGTTTCGGTACGACCGGGCAGTTAGCGGCGTCGACGCCATACAGCGATTGATCTTTTAGCTTCCCTGGCGACATCCAGCCGAAACCCGTGACGTTGGCGCTGTCGAAGCGATGGAAGAATGACCGGCCGCCCGCCCGCTGCGCTTCCTGGAAGTAGTTGTTGATGCGCAAGGTCGGACGGAGCACGCCGGCAACGTGGCTGTTGTCGATGATCTCGACGCCCCACGTGCGGTTCTTGAAGTAGTTCTTCACGAAGTCCAGATAGTGGCCTGGTCCCTTGTCTACGGGATTGCCTTTGGCATCGACCGTATCGTTCGGTCCATAGCCGATTTCGTTCCACGTCTCGCCGCGCTCGCGCGCGTGGCGGTTGCGGCCGACCAGACCGAAGCGGGTCACGAGCGTACCGTCCGGCAACGTGAACTGGGTCGATTCGATCGGCTCTTGCGAGGCGGGCCACAACGGCACGAGACCTGCGCCGTCACGTGGGAACGGCAACGGCGAGGTTGTGAGCAGGGGGAGTGGTGTCGCTGATCCCGTCGATGGCGACACGACCGGCGTCTGGACGAATGCCGCAGGTTTTTCTGCAGACGGATCGGATACCGGATCGGCATTTTCCGGCTGCTCATGGGCAGATGCGGACACAACTGACCGCGCACTTTCGCTGCTGGAACCGGCACTGTCAGAACTGGATTCGCCGCCGCACGCAGTCAGCAACGCAGCGCCCGCGAGCAGCGTTAAGGCACTAGCGGTTAGACGGAATGGCGGTAGACGGTCGAGAAAATTTCGCTTCAAGATGCGCTCCTTGGATTCGTTAATATTGAGCATCCAGATATTGGGATTTTTATTTAATGAGGCGAATCAATTTTTTAGTAAAGGGCGATCGTGGCGCTTGATGATTAACGGCCACTTCCTGTGTAATAGGAAATACTCGACCGATTCTCCAGGTTTTGTCGGATATCGCCATGCCCGCTGGATAAATCGATTGGTTTTTATATGCTGATCGATCTCGGAAAGGCTTATGCTGATTTTTGATGGTCTTTTACAATGTCTCTAAGCGGCACCGTATTTTAGAAGCGTCGCTATTGTGCGATTACGCATATTTATGCGCTCACGTTCCTCACAAACGAATGTGAAGTGCGTGTTAGTGGCTGAACTGGGGCAACACTGAAAGCACAATCGTGCTTTGACAAGCTCACGCGATTAACGCGTGAGCTTGTCCCGACATGACGGTTGCGAATCCAGGAATTCGCACCGTCTCACGTCCTTGCGAAAGCCAGGCGTTCTGTCGCGTCAATCCGGATGTCGTGCCTTTGCGAGCTGTTCACGCCGCGCGTCGCCCTGGCGCGCGAGCATCCAGCCAGGATACTCGGCGGGTAGCGTGCTGACTGCATCGAGTTTCGCGAGGTCGTCGGCGCTCAGTTCGACCTGGGTTGCCGCGATGTTGTCGTCGAGCTGCTCGACTTTCTTCGCCCCGACAATCACCGTCGTCACCACGCGCTGATGCAGCAGCCACGCAAGCGCGATCTGTGCGACCGACACCTGCTTCGCATCGGCGATGACACGCATCGCGTCGATACAGTCGTAGGCGCGTTCGCGCTGGACCGGCGGAAAATCGAACGTCGTGCGGCGGCTACCCGCCTCGCCCTGCTGCTCGCGACCGTACTTGCCGCTCAACAAGCCGCCTGCCAGCGGACTCCACACCATCAAGCCAAGACCTTCGCTACGCAACATCGGCACCAGTTCGCGTTCGAGATCGCGACCTGCGAGCGTGTAATACGCCTGCAACGTTTCGAAGCGCGCAAGACCGTGTCGTTCCGCCACCCCGAGCGCCTTCACGATCTGCCACGCGGCCCAGTTCGACACGCCGACGTAGCGCACGTGGCCTTGCTGCACGAGTGTGTCGAGTGCGCGTACCGTTTCTTCGATCGGTGTCGCGGGATCGAAGCCGTGGATCTGGTACAGATCCACATGATCGAGTTGCAGGCGCTTCAAACTCGCCTTCACGCCGTCGATGATGTGATAGCGCGACGCTCCGCGCGTATTCGGAGCATCTCCCGTCGGGCCGAACACCTTGGTCGCGACCACCACGCGATCGCGCGGCACCTTCAGGTTCTTCAGGGCCTGCCCGGTAATCTGCTCGGATAGACCTTGCGCGTAGACGTCGGCGGTATCGATGAAATTGATGCCCGCATCGAGCGACCGACCGACGAGCTGTTCCGCCTCGTCCTGCTGCAACTTGCCAATGTGCTGATAGATGCCCTCGCCACCGCCGAACGTCATGGTGCCGAGGCACAGTTCCGAAACGAATACGCCTGTACGGCCAAGCTGGTTGTATCGCATTGCCAGAGCCCCTTTCGTCGAAGAGTCGAAGAGTCGAAGAAAACCGGGGTTCAGCATAGCGCAGCGATGAGAATCCTTCCGCGAACCGGGCAAGCCGACAGTCCGACAATCCGCCAGCCCGTGCTCGTCAGTGCAACCCGATCAACGGCCGGCGAAGATGTCGCGGTAGCTGCCGTACATCGTCAACACAACCAGCGCGGCAACCAGCGGCGTCACGACCACGCCACGCACGAGCGGCGGCACGACGGGCGCGAGCAGGACTTCGGCCGCAATCGCGAGCAGGTAGACCGCTGCGACGCGCCAGTTGCGCAGCACGGCATGCAGGCTTTCGGTCATCGCGTTCCAGGGCGACAGGTTGCGCAACACGACGAGGGCCGGTGCAAACCAGACCACTGCGGCAGCGATGACGAGCGTCGGCACGGTCACGAGCAACTCGAGCATGTTCGCTGCACCGTAATTCGCACCGTAGGCAATCGACAGGTTGTGCACGCCGTTCGCCGCTACCGAAGTCGCGACCGTCGTGTGGAATGCGGCCACCGAGATCAGATGTCCGAGACCGACCACGACCATGCCGCACAGCCCGATCGTGAAGAGCGCGCTGCGATGCCCGTTGACCGCTGTGAGCGTTTCGCCGATCGACCAGGGGCGTGCATTGTGCGAACGCTCCTGCATCAACACCAGTGCCGCAACGATTACCGGCACGACGAGCGCTGCGAGCAGGCGCAGCGGCGGTACGAGTTCGAGCAGTGTCGCGAGATCGGCGCAACCGAGGATCGCCGCGACCCACAGCAACGGCCGTGCGCGAACGAGGCCGAATCCTTCTGCGAGCCAGTCGACGATGCGCGACGGATGGACACCGCGGCTGCCGGAGAAGGCGAACCCGGCGGAACGTTGGGGACGTACTGCGTTGACCGTGCTGCTTGTGGAATGCGTGTTCATGACCGTTTCCTTTTTCATCGCAAGGGGGATACAGACATCGTTGAGTGATGCGCGGCTCGCTTAGGTGGATTGCCCTTCGTCGAGTCGCGCCGTAATGAGGTCGAGCTGACGGCGTACGTAGCGGACCAGACCCCGCCACGTGATGCGCGTCAACCACATGCACAGCCATAGTCCGACGACACCGGCAACCAGCATCGCGAACCCGTAAACCATCGCGCCGATGCCGGAGCCGTGCGGGCCGACGATGATGACGTTGTCGTCGTCGCTCTTGATCGCGACGCGATCGTTGTCGATCACGACCGAATCCGAACCGCTCTTCAGGGACAGGTGCGCTTTTCCGTCGGACCCGCCCTCTACGAAGGACACATGGTCGTCGCCATCCGAAAGGCTCCACGCGAATGACTTCGGATCGCTCCCGACGCGTGCAACCGACACGCGCTCGTCATCCTCGTCGTTCTTCATATTGAGGGCGATGACGTCTGCGCGTGCGATCGACCACGCCCCGTTCGGCTCTACGGTGAACAGGCTACTGGCACCGCCGACCGAGTTGACCTTGAGCTTGCCGTCGTCGTTTTTCAGTTCGAGCGGACCCACGCGCGTGACCACCGAAATTCGTGCACCCGAGTGGACCTGCAACACGAAGCGGTCACCGACGACCTTGAAATCCTTGAGATTGCTTATAAAAAGATGAGCATCGGTTTTCGAGTCATTGGAGTTATCGGCATCGTCGTCATCCTCGTCGTCGCTGTCCTTGCTGTCCTTGCCCTTCGCCTGCTGAGCGGCGTTCTTTTCGACGCTCACGCTGCCCGCCGGCTGGCTCGCATGCGAGCTGCCACTACTGAAGCTGAACGGGAGCGAATCGAACGACGGCCAGCCGAACAGATGATGGCTACCGAGCGCCACCACCGTCACCAGCCCCGCCACCATCAACCCGGCCGATGCCACGTAGCCGATCGTCAGGATGAACAGATACAACATGAACGGGATGAGCAGCAGCAGTTGCAGCAGCCCGAGACCGGCAATCGACATCACCACGCGGACCAGGTTGCCGAACGAACGGCGCGTTTCCCATTGCCGGAACGTGGCCTGCGCCTTCAGTTCGCGAGCGAGCTTGACCGGGTCGCCGAGCGCGGCGACGACTTCGGCTTCGCTGCGGCCCGCGGCGAGCGCGTCGCTGAAGTACTCGCGGTAGTCGGCGATGATTTCGTCGACGGCCTGCTTCGGAAAATTCCCCAGTTCGTGCCGTAGCTTCTGGATGAATTCGTCCTGCGTCATTGCGTTTCCCCTGTTCCCGTTGGCACACCCGGCAATCCGAGTACACCGTTGACTTCATCGACAAAACTGCGCCACTCCTCTTCCATCTCGGTCAGGCTCTTGCGTCCCACCGACGTCAGCGAGTAGTACTTGCGCGGCGGCCCCGAGCTGGATTCGACGAAATACGTCGATACCCACGCTTCGGCCTGCAGCCGGCGCATCAGCGGGTAGATCGTGCCTTCGCTGATTTCCATGGTTTCGGAGAGCGTCGACACGAGCTCGTACGCGTAGCTGTCACCACGGGCGAGGACGGCAAGCACGCACATGTCGAGCGTTCCTTTCTTGAGCTGGGTTTTCATTCATTTCCATTACACTAATGTGCACCGCCCAGTACCTTGCTATGCACAATGACCGAATGCAGTAAGGCCCGCGGCGTCATGTTCGTACTGTAGCAACAGCTACTGTTTTATGCAAGGTACCTTTTTATGCACGCACGGGTAGTAGGACAAAGCAAGGGACAAAGCGGGGAACGAAACGGCAATCCCGGAGCGGACCGACGCCCACCGCATCGGCCACCCGCCAGCGCGCACAGGCCGCGGGCCATGGTCCTGGCGTAACGCCCTGCCGGTGCCATGCGGCTCCTGACGGACGGCGCCTCGTAGCCTTAGCCCTGCCGCACCGCTTCGCCTGCCCGACAACTACGATTCCTCGCCCTGCGCGGGCCGATGCGCGTCAATACAATCATCAGACTGCGTCCCCGCTATCCGGCTGTGGGGCGGCCTTTTCCCGAACAGGCGAAACTGCGATTCCACTTGATCCCGCCGTGCATGCGCTGCCTCTGTCTTTCCTGCGAGCCGACGTCGACAACCCGATGGATCAGGTGAAGCCCGACGAAACCGCGACCGGGGCCACGGCTCGCGACGCGGCAGCTACTCGTGCCCCTGCATCGCCAGTTGCACCTGCGCCGGCCGCGCTCGATACCTCACCCGACCTGGCGCGGCTGTCCCCGGCCGCTGCACGCGGCCTCACGCATGCGTACGCCTCACGCAACCCGGTACCGCTGACGCTCGGAACCGTGGCGTACCAGGTGGTGTGGCGCGTCGATGCCGAGCCTGTCGTCGATGCCCATGCTTACCGTTTCGTCATCGGTCCCGCGTATGGCACGCTGTGGATCGATCCGTCGGCGGAGGTGGAATGGCTCGGCGATGCCGCCGACCCCACGGTGCCTGCGATCCTGCGCGCTGCGCTGCTCGCCGATCTGTGCACACCGCTCACTGCGACGCTGCAAACGCTGACGCGGCAACGCGTCGAACTTCTGCCGCCGGCCGCTACCGGCGCCGACACCCGTGCCGCGTGGCGCGCCGCGGCCGCGGTGCTGTACTTCGAACTGCGCCGCGTGGACAGCCCGTGGCGCTGCCACGGCGCGCTGCAATTCGATGCGCCCGATGCGCTTGGCGTGTTTTTCGCGGCCCCGCCGCCGCATCCGCAAGACCCGGACGCACGCCGCGTAACCGCGGCCACGTTCGCCGCGCTGCCGATCCCGCTCGCGTTCGAACTCGGTCGTACCAGCCTGACTGCGCACGAGGTGGCTGACGTGGTCGCCGGCGACATCATCGCCATCGAACACTGGCGCATGCAGAACCAGAGCCTGCTATGCGCGGCGCGGATACCCGCCGCTCCCGCATGGGAAATCGTCGGCCGCCCGGCGGGCAACCGGCTCATCGTCGAACGAATCAGGGAGATGCCGTTGGAACCCACGCAATCGCCGGACGCGCAGCGCGCGCAATCTACCGACGCGGACGGCGCGTCGCCTGTCGCGTCCCGCCAGTTCGACGGGCTCGCGGTCGATCTCACGTTTCAGTTGCCACCGTGCTCGATGCCGCTCGGCGAGTTGAGCGCGCTCCAGCCGGGCGGCGTGATCGAGCTGCAGCAGGGCATTAACCAGAGCGTGATCAACATCGTCGCGAACGGGATGCTGATCGGCACCGGGCACCTGATCGCTGTCGGCCAGAAGCTCGGCGTGCGCGTGACCGCGCTCACGCCACCCGCGCAGCACACGCCTCGCGAGCGCCAGGATGGGTAATCTGCCGAATCCGGTCTCGCTGATCGCGGTCATCGTCGCGCTCGGCGTGGCGCCGTTCGCGGCGCTCATGGTGACGAGCTATACGAAGCTCGTGGTCGTGCTCGGCCTGTTGCGCTCGGCACTCGGCATCCAGCAGGTGCCGCCGAACATGGTGCTCAACGGCATTGCGCTGATCCTCTCGTTATTCATCATGGCGCCGGTCGGCATGAACATCCGCGACGCGCTACAACAGCACAACTTCAATCCGTCGAGCCAGCTTTCGACCGCGGACATCGGTGCACTCAGCGATGCCGCGCTGCCGCCGATCAAGGACTTCCTCGTCGCGCACACGCGGCTGCGCGACCGCGAATTCTTCGTGAAGACCGCGACGAGCGTGTGGCCGAAAAACCGCGCCGACGAACTGAAGGACGACGACCTGCTGGTACTCGTGCCGAGCTTCACACTTGCCGAGTTGACGAAGGCGTTTCAGATCGGCTTTGTGATCTACATCGTGTTTATCGTCGTCGATCTGCTGGTGGCGAACGTACTGCTTGCGCTCGGCATGCAGATGCTCTCGCCAACGACGATCTCGGTGCCCTTCAAGCTGTTGCTGTTTGTCGCACTCGATGGCTGGTCGTTGCTCGTGCATGGGCTGGTGCTGTCGTATCGGGTGACGGGATGAGACGGGCGGCGGGCCGGCTGCGGTGGTTGCAACGGCTCACGCTGTTGTTGCTCGCAGGCTGTCTCGTCGCAGGTAGCGTGACGCAAGGCGCACGCGCACGCGAAACGTCGCCGCGTGGCGGCTTCCTGCTACTCGCGCACGATTGCGCGCCGAATGTCGACCCCTACACCCTGTCGGCATTGGTGCGCACCGAATCGGGCTTCAACCCGTTCGCGATCGGCGTGGTCGGCGCGCATCTCGAGCGGCAACCGGCCTCGCTTGCCGAAGCGCTCGCGACGGTGCGCGAACTCGAAGCACATGGCTTCAGTTACAGCGTCGGTCTTGCCCAGGTCAACAATCGCAATTTCGGCAAGTACGGCGAGAACGCCGCAACGTTGTTTGAACCGTGCCGTAACCTGCATGCAGGCGCCGCTATTCTCGCCGAATGCTTCGCACGCTCCAGCCATGCGCCGATCGATCAGCAGACCGCGCTGCGGGCCGCACTGTCCTGCTATTACAGCGGCAACTTCACCACGGGCTTTTTGGCCGGCTACGTGCGCAAGGTCGTGACGAATGCACGGCTCGACGCGCTGCAGGGCGCCATCCAGCCGATCCCCGTGATCCGCGACAGCGCTGCCCCGCAGGGCACGAAGCTTGTAACCCCGGCCGCCGCGGCGAACCCGGCCGACAGCGCGCCGTTGTCGTCGAACGCCGCGCGGCCATTCGCCCGACCGGTCAGCGATCTCAGACACGTGGCGCCGTCGTGCCACGCCCATCCACTGGTGACGGTATGTCATGGCTTGAGCGCTGCGCAGATCCGCTCGCTGTGCGTGCGGTGCCTCGACGCACGATAGATCCGGCGCATCGCTAACGCCACCGCAAACGGCGCGCGGGCCGACGGTCATTGACAGCTGAAATAGGCCCGATCGCGAATCCGGGCCAGAGCGCCGGCGATCCAGCCGGCCAGATCGTAGAAGCACGGCACGAACCGCAGCACACCTGCACGACCACTACGGGATGTGCGCGTCGTGCAGACAGTGCCCGGAGGCAGAATTTCTTGTTGCACCGTGCAGATTGATTGCGCCGCTGCCATGCAGCGCAGGCTCGTGGAGAAGACGACGATGACGATAATGGCAATTGACGGCGGTGGCCGGGTATACGAACCGCAGCCTTCGAATCAGAACAAACCGGCTGCCGCAGCTCCCACGCCGGCACCGGCCCCAACTGCACAGCAACAGGCGCTTGCGGCGGCCAAAGCCGAGACCGCGGCGTTGTTGCAGCAGGCCGAGCAGGCCATGACGACGCTGCGGCAAATGCAGGACAAGGGTGCGAAACAGTCCGACATCGACGCTCAGGTCCAGAAAGCGGGCCTTGCCTGGGGTGCCGTGCAGGCCGCAGCCGAGAACCAGATGCGCATCACGATCGACGGCGGCGGCGACGCAAAGAAAGCGCTGGCAACGGCGAGCGCGGACCTGCAGGCGCTGGCGCCGAACGATCAGATGCTCAACTACGTCGTGACGAACGCGCAGCAGACTGTCGCGCCCGAGACGCCCACGCAACGCGCCACCAATGAACAGGCCTTTCAATTCGCCGAAGCGGTACAGCAGGACCCGACGGCCGGTTCCAGCGCCACGATAACGCCGACGGAGCAGAAAGCGTCCGACGGTCTGCATGCCGCGCTGCTGCATGAATTCAATGTGCAGGCCGCAACCTTGCGACTGAACGACGCGAAAGCCGACTACGCTGCATGGCTACACGAACCAGGACCTATCCGGCGCGCCGAGGAACGCGACGTAGACGACGAACTGGGACAGGCGCAATCGCAATACGACCAGGTGATGGCCGGCAACGACAAGGCGCTGACCTATGTGACACCCGACGAGCAAACGCAGGCGACTGCGCTCGTCACGGCTGCGCATCAGCACGACTGGTTCGCGAGCCCGACTGACGACGGCAATGGCGGCACGCAGCCCAGCATGATCGCTACGGTTGCTGCGCAAAGCCAGTTGCAGCGCGACGTTGCCAACGTCAATCCCGACGACCCGACGCTCTCGCCGCAGATGAAACAGCTCGCACAGACCGATCCGGTCACCTTCGCGCTGCTACAGGAAACCGGACAGACCGTCGATCCGAATGCGCCGGGCCTCTCGAAGCAGGAGCAAACGCTCGCGCAGCAAAATCCGCTGGCGGAAGCGTTCGTCAAGCTGACAGGGGTCGATGTCGATCCGAAGCATATGACGAAGGCGCAGCAGTCACAGTTCAACCAGGGCATATTCCAGTACGCGATAACCAACGCTGACAAGAAAAGCCCCCACTACGCCCTGATACAGACACTGATGGCCGTAGCGCCGACCGTGCGCCTGCAATACACGCAGGACACAGTCAACGCGTTGATGAAAGACCCGAGCCACAATGCGAGCGCCGCGCTTGCGGTACTGAACGCCAACATGGACGCGACGTTCTCGACCAGCGAACGCGAGGCGATGTGGAATCAGGTCGGCGCCCCGCACTTCAACGATCAGTTCATCCAGTCGCAGATCGCCCCATTGATCGCGACGCCGGACCGGACCGCGAACGACCCCGACAGCGTGCGCGCACGCAACGACAACACGATGAACGCCGACAAGATCGGCAAATGGATGCAAGGCATTCTGACGAATGCGCCGCCTGAATTCGCGGGCGTGATGCTCAACAGTGTCGAGCACGATTTCAACGACAACTGGACGGAATCGAACACCGGGACGCCCGCCCTTCAGCAGGGTGTGGAGTTCTACAAGGGCCTGAGCCAGGCGGTGGGACTTGCCGACCAGCAGCCGACTGCGGACGGCAAACCCCTGCACCTGGAAAACAGCGTCGCAGCGTGGCTGCTCGATCCGAAAAGCAACGCGCAGTCGATGATCAACATGCTGCGCGGCAACAGCACGAGCTACGGTTTCGACAGCATTCGCCAGACGGTCGGCGGTGGCTTCGACCCGAAACTGTCGCAGGCGTTGCTCAACCAGATGGAAACCAGTCCGCGTTATCAGAGCAACTTCGCGATCGATTTCCAGATGATGCTCACGCAGGGCCTGAGCAAGGCGCAGAAGGCGCAGAACAGCGTGTATGCCAATGCGAGCTACAACCTGTTCCAGTCGATGAAGCCGGCACAAACGCTGCAGCCGTACTTCAATGACTTCAAGGCGAACTACGACAACAAGGCGCATCAATTCACCGCTGGTTCGAATCAGCTCACCAATTTCATCGGCACCGGGCTCGCCATGCAGCCCGACGATCCGGCCAACGTGCCAACCGATGCGAACGACAACCCGTCGATGGGCATGCTCGAACAGATGATCATCGACAACGCACCGGCCCCCGACGGCAATGGGCCGATCAATAGCGCCTCGCTGTACAAGCAGAACCAGGCGGCCACCTCGATGATCAACACGGTGACCAGCGAAATCCAGAAGTATGGTGGCGATCATCCAGTTGTGACGCTGGTACCGACCTACTATGTGTCGCAGGATTCGGGCGCCAGTCCAAGCGCGCTGTTCAAGGTGCAGAACAAGGACGACCCGAGCAAATTCACCTATATCGACGACCGCGGCTGGGAATACAACGACCTGAGCGACTACCAGCACAACAATGCCCTGTCCGATGGCGGCACGTTGTATGTGCCCGACAATCTGAGCATGAGTCCGTCGGCCAAGGGGGCCGTGCAGTATCAACCGGTGGCCGCACACATCACAACCGGCTGGCAGCGTGTCGAGACGGTGCTCGAGTTCGGTGTCGGCATCCTGGCTACGGCTGCCGGAGTGGTGCTGGTCGTGAGCGGCGTCGGGAGCCCTCTGGCCATTGCGGCGTGGGCCGTGACCGGCAGCGCCATGGGGTTCGGCGCGTACACGTCGATCAGCGATCTGAATAACCTGAGCGCTCACGGACAATCCACAGGCTTCGGCAATGCGCAGGCGCGAGGCGACTGGATCAGCCTGATCGGCACGGGCGCCGGTGTGGTCAGCGGCGGTTTCGGCGCTGCGAGCAAGATGCTGACCGATAGCGCGGGGCTGTTGCGTTCGCTGGACGCGGCGTCGACGTCGCTCGGCAACGACGCGAGTTTCGTCAACGATGCGAATGCGTTCCAAAGCGTAGCGGACCTGAGTGGAACGGCGTCCAAAGTAACGGGTTTTATCGGTGCCGGCTCGGGGATCGACCTCAGCGGCGAGCAGGGCATTTCATTGCTGAAGAACTGGGATTCGATGTCGGCCTCCGAGCGCGGCCAGGCGTTGTTCAGTTTCGGCCTTGGCGCGGTGCAGTTCGGTGCCAGCTTGCCAATCGCGGAAGCCCCGATCAGCAAGATGTTCGGCGGGCCCGAGCAACCCGCCGTGGTACCGCAGGCGCCGTTTTCGAATCTCGATCTGAGTGCGGAACTCGAATCGGCTGAACCGTTCGGCTCAAACGTCATCGCAAACCAGCAGCGCGCAGCCGACGACTTCGGCGATCCGCGCAGTACCGACGACGGCGACGATCTCTCGCTGGATGGCAAGAAGGCGACGGGAGACGACTCCTTCGATGTCGAGGCGAACCGGCAAGCCGCGCAGCAGCAACGTGGCCCGCTCGCCGATCTGGCAACCGATGACGGCAACCTCCCCGGCGCTACGGACGACGCGCCTCCCGAGAGCGTGGTACGCGCAGCGGCCACTGCGGGCGCGGTGCCGGATGAGGAACCTTTGCCCGCAACCGCGGCCGCGCCCGCAGGTCCGCAACGGGCCTCGTGGGCGATACCGCCGGAAGTCGCCGATGACGCACCGCTGCTGCAAATGGTGGTCGACTCAGCGATCGCGGGCGGCAGTGGGCTCGACGGTGTCGAGTACTACATCTACGCGCTGCGCGACGAAGCACGCGACGGCGTGCTCGAGCCGGAAAAACACGGTTTGCCGGCGACCAGGCCGGGCAACCTGCTAGAAGATATGGAGGCGGCGAAGAACGATGCGGCGCGCGCGGCGCAGAAAGTCGCAGACGAAGCTGTGCCGGCCAATGAGGAGCCCGCTGCGCAGAAAGGCGCAAGCGCACCCGATACCATCGCAGACGATGCACCGACCTTGAAGGTAACGCGCTATACGAATCTTTACGACGTGGATCTGGTCGGCCTGAAAGGTGCGCTTGACGGGCGCTACGGCGTCGCGCTGGTCGATACCCATGCACTTGAACCGGATGGCTCTGCAAGCCCAGAGGCGATTGTCGGCCGCTACGTGCTCAGCGACAGCGGAGTCGGAAAGCGACTGAATCTCGAGATGAACCCTGCGTTCGACCACGAACTGCGGGTCCTCTACCCACGCAATTTCGAGCCTGGCAAACCGTTGATCCGCGGGGAAAACGGCCGCCGTATCGACGCGATCAACGAGTTGCAGGGACATCAGGAAACGCAGTGGGCCGCGTACCCGCGCCGCGAGGCGGACCTCACGGTTTACTCGGACAATCCGCGCCAGCCGGAGAACCGGTTGCCCAATGGCGAGCGGCCGGTATTGCCGGTGCCGCCCGGTCATTTCGCGGTGTATGCGCACGCATGGACCGACGCGTTTGCCGATTCGACCGGCGCCGCTTTCGGCGCGGAAGATATGGCGGCACGCATCCGCGCCGCCGGCTGGGACGGCGAATCTCCCGTGATCCTGTATTCGTGCGGTGCGGGCATGCGCGCGAGTCCGCTGGCACAGCTCCTTGCCAGCGTTCTGGGCGTCGACGTGTACGGGGCAACTGGATTTGTCGCATTCCGTACATCACGCGAGAGCGGTTTTACGACTCGCATCGAGATCGAGCCCCATGCCTACGGCAGGGATGGCGTACCCGATACTTCGGTGTTGAACGGAGCGCGCGTGGTTCGCTTCATGCCAGGACTGAAGGTCATTGGCCAGGACGATCATCCGATCGACTGGAGCAGCATCGCCCCGCGTGCCGTCGATCAGACCTGGGACAGCGTTACCCCGCGCTCGCAGCAGCAGGCGCGTGCTCCACTCGGCGTTTATCTGTGGAACGTGCTGACCGGCGGCGGCAAAATCCTCACGCCGGAGAGCGGCACGCCTGCCACCGCGCAAGAAATGGCCGCGGCCTTCAACGCGCCGAAGCAAAGTACCTATGCAGGCGGTCGCGCCATCGCACTCGACGGTCCGGGCAGCGGCGCCGACCCGGCGTTGTTGCAGGAATTCGCCGATCTGATGCGCGCGCCTGTCTACGGGCGACGTGGCGCAACCGACGCCGACGGCTGGACGAGGGCCGACCCGCAGTCGCTGCAACGCGTGACACCGGTGCGGCAGGCGCTCGACGATGGTGGCGAGACGGCAGGCGATACGCGTCCGCCCGCCCCGCTTCCCGTTGAGGGCGAGCCCGGCCAGAACCGGCTCGCCTCCCCTACGCCCGCCGACAATCCACAGGACGCACAAGGCCCTGCCGTCGATCCGCACAACGCGCTGGAACCGTTCGTCTTCGAACCCGATGGCATCACCACAGCGGCAGAACGGGAACAGATCGAAGCCGAAAACGAGGAGCCGCGAACGCAGAAGACCCATCAAAAAGGCAGCAGTGCGTATACGCGCCGCGATCTGCTGGGCGACCGCACCGGCGTCGTCTCGACTCTCGCCAACGGCCGCAAACCCATCGTGCAAGTCGGTTTTCACGATGTAACCGGCCTCAAGGCAAGCCAGCACCCCGACTTCCTGCGACCGGCAGACACGCTGCTGGTGCCGCCTGCCGACGTGCTGCATGAAGTCGGCAGCAACGGCGTGATGTCGCCACCCGGTCATCACGTCATCTTCGGTCACGGCATCTCGCCCGAAACAATGCAGGGTCCCGAC
Organism: Paraburkholderia megapolitana; assembly: GCF_007556815.1. Classification (NCBI taxonomy): domain Bacteria; kingdom Pseudomonadati; phylum Pseudomonadota; class Betaproteobacteria; order Burkholderiales; family Burkholderiaceae; genus Paraburkholderia; species Paraburkholderia megapolitana. The sequence goes on from NZ_CP041743.1 coordinate 73,429, forward strand.
GGCCAGCCGATCAGCGTCGACGAAGTCGCCGCGCAAGTCGCCCCGCGTCTCGCCGACGGGCAGGAGGTCACGCTGTACTCCTGCTATGCGGGTTCGAACAAGAGCGATCCATTACGGACGGCCGGCACGCAATATGAAGCACCGGACGCTCAGGTGTTCGCGCAGTCGCTGGCGCAGCGCCTCGCGGAGGCGAACGGACGGCGCACGACGGTGTGGGCACCGCCGGACATTCTGATGGTGGGGCATGACGGCACGGCAACGGTCGAGATTACGAGGCTGCTCACGGCCGAACGCACCGGCACCGGCGTGCCGATGAAAGCGTTCTATGGCGATCCGGCGTGGGCGCGCGGCGCTACGCACCCGGGTGCCGGTCCAGATACGACATACCGCGCCGGGAACGATGCGGCTGCGGCACAAACGACGCAAACGACCCAAACGTCGGAGGCACCCCAGCAGCCACCGACGCCGCAAGTGCGCAACCTGCCGCTCAGCGATCCGCATTTCAATTTTTCGCGCCTCGGCGACAACACGTTCGAGTCCGTGGCGCTCGAACCGGATTTCGCCAGCGCGTTGAAAGACCGGCCCGGCGTGCTTGGCGAGGTTGCTCGCGTGACGCGTCCGGGCGGCACGGTGAGCCTCGATCGGCCGAGCGGATTTCTCGATGAACCCGATCCGCATGCAGTGATTGAAGCGACGCTGCAAGCGTTCGTCGATGGCGGTTTGACCAACCCGCGCGCGATGTTCATGACCGGACCGGACACGGGCATCGATCTCGCCGCACCGGGCGTCGACATCGGGCAGTTCGATCCGGAAGCCGGTTATTTCCGCTTCAGTGCGCAGGTAGGCGATGACGCGAGCGTTGCGCAGAATGCACCGGCCAGTGCATTCACGGACCTGCCAGAGAACGACGGATCGTTGCGTCACGTACTCGATCCGGACGCGGTAGAGCGCAATCTCGACGACGCGATAGATCGTTCGCCGTTTCGCGACGTGTCGTGGCACGAGTCCGCCGACGAACTGCCTGAGCTGGGCGTGCATCGGTTCGTGCTGCAGGACAGCTTCGCCGACGAGCGCGGCATTCACCCGGGCGCATCCATCGCGCTACCGTTCACCGACCCGAGCGAGACCACGCGCGCGCTCGCGCAGGACGTCGCGAGCGTCACCGGTGTGCATGTGTTCGCGACGCGTCCGGATGCCCCGACCGAATGGGAGATCTTCACGCCCCAGTCGATGCACGGCAATTTCGAAGGTCCGATCGAATTCGATGCGGCAAGCGGCACGTTCCATGTCGTCGGCGAAGACGGTTCGCACAGGCCCATCGTGCCCGAGGATCATCTCGGCTCGCTGCGCGGCATGGGGGTATTCAAAACGGCGATCCAGTTCGGCAACAAGACACTGATCATCTATCGCGACATCCCGACGATGCCCGGCGAGGGTGTCCATTTCGAGCGAGACGTCCCGGCCGACATGATCGCGACGACGCGTCAGCTCGAAGCACTCGGCGCGCCGCATTTCGCGAAGATCGACGGTGTGACGCAGATCTTCGGACTCGATGCCCTCGTGATGGATTCGTATCGTTCCGCAGACCGGGAATTCATGAAAGCCGGGGACATCGGGATACGGACGCATACGTCGGTCTTCGACACAACGCTGCTCAACGAGCGCAGCATCGAGAGTCTCACCGCGACGAAGAACTGGCTCGTCGACCAGCAGGTCGAGATCAAGGACCTGCAATTCCTGGTTCGTGCCGACGGGACCTTCGACATCGCCGACGTCGAAAAAATCGTCCCCGACACGCCGCCGGAAGAATCGACCCTGCGGAAGATCGACCACTACATCGCGCTTGCCCAGGCACGGCTCGCGCGCTCGACCGTCGGCGAGGATGCGCTCGCGCAGGCTTTCGAGACGCGACAACAGGAAGCACCGCCCGACTACACGTTCGTCTCCACTCAAGCGCTGCCCGACGTATCGTCATTTGTATCGCTGCAGCCGCACGAGCGCTTCGCCGCACTGCTCGAAGCGAACCTCGATGCCGTACGCAACGGTCCGGCCGTGCCGATGCACCGGCTCTCCGAGCTGGGCTATAACACGGCGTCGAAGCTCTACTTCGATATGCCCGGTGGCAAGATCGTCAAACCGGCTGGCGCCGACATGTACGTCGCGCAAATCACGGATCCCGCAACCGGCGCCACGTCGTTGCAGTTGATCGCCAGCGACGCGTCCGGAGGACCGCAAGGCTACGAGGCCGTAGACGGCAACGGCTTGCGCGCAGTCGGCTTCGGCGAGCACGGACCATTGTGGCCGATGACTCACCAGGTCAACCCCGCCGCGGGTCTGGACGACGACACGTCGCATACGCTCGCGTCCGGGACGCCCGTACCGGCCGTCACACCGGGGCAGGAACGCGCCGCAAACCAGCTCGACAGCCACGGTCTGCGCACACTGCGCCGTATCGACGGCACGCAGACAGCCAAGCTGCGCTCACTCGCAACCAAGGCAGGCCCCGGCGCGTACATTCTCGTGAAGATGCACGACGCAGCGCCCACCGTGGGTGCCGCCCATCCGCAGCCCAAATTCATCGCCACGCTCGCAACCGATCGGTACAGTGAACTGGGCGACCCACAGCCGTTGCCCGGCGAAGCCATGCCGCCGTCGCTGCGGAAGGCTCTGGAGAGCGACAATGCGGCCGGTCGCACGGCGCGCGCTGACTACGACTTCTACGTGTCGCCTGTACCTGCTGAAGAGCTCGCGCGGTTCGGCGGTGCGTCGAAGATCGCGACGGCGAATGGCGAGCAGTCGTGGGCAGTGGAACCCTCGAACGCCAGGATCGACTCGTCGATCGTCAAGCATATCGATGCACTCGACAACGCACCGTCGTTCAAGCGTCCGCAGCGCGCAGCGGCAACTGCCGGGACGAATCAGTCCGTCTACGCGGTAGACGTCAAAACCGGCGAGGTGCTCGGCTACGCGGTACGTCAGCCCGACGGTACGTGGAAGTACCACGAAATAACTTCGCAGGCGGATACGGAGATCACATCGAACGATCTGCAAAGCGTATTTCGCCGCCGCAAGGCCGGGATTTCTTACGGGCCAGCAGGCAAGCGCGGTGTCAGATTTTTCGTGAGCAAGCTCAGCATCGATGACGTGTCGCGCGTCGGAGGTTTTCCGGCCGCCGAAGACAGCAGCGTGGCCAAGGCTGCGGGACGACCGCGCCGCAAGGCCGGCGATGTTGCGCAGGTGGGGATAGGACGGGCCAGCGAGATCGCGAGCAAGGGGCTTGCGAAACTACCGGGCGAGCACAACACGAAGGAACCGGACAGCGGGAATCCGCTCGTAGAACTCCACCTGTTGCCAGCGCCGGGTGAGCCACTGAGCGCGATCGATTACAGCGGCCAGAACACGATGCATCTGTTCCGCCTGATCGATATGAACGCACTCGACGACACGCACCATATCTTCGTGTACAACACCGACAAGCCGCTCGTCGACGTGCTTCACCAGGATCCGCTCGGCATCATCGCGATGCGCGACGGCAAGGCGCGCTGGTTCTCCACCCGCAATCAGGTGCGCGATCCCAACGAGCCCGGTCGGCCGCCCGATGCAATGCCGGTGGGCGACGGTCCTCACGGCGCGAACGTGCACTTTCTGCTCACGCAGCTCAAGCCGGGCGAGTTCTCCAGACACGTAGACTCAACCCAACTCGCCACGGCAATCGCGCAAAAAGACGCGGCCGACGAATGGTTGCAGAAAGTCAGCAGCAATGGGTCTACGGCGTCGAAGGACATCGTGGACACTGCCACGGAACACTACGAGCAGGCGAGCCTGCTGGCCGACAAACTGACCCAGCACGTGCAACGGAAGTTCGGCCCCGACGCCATACCCGAGCCGCTGACAATCGAGCCTTACCAACCGTCGCTGCCCTCCACCACCGAGACCGAGTCGATCCAGCGTTACGGTAAAGCAGATCTGCAAGAGTGGCTTCCCACCATCGGCCACGTCGAGGTGCTCAATGAGCACAGCGGCAGATCGAACGTCTACCAGCTCGAGTTCGCCGGCGATCCACAGGCGATGATGGTCGACGCGGTCCTGTCGAAGGATCTCGGTGGCAAGCTCTGGGTGGCACGCGAAGTCTCGAGCACACCGTCGCGTAATGCACCGATCCCGAACCGCACGCTCTCACGCCGTTACAGCGTCGCGCAGGTCGTAGACAAGCGGATGACGCAAAGCTACGTTCGCGCGAAGCCGGAATTGCAGGATCGCGTCGTGCCGATGTCGCGCGCCTTCACCTTGCGCGACGATCCCAGCCTGATGACCGCGCAGATCGAGCGACACGGCGGCGCGATGCCGGTCGTGACGCTGGTGGTCGACCCCTATTCGCTCGCCGCGGCGCTCGGCAAGCAGCAGGATCCCGAGTTCCTGCGCCAGGTGAAAGCCCTCGGCGACCCGAGCACCGCTACGTTCGACGCGCAACAAGGGATCATCAAGGCAGCTGATCCGGGCAAGCCGCAGCTCGCACTCGACGATCTACAACATCTGCACAAATGGCTCGACGAAGCGTCGAAAACGGGCTTCGCGATCCGCCTGGAAGTCGGCCCGTCGCGCGCGCTCGTGTCGAAGGACGATCATCGCTTCGTCGCCGGCACCAACAACCGCTACGACACCTATGTGCGTACGGCCGGCACGCTCGAACGATGGGCGAACGACCATCCCGACAGTCCCGCACCACAGGTGATGGTGACCCTCCCCGGCTGGGACTCCGTGCTGGAGTCCGTACCGGGTGCAGGACACGCGCGACTGCTGGACGCGATGCTCGATCGCCCCGCGCTGGACTGGGTCCACGTCGGCCTGTCGTACGGCACGCACGGTGCGGACTTTATCGGCAATCAGGATCTGACGACCACACTCGCACAATGGATCGTCGATCATCGCGATCCCGACGACCCCCAGATCGCACGACTGCACGGTGCCGACGCGCTGACACGCGTATTCGACAGGGTGAGCCCGCAGCGGCTCGTCAACCAGCACCAGTTGCTGTTCAACGAAGTCGAGCGGATCGGGCGTAACGCCGGCATGACGGGAGAGCAACTCGGCGCGTTGCGCACACGTCTTTACGAGGGCAATACGACCGCGTTCCTGAATCGCGCGCGCAAGGCGACGATCGAGTATGCGTCGCCGGCCTGGAACGACAGCACCAATCCGCCGCGCAATCGCACGGAAGAACTGGCACGCGACGTGGCGAAGCGCTGGATGACCGACATCGGCGCCCAGGTCAACGCGACGCCGACCATCACCCAGTCGAGCGGATCCGTCGATCCGTACGCGCACTGGGAGAACATCGTTGCCGACCCGGCACTGCGCAACGACGACAGCAAGACGAGCGCCACGAACCGCAAGATTGCGTCGCAACTCGGCGCGGACCCCATTCCTGTCAAAGACCAGGCAGCAGCCGAACTGACGGCGCTGGGCGTGCAACCTGCGGTCAGGAGTTCGCGCGGTCGAAAGCAGTCGGGTGCGCTCGTCGGTGGAGTCGCCGGTACGGGGACGCTCGCGTTCGCCGACAAGCTATTCAACGGTGGGCGCCTGCTGAGCGGCGAAGGTCTGCGTCATTTCACCTCCTCGACGTTCGTCGGCACCCGTGCGGCGCGCGTGTTCCAGGCCTTGCATCAGGGGGCCATCGCCAGTCTGAAGAGCGGCGACCCCGACGTGTTCGACACCGTGGTGGACCGGCTGGAGCGCGGGTTAAGTTCGCAACTGAAGGCGAACGGCTTCGACGCTGCACGGAAAAAGCAACTTTCGCAGATCGCGTGGGAAGGCAAATTCAATGCCGCGAACCTGCGCGCCGATGTCGAAACCGGCTCGCTCACATTCAGCGAAGCCTCGGCGCGCACGCGGGTCATCGCCGCAGATCTGCTCGCGCAGATGCAAGGCGTGGTGGGTGGCAGTTCGCTCAAGCAGTTGCACCACGGCAGCCCTAACCATTCGATTGGACTGTTCGGCCGCGGCGTCGCTGTGGTCGGTTACACCGGCACGATTGCACTGAACGTGTCGTCGTTTGTCTCGCACCCTGAGCTGTCGTCGGCGTTGACGGCAATCGGTGCGTCGCTGTCCGGGACTTATACGGGTCTCGTGTACCTCGGCGGCGCACGCGGCATCAATGCCGAGAATCGCAGCCGTTTTCTGCGCTTTACCAGCCGGACCAGCGACTGGGTGACTGCGGCAGCAGGCACCACGAGCGCAGCCGCCGAAGCCAGCGGACACCCCGTACTCGCGGCCGCGGGCTTTGCCTCGTCGTCGATTCTCGTCGCAGGGCGCCTGCACACGGACTTGCCGAACGCAACGAAGTGGATGGACCGCTATCAGACGACGCTCCTGTTGCTGCCGGTCGGCATTTTCCTCGGCACGACGATTTCGAGCTACCTGTCCAGCAACGGCTCGAGCCCGAGCGGCACGGGGCCTAACCCGGCACATCCCGCTGGACAACCCACGGGTCTGCCCAACACGCTGCCATTGCCTCCCACCCCGACGCCAACGCCATCGATGACGACGCCCACGCCCACTCCTGCGCCTCACTCGACACCTACCCCAGCGCCGTCGAATCCGCCGCAGACGTATACGGTGAAAAACGGCGATTCGTTGTGGAGCATCGCCGAAAGTCACCGTCCGTCGTTGCTGGATGCGGCGCACCTTTCCGCGGCCGAGCAAACGAAAACGCCGACCGATACACAGGAAGTGCTGGCATTCGACGAAATCCTGCAACTCAATCCGCAGATCAGGAAGGATCCGGCGCTGATCTATCCCGAGCAGAAGATCATCATCGGCTGAGGGGCGTGGGCCCGGGCTACGCGCCCCGGGCCGCTCTACACCGCGCCCATTGCCCACTTCAGCAACCGCGCCACTTCTTCGAAGTGGCGCTGCCCGATCGTGGCGTTCTCGGGCGTCGCTTCATACAACGCTTCGGCGAGCCCGGTGTTCGCCAGCGTCGGGCGCAATCCGGTTTGCGCGAGTTTGACGATCCGCTGCGCCACCTCGCCTTCGCCGCGCGCGAGCACCCACGGCAAGGTACCCGGGCCGCCATAAAACAACGCGACCGCGACGCGCGACGAATACACCACCACCGACGTATAGCCGATCCGGTCGCTCAAGGTGGCGAGCTGCATTTCCATCGCAATCATCCGTCGCCGCGACTGCACATGCGGATCCCCCTCGCTCTCCTTATATTCCCGCCGCACCTCCTCGATCGACATCTTCATCTTCTGACTGAACTCGAAGCGCTGATGCACGATGTCGATCAGCGCCATCACGATAAATACGAGCGCGGCCCAGCCGAACAACATCAGCAGCAGATGCACGATGAGCGCGAGAATCGACAGCGGTTGCGTAAAACCGGACTGCACGGCCGGGTCCAGCGACGCATAGATCAACCAGCCGAGCGTCGCCCCAAGCAGGACCGTCTTCAGCAGCATCTTCGCGAGGTTGACGAGGTTGCGCGTCGACCACAGGTTCTTGAGCCCTTCAGCCGGATTGATGCGTCCAAGCGACGGTACGAGCCGGCTCCACGCCATCACGCCGCCCACCTGGACGAAGCCGGCCAGCACGCCAACCGCGAGGCCGATCCCGATAAACACGAGCGACGGCAGCATCCACATGTGCGCGGCCGTGTCGACCAGCGTCGCGATGCGCGGGCCCGGGTCCGGCGTGCCCACCGCCTCGAACACGAGCCGGAACAGCGCCTGAACGTGCGCGAAAATTTGCGCGAGACCGGCCGCAAGCGCCACACACACGCCGACGAATATCGCCGTCGAAATGGTGTCGGCACTCTTGGGAACGTCACCTTTCTGGCGTGCATCGCGCAGCCGTTTCGCGGTCGGTTTCTGGCTCTTTTCCGCCATCGCGAGGTGCCTTCAGTGACCGTGCTGCAGCAGCGCGCGCAGCAACGCGATCATCCCGCTGTCGGGACTCAACAGATCCTGCAGCGACGCGTACACGAGCGGCAGAAACAGCACCATCATCAGCATCGCGAGCGCGCTCTTGAGCGGCTGCGAGAACGTGAAGATGTTCAGTTGCGGTACCGCGCGCCCAACCAGTCCGATACCGGCGTCGACCAGCACGAGCACGATCACGACCGGCGCCGAGAGCTTCACCATCCATACAAACACGGCGTCGGTCTGGCGCAGGATAAACGTCGACAACACTTCGGAGAAATTCGGCAGCAGTGTGCCGACCGGCCACCAGGTGTACGACTGGGCGAACACCTGCACGACCATCTGCAGACCGCCCGCCGTCACGAACAGCGCGAGGGCGACAAAGTTCAGGAAGCCCGAGGTCGGGCCGCCCTCATGCCCACCCATCGGGTCGAAGAACGCCGCGTTGCCGCTGCCGGTCTGAAAGTCGATCAGGTAGCCGACCCCCTGGATAGCGAACAGCACCGCGCTCATCGCGCCGGCCAGCATGATACCGATCAGCGCTTCCTTCGCCGCCAGCAGGCACCAGACCAGAAACGGCAGATCGGCGATCTGTGCGGGGTCGATTGCCGGCGCCACGAACGCTGCGATTACCACCGCGAGTCCGTTGCGCACGAGCCCCGTCACGATCTCCTCGTTGAAGACCGGCATGATCAGCATCACCGGCAACAGACGCGGCATGACGAATAGCAGCGGCTTCGCGCCCGCCGCGATGGCAGAAAAATTCTGCGCCTGATCTAGCATCGGGAGTCGGGACGAAAAACGTTGGCGTCAGGATCGGTGTCCGGGTCGGCAGGGTCGGGCTGGGTCGCTTCGGTGGTCTGTATGGGGAACGGCGAGAATCCCTGTAACGCATCCGCATCCGCCGGTGCGAAGCGGCGCACCGCATAGGCATCCGATACTTCGTCGGCGGCGCGTTCGTTGCGTGCACTCAGCGCGCGCTGCGTCGTTTCGCCCACTTTCTCGAGTTTGTCCTCGGCCGCTTTCGCGCGCCGCACCGCGCGCTGCCGCTGCGCAAGCTCCGCTTCGTGGCCGCTGTGTGTCATGTTCGCACGCACCATCGACTCGTTCGCTGTGCCGATTCGCAGGTTCACCGTGCGGGTATCCACCGCGGCTTCCTGCAGTCCCCTCGCCGAGCGGCTCGGTGCATCCTCCGCGACCGCCGCGAGGCGTTGCTGGATCGCCGCCTTCGCCGCGACCTGGTGGTCGAGATGCTGACGTGCGTTGTCGAGCGCACGGCGGCTTTCGGCAGCGATGCCCTGCTGGCGCGCGGCCGCGACCCGGGCGAGCTGGGAGCGTAACGCGCGCACGCGACGCAAGCGGGCGAGCATCTCTTCGATCTCAGACATGGTCGTTCGCGAGGCGTGTGAGGCGCGCGAGCGTCGCATCGAACGACACGTTCTCGGTGGCCAGTTGCGTGCAGAACGCACCGAGCGCGTCGCGCGCACGCAGCGCGAGATCGCCGAGGCGGTCGCTGCCTTCGCGATACTCGCCGATCTGCACGAGTAACTCGATCTCCTGGTATTTCGCGAGCAGTTCGCGCAGTCGCCCGGCCGCGCGCTGGTGCACCGCGTTCGTGACGAGCGGCATCACGCGCGACAGGCTCGCGAGCACGTCGATCGCCGGATAGCGATTCGCCAGCGCGATCTTGCGCGACAGCACGATATGGCCGTCGAGAATCGAGCGGACTTCCTCGGCGATCGGATCGGACTCTTCATCGCCTTCAACCAGCACCGTGTACAACGCGGTAATCGAGCCGCGCTCGCCCTGCCCCGCGCGTTCCAGCAGACGCGGCAGCACCGCGAACGTCGAGGGTGGGAAGCTGCGCCGCGTCGGCGGCTCGCCGCTTGCCAGACCCACCTCGCGCTGGGCACGCGCAAAACGTGTCAGCGAATCGACGAGCAGCAGTACACGTTGCCCCGCATCGCGGAAATGTTCGGCGATCGCGGTCGCGACGAGCGCCGATTTGACCCGCTCCATGGCGGGTCGGTCCGAGGTCGACACAACGAGAATCGAGCGTGCGCGCACTTCGGGCGATAGAGAATGCTCGATGAACTCGCGCACTTCGCGGCCGCGCTCGCCGACCAGGGCGATCACGTTGACATCGGCCTGCGCGCCACGCGCAATCATGCCGAGCAGCGTGCTCTTGCCGACCCCCGATGGCGCGAAGATGCCGACACGCTGCCCTTCGCCTAGCGTCATCAACCCGTCGATCACCTGCACGCCGGTCGCGAACGGTGTGTCGATCATGCGTCGCGCAAGGGGATTGGGTGGCGACTGCTGGGTCGACACCCACGTGGCGCCGCTCACCGGGCCGCGTCCATCGAGCGGCTGACCGAGCCCGTCGAGTACACGGCCGAACAGGCCCTCCCCGACTGGGAACACGTGTTCGCGCCCGGACGGCACGACCGTCGTTTCCGGCGACAACCCGGCCACGTCGCCGAGCGGTGTCAGCAGTGTCGTCTGGCGCGAAAAGCCGACCACTTCCGCGAGCAGCGTCGGCTGGTTGGGCGTGCGCAGCTCGCAGATCTCGCCGAGCCGCGCGCGAATACCCGTCGCGTTGAGGATCTGCCCGACCGCGTGATTGACGCGCCCCTGCACCGACACCGGAGAGAAGAACGCGAGCCCCGCATCGAGATCGCCGACCAGACGCCCGCTGTCGACGAGCGGCTCGTCGTCGGCGCCCGCAGGCGCATCCGCATACGTGCTCATCGCGCCGCTCCCTTCAGCGGCTCGCGACGGATGGCCTGGCGCAGCGCGTCGATCTGCAGGTCGAGACTTGCATCGATACGGCCCGACGGCGTTTCGACAGTACAGGCGCGCGCTTCGAGTTTCGCGTCCTCGACAACGCGGATTTTCTGCGCACGCATCTGCCCGGCGAACGCGCTGGCGAGTGCCTGCTCCATTTCCTCGCGGCGGCCCGGCGCGACATGCACGATCAGGAACGGCTCGTCGCGCACGAGCGGCATGATGCGCGCGAGTGCGGCCTCATAGAGCCGCTGCGTGCCCATCTCGCCGACGATCGCGCGCACCGCCTTGACGACGATCTCCGCCATCGAGTCCTTCATCGACTCCATGGTCTTCGCCGCGGACAACGCCTGGCTATAGGTCTGCGTCGCGTATTCGTGCTGCGCGCGACGCAGTCCTTCCTCGTAGCCGGCCGCGTGGCGCGCGTCGAATTCGCGCTGCGCAGCCGCCACGATGCGCTCGGCTTCCTCGCGCGCAGTCGCAATCACCGCGGATGCGTCGAGCAGCGTCGCGTATTCGCGCTCCTTCAGAACCTTGCGCTCGGACAGCAGCTGCAGGTTGTCGCTCGTAATCAGAAAAGCCAGTCCCATGCCGCAAACCTCTCGGGAATCAGGAACAGAAACAGCAGCTCGCCCAACTGGTCGCGCTGCGCATGATTGAGCAGATAAGGTGCTTCGTCGTCGATCGCGCGATTGAATTTCAGTCGCGCACGACGCTCCACCGGTACACCGGCTACCGCAATGAAATCCGCCAGCAGGCGACCGCCGCGCGCCCGGATCAATGCCGGCAGTGCGGCGGGTTCGTTGCGCCACGGCTCGAGCGTTTCGCCCAGTACGCCGAATTCCGGCGCGCGTTCGAGCGCGAGTTCGAGCGCAGCGGCACCGAACTTCGCCGCGACCTCGGTGCGCACGCGCCGCCCATGCAGTGCCTCGCGCAGCCAGTTCCGGTGCAGCAGCAAGCCTGCGAACGATGCGAGCTGTTCGAGTGCCGCACCCGGTAGCAGCGCGAGCCGCGCGGGCGGTGTCGCAGCGTCGAAGTCGGCACCCACCACGCCGTGCTCGTCGAGCAGATGGCGTGCGATCAGCCTGCGCCCGGCCTCGCCGAAGCGCGCCAGTTCCTGGTACGCAGCGGGCCACGCGGCAGGCACACGCGTGACGTGCAGGTAAGTGTCCGGACGCAGGTTGAACTCGCACACCATCCGGTAGAACGCGGCACGGCGTGGCGCTGCAGGCAGCTCGAGGGCCTGCATCCACGGTGCCGGCGGTGAGCGGTCGGCCGGCGTCATTGCGGCACGTGCCCCGCTCGATACCGCGACAGCACGTTACGCGCCGTCGCGCGCACTGTCGACGACCCGCACGGCGCGTGCACCGTTGCCCGTTGCACCGCTTCCTCCACCGCCTGCTCCGCCATTGCTGCGAGCGCTGCCGAGCAAACCGGCAAGGCCCGCGCCGAACATCCCGCGCCGCGCCGCCGACAGCGCGATCACCGCAAACGTCAGCAGAACCAGCGCGCCGACCAGCCAGCCGAGCGGCGTGCGCAAATGCACGATGTCGTTCAACGCATTGCCGATACCGTTGACGGGTACCGCTTTCTCCGACGCCGGTTGCAGGAACAGCGACACGTTGTCGTACTGCAGCCCTTCGATGCTGTGTGCAACGAGGTCTTTCACCATCGGCGCCATGGCGCGCAGATCGACGCCGGGCCGGTAGCGGATGTAGACCGCCGCCGACGACGGCCTGATCTTGTCCGCGAGCGGATCGTTCTCCGGAATCACCACCTGCACGCGAGCCACCACGACGCCTTCGATGTCCTGCAGCGTGCGCGACAGATCCTGCGATACGCCGTACAGATAGCGCATGCGCTCTTCGGCGGGTGTCGACACCAGCCCCTGCTTCTGGAACAGCTCGCCGATGCTCGCGTAATGCGGGCGCGGCAGACCGTTCGCGTGCAGCACCGTCAGCGCGGAATGCATGTCGTCGTCGGGGACTTCGACGAGCCACGACTGGCGGTCCGAGGCGTCGCGTGCGTCGTTGTCCTTGGTCGCAGAAATGCCGGCATCGGTCAGCACGCCGAGCATCTGGTTCGCCTCGGCTTCGCTCAGGCCCGAGTACAACTCCTGCTGGCAGCCGGCCAGCAGCACGAGCGCACCGACGAGTGCAACGCGCGCCGCATGACTGCGCCAGCGGATCGATCGATGAGCCGTCATTCCTGGTTCTTCAGAATCGAGTGCGTGAGACCGTTGGTCGCCTGGGCGACCGCAAGGCTCAACTGGTATTCGGAGATCGTCGTCGTCGCACTCCACTGAAAGTCCATCGCCTGCGCCATCGACATCAACGGGTCGTTGCCGTTCTGCGTCATCGACGTCAGCATCTCGGTCTGGTGCTTCTGCAGACTCGAGTAGCGCGTGTCGAGGTCGCTGGTGAAACTGCGCAATCGCTCGACGAGCGATGAATGGTTCGCCTCGACGGGCGTCATGCGCACGTCCGTGGATGCGGGTTCGACGGGCTGCGTGGGCTGCGTTTGCGCCGTTGCTGCAACCTGCGCGGCAGGCGCAGCAGCCGGGGCCGTCTGCGCCTGGCTGGCCGGCTGCATCAAGCCGTCGAACTGCCGGACCTGGGCATCATGCTGCACCCCGCCCGTCTGCATGGTCTGCGCGGCGGACTGGGTACTCGCGAGCGCGGCCGCCGACGGCGGTGCGACACCTGAGACAGTCATGATCTGTCCTCCTTGTCTGCTTTACTGCTGCTTTACTGCTGCTCTTGCTGCCGGTTCACTACGACCCCGGGGCAGCCGACCGCTGCGCACGTGCGCAACCCCGCCGCCGATGCGAACCATCGGCGCCGCGGTATTGCACGGCTGCGACAGACGGGCGGCTAGCGCCCGGTGTCAGGAGCGGCCAGCCGAACCGATATGGTCCGCCGCCTGCGACGCGGCTGTTCCTGCGGCCGCCGTTACTGCGCCGGTCGTCTGGAACGTGCTCGTCGAGCTTTGCACCTGGAACTGGATTGCCGTCAGTTGCTCCTGAGCCTGGATCAACTGGTTCGCCTGGTTCTGAACGTCGCCCGTGTTGGTTGAGCCATTGTTCGGAGAAGTTGGGGCTGTCATGTGCTGCTCCTTCGTTCGTTGAGTAACGTTTCAACACCGCGGGGTTCACGGCGCCATGCCGCTTCCCGCTCCGCCTGCCGTCGCACTCGCTGATGGCGAATGCAGCGGCTTACGGTCCGGTTGCGCGCAGTGCCTGATGCGCGGCGCGCGAATACTGTCGTGTCACCTGCTACTGCTACTGCTTCTGTGACGGCGCGCGACTTGCCGCCACCGCGCCACTGGCGGCCGCGGCGAGACCGCTCGCCATTGCGGGGTTCGCTGCGTTTATCGCCGAGCCTGCTACCGCCGCTACTGCCACACCCGCCGATGCCGCCGTGTCCGCGGTTGCCGCACCGGACACCGGCAGCGCAACACCGGCCGCCGCGCCGCGCGCCACCATCGGCGCCGATGCCGATGGTGCATCCGACGCACTCACGGGCGCACCCGCCGAACTGCCACCCAGTGGCATCGTGATCCGGCGTCCCTCGCTATCGAAGACCACTTCGTCCGAACCAATCGACACGACGGTCGGTCCTTCCTTCATCCGCGATCCTTCGAAATAGCGGCTGCCGTCGGCGGTTTCGACGTAGCGCTGGTCGCCGTCGCCCGCAAACACCGTGACGATCTCCGGAATACCTGCCGTGCCACCGAGCATCCCCGCGCGTGCCGCCACGGCGCCCGGTTCGCCGTAATGCACATGATCGACGACTTCGAGCGCCGGTCGCGCGTCCTTCATGTAGTTCTGGATGCGCTGCGCGATCTGCGCATGCGGCGCATCGCCGGTCAGTTCGATCTTGCCGTGCCCGAGATACGACACGGTGAGCGGCGTGTCGCTGAAATAGGTCTGCGCGGTCGCGAGCAGATCGTTCACCACGTACACGGTGCCCAGCGCCGCGTCGTCGACGCCGGCCACGATCTGCGCGACCTTGTCGCGCTCGGCGGCATCTTTCACATAGCCACCGACGATTGCACCGTCGTCGCGCGGCGTGACGCTCAGTTCCGGATACACGCGCAGCGCCTGCTGCAGCCGGTGCACGCGCGCCAGCGGCGATTCGTGCTGCCACGGCAAACTGCCCGACCACGCGACGAGCCCATAACCGAGTGCACCCAACAGCACACCGACCCACAGCGCCGCGAGCACGATCACGAAACGCCGGCTACCGACCCGGCGCATGGCATCGGCGAGCCAGCCCGACCATGCGGAATCGCGATCCGCCGCCGGCTTCTCGCTCTCGGCAGGCAATGCTGCAACGGCCTGCGCATTGCGGGCGATGCCGAGCCGGATCGAGCCGACCGTCACGACGTCGCTTGGCGTCAGCGAACGGCGCCCCGCGCCCAGCGCTTCGTCGTTAAAGAGCACCGGCGCGCTGCCGGCTTCGCCAAAATTCTGTACCGTCACCGCGAGTGCGCCGACCTGCAGACAGACCTGTTTTGCAGCGATCTCGCGGTCCGGCAGGATCACCTCGCAGTCGGCGGCGGTGCCAACCCAGTTCGGGCCGCGCGCCAGCGACATCGTGCGGCCGTACATCGGACCGCTCAGGAAACACAGGTTCCACGGCGACACGGCCGTCTCGCGCAGCTGGGCCGCCGCGCCGCCGTTCAGCGCCGTGTGCGGATCAAGGGTGCTCGTAGCCATGAGCGAGGGTTCCGGTTTGCGTTGCCGCGGCCGGCTGCACAGCGGGCTGCGCCGTGGTTTGCGAAGCTGCCGAAGGCGCGACCGCAGGCGGCCCGAAGCGCGAGCCCGCTTGCGGCTTCGGCGTCAGCGGCACAGCAATATCGTTGTCGGGCGGTCGGTACATCGAGAGACTGTTCGGATCGGCCGCGGCACCGGCCGACGGATTGATCGGCGAGCCATCCGGCGCATACATCGACGCGGTTTCGACGACCCGCGGTGTGAGCAGATAGAAGCGCTCCATGTGCGAGCCGGTCTTGTCGGTGTACCTGAACAGGTTGCCGATCAACGGGATGTCGGACAGCCACGGCACGCCGCTCTTGTTGAGCTGCACCTGGTCGTCGTTGAAGCCGGCGATCAGCAGGCTGCGGCCTTCGTCGATCATCGTCTTGGTGACGATGTTGCGCTGCTGGATGACCGGGATGTTCGACACCGTCTGACCCTGCACGACGTTGCCATCCTGGATGTCGATCGACATCATCACGCTCTCGGGGTCCGCGTCCGCGGCGTGCGTGGCGTTGGCCGCGCCTTCGTCGTCGACGATCATCGGCGTGACCTTGATGCTGGTTCCGGTCGTCACGCTGTACAGCGACGAATCCTGGAAGCCCTGCACCTGCACGTAGAACTGCGTGAGATTCTCGAGAATCGCCTCGGTGTTATCGAGTGCGAGTACCTTCGGCTTCGAATGCAGTTCGGCCTTGCCGGTCTGCGCGAGGGCATTCACGCGCGTCAGCAGATAGTCGCGCAGCGAGCCGCCGATCGACGCAGTCAGCGCGATGCCGGTCGGCGCAAACGTGCCGGTCTGGCCCTGCTCGGTCGTGCCGACGCCGAACGTGAGCGGCGGGTTCCCGGTATTGCCGTACTGCGTGTTGCCGTTCAGCGGATTCTGGCCGTTGCCGATCTGCACGTCGCCATGCGGCGTATGCAGACGCCAGTCGATACCCAGGCTGTCGAGCGATGTGTCGTCGATGTCGATGATCGTCACGTTGATCTCGACGATGCGCGGCCGCACATCCAGTTCGTTGATCAACGACTGATAGCGGTACATGTTCTCCGGCAGGTCGCGCACGAGCACCGCGTTGATCGCCGGATCGGCTTCGATCTGCGGCAGCGTGTCGCCACCGCCCGAGCCACCCGAAAACGGCAGCGGCGGCGTATCCGACGAATTACCCGACGCACCATAGCCGCTGTTGCCCGACGGGCCGCCGGCAATGTCGGGGAATTCGATGCGCGGCACGGAAATCGACACGCCCGAGCCGAGCTTCATCTGCCGCGCCGCTGCGCCGAGCGTCGCGTTGACCGGCGTGTAGTTGTTGCGCGCGTTGTCTTTGCCGTACAGACGCTTGAGCATCGTGGCGACACCGGGAATCACCACTTCCTTGCCCGAGCGGTTCACCGTGAAGTCGGATGCCCAGCCGTATTTCAGCCGGAATGCACGGACGTCCGCGAGCTGACCGTTGGCGGCCGGATTGCCGACCGAACTCACGGCCTGCCGTACCAGTTCGATATAGCGGTGCGGGCCGGACACGTAGATGCTGTTCGAACGGTCGTTGATGACGAGCGAGAAGCGCTTGTCGGTGATCTGCATCGTCTCCAGCGCACGGCTGATCTCGGCCGCCGAGTTAGGCGGAATCGGAATCACCTGGCTTTGCGATTGATCCGCAGGATCGATGTACAGGAACGAGCCGTCGTAGTACCAGGTAAGGCCGTAGGTCGAGCACACGGTGTCGAGCGTTTGTTGCGGCGTGCCCGAGAAGCGGCCGCTGATCGTGCCGTCCACCTTCGGATCGATCACCGCCGTGATCCCCTGCGACGACGCGAGTTCGCGGATAAAGTCCGCAATCTTGCGGTCGTTCGCCACGATCGTGAACGGCCGGTTGCGCCAGCGCAATTCGGCCGCGCGCGCAGACTGCGCCATCGGCGTGAAGAGCGACGCCGACACCAGTGCGGCGGCGAAAAACATCGTGGCGGCGAGCTGGGCCCGTCGTCGGTCGAACTGGAACGTCACTGCGCGTCGACGCATCAAAGCACACCTGTCGAAGAAACGAATAATCGAGTCAGCGCCTGCTGCGCGAAGCGCAGCACCTCGCCCCCCAGCCAACCGGACAACATCACCAGCGCGACCATCACGGCAATCAGCCGCACGGCGATGCCGATGTTCGAGTCCTGCACCTGCGTCACTGCCTGCAGGATCGCCACAATGAGCCCGGTCGCCGTCGCGATCAGCACGATCGGCAGCGACAGCAGCAACACCAGTAACAACGCCTGCTGTGTCAGATCGAGAATCGTCGAGCTCGTCATGACGTTGCATCCGCTTTTGCATTGCGCACGTTCGCCCCGGCGCCCACTGTGCCGTCGTCCGGCGGATTCTTCACCCAGCCCACCGTGTGCAACTGCACGTCCTCTTCGATCTCCTGGTACGACAGCACCGGCAGATCGGGCATCACCGGCTGCAGGATCGACTTCGTATAGCGGCGCGCGCCGAGCGCGATCATCACGGCGAGTCGCGCATTGCCGTGCGGACCGGGCGCCGCGCCCGCCGCGCTGACGACGGCCCGAACCTGTTCGCAGATGTCCTGCTTGACGCTGCTCGGCAGCGCCAGAAAATTGCCCTGCTTCGTGCGCATCACCGCGTTCTCGATGCGTTCCTGCAGGTTCTGTTCGAACAGCACGACGCGCAGTTGCCGCGCCGCACCCGCGTGGCGGTCGGTAATCATCCGGCGCAGGTCGATGCGCACCAGCTCTACCAGCGCGATCACATCGTCGGGCTCGTTCGGCGCCCACGTGATCAGGCTTTCGAAAATCACCCGCAGGTTGCGGATCGGCACCTGTTCGGCAAGCAGGCGCCGCAGCACTTCGGTCACCCGTTGCAGCGGTACGAGCCGGGTCAGCTCGCCGACCAGTTCCGGGTGCTCGCGCCGCGCCAGATGCACGAGCGCCTGGGTTTCCTGAATGCCAATCAGTTCGTCCGCGTGTTGCCGCACGATCTGCTCGATGTGCGCGCCCAGCGCCGCTTCGCTCGTCAGATGCCGGCCTTCCGTCTGCCCTGCCGTGTCCGCTTTCATCCATAGTGCAGTCGCAAACGGTCCGAACGCCTCGGCCGGCTGACGCTCGGCCTGCTCGGGCAGCGGCGACACGCCGTCCCACAGCAACCAGCCCGGCTTCAGCGCACCGTGGGCGGCGAGCACGTCCTGCAGATACACGCGGTACGTACCCTCGGGCGCGTGTTCATCGTCGTTTAGCGTGATGCGCGGAAATACCGTGCCGATGTCCGCGTCGACACGCGCCTTCGCGCTCGACAGCGCGGCCTGCAACTGCGCGAGATTCAGTGCGCTGCGCAGATCCTCCGCGAGCGTCACCGCGATCAGCGACGTGACGCCGGCCACGTGTGCAACGCGCGCTGCCTGCCCTTCGCCCTGCACGCCGTCCACACGACCCGTAACATTGATCAGGTTGAACGACGGCGCGACCGTGCGGCGCTTCATTTGCAGCACCGCTACCGTCGCAAGCGCCGCGGCGATCAGCGCGAACGACCAGATCGGAAAACCTGGCACCACGAGAAATCCGGCCAGCACGAATGCGGCGATCAGCAGCGCGCGTGGGTGAGCACCGAGCTGTTCGCCCAGTTGTTCACCCAACTGGCGCTGGCGTGCATCGCGCGTCGCGACGCGCGTCGTGACGATGCCGGCCGCGATCGATACCAGCAGCGACGGAATCTGCGAGGCCATGCCGTCGCCGACCGTCAGAATGGCGTAACGCTGTAGCGCCTCGCTGATGCTCATGTCGTGCATCAGCGTGCCGACCGCGATGCCCGCGACGATGTTGATAAACGCAATCAACAGGCCGGCAATGGCATCGCCCTTGACGAACTTCATCGCGCCGTCCATCGCGCCGTGCAGTTGCGACTCCTGCTCGAGCTTCTCGCGCCGCTCGCGTGCTTCGTCCGCGCTGATGATGCCCGCGCGTAGATCGGCGTCGATGCTCATCTGCTTGCCCGGCATCGCGTCTAGCGAAAAGCGCGCACCGACTTCCGCGACCCGTTCCGAGCCCTTTGCGATCACGATGAACTGCACGACCGCGATCACCAGAAAGACGACACCGCCCACTACAACGTTGTTGCCGACCACCAGCCGGCCAAACGCATCGATCACATGGCCCGCATTCGCGTGCAGCAGGATCAGCTTGCACGAGGCAATGTTCAGTGCGAGGCGGAACAGCGTGGTGAACAGCAGCAGAGCCGGAAACGACGAGAAGCTCACCGCGGACGGCACGTACGTCGACACCGTGAGCAGCACGATGCTCACCGCGAGATTCAGCGAAATCATCCCGTCGAGCGCCGCCTGCGGCAGTGGCAGGATGAACAGCGCGACGACCGCAACGATGAACGCCGCGAGAAACAGGTCGGCGCGCGGCGAAGCAGTGCGTCGGGCACCGGACACGCTGGCGCCGGCAAAGAACATCCGCCGCCAGTCGCGCGGAAGCGCCTTCAGATCAGCCATCGTTGAGTACCGTCTCCCTATTTCAAACGTAGTTGGCGGCTTTAGCTGTCGACCAGTGTTCGCGCTTTAGCGTTTTAGCGCGTTACTCTCATCTGATGCAAAGCTGTCGCTTTAGCTATGAGCCAAAGTTCGCGCACCGCCTCAGACCCGAGCCAGCACTAAAGCGTGAACTCAGGTCGACGGCTAAGGCACTTACTCCCATCCCATGCAATATGTTTGCGCTCACAACTGTTTGAGTCCGCGCAGCGACACACAGCCCGCTTACGCCGGGCTCGTGCCGCACGCAATGAAGCGGGTATTGCGGGTTATCCAACTTCGATCGAGTGTAGCGGTGCCTTACAACAGATGAAGACGGATGCCTCGTAGCAATTCACGCGCTTTAGCGGGCAACGACACGCGCTACTACGAAACGCACCGCATGACGTCATGCCTCACAAAATCTCAAGCGCGCACGCGTCGCGCAGCCAGATAAGCAAGCTGCGCACGGTTGTGCACGTTAAACGTTCGTTCGAGTCTGTGGATGTGATAACTGACCTTGTGCAACGACAGGTTCAACGCATCCGCAATCTCCTGGTCGGACAAACCTTGCACCAACCTTTCGAGCACTGCCTCCTGTTCGTGTTCGAGCGTGATCGCGCGACGCGCGCGCACGCGTGCCTCGAGAAACGGCTGTACGAAACGATGCACGCTCAGGCTTACCGCGAGCGCCGCGCCCGTCACGCGGTCGTCGATCCAGTCGGAGTCGTGCATCTCCGACGTGAGCCCGACGCCGACGCGCAGTTCGAGCTGCGGGGCCGACAGGCTGAAGATCACGCCGCTATTCATTGCATGCGCGCGCAACGATGCGGCAAGCGCACGCGTGCGGCGATCGCCGCTTCGCTGTGCCTCCTCCTCGATGCAGTCGAGTCGCCACGCCACCGGAAAACCACTTTGCAGCACACTCGCGAAGCGCGGATCGGCTTCGTGCCACCCGCCTTCGAAGTACGGCTGGACCGACGACACCGGTACGAGATCGCGCAGCAGATGCGCGTGCAGCAGACGCTGGCCAATCATTTCGTACGCGCCGTAGTTGAGCGTACTGAAGCCCGCGCGCCGCATCTGCGCGCGGCACTCGTCGAGGTCGAACTCGAACAGGTCGGATTTGCCGACGTTGTCGCGCCATGCGGTAAGAACAGCAGCATCCCCGCGTGCCGGCACGGCTTCGTCCAAAACGTGGGATGGGGGTCGGACGCGATGTGCGAGCACATCGGTGTGCGAAAACCAGTCGAGTACAGGCGTGCCTTCACACAGGGTCATCAGGGGTCCTTTGTTCTGCCAGGCGATTCTTCTTGAGCCCCGATATGCTCTGGTCGATTAGTGTGTTTTTTCTTTTTTTCTTCGCGAGTCCGCTTGAATCGGCTCACGTTTTGATATTACGATATGTTACTTGAGCGATCCGCGATATGTACACCGCCAACCGCTCGAATGTTTCTTCGCAATTTCTCCAATTGCATCTTTTTTGTCGTTGCGTATTCGCGCGTGAGGGCCCGGTTCAACACCCCGCTGCCATCGACCGTCCGCGCGAAATCCTGCGATGTTGAGTCAAGGACCATCTCCATGCCCGACTTCGCTTTGTGCGAAAGCCCGCCTGCTGATCAAATATTCGACGACACGTCGAATACGTTTTCTGTGCACGACGACGTGACGCATACGCGTCAGATTCCTGTCGTGCGCTTCAACGACGCGAAACAGGTTTTCATCGAACAGAAAGATGCCCCGCGGCTCGGCGTCGCCGAGATGCTAGCGAGCGCGCAGAGCGAAGCGGAACGCGCCCGCATCGTGGCGAGTCTCGTGCGTCTAACCGGTTTTTCGACGTTCGCCTACTTCGCGCTCGAGTACACGCATGAGTGTGTGCAACGCCTGTTCGTACACGATACGTTCGCGCCCGCCAATTATCGTGGCGAGTACGTCGAGCGCCGTTACTTCGACGTCGACCCGCGCACGTTCGGCGCGCGCATGTGCAATGTGCCGATGGTGTGGGACCTGCGCAAATTGCGGCAACAGCATGGCGATCGCGATACGGTCTCGGCCGCCGACCGCGAAGCGCTCGACGACTTCCTGCAAACCATGCGCAGCGACGGCATGTGCAGCGGCATCATGTATTCGATGGGGATTCCGGGCACGCGTCTGCATGCTTTCATGAGCTTTACGGCGCCACGCCTGAACCGCGACTGGATCACACCGACCACGATCGAACAGGCGTTATCGATCGGATTGTCGGTACACAAGTTCAGCTCGCCGAAACTGATCGCCACCGCGCGCGAGCATTCGGTCAACGGTCTCACCGCGTTCGAGCAAAGGCTGCTGACCGGTATCGCCGAGGGTGCGTCCGACAAGGAAATCGGCAAGCGGCTCGACACGAGCCCACACAACGTCGACTATCACCTGCGCAAACTGCGCAAACGGTTCGGCGTGTCGAACCGGATCGAGCTGACCTATCTGACGTCGAAGCTGGAACTGATCTGACGCCTGGGCCAGGGGCACGCACATGCGGCGTGCCCCACTTCTCTTCTAGCGCCGGCGCATTGCGCAACCGGCGTTGCACACCATCATCAGCCCGCCGGCAAACCACGTTTGCGCAACATCGGCGC
Organism: Paraburkholderia megapolitana; assembly: GCF_007556815.1. Lineage (NCBI taxonomy): Bacteria > Pseudomonadati > Pseudomonadota > Betaproteobacteria > Burkholderiales > Burkholderiaceae > Paraburkholderia > Paraburkholderia megapolitana. The sequence goes on from NZ_CP041743.1 coordinate 96,023, forward strand.
CGCTTGCGGATCGCGGCCGCGAAACGCGCGGAATGCGGCACGCTGTTCGCGACTGTCGCCGGCGCTGTAGATATAGCGTTGCAGTTTGTCGGCGAGTACCGGATCGAATGCGTCGCCGGCTTCCTCGAACGCATCGAACGCCTCTGCCTCCAGCACTTCCGCCCACATGTAGACGTAGTAGCCGGCCGCGTAACTGTCGCCGCTAAAAATATGACTGAAGTGCGGCAGGCGATGACGCAGACCCACTTCGCGCGGCACTTGCAGACGCTCGCGTTCCTGCGCCTCGAAACTCGCGATGTCGAGCGCGGCCGGGTCGTCGTGCGCATGCAGCGCCATGTCGATCAGCGCCGACGACGTATAGGCAACCGTATCGAAGCCCAGATTAAAGGTTTGCGATGCACGGATGCGCTCGATCAACGCCGCGGGAATCGGCTCGCCTGTCGTCACGTGGCGTGCATGCCTCGCCAGTACGTCGGGCACCGTGGCCCAGTTCTCCATCAATTGCGACGGCAGCTCCACATAGTCTCGCGGCACCCAGGTGCCCGACAGACGGCTGTAGCTCACGCTGGAGAGCAATCCATGCAGGCCGTGGCCGAATTCGTGGAACAACGTGCGCACGTCGTCGAAGCTGAGCAGCGTCGGACCGTCGCCGCCGCGTGCGAAGTTGTTGTTGTTCACCACGATCGGTGTCGCCGTGCCGCCGTTGCGCTTCTGCTTGCGATAAACGCTCATCCACGCGCCACCCTTCTTGTTGGGTCGCGCAAAGTTATCGGCGAGGAACACGCCCACCTGCTCGTCGCCGCGGTGCACTTCCCAGAGACGCACATCCGGGTGATACAGCGGGACGCCAGTCTGCTCGACAAAACGCACCCCGAACAAACGGTTCGCGCAATCGAACATCGCACCGATCATCGCTTCCAGGCTGAAGTACGGTTTTACTTCTGCGTCATCGAGCGCGTAGCGCGCAACGCGCACTTTTTCGGCGAGAAAATACCAGTCCCACGGTTCGATATCGGTCGGCTCGCCCAGTGCCGCGGCTTGTGCAACCAGCGCCTGCCGCTCCTGTTCGGCGCTCGCCTTCGCGGGCTCCCATACCTGGCTGAGCAGGTCGTACACGGCTGCGGGCTTGCCTGCCATGCGGTCAGCGAGCGCGTAATCGGCAAAGCTGTCGTAGCCGAGCAGGCGCGCCTGCTCCTGACGCAACATCAGGATTTCGCGGGCGAGCGGCCGGTTGTCGCGCCCCGCCGTTTCGCCGCGGCTCGTCCATGCGCGCCACGCGGTCTCGCGCAGATCGCGGCGCGTCGAGCGTGTGAGAAACGGCACGACCAGCGAGCGCGACAACGTAATCACGTAACCATCCACACCGCGTTCCTGAGCGGCGTTGCGCGCAGCCGCGCGCAGAAAATCGGGTAGACCTGCCAGATCGGCTTCTGTTTTCAGCGGTAACTGGTAGCTCGATTCGTCGGCCAGCACGTTCTGCGCGAACTGTGTGTAGAGATCGGCGAGTCGCTCCGCAACGACCGCAAAACGTGCGCGTGGCGCGCCTTGCAGTGTGGCTCCGGTGCGCACGAAATCGGTATGCAAACGTTGCAGCAGGCGCTGCTGCTCTTCGTTCAGTTCGAGTTGTTCTGCCTGGTTATGAACCGCATCGAGTCTTGCAAAGAACGCCGCATGCATCGCAACCTTGCTCTCGTGCGCGGCCAGCAGCGGCGCCATTTCGCGCTCCACCGCCTGCAACGCGGGCGGCGAATCGGACCAGCAGAGGTTCATGAAAACAAGACTGATGAGCTCGAGTCGCGTGCCCGCGGCGTCGAACGCAGCCACGGTGTTCTCGAAGGTAGGTGCGTCCGGCTGTGCAGCCAGCGCATCGATCTCGGCCAGATGTTCGGCGAACAACGTGGCAAAAGCCGGGGCAAAATGTTCGGGCTTGATCTGCGCGAACGGCGGCAACTGGTAAGGTGTTTGCCAGTCCTGTAACAGCGGGTTGCTGTGCTCGGTCATCTCGATCTGCCTTGTGGGCGTCAGGGTGGAGGGAACGCACATGATAAGGCACGGCGGTCACGCACACTGGCAGCGATGTAGCTGGGTCGATGGTGCTTTACCCGCGTTGAGCGGATCGGCCATAAAATGTGATCCGGTGCCTTTACCTGCACCTAACCACACCTAATCGGAGAAAAATCATGACGCGCACGATGATCGCCATTCTTCTCGTTCTGGGCGCCGGCCTCGCGGCCTGCAACACGATTGCCGGTGCCGGGCAGGATCTCTCCAGCGGCGGCCAGGCTATTTCCAACGCGGCGGACAAGGCCAAGTAACCGATCGGACCCGCATGCCCCGCAGTACTGCCTCAAGTAGAACCGAACCATGACTTCCGCGCTGCCTCCAGCCAGCGTACTCGCCGATTTTCATCCGGCGGTCGCTGGCTGGTTTCTCAAGACGTTCGCGGCGCCGACCGATGCGCAGGTCGCGGCGTGGCCGTCGATCCGCAGCGGCCGCTCGACGCTGGTCGCGGCACCTACGGGTTCCGGCAAGACGTTGACCGCGTTTCTGTCGGCACTCGACGAGCTGGTCCGCGACGGTCTCGCGCACGGCGGCACGTTGCCCGACGAAACGCTGGTGGTGTATGTGTCGCCGCTCAAGGCGCTATCGAACGACATCCGTTTGAACCTGCAGATGCCGCTCGAAGGCATCGCCGCCGAACTCGCGCAACGTGGGCTACCGGCACTCGACATCCGCACCGCCGTGCGCACCGGCGACACATCGCAGCAGGAGCGCACCGCTCTGCGCAAACGCGCACCGCACATCCTCGTGACGACGCCCGAATCGCTCTACGTGCTGCTCGGTTCCGCGTCGGGGCGTCGTATGCTCGCGAGCACGCGCACGGTGATCGTCGATGAAATCCACGCGATTGCGGGCACCAAACGCGGTAGCCATCTCGCGCTCAGTCTCGAACGGCTCGATGCGCTGTGCGGCCGGCGCCTGCCGCGCATCGGCCTGTCGGCCACGCAAAAACCGATCGGCCTCGTAGCGCGGTTTCTGGTCGGCGGCGCGAGTCTCGACAGCGACGCGACGCCCGATTGCGCCATCGTCGACGTCGGTCATGCGCGCAAACGCGATCTCGCACTCGAACTGCCGCCGGTCCCGCTCGAAGCGGTGATGGCCAACGAGGTATGGGAGCGCGTCTACGACCGGCTCGCCGAACTCGTGGCGCAGCATCGCACGACGCTCGTCTTCGTCAACACGCGGCGCATGGCCGAACGTGCCGCGCGGTATCTGACCGAACGTCTCGGCAAGGATGCGGTAGCTGCCCATCACGGCAGCCTCGCCAAAGAGCTGCGCTTCGACGCAGAACAACGTTTGAAACGCGGCGAGTTGCGCGTGTTGATCGCGACGGCTTCGCTGGAGCTCGGCATCGATATCGGCGACGTCGATCTCGTCTGCCAGCTTGGTTCGCCGCGCGCCATCGCGCCGTTTCTGCAACGCGTCGGGCGCTCGGGGCACCAGGTCGGCGGGATGCCGAAAGGGCGACTCTTTCCTAACTCGCGCGACGATCTGCTCGAATGTGCGGCGCTGCTCGATTGCGTGCGGCGCGGCGAACTCGACGCCTTGCAGATTCCGCGCGCGCCGCTCGATGTGCTCGCGCAGCAGATCGTCGCCGAAGTGTCGAATGACGAGTGGCGTGAGGATGCGCTATTCGATCTCATTCGCAACGCCGCGCCGTATGCGGACCTCGCGCGCGAGCAGTACGATACCGTGCTGCGCATGCTCGCCGAAGGGTATACGGGCCGCCATGGGCCGCGTGCCGCCTATCTGCATCGCGACGCCGTGAACGGCACGCTGCGCGGGCGGCGCGGCGGCAAGCTGGTTGCCGTAACATCGGGCGGCACGATACCTGAGAACGCCGACTACGCGGTGCTGCTCGAACCGCAGGGCGTGAACATCGGCACGGTCAACGAAGACTTCGCGGTGGAAAGTCTCGCCGGCGACGTGTTCCAACTCGGCAACGCGTCGTACCGGATCCTGCGCGTCGAGACCGGCCGGGTGCGCGTCGTCGATGCGGAAGGACAGCCGCCGAATATTCCGTTCTGGCTTGGTGAAGCACCGGGTCGCAGCGACGAACTGTCGTTCGGCGTTGCGCGGCTGCGTGCGCAGATCGATATGCTACTCGGCAGCGACGGAGACGAGGGCACTGCGAATAACCTCAATCGCGCGATCGCCTGGCTCACAGACGAGCTAAGCCTGTCCGAACCCGCCGCCCGCCAGATCGTCGAATACCTCGCCCGTGCCCGCGCCGCCCTCACCGTGTTGCCGACGCAGAACACGCTCGTGATAGAGCGCTTCTTCGACGAGTCGGGCGGCACACAGCTTGTCATTCACGCGCCGTTCGGCAGCCGGCTCAATCGCGCGTGGGGTCTCGCGCTGCGCAAGCGCTTTTGCCGCACGTTCAACTTCGAACTGCAGGCCGCGGCCACCGAAGACGCGATCATCCTCTCGCTGACCGGCAGTCACAGCTTCGCCCTCGACGAAGTGTGGCGCTATCTGCATTCGAATACCGCGCAACACATCCTGATTCAGGCGCTGCTCGACGCACCGCTCTTCGGCGTGCGCTGGCGCTGGAATGCCACGACCGCGCTCGCGCTGCCGCGCTACACCGGCGGCCGCAAAACGGCACCGCAGCTGCAGCGTATGCGTAGCGAAGATCTGCTTGCGACGGTGTTTCCGGATCAGGTGGCGTGCCTCGAGAACATCGTCGGCGAGCGCGAGTTGCCGGTTCATCCGCTCGTCGATCAAACCATCGACGACTGCCTGCACGAAGCGATGGATACCGACGGCTGGCTGCGTCTGCTGCACCGTATCGAGCGCGGCGAAGTCGCGCTCGTCACACGCGAACTGCCCGCGCCGTCGCCGCTCGCCGCGGAGATTCTCAGCGCGAAGCCGTATGCGTTCCTCGACGACGCACCGATAGAGGAACGCCGCACGCAAGCGGTACTGAACCGCCGCTGGACCGATCCGGAATCAGCCGACGATCTCGGCGCACTCGATGCCGATGCGATCGCAAGCGTATGCGACGAGGCATGGCCGCAAGCACGCGATGCCGATGAAATGCACGAAGCGCTGACCGGTCTAGCCTGCATAACAGACGCAGAAGCCGATGCCGAAGCGCAGCGCAACGACGGCTGGCCGCAATGGCTCGACGCGCTGGCAAAAGCGGGCCGCGCGACGCGCATGCAGATCGCGCAGCAGGACACGCTCTGGGTCGCGGCCGAACGCCTCGCGTGTTTGCGGGCGATCTACCCGGTCGCGCTCATCGAGCCCGTTATCGAGCCGCCGAAAGGCTACACCGACCCGTGGACCGAAGACGATGCGATCGTCGACGTCGTGCGCGCGAGGCTCACTGGCTTCGGTCCGCTCACCGTGCCCGCCATCGCGCGACCGTTGGCGCTGCCTGCATCCGTGGTCGCGCTCGCGCTGACGCGCCTCGAATCGGAAGGCTACGTGATGCGTGGCCGCTTCACACCCGACACACGCGAAGAAGAATGGTGCGAGCGCCATCTGCTGGCACGCATTCATCGCTACACGGTGCGCCGGCTGCGGCGCGAAATCGAACCGGTCGAACGACACGACTTCATGCGCTTCCTGTTCGAATGGCAGCACGTGAGCCCGTCCACACGCGGCGAAGGCCGCGACGCGCTCGCCGCGATACTCGACCAGCTCGAAGGCTTTCAGGCAGCGGCGGGCGCGTGGGAAGACGACATCCTGCCCGCGCGTCTGAAGGACTATTCGATCACCTCGCTCGACGAACTGTGCCGCTCCGGCAAGATCGTCTGGACGCGGCTCACCGAACGCGCGCGTGCGACCGCCGGGCCGGTGCGCAGCACGCCGATCGTGCTCTTGCCACGCCGCGAAGTGACCGTGTGGAGCGCACTGCTCGACCAGTCGAAACCCGCCGATCTCTCGCCGCGCGCGCAGCACGTGCACGATGCGCTGGCACGACACGGCGCGATGTTCTTCGACGAACTGCTGGCCGACGTGCACGGGCTGCGCATCGAACTCGAAAACGCGCTCGGCGAACTGGTCGCAGCCGGCCTCGTGAACTCGGACAGCTTCGCGGGATTGCGGGCGCTGCTCAAGCCGGTGGCCAAACGCAATGCGTACTACGGCAGCCGGCGCGGCCGGGTCGGCGCGCTGATTGGCGGAATGGACGACGCGGGACGCTGGGCGCTGCTGCGACGGCCCGTGACCGACTCAACCGCAAACGCGGACGCAACAGCAGACACCACCGCTGCGGCAACGACGAACCCTCGCACTCCGCGGATCGCGCCCGACGTGCTCGAACACATCGCGATGGCGCTGCTGCGCCGCTACGGCGTCGTGTTCTGGCGGCTACTCGAACGCGAAGCGGACTGGTTGCCGCCGTGGCGCGATCTGCTGCGTGTGTTGCAACGGCTCGAAGCACGCGGCCAGGTGCGCGGCGGCCGCTTCGTCAACGGCCCGTCGGGCGAACAGTTCGCGTTGCCCGAAGCGATTCCACTGCTGCGCGAGATGCGCCATCACGCGAACGACGGACTCTACGTGTGTGTCGCCGCGACCGATCCATTGAATCTGCTCGGCACGATGCTGCCCGGCGACAAGGTGCCGGCCGTCGCCGGCAACCGGGTGCTGTTTCGCGACGGCGTGCCGGTCGCGACTTTGGTCGGCGCCGAATTCATCTGGCTGCACGATCCGGACAGCGCCGCGAAGAGCGAGATGCGTACGATGTTGACGCGACGTTACTGAGGCATTGGAGGCATTGCTATGCGCGCCGCATGCCTCGATTGCACCGGCGTCGAGGCGCGCGCCGACCCACCGATGGTTGCGACCACAAGCACTTGCGGCGGTTACTTGCCACGAAGTTGTTGCGCTGAGGTTGCGTGCTGAGTAACCGCGATTAAATATTCGCCTGTCCGACAACTAATGCACACCGAAACTTAAATTGTGCTTACACGCGTGTAAGGAATAACGAAGACGCGCGCCGGCAAAGGCTTTCAATCGCTATCGGTCGAACTGACCGTAAGTTTCGCAGGGTTCGAGAAAACTACCGCATTCGCATAGCGCGGAGAAATCGCCCCCAAATCCGCGCCAACGATCCACTACGCACGAACCCCGGCGGTTCCTATGCGATTGCGCATACTCCCGTTGCGCCCACAACCAGGTCCGCTGAAACAAACCGTTACATACCTGAAACATCTGGCGCTCTACTGTCGGATCACTCGCAACGAACTGGCATAGGTTCGCAGTTCGCTTCGCGTCAAGGTCCGCATCCGACAGGGACCACCCGGAGGAAAATAATGAAGCTTGCAGTCATGACCCGGAACACGAGTCTGTTCAGGTTGATCTGCCGGTGTTTCGAGGCCGATGGTGCGGTATGCAGCCGGTTCGCGGACGACGTGGCGCTCGCGCGTGCCGTCTATCGGGAAGACTTCACTGCGATACTCGTCGATGCCGAAACCGGTGTGAGCCCGTTGCGTCCCGTCCTTGCACGACGCACGTGCTACGCGGACCGCCGCGCACCGCTAATCGTGGTCGGCGCGGTCCACGACCGCGCAAGCATCACCGATACGCTGGACGCGGGCGCCGACGACGTCGTGCTCGCGCCGATCGACTCGCGCGAACTCGTGTTGCGTGTGCATCTCGCGCTGCGACGCTTTCAAACTGCTCCCGGTACGCCTCGCGACGACGATCTCGAATGTGGCGCCTACCGGCTCGACCGCGGCTCATGCACGGTGCAGATCGAAGGCGATTCGATCCGTCTCACGTCGCGCGAATTCGCGATTGCATGGCTGCTGTTTTCACGCCCCGGCGAATACGTGAGCCGCCGGCAGATTGCCGGTGCAGTGTGGAGCAGTTCGGAAGATATCGTCGGACGCACGCTCGAGCAGCACATCTACAAGCTGCGCAAAAAGCTCAGCCTGAACGGTGCGCATGGCGTCCATCTGCGCACGATGTACGCGCACGGTTACCGGATCGAACGGGTCGATGTGCCGTCGGCCGAAGTGGCGAAAGTGGCCGCAGCGGTTGCACCGAGCCTCGCGTACGCGCAGACACCGATCGTGGCGCCGCTCGATGCAAATGCAGGTTTGCGCGAATCTGTCGAAGCGCTCGCACGGCGCGTCGTCGTGCAGCACGCGGAGATTCATCCGGTGGCGAGCGTCGCTGCGTGCGACGCGCGTCCGTAACGCGCGGCTCTACAGTCCGCCCGGGCCCGCCGGCCGTCACTTCGTGCAAATGTACGTTAGTTCGGCTGGCTAGCGTAACCGCCTCATGTCCCTTCGCATAATGGAGTCCAGATAGAAATATTGCTTAACTCCTGGGAATCTGGACATGACGCGCTCGAACGCTCCATCAATGCGACCGGTTGCACCGGCCACCTATACGCACGATGGTGAAGTCCGGGTCGGCACTGGGAGACAAGGACAAGGTAATGGACCCGCCTCTCCCAACGCGCGCCCATTAGCGCCACGTGGGGCGCTGGGCTCTCTTCCGGTTAATAACCGGGCTCAAGGGATCAGGCGCCCGGTCGCGACAGCGCCCGCAAGATCCCCGATCCTGGATCTGACGAGGTCCATTGAGCAGCACGTGAAAGTAGCGACATGCGAAGAGGCGCTTGATACGGCAGCGTTCATCGACGGCCTGCCCGACGGCCCCAACAGAGCCGCTCATCTGGACGTATTCCGGCATGCCCTGGAGCGGAACGTAGAGCAGCGCGTGAAAGTAGCGACACGGGAAGAAATGCTTGGTACGGCCGTGTTCATCAGACGCCTGCCCGACATTCCCGCCAAAGCTGCTCATCAGGACGAATTCTGCCGGGCGCTGGAACAGAGCGTTTCCCAGATCGGATCGCCGGCAACTGGTAGAGATCCGTCCGCGGCATTCCTGGACGCGGCAAGCGCATTCAATTTTCCAGACGGTTCGTTGCCCCCCAAGTACAAAGCACGGTTAGTGAATGCATTTGCCGATCGAATCGGCTCGCTGAGCAACAACCTGCAGGCGGGTGCCTTCGACGAACTATGCAATATCACCGGGCACCTGAACCCCTCTGACCTGCAGATCGAACCGTTACATGCGCTGATCAAACAGATCAAGCTACCTGCGGTCTACGGGCAAGCGCAGCAGGCCGTCAATAGTGTCGCGGCCATCGTGGTGAACTTACCCGAAGAGCATCACGTCGAGATGGCCGCCATGCTTAACATCGCGATTGAATCGGCCAATCGACCCGACAAGAGTGCGCTCCTTGCACACGTAGCCACGGCAATCCCCGCCAATACTCGGCCCAATACCATGTTCGATTATTGATCCTCCGCCTCGTTAGCCCAACCGCAAGGGCCTATCCGGCCGAAGGTAACAGACCATCACAAATGCGCGTCAACGTCGCGCCCCGATGAAAAGATGCACTCACAGGTTCAGCACTTCGCTGCTACCAGCTCTCACGAGTGCCTTTTGAGTCAGGAGCGACACCATGTTCTCGACAGTCTACTTTGCAGCTTCCTCGGTCCTCTCCTGCGACGGCGTACCCGCCGCCCTCGCCGCCCGCGTACTCGACGGCCAGCTCAATGAAGCGGTCCACCTGGCCGCGAGCCTCGCAGACAGCGATCATGCGCATGACGAATACACCGCCCTGCAGATCCACGCCGACCTCGAACTCGCCCTCGGACGCCACGAGGAAGCCGAGGAAACCTATCGCAAGACGCAAAAGGCCGTGCGCCACTCGCGCGACGCCATGCGCGTCGTCTCGGTACGCAACGCGGGCTGGCAAGCATGCTTTCGCAACCAGTTCCACGTTGCGCTGACCTGCTTCCGCCGCGTCGCCGAAGAACGTTGTGCGACGCCTGCGCAGCAACTCGACAGCCTCATCGGCGCCACGCTCGTACTGTTTCATCTGGGCTGCGTGCAAGCTGCCTGCGACCGGCTCGCCGAGCTTGCCCCGCTCGCGGCAGCTCATCCGGACACGCGTTGGGCCTACCTCGTCGAGATGCTGCGCCGCGACCTGCTCGCCCAGCACGAACTGCACGACACCGAACCGCTGGGCGACCACATCTACTGGCGCTCGGTGGTCACCGGCTCGCAGACCGCGCTCGGCGCACCTGCCCTGCTCGCAGCCGGTATGTCGATGCCGCTGCTCGACGAGCGCCTCGCTTATCTGGGTCATCTGAAGTCGTTTGCTGCCGGTCATACGCAAGAGCGCGCCGCGCTGAAGACGTATGCGAGCTGGAGCCGCAAGGCGGGGCTTGCCGATTACCACCGCAGCCTGTGCCTCGAGATGGCGCTCGGCGCGATCGCCGCTCATGCAACGGCAGCAGCCGAAGAACTGCTCGAACAATCCGGCGCCGCGGCGCTGCACGGCAGCCAGAACGCGCGCTGGTATCTCGACTATCTGTACTGCCGCGCCAAGATCATGCAACAACAGATGCGCACCCAGGAGTTCGCGACGCTCTACGGCCGCTATGCGCTCGCCTCGATCCAGCACGTGCGCGCCGACAGCGTATCGCTGCCCGCGGCCGCACCGGAAGCCGCGCAGTCGCGCAGCACGCCGCGCGCCGATGACGTCAGTGCCCGTCTGCCCGCGAAGTATCGCCGTGCCTATCGCTACCTGATGGATCACCTCGATCAGAAGGACCTGTCGGTACGCGAAGTCGCGTCGCAGATCGGCGTGACCGAACGCGCGATGCAAGGCGCGTTCCGCAAGCACCTGGGTCTTTCGCCGAGCGAGTTGATCCGTCGTCAACGCATGGAGCGCATTCGCGACGAACTGCTCGACGACGATGCACCGGTCGCACGCGTGCTCGACGTCGCGAAGAAATGGGGCGTGCAGCATCGCTCGACGCTGATCAACGGCTATCGCAGCGTCTTTAACGAAGCCCCTTCGCAAACCATGGGCCGCTGATCGTTCGCTACCCGTCATCTTTGCTTCGGGCACGACATCATGCAGATTTCACGCCGCATCGCTTACCTGCTGGCAGCACTTGTCTCACTCGGCCTGTGTCCGCTCGTTGCACAGGCACAGGCACAGGCACAGGCACAGGCGCAAGCGCAGGTGCAGACGCAGACCGATTGCTTCACCGCTGCGGCGCAATACCAGCACGTGAGTCCATTGGTCCTGCGCGCAATCGCGTGGCAGGAATCGCACGCCAACGCGCGCGCGATCCATCACAACGCCAACGGTTCGACCGACTACGGGATGATGCAGATCAACTCCATCCATTTGCCGGCGCTATCGCGCTACGGCATCTCGGTGAACGACCTGATCGTGCCGTGCAAGAACGTCTTTATCGCCGCCTGGTACCTGCATCGCATGACCGTCAAGTATGGCAACACATGGACCGCGATCGGCGCGTACCACTCGGAAACACCAGCCGAGCGCGACCGCTACGCGCATTCGATCGAGATGCTTGTCGCGCGTTTCCTGCGGGTGGAACCGAACGACGATCCGTCGTAAGCGCGTTCCCCGCAGGATGACGAAACCCCTTCGCTCCGCAGTCGTTTCGTTCGCATCGGCTAAATCGGACCGTCAGCAGATGCGACACACTGATCCTGTCGGCCTTACTGACAGCATGGGCCGAGGAAGACGCGGCTGAACGGATGGAGCGAGATGTCACGGTCTTTATATGCAACTCCCACACAGGTGACGAAATCGTGAATGACACAGGATGCAGGGACGACGTGGCGGGCGGCCTCACCAAGGTGCTGTGGACCGCGTCGCAACTCGACGATCTATCCGACTTCGAAGATCTGCTCGACGCGATCCGCGTGCTGCGACCGCGCTGGACCGGCGCCGGCACCGTGGTTGCATGGCGCCATCTGCGCCGTCAGTCCTGGATCGACGCATTGCGTGTGCTCGAAGACGACGATCAGGACGCGAAGCGCACGGCACTGCATGCGGCACTGATGGCGGTGTGCCTGTTCGGGATGCAGGACCCGCTCTGGCAGAGCTATGCGCGCACGGCGGCGGAGCAGCGCGAACATCGCGAGGCGGCGAGTATCGGTAGCAAGTTGCTGGAGCGGGCGGCGAAGATGAGTGGCGGCGGCAGCGTGCATGCGGCGGAGTCTGCGTCGGCAGAGCCGGTGGCAGCTGAGCCGGCGACTGCGTCGGCACGGCCGGCGACGTCGGCGGAAGCGATGATGCTCATGCAGGCGAGCTGGATGCGGGCTTGAGGTTGCGGTCGGTTCTGGATCCGAAAGCCGACAGCGTGCTTCGCAAAATGGACCCGCACTTCGCATCTGTACCGGATCGCTTCACGCATTGACGTAGAGTTTCTTCATGTAGAGGCAGTTCGACAGGTTTGGAAGAAGTGCCTTCTTTTTCATGGGCGAGTTTTCGCCGGCTTTGGGAGATTCACTATGGGTGGAATGGCAATCAAGACCGGTGCACAGGCCGTCCTTGGTAAGCTCCTTGAAACAGCCAAGGACCTAAAACCCGCATCGACCGGCAGCAATTCCGAGCCGAGTTCTCCGACTGGCATTATCGGCGGTCTGGCGTCCGGGGTCGAAAAACTGGCGGGCGCCGTCCCCAGCTCCGTAGGCTCGTTACGACGCAGTAACAGCCTCGCCGATTTTCGCCCAGACGCGGGCGGCTCCGGAAGCTTGAAGCGAAGCAATAGCTGGTCTGGAGAGAGCCCGTCTAGTTCGAGAGAGATCGGCGACAGCTCGAGGGGTGGTGGAAATTTCGCCAGCAACATGGCGAACGGCGCAATGGCCGTTGGGGGTAAAGCTGCGGGTCTGTTCGGGTCGAGTAGCCCATTTGGCCAGCTAATGTCCACCGGAAAGGACTATCTGCAAGGAAAGGCAGATTCTGCACAGCTCACTACGGAAGCGGACATCGCCAACGCTAAAACCAAGGCCGGTGCAGCCGCCAACCAGTCCGAAGAGCAAACGTCCGCGGTCGCTTCGATAGGGAACAAAGGAGCCGCTAACACGGCAAAAGCGGCGAGCGGCGGATAACGCCTGGGTCCTGCCGGTGAAGCATGTGAAGTCGCCGGTAAGATTGAAACGCCACGCAGGTACAGGCCGACGGCACGTGAGCGCGAACCACCCCGGTTCGCGCTCATCAACAAAAATTCTAGCCACCTGCCCCCCGTCCGCCACCAGCGGCGGTACGCTCACGACTAAGCATGCGTGGGTAACGACGACATGACTACCCGTCGCGACTATCCGCACTGACTGGTTGCCGGCCTCAAAGAGACTACTCGGGCGCAGACCGGTCACCCCTCCTCGTGTTCGCACCTTTCTATCAGGACCAACCATGCGTTTCGCTTACGCCGGCTTCGATCGCTATAACACCGCGTTCGACACTTTCGTGCAGTCGGGTTGGGAGCCGGTGGCGATGTTCACCATGCCGGTCGACAACCAGACCGACTTCAACGTCGAGACCGCTGCGCGCGCGGAGCTGCACCGCGTGCCGATCAAACTCTCGCGCATCCGCGAAGACGATCTGTCCATGCTACGTGAGCTGCGCTGCGATGCGCTCGTCGTAGCCGGCTATAAGTGGAAAATTCCCGACTGGACCCACGACCTTGCGCACGCAATCAATTTCCACCCATCGCCGTTGCCCGAGGGGCGCGGTCCGTACCCGCTGCTACAGGCCCTGCTTGAGCAGCGTCCGGAATGGGGCGTGACCTGTCATCGCATCGCGGCGGAATTCGATACCGGCGACATCCTCGATGCCGAACACTTCCCGATGGCCGCCGACGAATGCCATGAAACGCTGCAACTGAAACTGCGTATGGCTATACAGCGGCTTGCCGCGCGTGTGGCAATCGACTTTCATCGTCTGTGGGACGAACGCCGGCCGCAAGCGCCGGGCAGCTACTGGCCGCGTCTCGACGACGAGCGCCGCACGCTCGACTTCAATCAACCGGTTGCCGACGTGATGCGCGTCGTGCGCGCGTGCGGACTGTTCGAATGCTTCGCGCCGCTGCGCGACACGAAGGTCTCGGTCAAGCGTGCCGAAGGCTGGACGGAAGCACACCGTTATCAACCAGGCGAAGTTGTGCACGAGTATCGCCGCTCGATCGTGATCGCGGCACGCGACGGTTTCATTGCATTGATCGAATGGAGCCCGCTGCCGATGGCAATTCGAGCGCAGATGGGGCCTTGACATTGCGCTAAAGGTTTCGTGTTTCGACCGCGATGTTCGCTTCCACGACGTACCGTAAGCCGCTGTAAACCTAGACTGACCGTACCGATCTCCTTCGGTCCTCACCCAGGCACTTCCTACTACTGGAGCTCATCATGGTCGCAGCGGTTTCTAACAGCCCCACCCCATTGAACCTGTCGTCAGCCAATTCGATCGGTGGCAATTCTCTGGGTGGGCTCAGCAGCAGTGAACAAATGAACATCATCAAGCAGCTCCTCAACGAAATCGAGGCGTTGCTGCAGGCACAGCAGGGCGGTTCCGGTGGCTCGGGTAGTACGGGCGGCACAGGTGGTACGGGCGCTCCGCCGGCCAATAGCGCACCGTCGGCAGGTAACGGCGGCGCCCAGCAGCCTAATGCCCAACCTCTGCCCGGCGGAAACAACCTGACGCAGATCGGCTCGGCGTTGCAACAAGGCGACGCGCAGACCGGGATGACAAATTTCAAGAACAGCGATCCCGTCGATTTCGAGAACTTCCAGAATGCGCTCTCCAAAGGCGACGGCAACGCAGCCTCGGAAATCCTCGCCCATGCGGTCTCGTCCGGCAAGGTGAGTCAGACGGACGGCGCCAAGATCGGCGCGCAACTGCAACAGACAGCCTACGCAAACGGCGGCGGCCAGATCAGCGACCATGCGGGCTACGATCTGCAACAGGCACTCGGCGGAAACGTCCTCACCCGGTAGCAAGCCGGTAAACGGTGAATGGTTGATGGCCGTGTGCAAGCGCAGGTTTTCTCGAAGCCGAAGTGCAGCGCGATGTACCGCTCGAACGTTGCACTTCGCTCGCATGCCGCGAAATCCGCTTCGCACCGCTGGACACAACTTCCTGGCCGACGTCGAACGCCAGGCGCGCGAATTCTATATTGATTGAACGAGCGGCACATCGGGTGCATGGCCGCACACTTCTCAACGCCGGTCATACACGGAGAAAGTCATGTCAAGCGCTGCAGTGCAAGGCTACTCGACCAACCCGATGGACTATCTGAGCAACAGCAATAGCTACGGTTACGGCTCGTCGGATATTTCGGGTGAATCGGGCGGAGTTAACGGACTGAACGGCAATAACTCCGGCACCGGCATGAACGAACAGCAAATCCTGCAGATCATCGAAGAATTGCTTCAGATGCTCCAGCAGGTACTGCAAAATTCGGACGGCGACGACTCGGGAGGCGGTGCGCCACCGGTGGGCAGTGGATCGTCGCCGGGCGGCAGCAGCAACCCTTTCCCTCAGGACTACAGTTCCGCGCCGCCGGTGGGTAGCGGGGGCAATGCGCCTCCGTTGGCGAACAGCCAATCGCCTGCAACGAACGGCGCACCTCCGGTAAGCGGCAACGCACCTCCGGTAACCAGCAACGCGCCGCCGCCCCCAGCAACCCACCTCCGGTCAACAGCGGTGGCAACAACAGCGGCAACAACGGTGCGCCCCCTGCCGGCAGCAGCACGCAAACAACGAACAACCCACCGCCTCCGGCCAATGGCAGCTCAGGTTCGAGCTCAGGGCCGACCATGTTCGGCCTCAGCACCGCGCCGCAGACCACCGCTCTTTCGCAGTCGCAAGGCCAACAGGTCGCGGACCAGTACGTCAACAACCTGATGAGCGACTTCGGCCTCACGAAGCCGCAGGCTCAAGGCATTGTCGCGAACCTGTGGCACGAAAGCGGCGGGATGAATTCGGGCATCAACCAGGGCGGGCAGATCGGTGCGCCAACCGGCAACAACGCCGACGACAACGCCAACGGCTACGGCATCGCGCAATGGGGCGGTTCGCGCAAGGAAGGTCTGGAAGCATATGCGAAGCAGAACGGTCTCGATCCGTCGAGTGAAGCAGCGAACTATGGCTACCTGAAGCAGGAGCTGCAAACGACGCAATCGGGTGCGATCTCGGCGGTCAAGGGCACCAGCAACGCGCAAGACGCAACCTCGGCGTTCATGACGTCGTTCGAAAAACCGAGCGATCCAGAACTCGCCTCGCGTCTGGCCGATCTTTCGCTAGTCCAGGGTTGATCCGGCGACACGCACCGGGTACTCATCCGGCGCGTGTCGTAGCGAGCGCGTCTCGCCCGCTTGCCGTGCGGCTGCAAGTTTAATCGTGGCCATGCCGTTCCAGCCCACCCTTACGATCTCGACGCGGCGCAACCCGATGCCTGCCGAACACAACAATATGACCGCACCTGAGCGCCTGGATCACGAAGCACAATGCGACCTGCTCTGCCATCTCGTCGTCAGGCAGCTCGTCGAGCATGCAGCCAGTCACAGCTGGCTACGCGCGGCACGCGTCGCCGAATCGATACGGCTGTGGCACGGCGTGCACCGCACCCACACGACGCACGTCGAACACGTGCGGCTCGCACGCATGGCCGCCGCTCTCGCACAGGCATTCGAAAGGCAACAGACGTACAGGAACGCGGCGATACTCGCGGAGCTGTCGTTCGATATCTGGCGCCTGAATTTCCGCTCGCCTTTGCTGCACACGATCCGCACAGCCTGCGCGAAACGGCTGACCCACACCGCGGCAGCGACGCGCGCCACCGTCGAAAATGGTCTCGAAGCGCACGCGCTGACGCTGACCGTGCTCGTTATCCGCAAGGCGCAGGGCAAGAAGAATCCGCATGAAGTATCGGTGCGCTCGCCGGAGTGGCACGCCATCAACCAGGACTTTCTGCGCGATGTGTTGCTCGCGCAGCGCAGTCCGCTCGATACCGGCGCGGATGGTGCTTCGTAAGACGACGGGAACGATCACGCAGACGCAGATCAAATCATTGTCCGGAAGGTAACAGAGCGTCACAAACACATACTGGTGTCACACGCGGATTAAAAGATGCACTTACAGGTTCAGCACTTCGCTGCTACCGGCTAGCACGAGCATCTCCTCACTACGATTCGCGCCATGTCATCGACTGTCCGCCCTCCTCGCCGCACCGCATCCGACGATGCGATCGAACTGCGGGACATGCGTCCACAGGTCACGCAAACTGAAGGTGCTATCGCGAACAACGAAAGTACCCGTACGCCGCCGGTCGAAGCAAAACAGAACACGCTGATCGATGGCCTCAAGTCGGCCGGCGAATTCATGCGGCCGGCACCCGGCAAGCTCAAGGCAATACGCGCGAACTTTCGGGGGCGCCCGATGACGGTGGGAAGCCGGATACTGGGAACCGGCAAAACCCGCTCAAGCGACACGCCGAATCCTGCATTCATCACAGAGCCGTCTACGGAGTCGACCATCGGTCCCGTTCCGGATTCCGGTTTATTGACTCAGGCAGATGAGATCGCCGATCGAGTCGAAGCGACACTCGATACATCTCTGGCGGTACTGCCGGAAATCAACAAGAGACCACAGCGCTCGCTCGGGATGCGTGCGCTGGCTGCGATTCCAGGCCTCGGTCACGCCGTGAAGCCCAAGACGATACGCCAGTTGATGGCTAGCGATCCCGCCTACAAGGCGACTTCCGGGACGGCAACGCAAACCACGGGCGACCGGAGCAGTAGCGCCACGGAAACCCGGGCCCGCCAGGTCCGCATGCTTGAACAGCTCGACACACATCGTCAGATCTACGAGCAGGCAGCGAGGAATGTGCAGCAGGCCGAGGGCGAGCTCGAAAGCGCGAAGCGCGAGGCGTCCGCACCGGCGTCGTCGAGCACGGCAGCGGAACTCGTAAAGGCAAAAGAGCAATCGCTCAAGGAAGCGCACAACCAGCTCACGAAAGCGGCGGCAGATCTGCGGGCAAGCGCGTCCGTTAGCTCGTTGCTCGATGTCGGCGCGCAGGTTCTCTCGACGGATCTCGTTCACCAGAAGATCAAGTTCGTCGACACACAGATCACTCATGTGCGCAACGCGTTGGGTCACGAAGACGAACATGCCGCCGGGATCGTCGATCACCTGACGACGCTCAAGACACAGATCGACAGGAAGTATCAATCGAGTACGAAGAACCTCGCCGACGCGCAAAAGCTGAACGACGAAACGGTTGCGCTCGTGGAAGAACTGGAACAGCTGGAGAATCAGCTCGCAGAGGTTCAGACCACACTGCAGATCCCTCCCGGCGCGAACGCAAAAGCCGCGCAGGAAAGAATCGCACGAGACGCCTTGAAAAACTCGGCAGGCCGGATACTCAAGACCCGTCAGGAGGAAGCTCATGACGCGCAGCGCGCGCGGACGGAATTCATCCCTTACCTCGATGAAGAAATCGGCCGGCTGGGTCAATTGCAAGGCAAGCTAAAAGCGGCGAGCGACAAGCTCAAAGGTCCAGGAGCATCCGTTAGCAACAAGCAAAAAACCACTCAGACTCAACTGGACTGGAATCGTGAACTCGAGCAGCAACTGAGCATACTCGGCACCCATACGATCGCCTCCACCGCACCCGGTTTCGATGCTGCGAGCCTCGCGGGTACAGATGGCAGAGACCTCGTCGCCAGGCTTCAGAAAGTCGCCGAAGCATTGCCGCCAGACGATACGACTGCAGAGCGAATGTTGCCTCGCGCCGCAGCAGTGGAAATGATTTCCCGCGCGCTAGCCGTAGCAACGGGTGGCAATCTGAAGGACGCCGGCCAACTCCTTGATGATTTGACCGCGCATCCGCTCAACCATTGGATCAGGCCGCCAGAAAACGACGGAAGCGAGATCGGCTACACCGCCCCGAGCGCCCAGATGGAGAATCTGCTGGAGTTCATGGCGCACATACCGCGCGGCACCGAGGTGCTCAATCTCGCATCGACCGCGCCGTTGAGCGACGGACTTGAGCGAGCGCAGGTGGAGGCCGTCCAGGCGTACTGGATTGCGCATGAGACTCAAAAGAGCGCAACCGACGATGTCAAGACGTGGTTGGGCAAGGCGATGAACGTCGCTTCACGTGCGGTGCGCAATAGCAAGGAGCAAACGGTATTCGATGTCGATGGACTTCCGCTTAGGGAGAGAGCTGCGTTCAACGCGGTCCGCAACGGATTCCTGTCGAATGCGAAAGGATCGGACTACGACCTCAACAACCAGAATCTGTTGAAGGTGACCGATTCGATCGAACATCTCGAAGACACTCGCCCGGCCTATTCGAGCTGGTTGCCGCGCACGGCGCATCCGGCAAAACTCGCCTCGCCGTTCCATCCGAGAGCGGTGAAATTCGCCCAGAGGCAGATGGAAGCGCAAGGCATGGAGACGACCAAGACGCGTGCCGAGGCGAGCATCATGACCACGTTCGAGCAACTCGGCAAAGACGCGAGAAAACATTTCGGCGAACTGTCGGCACAGTCAACCCAGCCAGCGCAACGCGCAGGGACCGCGGCAACCCCGGCCCAGAGCTCCGCCGGCGCCGCCGGAGGCGAACAGGAGCGCCTGCTCAGCGCGACCCTCATTGCACTGAGTGATTACGTAGGCCATGAGCAGCGCAGCCCGTCGCTAGTCAGTCGTCTGGCTAGCCCGATGAGCCCGCCGGATTTCAGGCACACGAAACGCATATACGATGCCCAGCTCGGGCCGAACGAAAAGACCCGCATACGCCAGGCCGTCTACGCCCTGCTCGTCCCGCCCAGGCCGGCGTCCGGCCCGCGCAGGTTGACCAAGCCCAATCCGAACCACGTTGTCGCGTTGCCGCCAGCAATCGAAGCGCTCTTTGAGAACGAACGCGTATCGATCGTCGATCTGCTGAAAACGCTCGAGCAGACGCTAGGCTCCAGCCCCGATGCGACAAAGGCCGCGATGGCATCGTCCATCACGGCACTCCGCGAGGACTTTGCGACGGACTCCGACAGCGGCGCGAAAATCGAAGACAAGGTTCGTCTCGCGAAAATGCGCGGCGTCCATTCGAAGGGCGACGTCAAGGAATTCTTCCGGCCGATGCTCGAAACATTGCGCCTGCGCGATCAAATCACGCTGACGAGCGGCGGTACGCTCGGCGGTGGCATCCCGATCCTGCCGGCCGTGCCCAAGTTTCCGATGACCGCGTCGATAGGCGTTCATGCCAAACGTGCAGAATCCTACATACAGATCAAAAGCCCGACGTTCGCTTCGGAAATCCAGGTCGGTACGATCGACTCTACCGTGCGCGATGCAAAAGTCACCCTCGGACACAGGCTCGAGGTCGGCATCGCAACCTTGACCGCGCCTTCCGGTACGGTCAAATTCGAAATGGCACGCCCCGTCACCACGTCCACGACCTTCAGGATTCTGCGTGGCAAGGACGAGAAAGGTGCGCGCAAGGAGCAGGAGGCGATCGACGACACGCTCAATCTGCTGGACGTCATGCTCGCCTGGGACGAGAAGGTGGCCGACGACGGTGCGCCATTCGCCGACCCGCTGGAGGCGATCTTCGCGATGTGTCCTGATGCGCTCGTCGCGTCGGGAGAAAGGAAAGCACAAACGAATCAGTTCACCATGGAAGCCGGTGCGATCGCCCGTCTTCGCACGCCAGGACACCACTTTTCGGTGGGCGCTACCGTAACGCCACTTTCCTTGAAGGCGGAGAGAACCACCGAGCGCGGAACCGAGCAAACCGGCTACCCTCACCAGGCCGTATACGACCAGAGTAGCCAGACCCGTCAACGCGCCAATGCATCGGCAAGTGCAGGCGTAATGGGCACGCCGTTTCAGCAGCCAATCGGCAAGATCGGCGCCGACGGCAAGGGAACCGGCGAGGCACACATCAATCTCACCGGCAACCTCGTGGAAGTGTCGCGCGAATTGGCATCGAACTTCGAGAAGAATGGCGCGACACGATTCCCGATCGGCGACCTGACCGGCGGCAGCGTGGACCGCAGCTACGGAACGCCCAAGGATCTGCTGGCCGAGATCGAAACGAATCGCGAGGACTGGTTGCTGCGCTGTCTGGATGTACTCCCGCGAGAAAAGACCGAAGAGGTCGACACATTCGAGCGGCGTACCGTCGCTGCCGGCGTCCTCGCGCAATTCGAAAGCGATCTCCGCGCGGCCGGCTCGAATTCGAGCTTCCAGTTCAATATCAAATACGAAATGAACCCGCGGATAAGCGGCCTGATCGACGGCCTTCGCGGTGTCGAAGCACTGGCCGTGCTGCAAGGCGATATGGCTACCGCGGCCGAAACACGAAAGGCGATGAACTCGATCCTGTCGTACCGCGCATGCTGGACCGCCAAGAATATGGCGGTGCGGAGCAAGGGTAAAACGTCGGAAGACATGGGTATCGACTTCTTTCTGCGGTGGCAGAAAACGGCGTCGTCCGAGAGCAGCCGCGCCATCTCCGTGTTTCCCGCCTAGGGCATGCCTTCAGCGTCAATCGAGGCCGGCGCGTGACAGCACCGGCGCTCACGCGTTTTCACTCCACATCGCCCCCAAACGGCTCGATCTCCGGCGCGGCCAGCAACGCAAGCGCCGTCTTCGTCGCAAGCGCATTGTCCGACTGATACGCCGCCGCATACGCATAAGTCCGCCACGTCGGGTCTTTCAGCGCAAACAGGCACACCGCCATCAACGCCGTTCCAAGCGACGACAGCGCACCGCCACGCTCGGTGCGACGCAACTCGGCCAGTGCATCCGCCCACGCCCGCGCACGCACATGCCACCACGCAAGCGCGACGCGGTCTTCCTCCACCTCCGGCTGCATCACGCCGATCGCATCGAGCAGATCTTCCAGCACCCGCAGATCGCCGGGCAGATCGAGTTGCGCGCCGGCCCACAACACGCCGAGCATGCCTTCGACGAGTTCGTCTTTGTCGTGTGGACCACGGTTCAAGCCGCGGTTCCGCTTATTGGTCATCCATTTCATCGCTACCCCGTGGGTTACACAAAATCGCTCCCTGCAACGTACGGTTTGCTCAATTGCCATGCGCGATCGCGCGCGATTCCGCGGTGATGTTGCTAAGCGAAAGCTGGCCGCGCACCTCGTCGATGAAGACGCTGGCCAGCAGCGCCAGCATCAGCACTGTCAGCGCGCCCTTGACCGGCTGCCCTAGCGACGTCAGGTTCAGCTTCGACGACACCTTGCCGGTAAAGCCGAAACCGATATCGATCAACAACAGCAACAGCATGAGCGGGGTTGCCAGCTTGGCAACCGTTTCCATCAGGGAATCGGTCTTGTGCATCACGAAGGCTTCGATGATTCGACCGCCCACCGGCGCGAGATTTTCGAGTGGCCACCATTGATACGATTCGTACACCGCGCCGAGCAGCGACATCATGCCGCCCAGCACCCAGAACGCCGCGATCGCGAACTGACTGAGCAGCGTCGAGGTCAACGAGGTCTGCTGTCCCGAGCTCGGGTTGGACATCTGGATATTGTTGAAGCCGGTCAGATCGTCGACGTAGGTGCCGACACTCTCCGCGGCCCAGAACACCGTCGACGCCGCAAAGCCGAGGCCCACGCCGATCAACGCTTCCTTCAGGCCGACGCCGACGAGAAACAACCCGCTCTGCTGATCGAGCGTGCCGTGCTGGCCATAAGCGACGAAGCTGCCCCACAACAACGAGAGTGCGGTGCGCAGACGGCCCTGCACGACGCTGTCGCTGGTAGGCGGGAAGATGATCATCAGCACGATCAGACGCTCGCTGCATAGAGCAAGCGTCATCATGTAGCGAACCAGTTGATGGCTCGACTCGATCGCTTCGTAACTCAGGCTGCTCATGATGGTTTCTTCAGTAATGGGAGGACGTGCGTCGCGTCAAAACGGTCGCGGTCCTGGTCGCCTGCTCTCGGAGGCTTCCTCGTCCTGGGCGTCTTCGATGGCCGTGTTGATGGCGAGACACAACTTGTCGCGCCGTTCGCCGTAGATATCGATGCGCGCGCGGTTCTGCACGATCTTCGCGCGGCTCTGGTCGATTTCCGCCTGCTTGCTTTCGACCTGCGCAACGGCGCGCGCCGTTTCGTTCTGCAACTGCGCGTGACGCTCACCCATCGCGAGCTGATGTTCGCGCAGGCGCAAGTACGCATCGGGGCTGAACGCCTGGCCCATCATCTCGTCGAGCTTGCGGTCCTGCTCTGCAACCACCTCGGCTTGCTGATCGGCAGCGTTGCGGCATTCGGCGACAGCGCCCTCAAGCGCCTGACGCTCGCCGCGCAACGCGAGCAACGCGTCGTTCAGCTTGCGGTCGAGCGTCTTGCGACGCGACAGCACCCGTTCGAGCGAGACGACCCGGCGATCCTTCACGATGTGTTGCGCCTCCTTACGCCTGAACGATCTGATGCAGGAAGTCGACCGTGACGGCCGGGTCGACGAGTTCGTCGGTCTCTTGCGCAAGGAACGCACGGATCACCTCGATCTTGCGAATCGCTTCGTCGGCGAGCGGATCGCTGCCGCTTTGGTATTCGCCGACCTGCAGCAACAGTTCGACTTCCTTGTGCCGCGCCATCAACCGTCGAATATGACCGGCCGATGCAACGTGTTCGCGCGGCACGACCTGGGTCATCACGCGCGACAGGCTGCCCAGCACGTCGATGGCTGGATAGCGGTTCTGCGCGGCGATTTCGCGCGACAGGATCATGTGGCCGTCGAGAATCCCGCGCACTTCCTCCGCGATCGGATCGCCACCCGATTCGTCTTCGGCAAGAACGGTGTAGAGCGCGGTAATCGAGCCGCGCACGCCGAGACCCGCGCGCTCGAGCAGACGCGGCAGTTCGGCGAAGATCGACGGTGGGAAACCGCGGCGGGTCGGCGGTTCGCCCATTGCCAGACCGATCTCGCGCTGCGCGCGGGCGAAGCGCGTGAGCGAGTCCATCATCAGCAGCACACGCAGGCCGCGATCGCGGAAGTATTCGGCCACCGCGGTCGCTGCGTAAGCGGCTTTCGCGCGCTCGATCGACGAACGATCGGAAGTCGCGCACACCACCACCGAGCGCGCCATGCCTTCCGGGCCGAGAATGTGTTCGACGAATTCGCGCACTTCGCGGCCGCGTTCGCCGATCAGCGCAATCACGTTGATGTCGCATTGCGCACCGCGCGCGAACATCCCCATCAACGTGCTCTTCCCCGCGCCGGCCGGTGCGAAGATACCCATCCGCTGGCCTTCGGCGAGCGTCATCATGCCGTCCACCGCACGCACGCCGGTCGGCATCGGCCGGTCGATCACCGGGCGGCTCATCGGCGACGGCGGGTCCGCGAAAACCGGCTGGAATTCGTGGCAATCGAGTTCGCCCTTACCGTCGATAGGTTGCCCGAGACTGTCGATCACACGTCCCAGCAACCCATCGCCGATGCGGATCGCGAGTGGACGCTTCAGACCGACCACACGGGTTTCGCGCGAGATGCTGCCGAGCCGGCCGAACGGCGACAGCAACGCGATATCGCGCGAGAAGCCGACTACTTCGGCGCTTTGCAGCAACTGTCCTTGTGGAGAACGCAGCTCGCACAACTCACCGAGCGTCGCGTCGAGTCCGCTGACTTTCAGCAGCGTACCGATCACTTCCTGAACCTTGCCGGCGGCCGTCGGCCGCACCCGTGCGCGCAGCTCGCGTTCGATCGCATTGGCCATGAAATCGAAGCGGTCATCGCTGGCGAGCCCCGTGTCGGGTTGATCGTCGGTGTCGAAAGTCTTCATGTGGAAGTGTCCCTGGGCAAGCGTGGCAGTACGGCGTCAAGCGACATCGCGCTCTGCGGTTTCGAATTCGGCGCCGATGTCGGCGGTGGGAGCGTGCGTATGTTCGACGGCGGCAACGGCGTCGGCAAAGAAGTTCTGTTCTTCGGGGTCTGCCGGATTGCCGGCTTCGCTCTGCTGCGCAGCGAGCGGCTCGGTATGGCTCGCCGTACGGGCGTACTCGTCCTCAGTGGTATCCTGCGCGGCGACGAAATCCTGGTCCCCGCCCCGCTCCAGCTGCTCGATGTCGTCTTCGTTCTGCATAGCGGGTTCGGGTTCGTCTTCATCGGGCGGCAAGCCGTCGATCGCACGCGACAGCGCGTCGCGAATCGCGGCCAGTTGCTGCGGCAAGCTCGCGTCGACCGCACCGAGATCGGTCTCGCAGATGCAGTAGCCGCGCTCCAGCTGCGCGTCGGAGCTGACCTGCAGATTCACCACGCGCCCAACCTCGCGCCACTCGCGTGCCACCGCGCCGAACGCCGCAGTCGCTGCCGCGAGATCGTGCGGATGGACGCGCACCTTGACCGGGCTGCCGTCGGCAACGATGCACTCGACCGTCGACGCGGCCTGTCTGAACAGCGCAATCGGATCGGCCGTCGCGACGATCTGTTCGACCGCGAGCGCCACCAGTTGCGCGAGCCGGTCGCGCTGCCGCTGCCCGATCGAAGGCATGTCGGCCAGCATGCGCAGGCTGCGTTCGTGCCAGTCGGCGAGACCTTGCTCCCAGCCCGCTTCGTAGCCCATTCTGGCCGAACCCTCATAGGTCGCCTGCGCCTGCGCAACCAGTTCGTCGGCTTGCGCCTGCGCCGCATCGAGAATGGCCTGGGCCTGCGTGCGTGCTTCTTCTAACACCGCCGCGCAGCGCCGGTTCAGATCTTCATATGCGCTGTCGATCTCGACCAGCGCTCCAAAGTGTTCGGCGCGCACCACGTCGTCGGTAATGCCGACACCGTGGTCCATGCCATCCCTCAGCGCATCCGGGTTGCGTAACCAGATCACCATGATCGTGTCGGGAAAAAGTCGGCTAGTTGAGAAACCAGCGTGAGGCTGGTTTTGCTCACTTTCGCATGGCCGGGTGTGTCCGGTAGACGCGCGGGCGCAGTCTCGTCCGGCAATGCGAACTGCAGCAGCATCATGGGATGGTCGGCGCTCCAGCGGCAGTCGCGCTCGAACAGGCGGAACCCTTGCAGCGCAAGCGAATCCGCGCTGGGTTCGCCGCGCAGCGGCTGGCCCGCAGTCAGGCCGCCGCGTTGCGCGAGCAGCATGCGTGTCAGATGCGGACCGAGCCATTCGTCGAGCAGCACGCGGCGCGGCCGGTCGATCCACAGGCGCAGCTCGTAGACGTGCTCGACCAGTACGCGCATGCGCAATACCTTCAGGCAGTCCGCGAGCGGCAGGCGCATCAGCGCGACGCTCGCATCGCCGAACGCGGGTAGCGGCGCGGGTGTGAATCCGACGCTGTCGAGAAAGGCTTCGGCCAGTTGCGCGCCGCGGCGAGCGTCGAGCCCGGGCAAACAGGCTGCATACGCAAACGAGGCGATGCGGGCCGGATGCATCCACTCGAACAGCGTGCGGCGGCGCTGGTGGTATTCGGCCAGGTTTGCTGCGATGGTGCGCGAAAGCTTCACCGCTGGATCGACGGCGGGTTCGGACGGCGCTGGGTCCGATGCTTCGGACGGGTCTGACGCGTCCGCTACATCGGCTGCTTGCGGAGCATCCGACGCAGCCTGCGTGAACTGCTCCGCCGCGTCGATCGCCGCGCTGAAGTCGTCGGCAAATACGCTGTCGTCGATAGTCTGAGCATCGCTCATCTCACTCCCGGTACACGCTCAGAGGTCGAATTTCAGGCCGCCGCTCAGGCCGCTGTTTTGGATGCCTTCGGCGCACGCGCGCCACGTTTTGCCAGCACGCCCGACAGCTGGCCCTGCATCAGTCCCGCGAACCTGTCGCGCCAGCGCAGGAACGCGCCAGCCAGCCCGATCAGGACGACACCGAACGCGAGCGCCACATAACCGAGCGTGCCGCCCCCGCTCTGCACATACGCCGTCGGCACCGTGAGAGGATCGGCAGGCACCGAGATCACGCTGACCTGGTCGTAGGTCAGCCCTTCGATGCTATGTACGACGAGATTCTTGATCGCGGGCGTGAGCGTTTCGACGTTCGCGTCCGACCGGTATTTGATGAATACCGAAGCCGACGAAGGACGGGCCAATTCCGCGAGCGGATCGTTGTTCGGCAGCACGATCTGCACGCGCGCTTCGACCACCCCGTCGATTTTCGTCAACGTATCGTCGAGTTCCTGCGACAGACCATAGATAAACCGCACGCGTTCTTCGGTCGGCGTGGAGACGAGGCCGTCTTTCTTGAAGAGCCCGCCCAGGTCGTCGAATTTCTTCGACGGAATACCGCGTGCCCGCAGAATTTCCATCGCGCGCACGAGCTGCTTTTCCTCGACGCTGACCGACCACGTCTTGCCGCCGTCGGGTGTGCTCTTCTCGGCATCGACGCCGTACTGGACCAGCGCGGCGACGATCTCATTACAGTCGCGCTCGTTCAACTGGCCATACAGCTCCTTGTGGCAGGCGCTCAGCATGAAAACGAGGGCTGCGCAGGTCAGCAGCTTGCATCCGCGCGCAACAGTGCGTGAGAGAGGGGTCATGTTATTGGTTCTTCATCAGAGTCTGAACGGCGTCTTTCGACGACGAGACGGCAGCCATCTTCACCTGCAGATCGGCATTGAGGCTGGCAATTTCGAGCTGCACCGTCATGTTCGCGGCGGCCATGCGTTCCATCGACAGCGAACTCATGTGCTGCGTCAGATACATCACGTCGTTCGGCGCCTGCTGGTAGTAGGTCGCCTGTTCCGCGACGGCCTTCGCCACGATGTTGTGGTCCGGGTGCTCGGGCACGCTCTGCACCGGCGGCGTCGGCACACCCTCGTTCATCAACGCCTGGAACCGGTCCGCCTGTTGCGGCGAAACCGAAGCATCGACGCCGGTACTCGACGATGTCGATGCGATCTGCTGCTGAAACTGCGCAATCATCGCCATGTCCACGTCGGCTCTCCTACGAAGATCGAAACGCCTGGGTACCGCTACGACCAGAGGCAGGACTAGATGCGGATGTACTGCATCGACATCAGCATGTCGTCGGCTGTCAGCGTGCGCGCCACGCTGGGCTGTGGCTCCTGCGCGGCCTTTTCTTTTTCCTGTTCCAGTTCGCGGGTCGACTCGGGCGTCACGAACTGCCCCGTGCGACGCGCCGCGGCGTAGGCGTGCTGCAGATCGTCGTTGGCGATCAGCGTCTTGGCGAGGCGCGTCACGTCGTCGTTGCCGCATTCCTCGATGACCTTGCGCGCTTCGTCCTGCCAGCCGAACGTATGGGTCGCCTTCATGCATTGAAGCAGCATGCCGCGGCTAGCCGGCATGCATACCGAACGCTCGATCAGGCCGCGATATACCGATTCCGCTTCGGCCCACTCCTTGCGGAGCATGAACAGCCAGCCGTCGAAGAATGCGAATTCCACACACGTGGGCCGCAGCACATGCAGGGCCTCGACCAGTTGCTCGATGTCGTCCACGTCGACCTTCGTCGCCGGTCCATCGGACCCGCCAAACGCCGCACCGACCAGATCGGCGAGGCAGCCTAGCACCGCCGGCGCGCATGTCGCGTGTTCCCTCTGATCACTCATTCCTTTTCCCCAAGAAAATCAAAGATTGCGGAAAGCCCCTCTTCTGCCCGACATATTTCTGCCGACCATGATCGAGACATTACGTGGCGACAGCTTCGCGCCGGGCGTCGGGCACGAAGTCGCACACCGATATGCGAAGCAACCCGCGAACGGGGTTGCCGGGGCGTCGTTACGGGATATTTCCATGTGTCTTCCTGATAGCTGCCCCACTGCGGCGCATCGCTTCGCACGCCCCGCCCGGTCTTCGCATCGGGCCGCCGTTGCGAAGACCCGAACAGATAACGTATGTCTACGGCGGCGCCTCACCCGGCTGCCGCCCTGAGCAACAAGCCGAGCAGCAACTCACCACGGTGCGTAGAGAAAGATGGCCGACGATAAAACCGAAGAACCCAGTGAGCAGAAGCTGCGCAAGGCGCGCGAAAAAGGCGAGGTCGCGAAGAGCACCGACGTCGTCGAAGTCGCAGCGCTCGGCAGCATGCTGCTCGTGCTGCAGGCGGGTCAGCACTACATGGTCGATTCGTTTCGCGCGGTGATCAAAACTGCACTCGATTTCATGAGCGGGCCTAGATCGCTCGATGCGCTCTATGTCGCATTCGCCGACATGGCGGGCCATACGCTCGGCATGGTGTGCGGCGTCGCCGCGATCGGCCTGTTCGCAGCGATCCTCGCGTTGGTGCCGCAAACCGGCCTGCAGTTTTCCTTCGAAGCGATGGCTCCGAAGTTCGATGCGGTCAATCCCGCCGCCGGGCTGCAAAAGATCTTCTCGGCGAACTCGATGCTCGATCTGGCGAAGATGACCGTGAAAGGCGTCCTGATCCTCGCCGTGATGAAGACGACCATCGTCTCGGTCATGCCGGTCGTCGCGAGCGCGCTGGACCAGCCGCTCGCGCAACTGATCCACGTGTTGTGGTCGGTCGTGATGAAGGTGTTCGCCACGGCGCTCGGCGTTTTCATCGTCATCGCGGCGGTGGATTACAAACTGCAGGCCATGATGTTCATCAAGAAACACAAGATGAGCAAGGACGAGGTCAAGCGCGAATTCAAGGACAGCGAGGGCAACCAGGAGGTCAAGGGCGAGCGCAAGAAGCTCGCGCACCAGTTCGCGAACGAAGGCCCGACGGGCGGCCTGAAGCGGGCCAACGTGGTGGTCGTCAACCCGGTTCACTACGCAGTCGCGCTGCGTTACGACCCGAGCGAATTCCCGCTGCCGGTGGTGATCGCCAAGGGGCTCGACGGCGATGCGCTGCTGCTGCGCCGTCGAGCCGCCGCC
Source organism: Paraburkholderia megapolitana (assembly GCF_007556815.1). Taxonomy (NCBI): domain Bacteria; kingdom Pseudomonadati; phylum Pseudomonadota; class Betaproteobacteria; order Burkholderiales; family Burkholderiaceae; genus Paraburkholderia; species Paraburkholderia megapolitana. The sequence continues at coordinate 125,684 of NZ_CP041743.1, forward strand.
ATGGGCATTCCGATCGTCGCCAACCCGCCGGTCGCGCGCCAGTTGCACAAAATCCCGGAAAACCAGCCGATTCCCGAAGAGTTGTTCGAAGTCGTCGCAGCGATTCTTCGCTGGGTCAGCGGTATCGGCACCAAAGTCGCGCTCACGGAGTAGTCCACATGTTCAAGAACTTCAAGATTCCCGGATTTGGCGAAGCCGGTATCGCGCTTCTGCTGGTCGCGATCATCTCGCTGATGATCCTGCCGCTGCCGACCATCGTCATCGACATCCTGCTGTCGATCAACATCACGATCAGCGTGACGCTGCTGATGGTGACGATGTATATCGGCAGCATCACGTCGCTGTCGTCGTTCCCGTCGATGCTGCTGTTCACGACGTTGTTCCGCCTGTCGCTGAACATCGCCTCGACCAAGTCGATCCTGCTGCACGCGGATGCCGGCGACATCATCGAAAGCTTCGGCGAGCTGGTGGTGGGCGGCAACCTCGTGGTCGGGCTCGTGGTGTTCATGATCATCGCCGTGGTGCAGTTCATCGTGATCGCGAAAGGTTCCGAGCGGGTTGCGGAAGTCGGCGCGCGCTTCACGCTGGACGCGATGCCGGGCAAGCAGATGAGTATCGACGCCGATCTGCGCGCCAACATCCTGACCGCCGACGAAGCGCGCAAGAAGCGCGCGATGCTCGCGATGGAAAGCCAGTTGCACGGCGGCATGGACGGCGCGATGAAGTTCGTCAAAGGCGATGCGATCGCGGGGCTGATGATCACGATGATCAACATCGTGGCCGGCATCGCGGTAGGCGTGGCGTACCACGGCATGACGGCGGGCGATGCGGCCAACCGGTTCTCGGTGCTGTCGATCGGCGATGCAATGGTGTCGCAGATCCCGTCGCTGCTGATCTCGGTGGCAGCCGGCGTGATGATCACGCGGGTCGGCGACGACTCGCACGGCGACGAAGAGCGTTCGCTTGGCGACGACATCACCCGCCAGTTCGGCAGCAGCTCGCGCGCGCTCTACTTCGCCGCCCTGATGCTGCTCGGTTTCGCCGCGGTGCCCGGATTTCCGGCGCCGCTGTTCCTGCTGCTGTCGTTCCTGCTCGCATTCGTCGGCTACCGTCTGCAAAAGAAGTCGGGCCGCAAGGGCGGCAGTTCGGGCAAACCGGTCGTGTCGCTGCAACGCGCCGGCGCGAAAGGCGAAGCGCCGTCCATCCTCTCGCGGGCACCGCAGTTCACCTGCCCGATCGGCGTGCGCATGTCGAAGGATCTGAGCGCGCGCCTGTCCGGCGACGCGCTCGACAAAGCGTTCGATACCCAGCGCGCGAAGCTGCAGGCCGAAGTCGGCCTGCCCTTCCCCGGCATCATGATGTGGGCCGATGAAACCCTGCCCGACGATACCTACGAAGTCGTGATCTTCGACGTGCCACATGCGCGCGCGAACCTCAGCGCCGCCGCGGCGGAACTGCTCGCGCCGGCTGCAACGGCTGCGGCCACGGCCATGGTCGCGGAAGAGGATGGCTCAGCCGTGCCTGCCGAAACAGCCGCAGTCGCCGAAGTCGTCGACAACACGCCGCGCAAGGCCGAAGTCGTCATCGCGCAGCACACCATCTCGCTGTTACGCGGCAGCGCGCATCTGTTCCTCGGCATCCAGGAAACGCAATGGATGCTCGACCAGCTGGAGACCGACTATCCGGGGCTCGTAGCCGAAGTGCAAAAGGCACTACCGCTGCAGAAGATGGCCGACGTCCTGCGCCGGTTGCTCGAAGAGCAGGTACCGATCCGCAATATCCGCAGCATCACGGAAAGCCTGATTACGTGGGGTCCGAAAGAGAAAGACATGCTGATGCTCACGGAGTACATCCGTGTCGACCTCGGCAAGATGATCGCCTACCGCGCAACCGGCGGGCCGCGCGATCTGCCCGCTGTGCTCGTCGACGTGCAGGTCGAGCAGCATATCCGCCAGTCGATCAAGCAAACGCCGACCGGCAACTTCCTCGCTCTGCCGCCTGACGAGATCGGTCATCTCGTCGACAACCTGGTCCAGCTGGTCGGCGAGTCGCCGCGCGGGCCGCTGGCGCTGATTGCATCGATGGATATTCGCCGCTATGTGAAGCGGATGATCGAAGCGCGTCTTGGCTGGCTGCCGGTGTATTCGTACCAGGAACTCGGTGCGCATATCGACCTGCAGCCGATCGGCCGGCTGATGAACTAGGCCCGGAGGGTAGACCGTGCACACTTCAGGAACGCATCGCGCGCATGTGATTGCCGGGCCGGCGCCGGAACATGAACCGTTGCACAGCGGTACGCCGCACATGCGGCGGATGGCTGCGCTCTTCAATGCACACCGCGATGCGGTTCTGCAAGACGGCGAAGCGATCGATACGCAGGAGCCGGTGCTGGAATCTGCGCAGACGCACGACACCGAATCCGCGTCGGATAGTCCGTCCGGCGCGCATAGCGAACTCGATCTCCCGATGCCGCTGCTCACCCTCGCCGAAGGGGAGCAGAAACAGAACGGCGGGAGTCAGAAGGACGCCAACGGTGGCGATGGTAACGGTGGCAGCGGCGGCAACAGCGATAGCGACGGCGGTCGTCATCCGCAGTCCAACGGGGTAGTCGCGAAACCTGCAGGCACGGGGTCGACCGCGGCCCTCGCGTCGGCATTGTTCCGCGCTTCGAATGCTTCATGCGCGGCGGCGGTCTCGACTCCCGTCGCCTCAGCAACGAACAACACCGCATCGCCATCTCCGCAATTCACACCGACGGCTGCCCTGCCCATACCCGGCGAAATTCCGACCACACCGCCGCAACCCGCGCACGCCCGCGTCGAAGCGACCACCGGCACATACGCCATCGGCGCGCTAAACAACGCGCAACAAGCCAACCCACTGGTCGACTCGATCGTCTCGAGCGTCGCGGATTTCTGCGCCAACCCGGCCGTGCATTCGTGCAATCCCTGGCATATCACCTTGCCGCTCGACCCCGATGTGCTGCCCGACTGCCAGTTGAGCCTGATGCTTTCGCATTTCGACCTGACGCTTCGCTTCATCACCGCAGCCCCGGCCTCCCAGCAATTAGTCTTGCAACATGCAGATGCACTACGGGAGCGGCTTGAAGCGCTACCCGGTCTTCACGAAGAGAACCGCCGGAAAATCGACATCATCGTTGCATAAACAGCGCGCCAAAAACACAACAACACCATGGTCCATACCGATTCGCGACTAGCCGATACCGCTGCCTCCGATACTGCCACGCAGGTGGGCAGCCGGACCCCGGTCGCACTCGACTTCGGCCTGCTGCCGGCAGTCATGCGCAGCACTGCGCGTCAGCACCGGCTGGCAGTCGACGAACGGTTCGGCGCGCTGCTGTTCCATACGCTCGGCATGACCGACTGGAGCGCGGGCAACCGCAATCCGCTCGATCCCGCGCGTACGGCAACGCTGCGTCTGCGCTGGGGCGCACGCACCGCAACGGTACTGATCGATCTGACGCAACCGGCCGGTCTCGCGAGCGTACTGCGCGCCGATGACCCAGAGCAGGACGATGCGCAGACCGACACGAATCTGCGTGCGACGGTGTCCGCGATCCTGCTCGAACCGCTGCTGAAGGGCTTCGCGCAACTCGGCATGCAAGGCGTCGAAGTGATTTCGCTCGAACGCAACACCGAGCCGGTGGAACGGCCCGTCGAATGCTGCGCGATCTCGTTCTGCATCGGCGACACACGCTACGACGCCGTGCTCGATCACATCGACGACGGCTGGCTCGACGCGTTCGAGCGGCGGCTCGGCGACCACTGCATGCCGCTCGCGACGCACATCAGCGAAATCGAAGTGCGCGGCCGGCTGCTGCTCGGCGAAAAGTCGATCAGCCTCACGACGCTCGACTCGCTGCAACCTGGCGACATCATCCTGCGCGCGCTGCCCGATGCAGTGCGCGCGTTTTTCCTGAAAGAGACTGCCTCGGTGAGGTTGCCGATTGTGTGGGGCCATCACGGCACCCGACAACTGCACGCGATGGCCGACGTAGCCGACAACGTACTTACCCTGACCGGAAACCCCACCATGAGCCACGACACGCGCTTCAACACGCCCCTGACGGAATCGAGCGATACGCTCGTCGAGATCGACCATCTCGATCTGCCGTTGAAGCTTGAAATCGATACCGTGTCGCTGCCGGTCGCCCAGTTGTCCGCGCTGCGCGCCGGCTACGTGCTCGAACTGCCGACCGCCTTGCACGACACCCGCATCCGCCTCGTGACCTACGGCCAGACGATCGGCTTCGGCGAACTCGTCACCGTCGGCGATCATCTCGGCGTGCGCGTCGTCCAGCTGTCGTAGATCATGGTTCAGTTCAACGACCTCACGGGACTACTGATTGCGGTTGTCGTAATCAGCCTGATCCCGTTCGTCGCGATGGTGGCCACGTCGTACGCCAAGATCGTCGTCGTGCTCGGGCTGCTGCGCAACGCGCTCGGCGTGCAACAGGTGCCGCCGAACATGGTGCTCAACGGCATCGCGATTCTCGTCACCGCCTACATCATGGCGCCGATCGGCATGCAGGCGATGCAGAACATGCAGAACATGCCGCACCGCCAGGGGGATTCTTCGGCGCTGATGCTCGATGCGTTCGATGCCGGCAAGGAACCGTTTCGCGCGTTCCTCAAGGCCCATGCGCATGAACGCGAAAAACGCTTCTTCGTGCGCTCCGCCGCGGCGATCTGGCCGAAGGACATGGCCGCGAAACTGCACGACGACGACCTGATCGTCCTTGCACCGGCCTTCACGCTGACCGAGATGACCGACGCGTTCAAGATCGGCTTCCTGCTCTACATCGCTTTCGTCGTCGTGGACATCGTGATTGCCAATGTGCTGATGGCGATGGGCCTGAACCAGGTGCAGCCGACCAACGTGGCGATTCCGTTCAAGCTGCTGCTGTTCGTCGTGATGAACGGCTGGTCGACGTTGATACACGGCCTCGTGCTCACTTACCGCTAAATCACCGCTAAACGGACACGCGATGGAAACCGACACGCTGGTTCGCATCACCACCCAGGGCCTGCTGCTCTGCCTGTCGATCTCGCTGCCGGTCGTGATCGTCGCGGCCGTCTCCGGCCTCGCGATCTCGTTCATCCAGGCGATCACCTCGATGCAGGATCAGAGCATCTCGTATGCGGTGAAACTGGTCGCCGTGGTGGCGACCGTGTTGATCATGGGAACGTGGGGCGCCTCGGCGGTGCTGCGTTTCGCTAACGAAATTGTCGTTCTGGCGGTGCCGTCATGAGTAGCCGGCGCGTCGACAGCCAGTCGCAGCAGCCGCAAGCCGCGCATCACCAGGAGCAGCAGGAGTTCGGTGCCCATACGAACCAGTTGTTCAAGGTGCGGAAGTTTCGAAACATGAAGGTTAGAGCCCAGAGAATGCTGGGCCAGAAGGAGGCAGTTGCACACTGGAAAGGCATCAAGATTGCGGAAAGCCGTAACAAGCGGGCGATGAGTGCGGCTGCACAAAAGCGCATGGCGCCGTTCGGCACGACGCCACAGCGCGGAACTCCAGGGGGCAAGCAAGCCCGTCTGCGCGAACGCGACAAGGCGCTCGGTAAGGAAATCAAGGATCCCGACCACGAAAAAGAGGTCGACAAGGAACATCTCGAGAAGGACCATCCGCGCGAGCACGACCAGTTGCCTCAGAAGGAAAGAGAACGCGAACGCGAGAAAGAAAAGGACAAGGAACGGCAGCAGCAACAGCAGTCGGGCAAGGAGCAGCAGAAAGACTCCGACCCGCAGCAGCAACAGCAACAACATCAGGGCCGGGAGCAGCGGCAGAACAGCGACGGCCAGCCCCAGCAACAGCAGGGGCAGCAACAGAAACGCGAGGGCAAGGGCGAAAACGGCGCCGCAAAGTTTGCCGTTACGCGCAAAAAGGTCAGCACGGCCGTGAAAGTCATGGAGAACTTTCAGGTGCTCGGCGCAAAGCTGAAGGACGCGCCGCCCGCCGAAAGAAACCGCGTGCTGCTGCAAACCTTTGCCAAGGTCGCATTGCGCCTTTTCGCGCAGCTGGACCACGGTTTTGCGCTCGCGCCGCTAGCGGTGCTCATTGCAACCTCCCCGGCCGCGATGCGGCGCGCACCAGGACGACTGCAGGCGCAGATCTCGGCCGCGACGTTCAACTTCAACTCGCGGGTCGTGAACGGCCCAGCAGCGGCCAAAACGTCCGCATCGGTTGGCTTGCTCAGTCACACCTACGATATGTCGCGCACGCGGCAAATCTTCGGCGTCGAGTACCCGATGGAAGATCAAAGCATGATGTCGATCCGGCAGATCATGATCGATGCGAAGGCCACCATGCCCACGCTGGTGGCGTCACACGGCGTGCCGACCGGTTCGGATAATCCGCCGGAACTTCGCGTTGCGCCCGCGCCCCCTGCTGTCGGCTCATAAACTGAAGTCATCGAATCCAGGTAACGCCTAACGGGACTAACGAGCATGAAAGCGCTGAGAGTACTAACCGGCACGCACGCCGGCGCGCAAATCCGCTTGACGGTCGGCACCTACCTTCTGAGCGCCGGCGCCGATGCGGACATCTGCATCAGCGACTGGCAGGTCGACACGCTCGCGTTGACGCTCGGTGAAGACGGGGTCACACGGGTACGGCTCGACGGCGCAGAAGAAGTCCTGATCGCGGATTTCATCGCGGTGCCATATGGCGACGTGGTGTTCTGCGTCGGCCCCGACGATGCGCACTGGCCGCGCGATCTGGATCTGCTCGCAGGATTGTGGAAAACCGCCGAGCCCGACTTACCGGAAGAAGAAACGGTGGCAGCGGAAGCGGCAGATGCGCAGCCCGAGACGTTGTCCGCGGCATCGCGTACCAAAGCGCTGCGCACCGCCGGCGTCGCACTGGCCTGCACGGCACTGATTGGCGGCTTGTTGACGGCCGGCGTGATGATGGCAGGCGCGCAGCCCACCGAAGCCGCGACAGTCCGCTTCGATGCAACCGAACTGTCGAAGCAGATGACCGAAGCGCTGCATCGCGCCGGGCTGAAAGAACTGACGGCCGCGCCGCGCGGCACCAACGTCGTCGTGAGCGGCATCGTCACCAATGCGGACGGCAGCGACACGGCGCGCAGGATCATGGACACCCTTGCACGTGGCAAGACACTGCGTGAGTACGACGTCGCGCAGCAGGACATCGACAACATCCAGCAGTCGCTCGGCAATGCGGGCGCACGGGTCGAGTACAAGGGCAACGGTGTGTTTCGCGTAACCGGAAACGTGCAGTCGCTCAAGAAGTTTCAGCAACTGCTCGCCAACGTCAAGCCGGATCTGGATGAGAACGTCAAACGGCTCGACGTCGATGTGAAGGAAACGCGCTCACCGGTTCCGGATATCCGGTATGCCGAGGTTGTCTCGGTGGGTAGCGTGCACTACATCGAAACACCGGACGGCACCAAGCATCTGCTGGATACCACCAGCAACGGTAAAGAAAGCGAATGAACTCAAAAGGAACCGACATGTACGACGCATTGCTCCCTGTTGCGCAAGACCTCAATACCCTCGATGCGACGCTCAACGCGCCGGATAGTCAGCAGCGCGTCGCACGGATTGTCGGGGCGTTCGAAGAGACGGCCCGACGGATCAGTTCGGCGACGCAGGCCGCGAAAAGCGACCACGAGCGGCTCGAGCTGCAAAAGCTGTACCGCGGCATGATCGCGGCGCAGCGCATCGTCCTCACGCTTCACGAACGTCACAACGAGCGCGGCGTGATGGTGTGAGGTTCGCGGAGCGCCGGATCATCAGGTCCGGCTGTCGCGCTCCGGGTTTGTTGCAGTGGCAGTCGTGACCTTCAACCTTGGCAGCGGTTTTGGTTAACTTCATCTTTAATCTGGAGAATCATCATGAGCAGCGGGATCCAGTCATCCGGTGTAAATCAGGCAACGCAGGGCAACCAGGACTCGGTGGCCGAGATGCAGAACATGGCCAACCAGAACAACGCAATGACGATGGCGAGCATGCAGATCAACATGCAACAGCAGATGACGAGCGCGATCGCTTCGGTGGGCAACAACGGCGCAAAAAACGTCGCCGATGCCGCGAAGGGGCAGTAAGCGCAAGAAGTTTGCGACGCGGTACCTGGGGGTTGCGGGACTGGAAAGCGTTGGGCGGTATCCGGTTCCGTAGCCTTTTTTCTTTTGTCTTTCAGTCACAGCAACTGCATTCATGAGCCGGGAACGATACGAGGAACTGGTCCGCGACATCTGCCAGGTGGTAGACCTGCCGGATGCGGACTACGTACTCGAAACGAAGACGATCGAGATCGAAGGCTTCGAAGTCCGGCTCGAGAATTACGAAAACGACCCGGGCTCGCTGTACGTGAATTTTCACTACGGCGCGATTTCGCCTGGGCGGACGCTGGTCGTGTTCAGGTTGATGCTCGAAGCCAACCTGCTGATCTATGCGCAGGATCAGGCGCAGTTATGTCTCGATGCCGATACGGGCAGCATCGTGCTGCTCGTGCATGTGCCGCTTACCGATGACCTTACCGGCGAGTACCTCGCCGAACTGTTTGCGCACTATGCCGAGCATGGGCGGTACTGGCAGACCAATATCATCGAGTCCTCGGACGAGATGTTCGAGGGGATCGTTTCGGGGAATTATTTGTGGTTGCGGGCTTGAGGTAGATCGTACTCATGCTCAATACACCGGGCTGATACTCCATCCGCTCATCAGCGGCGTATTGATGATGATCGTCGTACCCGATCCAGCGGGGCAATAGTTCGAGTACCATGCTGCCCCGCCCGTGCCGTCGCCCGTGAATACGCCCCAGTTCGTCATGATTCTGACCGAGTATGTACCGGGCTGAAGCACCTTGTTCAACGTCACGGTGACGCCCGCGGACCCGTCAAGGATATTGGGCGACTGCATTTCCGAATGCGAATACGACGTAGTGTGGCCGGTATCCATGATGTCGAGATATTGCGTCAACTGCGCCAGCCAGTTCGTATGGTCACACTGCGCGTGATTCATGTGCGCGTACGAAGTCACGTTGATCGTGCCGGTGCGCACAAGCGTCACATCGCGATAGACAAAGTTATTCTTTGTCAGCGACACCGTGTCCCATTGGTTCTGGGTGGCATCGGGTGCAGCACAACCCGTGTAATCTACCGCCGCATTGTTCTGCGACGGATAGATGATCTGGCAACCGTTATCCGCCGTGCCGGAAGTCATGGAGGCTGTGCTGGTCCAGACATATGCCCCGCTAACCTGTTGGCATGAGAGCACCTCGCCGTCTGACTTAACGCCGAGTTGCACGGGGTTTGTTACATCCGGTTGAGCTTTACCGTCAAGACTTAACCCACATGGCTGTCCCTCTGTAACGAACGTCGGAAAATTGACCGCACCATTGTTGTCGACTGCGGATGGCACCCACTTGGTCCCTGTCCACGTGTAAGGCAACTGGGTGTCCATCGTTACTCGAGTCTCGCCAGGTACCTGGCCCGCCATGCCGGCTAAAGTCGCGACGTCCGGGACGGCTTCGCGCCAGGGCATTGGTGTCCACAGTCCACCGATGCATGACAGCAAGTGATTGCTCGTATCCGCGGCGAAGAAGGTCGCCGTCGTGATCGCAGGATTAGTGCAGGCATCCCCAGCCTTTGCGTAGGTCAAACCAATCGGCACATTCATCACATTCAGATCGGGGCGTCCTGGTACAGCGTTGCGATACAGGAAGTCAGTCGATTGATTGCCCGGCCCCATCATGAACAGCTGATTGGCAAGGTGCCCCGCCGTAAGCGTGCAGGGCGCCTTGTCCCACGAACTGGCCGGCGCATTCCAGCCACCATAAGCACCCACGGCAGCGACTGGCGTTTTGGTATCGATCAACCCACCGCCAACGCCTGCGTTCGCAGCAATATAACCAAGTTCGGCGACAGGAATCGCGGTGCCGCCCGTGCTGACGAGTAACGCGTCGATCTGCCCGCTGGCCGGCTGCTGAAATAGCAGGCAGACGGATTGCTGGAAGGCGTTAGTCGTGGTGCCGTAACTTGCGGGGATGTACTTGTTAGCGACCATATCGGTGACTGTCCACGCGGTGGTGGCTCCGCCGACCGGAACGGCCGTCAGCAGCGTCGCGTAGTTCAGCTTGATCGCATCATTCACAGCAGTAGCAATCTGCCGCTGATATTGCGCAACCTCCTGGTCGCGCGTGTCGTTCAGCGACGTGTTGATCATCATGCTCACACCGACAATCATCAGCGCGCCGATAAACAACGCCGCCAGCGCTTCGACCAAGGTCACGCCGCGCTGGCGGCCAGGTAGACGCCTGATCTGGCGACGCTTCAGAATACTTGTGCGATCCATACTGGCGTTCCGTCAGTGAGAGGAGGCATGCCGGTCGGCAACATGACGTTGCCGCCGGTATTCTGCGGATTGACGATCTGTTTATCTAGAACAGATCCGGCTTCCACGGAATATCCAGCCTGCTGAAGCAACGCACCCAGAAAACCGGCGGGCAACGGTGGTCCACCCGCTGCCGGATAGACAACGACGATTCCGTTGTTGACGTAGTTTTGCCAGCGCGTCGATGTGTAGTTCCAGTTACCGGTGTGAGCAAAGGCGCTCTGAGGTACCGCGCCGGCTGCCGTGTGGTGGTTGTACACGTAGTTGTCGAGCTGCTCGCGGTAAGACGCCATGTCGCCTGCCAGCGCAGCCGGCATATCGGGCGGCACCGCATTCACATTGGAATTCGGCAATAGCGCATAGAAGGAAATCAGCGCCGCAGCGACAACGGCGATCCAGAGTGCCCACATACTGCATGCTCCTCAAGCTTGTGATATCCCGATACGACGTGTGTCAGGCCGCGATGTGTGGAATCAACAGTACGAGACGCTGCGGCGCGTTCGGATCAGCTTGACCCGGCGACGGCGCGGCAATCACCAGGCACTCTCCCGGCGCGAGATTCGCGGCCACGATCTGTTCGTGTGCGGGCGTATCTCCTGCCTTCGTACTCGAGAGACCAAGATCGACACGCAACGCAACACGTTGAAACGCCGCTTCAGCATCGAGTGTCGGCTTGACCGATAGCCAGAGATTGTCCGCACCATCGGGCACGTCCCCTTCGCGTAGCGCGAGCCGTGCTTCGTGCCGATCGATCACAGCGGGCGTTCCGTCGAGCGTGAGCATCGTGCGCGACACTTCTGTATGCGCACGCTGTGCCTGTTCAAGTGCGTGTAGCTGTACGACGAGATCGTGTCCGCCATCGGCGGCGGTTGCGAAGCCTAGCGTGTCACTGCTGCCTGCGCCGGCATCGCCGCTCGTTGCAGCAAGCGGCAACGTAGTGCCAAGCTCGGCCAGCGCATCGCGATTGACATCGACCACCCATGCTTCAACCGACACCAGTTTCGGCCGTGTGTCGAGATCGGCAACCAGCACCGCATCGCCGTCGATCCGTTCCGGCTTGTCGCGGATCAGCACAGAGTTAGTCGAAGCATCCGCTTCGACGATCGGTAACGCTGCGGCGAACTCAACCGGCTGCACCGCATTCTGATTCGCATCCGTGCCGAGTCGGCCATGCATGAAGCGTTGCTGCAATAACGTCGCCACGCCCTGCACGATGACATCGTGCCCACCGATCGAGCGAACCTGATCCGCAGCAAGCGCCGACTGGAGACGTACTACCTTCACTGTTGTTCGGGTGCGGGCTTGCGCGTCGAGTTCAAGACGCCCCGCTGCGCTGCTCAACTGCGCGATATAAGCAGCGGGTCCTTTGACGACTACCGTGTGATGTACCGGATCGAATTGCAACGGAAATCGCGCATCGGTCACACCCGACTTCGCGAGCCCCGCGGCCAATGCATCTGGCGTCAGGTAGTTCAAGCGAATCGCGAGCGTCTGTTCGTCGCTAATAGGCGAGATCTGGATCGCCGTGCCGTCGTAATACCAGTCCAGATCGAATCGCGCGCAAATGGTGTCGAGAAACTGCCGCGGCGGCATGACGAAGTGCCCGTGCACGGTGCCCTGAATGTTGCCGCTCATACGAATCGGCACATTCTGTCCGGTAGAGAACGCATTCAACGTATCGACAAGACTGCTGCCATTGGTGTCGTACACGAAGCGATTGCCTTGCCAGTTGACGCCAGGCGCACCCAGCACGCCAACGCTGCCCATCGCGACAGCGAGTACGCCAGCCAGCATCGAACAACGCAGGAGAATTCGGATCGACATGAGTTATTTCCGTGCAGCAAGCGAGTCGGGTGGAGCATCCGTGGGGCTGCTATCGGGCCGCAGCGTGAGCCGGTAGCCGGTCGCGTACACCGACTGCACCGTCCAGTCGACACCGGCCGACTTCAAGTTATTCCGCACCCGGCTCACATACATATCGACCGAACGGCTCTGCACCGCCGCATCCCAACCCCATACAACGCTCATCAAATCCTGCCGTAGCACCACCGCACCGAGATGCGACGCGAGATGCCAGAGAATGTCGAACTCCTTGGTGCCAAGACGATGCGCCTCGCCGCCCGGCGTCACGAGCGAACGCGCCTGCTGGTCGAGCACGCTGTCTTCGATCATCATCTTGCGGCCCTGCACGTTAGACGAACCGAAGCGGCGCAGCAGCGCGCGCACACGCGCCAGCAACACTTCGCGATCGAACGGCTTGACGAGATAATCGTCCGCACCGGCATCGAGGATCCGCACGATGTCCGACTCCGCGGAATGCACGGTCTGGAACAGCACCGGCATCGTCGACTGCGAACGGCCACGAATCTTCTGCAACAGCTTGTCGCCCGACACACCCGGAATATCCCAGTCCAGAATCGCGAGATCGGCCCAGTTGTCGGTCAGATGCTGCTGCGCTTCGAGACCGTTATGAAACGCATTGACCTGGTAACCCTCGGTTTTCAGCCACGAAAGCATCAACGCGTGATGCGCCGGATCGTCCTCGACCAGCAGCACGCGCACCGGTCTGCCTGACATTAGTTTCATCGTCGAACCTCATTCATGATTGGCATGCACGCGTCACTTGCGCGACGCATGCAGTGCCCGATCCGCATCGACCAGCGACGATCCGCCCGACGAGCGTACCGAATTCGAATTCAGACAAGGCAGTTGCAGCACGAACGTCGTGCCGCCCTCCTCGTTCAGTTCCGCGTACAGCGTGCCGGCATGCAACTCGACGATCTGCACAGCAAGCTTCAGGCCGAGACCGAAGCCCGTTGCGCTCTTCTTGCCGACCGCTTCGAAAGTGGTCAACCGCCCGCCTGCTTCACGCAGACCCGGCAGGCCGCCCGCGCGGTCCGTAACCGTCACTTCGACAAGGCGTTCCCGATAGCGCAGCGAAACCGTAACCGCATCGCCGCGCTGCGATGCGCGCACCGCGTTGTCGATCACGTTCTGGATCGCGCGCGCGACGAAGTTGCGCATGCCGTTCACCCATGCCGGCGACCCGTTCGGCAACCACAACTGCAGCGGCACGCCGTAGTACGTCGCGGTGACTTCGAGTTGCGAAATGATCTGCCGTACCGTGGTCCGCAGATCGAAACGCTTGAAGTCGCGAGCATGCAGATGCTCGGTCACCGAACTAAAAATGTACTGCTCGCCCAGCGCCAATACGTACTGCGCGAGTTGCGTGATCTGCTGCATGCCGCCGCAACGTTCGAACGCTTCGGGGTCGCTCGAATCGAGCTGCGTCAACGCGTTGATCGAATTGAGCGGCGAACGCAGGTCGTGCAACAGGAACCGCAGCGACATGGCCCGTTCGTCGATCGAGCGGCTGAACTCCGACACGTCGGTCACCGTGACGACCATGCCGACCGCATCGTTCGCGCTGACATTCGCCTGAATCCAGAGCGTGGTGTCTTCGACGTGCAGATCGAAGCCACGCTCGAAGTCTTCGCGGCGCAGCACTTCGGAAGTCGCGAACTGGTCGCCCAGCATGGTCGCGAAGTCGCCGCCCGCGGGCAACGACATGTTCAGCAGCTTAGCCGCGCGTTCGCTCGCGTCGAGCACCACACCGCTGCTATCGAGCGCGACCACGCCGCACGGCATGCCGTCCAGCACGGCGCGCATGCGCCGGGTCTGCTCTGCGGATTGTCGGGTCTCGTCGTCCACGCTCGGTGACCTCGTTACTATGGCGTGATGACACGCGGCGACAACAGGAACAACTGCTCCATGTGCTGCTTGTTCGTGTTATCCGTGCGGAACAATGCGCCGAGCAGCGGAATCTTCGACAGGAGCGGCACGCCGGATCTGCCGAACGTGTCCTCGTTCTTGTGATAACCGGCGATCAGCAGCGCCTGGCCTTCGTTGATGAACGCCTGCGTCGTGATATTGCTGGTCTGGATCACGGGCAGCGTCCCCACGTTCACGCCGGTCAGCTCGCCGTCTTCAATCGCGACGTCGAGCTTGATGCGGGTCTGACCGTCTTCCTCGACGACCATCGGCAGGACGCGCAGCGATACCCCGTCGAGATGCTGTACAAGTCGCCCGACGTGTAGCCCGACACCTGGACGAAGAATTTCGTCTTGTTGTCCATGACCGCTTCGATGTTGTTCAAGGTCACGACCTTCGGGCTCGCGTCGATCTTCGCGAGGTTGGTCTGTTGCAACGCCGAGACGCGTGCCATCAGATAGCGACCGGCATCGCCAAGTACCGCGGCCATCGAAAGCCCGGCCGGCGACGCCAGCGCCGTAACGTTGCCCTGCAACGTGGTGTTGCCGAAGCTTTGTGTCAGGTTGCCGTTGTAGCTGTTCTGCGTATTCGCGCCCGATCCGGTCTGAATGTCGATGTGACTGTTGTGCGCGGTCCAGTCGACGCCGAGTTCGCTCAGCGCGTTATCGTCGATCTCGATGATGTGCGCTTCGATTTCGATGAGCTGCGGCTTGATGTCGAGGCGCTGGATCAGCGTGTCGTATTGCGCCATGTGGTCGCCGGTATCGCGGATCACGACCGAGTTGGTGCGCTGGTCAGCGACGATCACCGGCAATGAACCGTCGCTACCTGGCGAAGCCACCTCTGAGGGCAACGGCGGCGGCGAGCTGCCGATGACCGCCTGGAGCTGCGGCGACGGTTCGCCGGTCAGCCCCGAGAGCATGCCCTTGCTGGCCCCGCCCGACGGCAGCGGCGGTGGAATGTACGGACCGTTGTAGGTCTGGCCGTTCACATCGGTCACCGGTTCATTGCGCGTCACACCCGACGACTGCCCGCTGCTACGGCCCTCGCCACTCTTGCCCTTGTCTTTGTCCTTGCCCGAGTCGGGATGGTAAAGATTGTTGAGCACGGTCGCCACGCCCTCAAGCTTCACCTTGTCGCCTTCGATCATCACGGTGCGATCCTGTGCCCAGCCGTGATACAGCGGGAACACGCGCACCATCGTGCCGCTGCGACGCGACGCATTGGCGTCGACTCGCGCGGCGATCTGCGTGACGAGCTGCACATAGCGCGGCGGCCCGCTGACGATCGCCGTACCCTGAGTGGAGTCGTAGTTGATCGGAAAACGGTCGTCGGACACCTGCATCTTGTCGAGCGTCTCGCGCAACGACTGGGTACTAGCGTTATCGAGCTTGATCAGCGAGCTTTGCAGATCGGATGATGCGACCACATCGAGCACCTGGCCGTCGAAGTACCACGCGAAACCGAACGATGCAGCAAGCGTGTCGAGGAACTTGCGCGGCGACAGATGAAATTTGCCGCTCACCGTGCCGGTGACGCCGGGGGCGATATTCGTCGCGATCCCCTGGCTCGCGCCGAAATCGCGCAGCACATCCTTGATGTCCTTGCCGTCGGCGGCATAATCGACCACCGACGAGCGCAACCGGAGCGGCGCCGCGTGTACGGTGGGCGCAATCGTGGCGAGTGCGAGCGCAGCGCACATCGCGGCGGTATTCAGCGTTCTGCTCCACTTCATCATTGCCATTGCTTGCCTGATCCGGTTAATTGCTGGTACTGGGCGATCGGTTCGGTACGTCGAAGGCGATTTCATGTGAGAATTTCCCATCCGTCCTCATTCGGCAGACCACGACCATGAACATCCCCCATCACGACCGGCGCGATCTCACCCGCGAGATTCTCGACCTGATCGATCTGCGCCAGGTCTTCACCGACATTCACATCGAGCAGGACCGGCCGATCATGATCAAGACGCCGCGCGGCTGGCTCGCGGTCGGCGAAGAGCCGGTACTGCTCGAGGAAATGGTGCCCACGCTCGAATCGATCGAGTCCGATTGGGAAAATTTCTTGCAGCACGGTGCGATCGATCGTCCGTTCGTGCTGACGCGTTGCCGGCTGCGCTGCAATATCTATCGCACGTACGGCGGTCGCAAACTGGTGATCTCGATTCGTCGGCTGCCGTTGCAACCGCTCGCGCTCGACAAGCTTGGTCTGCCCGCTTACGTGCGCACGATGATCGAGAGTCCGAAGGGTCTGGTGCTGGTCACCGGTCCGACTGGCTCGGGCAAGACGACAACGATTGCGTCGATGCTCGATTACATTAACCACACACGCAACGGTCATATCGTCACGATCGAGGAACCGATCGAATACGAACTCGAAAGCCATACGTCGATCGTGTCGCAACGCGAAGTGCCGACCGATGCGCCGAGCTTTACGGCGGGTTTGCGTGAGGCGCTGCGGCAGAAGGCCGATGTGATCATGGTGGGTGAGATCCGCGATCCGGATACTGCTGAGACTGCTTTGCAGGCCAGTGAGTCCGGTCACCTGGTGCTTGCTACGATGCACACCGGTAGCGCGGTTGGTACGCTCACGCGGCTGTTGTCGTTCTTTCCGCCCGAGCATCGTGAGCGCTATGCCACGTCGCTCGCTAATTCGTTGATCGGGGTGGTCTGTCAGTGTCTCGTGCCCACTCAGGACGGCGAGAACTTCGTGCTCGCCAGCGAGCTGCTGTTCAATAACAACCAGCAGATCAGTCCGATGCTCGTCGATCCGACCAAGGTGCCGTTGATCGGCGACCTGTTGAAGCGCAAGCACGACAACATGTCGCGGTTGCTCAACGAGCATCTGGCAAGTCTGGTTGCGAAGAACATCTGTACGGCGCGTGATGTGATGCGGACGACCTACAACCGGATGGAACTGCATGACATGTTGCAGGCGATCGTGCCGCGGTGAGTAGTGTGTGCTACGCGGCGAGTGCTGCGCGCTAACGCGCGCAGCATCTGCATCGTCAAGTAACAAGCCGCGTGTTTCCTCACAGCAGCAATGATGTTGCTGATGCAATGAGCCGTTCCGGATAACACGGAACGTCGCGGCGATACTTGACGATGCGTTCATAGTGGACTCAGCGAGCGGTTAGTTCGAAGTCCATGTGATGGTGTTGCCGTCACCAGGGCAAGCCGTTTCCGCGTCCGTAAGGCTGGGCGGAAGGGGGAGTATCGATGCAGTGGTGTTCGTCCCGATCGCCGCCCAGCTTCCGCCGGCAGTTACAGCACTGATGCACACAGCCTTCGGGACATTCGCAAATGCGATCGTGAACTGGGACGGGCTAGTGCCGGACACGGCAACCGTCACCGCGCCTCCCCAGCTATCCGTAGCAGCGCCAGTCCCGGCGGTAACTGCAAGGTCACCAGGAAATACGCCCGCCTGCGAAAGAATTGCGTTGCTGACACCGGTATAACCGGCCCCCTGCGTCATATACAGCTTCTTCACCCCTGTCTGAATCGCGTTAACCTGCTCCGCAACCGCATTCGACCCCGCACTGGTAAACGCCCCATTCAGCAGCGCCACCGCCCCAATCACAACAATCGCCGCAATACCCAGGTACGCAATCGCCTCCAGCAGCGACGCCCCCCGCTGTCCTTGCCGCGACACACGAGCGGCACGTATGCCGAGCCTGGAAGCCAGTTTCATTGTTTGTTGCATGGTGCTCTCCTCGATAAACACAAATAACCGCTGCCGGCGGGTGCCCCGCCCGTCCGGCTTCCATGCAGCAACGCTGCATGACGATTGATTACCGCGCTCAATGCATCGAGCGAGACATGGCGGCAATTTCCTGCTGAATCCCGAAGAAGCCGGTAATCAGCCATGACAAAACCAGTGCCAGCGTGATGATCGCCACGCCGTTCACCACACGCATCTGCGCCTCGATGATCGTGACGCCTTCCTGCATCCATTCGTCTGCGAGCGACTGCAGGGCTTCCGCAAACCCTTTGTATTCCGCATACACACACAGGTCGTCGACAATCTCTTCCGACGGAAAACCGTAACCCGTGGTCTTCATCGCTTCGCCGACGTTCAACCCTGACTTGACGCCAAACAGCACGTCGTCGATGCGCTGACGCAACCACGGTTTCGCGTTGTCCGCAAGCCGGGTCAGCGATTTCTCGACGGTGAAGCCCGCGGCCTGCAACGAAGAAAACGCCACCAGAAACCCGCAACCAACGACTAACCGGTACACCGAATACGGCGGAAACCGATCGAGCACGACGCGCACATTGCCGGCCCAGCGCGGCATCGAATAGAACAACGCGACCAACGCCAGCGCCACCGCAATCACGCAATAGATCATCCCGCTCTGCACGAAACGCGACATCGTGTAGAGCGAATGCGCGACGCCATGCCAGCGGTCCGGACTGACGATCGACGCGAAACGTGGAATCACCAGCTTGCCGAACAGAAACAGGTAGCCGAGCGTCATGACGAAAATCACGGTCGGATAGATCAGCCCGCCGACAATCGCAAAGCGAATCTTGCGTCCCGACATCACGACGCCGGACACCATCTGCAACGCGACCTCAAGGCGACCCGACTGTTCGCCGGCCATCACGATCATCTGTTCGGTGTGCGGCACCCACCACTCCATTGCTTCCGACAACATGCCGCCGTTCTGCACCACACGTCGCCAGTCGGTGAGCGTCACGGCATCGGGTTCGTTCGGCTTGCGGCCTTCGTGCGACGCGCGAAATTCGAGTTCCTCGAGCACCTTGAGCAGCGGCAAACCGTTGCTGATCATCTTGGCAATCTTGCGATAGAGCCGCAGCCGCACCTGGGTCGTGAACTGCAGGCGCGCCCAGGTCCGATAAACATCAACCGCCATGGCCTTCCCCGCCTGCGACAAAGAGCCCACGCTCGGCGTCCGATGCCGGTGGCAGCGGTCCAACCACGCGTTCGGCCATACGTGGATCGACGAGCCCTGCCGCGACCTTCTCGACCGCGTGCTGCGCAACGGTCTGACCACCCATTTCACGGAGCCAGTATTCGTGCGCGGCGTTCTTGCGACCTTCGCGCAGCAGTTCGCTAAACGTCGTGTCGGTGCGGATCACCTCTGCAACGACGGTCCGGCCCACCGTGCCGTGACCGCAATGCGGACAACCAGGACCCGCCACCCGCACCTGATCGAAGCGCGCGCCGACCGCACGCTTCACGCGCCCGACCAGCGCCGGATCGAGCGTATGCATCACGTCGGCGAACGGCTGCGCACAGTGTTGACACAGCAGCTTGACGAGACGCTGGCTGATGAGGCCGGTAACCAACGTTTCATCGGTCACCATCGACAGCGGCAAGCCTAGATCGGTCAACCGGTCTGCAATCGCAATCGCGCTGTTGGCGTGCACGGTGGTCCACACCTGGTGGCCCGTCATCGATGCGCGCAACGCGCTCTGTGCCGAAGCGCGATCGCGCATTTCGCCGATCATGATGGTGTCGGGATCGAGCCGCATCGCGTTGGCGATCGCCGCCGCGAATGCGGTGGAACGGGCCTCTTCGCTGTTCGCATTGACGACCGGCGTCTGCACCGCACCCGTGATCGGATATTCGACCGGGTCTTCCACCGTGATCACGTGGATCGATCCGGCCATGTCGCGAATCAGGCTTGCGAGCACGCGTTGCAATGTCGTCGATTTGCCCGAACCAGTCGGCCCGCTGATGATGTTCATGCCGTGCGGCTGCTGCTTGAGCAGTTCGATCATCTCCGACTGCCGCGCGGTAAAGCCGAGATCTTCGAGCGCAATGGTTTCGCCTGCGTCGTTGTAGAGCAGCCGCATCACCATCACACTGCCGACGCTGGTCGGCGCTGTAGCAATCCGCACGCCGAACAGTCGCTCAGGCAGTTTGTCGCGATCGCCGATGCTCGCGTCCTGGCGCTCGTTCGGCTTGTAGGTGTTGTCCGATACGCTGGCCATCGCCGAATACAGCGTGGCGAGCAGTCGTTCGCCGTACTCGCGTGTCTGTTCGCTGATGCGGATCAGTTCGTTGTGAATCCGGAACAGGATCTCCGTACTGAAGCGGTTCACGCGAATGTGGATGTCGGATGCACGCTCGGTGCAGGCGCGGGAAATCAGGTTCTTGGCGACCACCTGCATCTGCGTGTGATCGACGCGTTCGCCGGTGCCGTCGCGGCGCCGACCCTGGTACGAGCGTCGCACGATATCCAGACTGGCGAGCCGCGTCGAGTAGCGATAGTTGAGCCGTTCGAGCCGCGCGCAATACGACAGCACGAACGGATTCATGTCGTGCCCTTCCGCCACTAGCAGTGTGCCGTCGTCGAGCAGGCAGAGGAACTTGCGCTCTTCGGCACTCGCCGCATATTCGCCGGCATCCGACAACGGTCGCGCGGCGGGTCGCGGCACTGCTTCTGCGCGCGGTTGCACCGGCACCTGCAACGTGGTCTCCACGAGGTTCTGCTCGGGTAGCGCAACCGGCAACTGAGCCAGCAGATCTTCGGGCGCCGGGGCAGTCGAAACCGGCGGCTTGAGCAACTCGCTGCCGTCCGGTTTCTGCACCTTCGCCACAGCCGGCGACAACAGCGGCGTCACGACCGACGACGGCGATGGTGACGGCGAAGCCGACGTGGCAGATGTTCCCGGTGAGACGACGTGTTTCTTCGAAGAACCGGAGGAATACAGCGGAGTAGCCATGATGCTTATCTCCCTGGCATGGGGATGGTCGGAATCGGTGACATGCCATTACGCATCCCCCCGTTGCGACCATATTCGACTGCGTCCCTGAGGACGAGACCGTCAGCGTATTGCGCATACCGTGACTGTCGATCACCACGATGCCGGGACGGATCGACACGACGCGCATTCCGTTCGACAACGTGTCGCCGGCATGCACGTCGACCTCGCTACTGTTGTTCACGTTGAGCGTCGCCATCATCGTATGGCCCAGACCCTGGGTCGCGATCACGGCCACTTCGTCGTTCGTGACTGCGCGGCCCATTTTGCTGAGCGCTTCCTGGCGCTCGGCGACCTGGGTCTGCACGTCGAGTTTCTTCAGTTGTGCGTTCAGGATGACGGTGTCCTCCTGCAGG
This sequence comes from Paraburkholderia megapolitana, assembly GCF_007556815.1. Taxonomy (NCBI): domain Bacteria; kingdom Pseudomonadati; phylum Pseudomonadota; class Betaproteobacteria; order Burkholderiales; family Burkholderiaceae; genus Paraburkholderia; species Paraburkholderia megapolitana. Next base: position 146,928 of record NZ_CP041743.1, read on the forward strand.
CCCATCAGTTCCTGCGCGGCCGCGAGCGCGGCCGGCGACGGTGCGGTATCGACTGCCGCAGGCGCCGCGGAGGTTGTCCCGGCAGCCACCGCTCCCGATGCGGCACGCGGGTTCGCTGGCTTGCTCGTGGTCGGTGCGGGCGCGGTCTGCGCACTGGCGAACGCCGGCCACGCGAGACAGCAGACGAGCGCCCAGTTACGGAGCGAACGGTCGTTATTGTTCATATACCACTCCTTCAACAGTCCATTGCCCCGGCCGGTACGACAGCGTGTCCAGCCGCACACCAGGCTCGTCCAGATAACTCATCACGTTGCGCGGAGACAGTTCGCCGAGCTGCGCGGAAAACCGCCATGCCTGCCACGGCGGCACATCGGCCGCTACTTGTCCGTTGGCCATCGGCCGCTGCAGCGCGAAACGCAGCGGAACGCCCAGCAACTGGAACGCGGACAGCAGACGAACCCGCACGCCGTGCACGCCGACAATCGATTCGTCTCCCGCGGCCGGCAACGAGAACGGTGTGACAAGCGACGCATGGTCGCCGTTGACATCGGTTACCGCACGCGGTTCGGCCGCGAGCAGGATCGCCACGTTCGAATCGCTGCGCGACCAGCTATATGAAACGCTGCCCGAATTGCAGGTGTAATTGTCGAGTTGCCAGCCACCGGGGCCGACCATCTCGAAGTGATCGAGGCAGTAGCGCGTAAATGTCGACGGCAGCGGAGCACTCGCCCACGGGTGCACGGGTGGCGGTTTGCTGAGCGCGGTCGATGGATGCAGCAGCAACTGCTGACGCGCGAAGTCGAAGGCACGTTCGCGTTCGATGTTCTGCCGGTACGCGCGATACAGCAGCCCCGCGTACAGCAGCCCGATGATCAGCACACCAGTGCCGGCGACAAGCGCGAGCCTGCGCCGCTGCACCTTGTGCGATACCGGTACGAGATTGAGCCAGCCCGGCAGACGCGGCTTGCCGCCGCGTCGCGGAATCATGTCCTCGATGCGGCGCGGATAGAAATTGTGGAAGCCTTGCGACTCGATGCTCGGGTCGCCGATTACGACGTTCCAGCCGCCAAGACTGTAGTCGCCATGCAGGCGCTCGAAGACTTCATCGCTCGTGCCGATCCAGTCGCCGTTCGGCAGAAACGCACCGTCACGTACCGCGAAATAGGCCCAGCGTCCGTCCGGCAGACTGAATGCGCCAAGCCAGTTCGGTGCCGGTTGCTGACGACCTTCGTAGAACGCGCCTTCTGTCGCGATCGCTTTCGACACCATTGCGCCAAGCGACGGCAAACCGAACTGCGCGCCTTCGCGCGTGCTCGCAAAACCGGCGCCCGCGAAGCTGCGATCGATGCGCAGCACCATCGCATCGAAGTTCAGCCGGGTCGCGAGTTCGATCGCTTCGGTGCGCAGTTCGTGCCGCCGCGATAACGATTGCCAGAACAGACCGCAGACAAAGCGATAGCGGTCGATCTGGATGATTTGCGTCGCCATGATGGAGGTATCGCTCCGTGCCGGCTCAGGCGCCGTTCGTCGTGACCGGCGTGATCAGGATCACGATCACCTCGCGCGAACGCTGTGCGTTATAGCCGCCACCGAACAGGTAGTTCGAGGGCGTGAGCGTGCCGTTCTGGCTTCCGTTGTCGACCACGCCTTCGTAGCCGCCGATCACCAGTGTCTGGCCCGACTTCATTGACACACGCTGCAAGAAATTGCGCGTGTCGATGGTCGGCAACTGGATCGTCTGCTGGTTCGCGCCGACGCCGCTGCTGGCGTTCTGCAACAGCTCCAGCGTCGAAATGTTGGTGTAGAACTGCATCATCACCGTGCCGTCGTCGAGGATGTGCGGCAGTAGCGTCAGGTTGAAGCCGGTCGTCACGCTACCCGGCGTGAGCGAGGTCTGGCTGCCGACATTCGCGGTGTTGGTGGTCGATACCGATGCCAGATAGGTTGTCATGGTGGCAACCTGCACAGGCACCGGCTGGTCGTTGAGCGTCGTCACCGACGCTGACGTCTTGCGCCGCACCGTGCCCTGACCGGACAAAGCAGTGATCATCGCGGTGGTCGCGTTCGCGCGGCTGTTCGGCGTGAGAACCGAGGCCGACAGCTCCGAGTTCGCTTGTGAGACCGGGTTGGTGGTCAGCCCCTGGAACAGATTGTTGCCGAACGTGAACCTCGTGCCGAGCGCCTGATAAACCGCGCTCCAGTTGATGCCGTAGCTGTCGCCGGCAGACAGCGTGACTGATAGCACCGTGACGTTGACGAGTATCTGCCGGGACAGCACGCGGTTCTGCTGGTCCATGAACTCGCCCACCCGGGCGAGCACGTCCGGTGTATCGGTCACCGTGATCGAGCCGGTGCCCGGAGACGTGACGACGGAACCGGCCGGCGACAGCATCGTCTTGATCGTCGCATTCAGGCCGGTGTACACCGACAGCTGTGCTTTCATCGTGGTATTGGCCGTGTTGTCGGATGAGACTGACGGCGTCGAGCCGGACCCGCCGCTGCTGCCGCTGCTGCCACCGCTTGCACTACCGCTTCCGCCACCGCCACCTCCACCGCCTCCGCTCGATCCGCTGCTGCTCGAGCTGCTGACCACATTCGCATCGAGCTTCGAATCGCCCGGAATCGCCGACACCTGAAACACGCGCGTTTCGGTATAGAAGAATTCGATCGAGCCGTTCGCGTACTTCCAGAACACACCGAAGCGCGCACTGGCCGCATCGAGCAGACCGCGCAAATCGCCATGCGGGTAGACGATATGGACCGCCGACAGATCCGGTGCCATCGCTGCACCGCGAGCGCCGCCCGTCGACGACCCCTGCATCATCCCGGCTGGTAACGGCGGCAAGCCCGGATAGGTCGCGCTCGTTGCAGCTCCTGTCGACGAACCGCCCTGGATGGCTTGCATCACCGCACTCTCGGTCCCCGGTGCGACCTTCGCCGGGATGTTCGTCATGCGCGTGATGCGGTCGGCGAACGCGCGCAACGAATCGACGGTACCGTCAAAGCTGGCCGGTTCGTTGAATACACCCGGCAGCGTGGTCGACGAGGCGAGCTTGAGCGTATTGCCTGACAGCCACAACCCGTCGCTCGTGACGACCGCGTCGGTGTCGTGCTCGCGGTTATCGCCGCGATTAACGCCGTCGAGCAAACCCTGCTGGCGCTTCATATCCGCCTGCGTGTCATGCTGGACGTTCTGAAGTAGACCGGTACACCCGGCCAGCACGCAAAGCGATACGCCGATAACGGCAACCTGGCGGAGTACGCGCATCAACCTGCTCCCTTCGCGGTAACCCGCAGAACGTGATTACCCTTGTACAAGATTGCCTGGATCGGTACTTCCGAATGACTCAGCGCATCGACGACTGAATTCAATGCCTGTTCGAAGGTGCCCTGGATGGTCGCGGCCGCATCGATCGAGAAGTCGGTCGGCACCGCCCAGATGAACTGCCACCCTGCCTCGCGTGCCCAGCGCGCGAGTGCGTTGCGTACCGAGCCGTCGGATGGCCGCAGGTCCCACACCATGAGGCCTGTATCGGCCGTGTTCTGTGCGGGCATGCTGGCGGGGACGATGACTTGCGTAGCGGCGGGAGCGATCGTAGGTGCCATGCCCACCGTCGAATTCGACACAGCGACGTTCAGCGGCATCGCTTGCGGCGTAGGCGAAGTTGAAGGCGAAGGCGCGGATGCGAGGATGCGCATCGGCGCCGGCGCGGGAGTCGCAACCGGCAATTGCCGTGCGCGCGGTGCCGGTGCGAGTGCAGCCATATAAACCGGGCTTGTCGATGTGCTGGTTGCGACAGGGTGCGCAACTGGAATCGCAACGAGTGCAGCAGCAGAATCGCTGGAGCGCGATGCCACGTTGCTCGTGCTATCCACACGCGGCGGCACCGGCAGCGGCGCCGCACTGGCCGTGGCGAGCGTTTGAGCCGCGGGCAGCGTCTGCCCAGGCATCGGTGCAACCGCGCTCACGGTGACCAGATGACGATCGGTGTCGACGTGTGCCTGCAGCGAAGGATTGCCCGCGAGTATTTCGCCCAGCGCCGTCACGAACGATTCGCCGCCGTGCCAGCTCACCGGCACATCGGCCCACGCGCCGGCGTTTGGCACATTGACACCGTAACTGGACGGCACGATCCGCTCAAGCGCACGCAACAGCGGTACGCCATGACCGCCCGCCTTGACCGTGTCGCCCCCCGAATAGCGGCTGCCCTCGACAATCACCTGCGAGTCCGACGCAACCGCATCAACGCTCGCGGTCCAGCCACAACAGAAAGAGAGCCCCACCCACACACCTGCCGTTAGCTTTCGCATACCGTCTTCGCCTTCTCTATTGCTTTCATCGTCGTGCGAGTTCCGCGTGCACAGGTATCCCTGGCCGCCCAATCGCCATGCGCTCTCTCATGTATGTTCTTGACGCGCCCCGTCACGCGGAACTGCGCCGACTCCATTTCGCAATGAAGCCATTATGCGAAATGAATATTGATGAATTTCCACGCCCCATCCGGCTTCATCCGATGCCCTGCTGACAGGCGTCGATGGCGCGGAAATTCACTTGCCACCCCGAGGTGAGGCGCGTAAATATTCATTCCGCAACACGGACTCCTGCCACCTGACATATTGAAAGCTTAAGCCAGAGGCCAGGTTGGCATCTTCGCCGAGTTTACGACAAGTCAGGAAGATTCTTTAATAAAAATATTAATGGTTTACGAGCGCGGCGGACAAATATTAGTCATAGAAGTATGCTGAAACCATACTTTGAGACTCAGTGAGCATCGCTTGCCTCTGGTCGATAAATCGAATAGACGAACAGAAGTAACCGCAGGTAAGGCCGCACGACGATTTACTACGTCGCATCGGACATCACGATGTTCGCCGTCTTGCTGGTATCGCCCGCGAGTCCCATCGAAGCCGCATCGTCGGTCGGATACTGGTACGCATGAATCGCGTCTCCGTCGCCAGCCGTGCGGCCATCGGACAACGTGACCGTCATGTTCTCCGCGTTGCCGCCAAAATCCTTGTTGCCATCCACCTTGCTGATGTCGGGATTCCCGGCGCCCGCCGCCTGTCCGCTGCCGGCACCGCCGTCCTCATAGAGCACTTCGTTCGGTTTCGTATTGCCGTTCGCATCCGACGGCGAAATGCGCACGCCGATATCGCCCGAGCCCGCCGTGAACGTTCCGGTCTGACCGGGTGCGAGCGTCATCGTCGCCTTGTTCGCGCCCTGCACGGAGTAGGTGAACGACTCGGTGCGGTTCGTATCGTTGGTCACGTTGAAGGTCTTGTCGTTGCCGGTGCCGGTGTTCATCGTTTGCGTCGATGCCGGACTGACGCCGTCGACCGCGCCGGCCTGCGGAACGCCGCCGGCATTGTTGGTCACCCCTGATGCTGCGGAGCTGGACGAGCCGACTGGCGGGTTCGATGCCGGCGGCGGCGGGTTGCTTGAGCCGGATGGAGATCCACCGGGCGAGCCGCCTGGTGGGTTCGACGCGGGCGGCGGCGCGTTGTTGCCGCCCGATGGGGCTCCACCGGGTGCTCCACCCGGCTGCGGCTGCGGCATGGCATTGAACGATGGGGATCCACCGCCCCCTCCACCACCACCGCCTTGTGGAGACGACATGCTGTTATCGTCCGATCCCGGCAATACGTTCTGAAACGCCGCGATCAGCTCCTGGATGATCTGCTCGATCTGCTGCATGTTCAGACCGCCGGCCGGACTGTTGCCCGACGACGGATCGATCGAGTTAGCCGGCGACGTATTGAAGTTCGACGGAGCGCTGCTGGACCCCGCCCCTTGCGTCGGCGAAATGCCATCGCTGTCCGATCCGGGCAGCAGGCTCTGACACGCCGCGAGCAGTTCCTCGATGATCTGTTCGATCTGCTGCGTGTTCAACCCGCCGCCCGAACTGCCGCCGTTCACCGAACCGAACGGATTGACCGCGTAGTTATTCTGAATGCTTAGGCCCGTCATGATCGCTCCCATCCGTCAGTAGGTATCGAGGTGTCCGCACGATGCACCTGGTACGTTCCAATGTACGGCGGGAAATCTGCGCGCATACGACTCGACGCGAAACCACGACGCGCTGCGCGAAGACGCGACCACTACGATGAATTCGCTAGCGGAAGCGGCGCTTCGTATTTCAGCGTCTGCTTTCGCAATGTAATGCACCTTACCGGAGCATCGCGGCTACCTTGAATACGGGATCGGCGCCTGGCGGATTCCCACTCACGCTTCCCGCGCCTTTGTCGGGAAATGACCTCTCACCTGGATCAAGAGGAAAACGAAATGAGCATCATCGGAAAAATAGGTGGAGCCCTCGAACATGCCGTTACGAGTACGGTTAAAGGGATCGGCGACGACGTGGCTGGCATTGTCAAAGGCGCCGGCAAAGCTTTGGGGGGCGTCGGCGAGCTCGCAAAAGGCGCATTGACACTGAACCCCAAAGAGATGGGAAAGGGTGCGCTCGATGTCGGTAAAGGCGCATTTACGACCGTGACGAGCGGCATGTCGCTGACACCCGAAGCACTTGCGGGCAGTGCGGGGCTCAACCTCCTGAAAGGCGGAGTGGACGAGCTCAAGGGTAACGACGGCAACAGCGAAAACGGCTGAGCGACGAAATGAATATCGCCGAAACGCACCACGCAACCGATGCGGCATCGATGGGCCAGGTTGTCGCCGACCACATCATCGAAAACCGGCTCGACGAAGCGGAAGCGCTCCTTCAGGAACTCAACGACGCTTATCCGGAGACGCGCAACAAGCTGGTTTTTCCGGTGATGATCGCGATTCAGCGCGGCTTCACTACCGAGGCGTGGCAACTCGTCAACGGCTTGCCCGATGATCAGTGCCCCGAACTGAAAGCGCTGTGTCTGCGGCAGATGAACGACCCCAGTTGGTATGGCTATGCGGAATCGTGTGTGGATCACCCGGATGCGAACATACGCAAAGCCATGCGCAATCTGCTCGATCGTTCCGAAGCGGATGACATTCACCCGTTTTATCGCTGAACCATGGTCGGCTAGTCGCGCTATCCAGCGCGCCGCGATACGCGATTAGCTTGCCTCACGCCTGTCACATCGCATCTCGATCGTCCATCGCAATCGATGACGCGACGCAAAAATAGATACAAAATTCGTCGCTTTCATTTCTCCAATATGCCACCTGAATGCACGGTGCCATTGCCCGTCTTATCCGCTACCGCCGATTAAAAGTCGCTATCCCGACAATGTCTAAATCCGATTGGTAAGCGGGCATTGCGTTCAATACGATCTGCTGGGTCATCCGCCCCCCCACAATCAGCAGGAGACGATCATGGCGACATCCGCCAGGCACCCACTCAAGTATCTTCCCGCAGCACTCATCGTTGCGTTCGCATCGACTTCGTTTGCAGCCGACCTCACACGCGACAACGGTTCGCCAGTCGGCGACAACCAGAATTCGCAGACCGCCGGGCCCGCTGGCCCAGTCGTACTACAAGACTCGCAACTGATCGAAAAACTGCAGCGTTTCGATCGCGAACGCATTCCCGAACGTGTCGTGCACGCGCGCGGCACCGGTGCCTTCGGCGAGTTCGTCGCCGATGCCGACATCTCCGATCTGACCAAGGCGCAACTCTTCACGCCGGGTACGCACACACCGGTGTTCGTGCGCTTTTCCACGGTGATGGGCTATCGCGGGTCGCCGGAACAGGCACGCGATCCGCGTGGCTTCGCGACCAAGTTTTATACGCAGCAAGGCAACTGGGATCTGGTCGGCATCAACTGGCCGATCTTCTTCATCCGCGATGCAATCAAATTCCCCGACTTCGTTCACGCGAACAAACCGAGCGCCGTAACCGGCGTGCAGGATGCGAACCTCGCTTTCGATTTCTTCGCGCATACGCCTGAAGCGACCAGCATGCTGACCCATCTGTACACCGTTCAGGGCATGCCCGATTCGTACCGCCACATGGATGGCTTTGGCGTTCACGCGTTCAAATTCGTGAATGCAAAAGGCGAAGTTCACTACGTGAAATTCCATTGGAAAAGCGTACAAGGCATTCACGGAATCCGGCCTCAGGACATTCCGACGTCAATCGGCAAAGACTGGAATCTGATGTCGAACGATTTGTATACGGCATTGAAGAACGGCGACGATCCGAAGTGGGATCTGACCATCCAGGTGCTGAAGCCCGAAGAGCTCGCGCAGTTCGACTATGACGCGCTCGACGATACGAAGATCTGGTCGACGGTACCCGAGCGCAAGATCGGCACGCTGACGCTGAATCGCGTGCCGGACAACTACTTCCAGACCACCGAGGAATCGGCATTCGCACCGTCGCGCATGGTGCCGGGCATCGAGCCGTCGGAAGACCGCATGTTGCAGGGACGGCTCTTCTCGTATGCGGATACGCAGATCTACCGGATCGGCACGAACTACAACGAACTGCCGATCAACCGTCCGCTCGCGAGCGTCACGAACAACAATCAGGACGGCCTGATGAACTTCGGCGATCGTAAGGGTGAGGTCAACTATGAACCATCGGGCATTGCCGAGCTCGCACAGGACCCGCAATACAAATACACGCAGACACCGCTGGCCGGCACGACGCAGCAACAGGCGATCCACAAGACGCTGAATTTCCGCCAGGCCGGCGAGTACTACCGGTCGCTGTCCGCGCAGGACAAGGGTGATCTGGTCACGGCGTTGTCCGCGGATCTGAACCATGTGACGAACGAGACCAACAAGTACACGATGCTCTCGTACTTCTACAAGGCGGATGTGGACTATGGGACGCGTCTTGCGGGCGCAACGCACGCCGACGTCTCGCGCGTCGCTGCGCAGGCCGCGAAGCTGAACGACTGACGCGTTGCTCGCGGCGATCGTCGCAAAGGTTGTTGGATTGTTGTACTCGCGGGTCGGCGTTGTTCGACAGCGCCGGCCCGCGGCACTCTGCAAGAGAGCGTTGCCATGCACCACCACACCCGACTGAAACTCGCGGCGGCCGGCGCCGTCGCGTGTATCGCTTTCGCGGCCGGCTGCCGTTCGACACCGGAACTCGTCGCGCCGCCTCAAGGCGCAGCGATATCGAATCCTCACCAGTACGACGACGAATGGTTCGCCGCGGCGCGTCTTGGCAGGATCGATATCCTGAAGGCGCTGCTCGAGGCCGGCTACCCGATCGACAGCACGACCGACGCCGGCTACACCGCCCTGATTCTCTCCGCATACGACGATCAACCGGCCGCGCTCGACTTCCTGATGCAGGCCGGCGCGAACCCGTGTCTCGGCGACAAACACGGCAACACCGCGCTGATGGGCGCACTCTTCAAAGGCGAACTGCCGATCGCACGAAGCTTGATGAACACGCATTGCGCTATCGATCAGACCAACAACGCAGGCGAGACAGCGTTGTCGTTTGCGGCGCTGTTCGGACGCCTTACGCTGCTGCCCCAACTGGTATCGCGCGGCGCGAATCCGGATCACACCGACGCGCATGGCGGCACCGCATTGCAGATGGCCGAAGCCCAGGGCAACCGCGCTGCTGCTAATGCATTGAGAAAGGTCGGCGCGACCCGCTGATTGCGACAAGCAGATTTAAAAAAAACCATTCCGCATCTGCAGCAGTTGCGTCGCAGCAAACGCTGCGCTGTCCGCCATGACAGGGCTCACGATGTCTGCGCACTTACCCGCGCAGAGATCTCGACGAGCCGCCTGAAATTCGTTTTGGCACATCATCGTCCTCACTGAATACACCCTCCTTGCTCATCCGGCCGCGAGGCAATAAGCTTGCGGCTACTCATTATCTGGAAACCGGTTCGCCGGCTTCATTCACATTCGTCGCAACGCGGCGTTTGCGCACCTGTCGCGCGCCGCGAGGGCCGCCACCCTGGCCCGCCCAACCCATGGCTGGAGACCCTTGATGTCGCTACCGCGACCGACAGGGCCGGTAATCGCGTTCGGCCGCTACCGGCTATTGCAGAACCCTGTGCGCCTCGTCGCCGACGAAGCGCGCGTCGACATGAGCGGCCGTGCGCTCGAACTGCTGCTCGCACTCGCCGAAGCCAGGGGGCGTTCGGTTCCGTTGGCCGAACTCGCGCGGCGCGCATGGTCGCGCGGCGCGGTCGACACGAACACCGTGCAGGCCCAGGTGTCGGCACTGCGCCGCGCGCTGGGTGCGGACCGCGATCTGATTGTCACCGTGCCTGGTTACGGATATCGCTTCGCCGGCACCTTGCAGTTTCTCGACGATGCCGGCCCCGCCGTTCGCGCGAATCCGGTTACCAATGTAAGTGTCGCCACGCCGAAACCGCCCCCACTGCCGCTCATGCTGCGCATGCCCGTTCGCACCACGCCGTTCATCGGTCGTCATGCGGAACTGTCGGAACTGCTCGGGCTCGTGTCGCTTGCGCGTGTCGTGACGCTCGCGGGCGAAGCCGGTCTCGGCAAACGCCGGCTCGCGTACGAAGTCGCGCGGCGGCTTGCGGCACACGTGCCCGACGGCATGGTCGCGGTCGCGTTCACACCGCAACTGCAGGCGGACAGTCTCGCCGATACGCTCGCGATAGCACTGCGCGTGCCGGCCGAAATCGGTGCGACGACCCACGAGCGCCTGCTGTCGGCGATCGGCGACCGGCGCCTGCTGCTGATCGTCGATTGCTGCGAGACGCTGCGCAAACCGGCCGGCTATCTGCTCACGACGCTCGTCGAGGCAGCGCCGAACCTGCGCGTGATCGCCACGGCGAACGCGCCGCTGTCCATTGCCGGCGAACACGTCGTGCCGCTTGGACCGCTGCGCATCCCCAGACACACGCGGCTCAATGCGAGCGAAGCGCCGGAACTCGACTCACTGCGGCTGCTGTTCGCACGGCTTACCGTGTTGCTCACGGCGCTGCCTGCTGCGCTCTCGGCGGTTTTACCTTCCGTCATAGCCGACACGCCGGGTCGCACGGCCTCGATGCGTGGCAGGGCCGATGCGGACCCGCTCGCCCTGTTCGACGCGGGTCACCTCGCACCGGACACGCTGGCCGCCGCCGCGTTGATCGCGCGTCGCCTCGATGGTGTGCCGCTTGCGCTCGAACTCGCCGCCGCAGCGATCGCACGGCGCATTCCCGCCCACACGCCGTTCGATCCCGCGGTGCATTCGTTTGCACACGATCTCGATCGCCTGATGGCGCAGCGCACGGTCGGTGCAAACCTGTTGCTGCTGCGCTCGACACCGCTCGCCGCGGTACTCGATCTGCAGATGGCCGCACTCGATGACGCGGCGCGCACGCAGTTCAGACGCCTCGGCGCTTTTCCGGGTGAGTTCACGCGCGCCTCGGCGACGCGGCTACTCGTGGAATTCGCTGCCTTGCAGACTGTGGGGCAGCCTCGTGCCGTGAGCGAAACATCGAGCGATCCGGCGCCCGATGTGCAGACTGATACGCAGATCGATACGCTGCTCGATGCAGGACTCATCGAGCGCATCGAGGGCGACGGCGAAACGACATTCTGTCTGCGCGGCCCGGTGCGTCAGCTGGCGCGCAATATCCTGTGGCAGCACGGCGAACTCGAATGTGCGGCCGCGGCGCATGCGCAGACGCTCGTGCCGCGGCTCGCCGCAAGCAGTTCGCGGCGCGCGCGCGTGCCTGGCGACGCGGTCGATCGCAACGACCTCGGCGATCTGCGTGCCGCGCTCGACTGGGCCGTGAGCAACGACCGCTTCGAGATCGCGATTGCGCTGCTCGACGGCTCGGAACCGCTGTGGCGCGCACTCACGCTTCCCCAGGAATATCTGCGTGCAATCCGCGCGGCGCTCGCGCGCGTCGATGCGAGCGCAACCCGCCGCATGCGCGACGAAATGCGTTTGCGCATCACGCTTGCACGCGCATTGCCGCTTGCGCATGCGCCGCTCGACGAGATCTCCGCGGCATGGCAGGAAGCGTATGACCTCGCCAACGCATGTGCCGATAGCGCTTACCGGCAGCACGCACTGACCGGCCTCGTCGCGTCTCTGGCGAAGGCGGGCGACAGCGGACCTGTCACCGGCGAGCCGACACGCGACGACCGCACCGCGCGGGCAAGCGAAGCGGAAGAGTCACGCCGGGTACGTCGCGACGCTTGAGTTGGGCACCGCGCCCTGATGGGCCATGGTCGAGGACCCCGTCTCCCGGCGCACGATCGCAGGCAGTCGCCCGTTCGACGCTGCGAATCCAGGAGTCACGCACGCCAGATTGGCCCTATCAATGAGCGTCAATGGTCAATGGGCTCTCAATCGAACGACCACGCCTCCACCTGCTGCGCCGGCACACCCACCGCCGCAGCCGCCGCGCAGATCTGCTGCCACGTGGCCGGATCGACGGGCACACCGTGCGCTTCGCGCTCTGCGCGCGTCGCGCGTTCCGGTTCGCCCGGCGCGAGAATCCGCTCGACACCATCGGCTAGCGGCGATGCCTTCACCCACTCGACAAACGCATCCGCTTCGGCCTCGGCGTTCGGTGCATCGAATGCCGCGGGGTCGATGATCACCGACAGCATGCAGTTGATGATCGCGCGGCTGTGATCCACCGTATCGGCATGCGTGGTGTAACCGCCGCTCAGCGCGCCGGCGAAAATTTCGCACATCGCCGCAAGACCAAAACCCTTGTGGCCGCCAAACGGCGTCAGCGATCCGAACGGCGCCTCGAGCATGACTTTGGGTTCGCGCGTTGCGTGTCCCTGATGATCGATCAACGCGCCGGCCGGCACCTGCTTGCCCATGTTGTACGCAACGCGCGCCTTGCCGAAGGCGACCGTGCTGGTCGCGAAATCGAGCACGAGCGGCGGCCGCCCTGCGCGCGGAAACGCCGCGCAAAACGGATTCGTACCGATGCGCCGATCGGCACCGCCGAACGGCGCGACAAGCGGGTCGCCCGCGACGTTGACGAAATGGAACGACACGAGCCCTGCCCGCGCGCACTGCTCGGCCCAATGCCCGATGCGACCGATGTGATGCGCGCCGCGCAGCGCGACCGCGCATACGCCGAGTTTCTGTGCGCGTTCGATACCGCGCTCCATCGCTTCGTAGGCAACGACCTGGCCAAAGCCCTTCACACCGTCGAGCGTCAGCACCGCGCCCGCGTCGCGCACAACCTGTGCGTGCAGGTTCAGTTTCAGCTGCCCACCGCGCAACGACTCGACGTAGCGCGGAATCATGCCGACGCCGTGCGAATCGTGACCGCTCAGATTCGCGGCCAGCAGATGGTCGGCGACCAGTTCGGCTTCGCGCGGCGCGCTGCCCGCCTGCTCCCAGATCGCGCGCACGATTGCGTGCAGACGATCGACGGGAATGCGTAACGCGGGAGCAGGAGGAATGGCGGAGGCGGTGCGGGTATCGTCGGTTGGGTTCATTCGGCGCAGTGGGTGAAGTCAGCGGGATCCGGCGGCCATCACTGCGCCGCAGCGATCACTTCGGCAACGGTGGCGGTCAGCTTCCTGCCGTACGGCACATGCAGGAATTCGTTCGGCCCATGCGCGTTCGACTTCGGACCGAGCACGCCGCACACCATGAACTGCGATTGCGGGAATCCTTCCTTGAGCACGTTCATCAACGGAATCGTGCCGCCCTGGCCCATGTAGGCGACGTCCGCGCCGTAATGCTCGCGCGATGCGTCGTTGAGCGCGCTCGCAAGCCACGGCGCCACGTCTGGCGCGCTCCAGCCGGTCGCCGCACCGGCGTCGGCCTTGAACGTCACTTTCGCGTTATACGGCGGATCGAATTCGAGCAGCGCCTTCAGTTCGGCAACCGCCTTCGCCGCGTCGACGAGCGGCGGCAACCGCAGCGACAGTTTGAACGCGGTGCGCGGACGCAGCACATTGCCCGCGTCGGCCAGCGCGGGCAGACCGGCTGCACCGGTCACCGACAGCGACGGACGCCATGTGGAATTGATCAATGCCTCTTGCGGATCGGTGGTAGTGGGCAACACGGGGCGGCCATCCTGGCCACACGCCCACGGCACGCTCTTCCACACGCTGTCGCCGAGAATCTGCGCGGTCGCTTCGGCTTCAAGCAGACGCTGCGGCGGAATTGCGCAGTGAAAACCCTTCGGCAGCAGGTTGCCGTTCGACGCATCTTCGAGACGCTCGAACAGTTGCCGCATGATGCGGAAGCTCGACGGCGCAACGCCGCCGTAGCCGCCCGAATGAATACCTTCGTCGAGCACCGCGACTTCGAGATCGCCGGCGACGAGACCGCGCAGCGAGGTGGTCAGCCACAGCTGATCGTAATTGCCCGCGCCGGAATCGAGACACACGACGAGCCCGACCTTGCCAAGCCGTTCGCGCAACGCATCGACATACGGCAGCAGATCGTAACTACCCGATTCTTCGCAGGTTTCGATCAGCCCGACGCAGCGCGGCCGCTCGATGCCCTGCGCGTCGAGCGCGGCGAGCGCAGTCAGGCTCGCGTAGATCGCGTAACCATCGTCGGCACCGCCGCGGCCATAGAGCTTGCCGTCTTCGAACTTCGGCGTCCACGGGCCGAGGTCGTTGCGCCAGCCGGAAAACTCAGGTTGCTTGTCGAGGTGGCCGTACAGCACGATCGTGTCGGTGCTGCCCGAGCGCGTGGCCGGCGTTTCGAAGAAGATCACCGGCGTGCGACCCGGCAGGCGCACCACTTCGAGCTTCAGTCCGCGCACCGGTTGCTGTTCGGCCCACGTGGCCGCATCGGTGACGACGCGTTCGAGGAAACCGTGGCGTGCCCAGTCGGGATCGAATGCGGGGCTCTTCGCGGGCACGGCGATGTAGTCGGTCAGCGCCGGCACGATCTCGTCGTTCCATTTACGGTCGACGAACGCGCGCAGCGCATCGTGATCGACCTGGCGGTTCTGCTGGGTGGTGTCGTCGGAAATCATGGGGGCGGTCCGGTGCGTTCAAAACGAACATGATAGTCCCGTTGACCGCTCGCGTTAAAGACACCACGGCGCACCGCTGTGCATAACGGAGCGCTAACCCGCCGCATCGAACGTCGGTATAGCGCACGCATCGCAGCGCGAAAGCGGAACGAAACCCACCGACAGCGATTCGACAATCGCCGCCCAATCGCGCGACAATCTTGCTATCGAACCACCCGCCGGAGCGCGTACATGGGCAGTACCCTCATCGTTCAGATCGTCCTGGCAGTCTGCGCACTCGCGCTGTACTTCCTGCCGTCGATCCTCGCCGACCGGCGGCAGCGCCACGACGTGCTGACGATTGCGCTCTTCAACGCATGCGTCGGATGGACCGTGCTAGGCTGGCTGCTCGCGCTCTACTGGGCGTGGCAGCCGAATCCGCCGGTCAATCTAGCGGGCGATATCGTGAAGACGCGGCGCGTCGTGAGCATGCGCGCGTTTTCGAAGTCGTTGCTCGATCATGTGCAGACGCGGGTGTCGCGCTCACGGCCGCCGAAATGAATGTCCAAGAACACGCATGCGACCGCGGAGACCCACCGATGCAAGCCACGCCGTTCCAGATTTCGATTCCCGATTCCGAACTCGATGCACTCGCCCAGCGCCTGCGTCACACGCGCTGGCCGGACCAGTATGCGGGCGATGCGTGGGCGCTCGGCACCGATATCGCGTGGCTACGCGAACTGGTTCACTACTGGGCAACCACCTTCGACTGGCGCGCCGCCGAGCAACGCTTGAACCAGCAGCCGCAGTTCACCGCGCGCATCAACGGGCTGCGCATTCACTATGTGCACCGGCGCGGCAATGGTCCGCAGCCGTACCCGCTCATCCTCACGCACGGCTGGCCCGGATCGTTCATCGAGTTCCTGCCGTTGATCGACCTGTTGTGCGATCCCGCATCGACAGGGGGCGACCCCGCCGATGCGTTCGATGTCGTCGTGCCGTCGCTACCGGGTTTCGGTTTTTCGGAGCGGCCTGCCGAGCCAGGTGTCGCAGCCGCGCAAACCGCCGATATGTGGGCCGAATTGATGCGCTGCCTCGGGTATGCGCACTTCGGCGCGCAGGGCGGCGACTTCGGTGCGTTTGTGTCGGCGGAGCTTGCGCGTCGGCATCCGCAGCAGGTCGACGGTGTGCATCTGAACTACCTGCCAGGATCGTACGAACCGTCGCTCGATGCATCCGCGCCGCCGCTCACCGATGACGAACGCGCATTCCTCGACGCAAAGAACGCGTGGGCCGCACTCGAAGCCGGCTACTCGCATGTGCACGCCACGAAGCCGCAGACCGCGGCCTATGCGCTCAACGATTCGCCGACCGGTCTCGCCGCATGGATCGTCGAGAAATTCCGTTCATGGAGCGATTGCGACGGCGACATCGAGCGCGTGTTTTCGAAGGACGAACTGCTGACCAACCTGTCGCTGTACTGGCACACGCAAACGATCAGTTCGTCGATGCGCTTCTATTGGGAAAACCGTCTGCAGCCGCTGCGCTTCGCCGCCGGCGAGCGCGTGAAGCCGCCACTCGGCTTCGCGCGTTTTCCGAAGGAGATCAGCCGGCCGCCACAGTCCTGGGTCAGGCGTGTGTTCGATATCGCGCAGTGGAGCGACATGCCGCGCGGCGGTCACTTCGCTGCGCTGGAGCAGCCGGCGTTGCTCGCGGAGGAAATCCGACGGTTCTTCAGGGGGCTGCGTCAGCGGTAACGTTGTATCGATAACGGCTCGGTACGTCGCGTCGCGTCGCGTCACGCCGCCAGCGCATCGCCCAGTTGCTCGGCCATCGTCTCCAGCACCACAGCCTTGAACTTTGCCAGCGCCGGCTCCAGCGTGCGGTGTCGCGTATGCAGACAGGCCCTGAGCGGCCCGCTCACGATGGGCGGTAAACCGCTCGCCTCATTCCACACGCGCAATCGATCCGGCAAGCCCAGCGGCGTGCGCACGGTCACGCCCAGACCGGCTTCGATGGCTGCCCATAAGCCGTGCAGGCTCGGGCTGGTAAAGGCGATGCGCCACGCGATTCCCGCCTGGTCCAGCGAATCGAGCGCACGCTTGCGGAAGAAACAGGGCGCCTCGAAGGCAACAATCGGAATCGGCTCGCCGGGCTCCCAGACCGGCGTCGACGCGGCAGGACCGATCCAGACAAACGGCAACGCAGCCACGACCTCGGCGTCCTTGCGACTATCGTTGCCGAGTGCCAGGACAAGGTCCAGTTCCTCTTCGTCGAGACGCTCGAGCAGGCGCCGGTTTGCGTCCACCACGACGTCGATCAGCACCGACGGATGAGCCCTCTTGAAACGCCCCAGCGCAGCCGGTAGCCAGGCTTCCGCAAAGTCCGGCGGCAAACCAAAACGTACGCGGCCGGCCACGGCGCGCCCGCGGATCGTCGCTACGACCTCATCGTTCAGATCGAGCATGCGCCGCGCGTACGCCAGCATGACGTCGCCCGCTTCGGTCAGCGCCAGCCCGCGTCCCTGCTTGACGAACAGCGGCACCCCGACCTGTTCCTCCAGCTTGTGAATCTGCTGGCTCACCGCCGATTGCGATCGCCCGATGTATTCCGCGGCCTTGTTGAAGCTACCGAGCCGATGAGCGATGACGACAGTCCGCAGGACATCCATGTCCAGATTGGTATGGGCCATTGTTCAGTTATTCCGATGTATATGAACGGAATAATTGTATTTTATTATTTGTCCACCTGCCGTAATTTTCAGGGCGTGGCATGACGCTCAGATCATTTACGGGATTCCTCACCATGAATAAACGCGCATTTTTCTGGATCGGTTGCACTGCTGCCATGGTGTCGCTGGCATCGCTCATGCTCGCGACGGCCCCTGCCCACGCGGAGATGAATACGGTCGATCTTCCCCTTGTCGGCACCTGGACACTAGTCAGCGCCGACGTGCAGCATACCGACGGTACACGCACGCACGACTACGGCCCGATGCCGAGAGGCATGCTCTTCATCGATGCGCAGGGGCACTATTCGCTGCAGATCTTCAACAGCGAACGCAAGCCATTCGCGTCCGGCGACAGGGACACGGCGACACCCGACGAGTACAGAGCCGCCGCGCTCGGCCTCAGTTCGCATTTCGGCATGCTCAGTGACGACCGATCGCGCAAGGCACTGACCTTTCATATCCACAAGGCCTCTTATCCGAACTGGGAAGGCACCGAACAGGTCCGCATTTATGAATTGAAGGATGGCGAATTGAGTTATCGCGTTCCGGCGCGCGCCAACGGCGATGTTCCCATCTCCGTCTGGCGTCATCTGAACTGAAGCGCTTCATCTCCAATCACTCAATGCATCGCCACCGTTATGAATGTACCGCTCGCTCCTGCCCTGCTGGCGCCTGGCCTCGGCGCCCGGATTCGCACGCGTCGAAGAATCATCAATCACACGCTGGAGCAAACCGCGACGGCCGCGGGCATGTCGACCTCGTTCCTGTCCCAGGTCGAACGCGACTTGACGACGCCCTCAGTGAGATCGCTCGCGAAAATCGCCGAAGCGCTGGATATGCCGATGCAGTACTTCATCGATGCCGCGGACATCTGCGTATCGCGCTCGCAGCAGCGGCAATGCTTCGGGCTGGAGGGTTCGGCCTGCTCGTTCGCGCATCTGACGGCGCCGCTACCGCATGGGCAATTGCAGAGCATCCTCGTGCGCATGCCGGCGGGCTCGCAACAGCCCGCCGTCACCACTCATGCGTTAGAAGAATCCCTGTTCGTGACCGCCGGCGAACTGACGCTTTCGCTGGAAAGCGAAACCCTCGTCCTGCGAGCCGGGGATGCAGCGTACTACCGATCGAACCAGGTGCATTGCTGGGCGAACGGTAGTGCCGCGGAAACTACCGTAGTCTGGACAGGTAGCCCTCGGCTCCTGTAGCACCATGTCTCGCCGCCGCGACCCTGGCAGCCGCAGCGGGAATCGAACGCGGTTCGAGCTGCACGCGATCGCATTCGAACATTTCCTGACGCAATTCTCCGTGCGCATCGAACCACTGGCAGATCAACCATTCGCCCGGCGCAGGCGCGACCGCACCCGCGTAGGTCACCGTCATGCGCGGGCCGCCGGTTTTGAGCGTGACGACGTCGCCCACCTTGAAGGCGAGCGATGCGTCGAATGCGTCAGGAGCAGCGGTAAGCATTGAAGTCCCCGTTACTGGAGCGTTGCGTCAAGCGCGTTATACGAAGCGCGCCTGGTCGTTTAAATCACCTTTGCCGAAGACGTTCGACCGGCATGGATTTTTAAAGATTGCCGAAGATTAACAAACCATATTTCTGCCCGGCAAGCGCTTTTCATTAATATCGTTTTCATGATCGGGAAGTTTGAAACGGCGCACTCCGGGTCTTGCATCCTTTCGCTGGAATCGTTTCCCATAAAGGCTGACCGGCTGGTCGGAGAATGCCTTGGTTCCTCGATTCGAGCGCGGCACAATTTACTTTTCACCGTCTCTCGCCAGCGTAAAACATGCCGATCATATTCCTCGTTTATGCCAATATCGTGTAAATCCCGATCAAACAGCTTTTTCAGATCAATAGCATTATTTGGTACTTACCCTTAATGCTCCGCCGCAATGCCGCTGCGACCTATGCGTCATTCACCCCGCAACCGCCGCGCTCCGTTGCAACGCGATGCGCTGATGGTGCACGAGCAGCGTACTCAGCCCGATGCAGATCGCCATCAACACGGCGTTGATCGCGAGGCTCGACTGGAATGCATGCGCGTAGCTTTCCGGTGTCGAGCGGCCGGCGAGCACACCGAAGAACGCACCGCTGATCGCCGCAGTACCGAACGCCGAACCGATCTGCAACGTCGACGACACGACACCCGATGCGAGCCCGGCCTTGGCAGGCTCGACTTCGGTGAGCACGATGCGCACGATCGACGGCAACAGCAAGCCGTGGCCGATACCCGCGCACACCAGACCAGCATAGAACAACAGGTCGGGCGTTTCGGCATGCGTCGCGGCCCATCCTGTCACGGCGAAACCGCTGGCCAGCATCGTGAAGCCGAGCGTCAGCACATGACTGCCGATACGCCGCACCACCGCGGGCGAGGTCAGCGGTCCGATCAGGAAGCCGATCGCGAACGGCATGATGGCGATGCCGGAGGCGAGCGGTGTCCAGTGCAGACCTGTCTGCAGATAGATGCCATAGGTCAGGAAGAACGCGCTGTTGCAATAGAACAGGAACGCGAGCACGAGCCCCAGAGAAAACGCCGGATTGCGGAACAGCAGCAGATCGACGAGCGGATGACCGCCGGCTCGCTCGACGCGCTTTTCCGTCGCGACGAACCATGCGAACGCCGGCACCGCGAGTGCGAACATCACGAAGGTCCAAGCGGGCCAACCGGCTTCACGGCCATGCGTCATCGGATAGATGACCAGCAGCAGCAACAGCGACAGCAACGCGACGCCCTTCAGGTCGACACCGGTCTTCGTGGCCGGACGATTCTCGGGCACGAACTTCCACGTACCGATGAACGCCAGGATACCGACCGGCACGTTGAGCAGAAAAATGATCCGCCAGTCGAGACCGAACGGCCGATAGGTGATCAGCGCGCCGCCCCCAAGCTGCCCGACGATCGACGACAGACCGAACACGAAACCGTAGATGCTCATCACCTTCGTTTGCCGGTGTGCCGGTACGACGGCGCGGATGGTCGCCAGGACCTGCGGCGCCATCACCGCGGCCGCAATGCCCTGCACGATGCGTGCGAGCACCAGCATGTGGCCGCTCGTCGCGAAGCCGCACATCGCCGACGAAATCACGAAGCCGGCCATCCCGGCGAGAAAGACCTTGCGCCGGCCGAAAATATCGCCAAGCCGGCCGCCGGTGATCAGCAGCACGGCATACGCAGACGCGTACGCGGAGACGATCAGTTGCAGCTGGGCATCGGTGGCGCCGAGGCCGGTGTGAATTGCCGGCAGCGCGAGATTGACGATGAAGTAATCGAGCGGCGCGAGGAACGCACCGATGAACAGCACGCCGAGCGCGACCTTGCTCAGTTCGGCGGGCGCGGCGCGTCGCCCACCCGTCCCGCGCACGGCAACACCATTCGGCGCCGATTTGATGCATTCGCTATTCATGACTATCCGTTCAAGAATTAGTGAAAAAAATTCAGACGAGCGCGCGCATCGCAATGTCCACGATCGCTTCGAGCTCGCGCTCATCGCTTTTAACTTTGCCGAGGACGCGCAACCCCTGGGTCATGCACAACAGAAAATCGGCCACCGCTTTTTCATCGAGCCGCGAATTGAACACACCGCTCGCCTGGCCGCGGATCACAGCCCCCGCGAGTAGCGTCGCGATGCGTCGCTGGATCGATTCGATGCGTTCGCGCACCTCCGCATCTTCGAGCGGCATCTCCAGCGTGGCATTGGTGATGAAGCAGCTGCGCAGCCCCGTCAGCGAAGACGCAATCCGCGTGTGGTGCAGCAAGGCGTTGCGCAATGCTTCGTCCGGCGGCAGGCTGGCATTGAGCCGCTCGCACAGGCGCGCAATCGAACCGTCCGCGTAGTGATCGAGCGCGGCGAGCATGATGCCGCGCTTGTCGCCGAACACACCGTACAGGCTGCCGCGCAGCACGCCGGTAGCCTTGCAGAGATCGTCGATCGAGGTCGCGTGATAGCCGTGACGCCAGAACGTGTGACTCGCTTCGGTCAGCACGCTGTCCGTATCGAACTCGCGCGGACGGCCGCGCACGCAGACGTCGGACGGCTTTTTCGGGGTGGTGGCTTGATTCATGGACGGAAGTTTATGACTGCCTGTTCAAGAATTCAAGCCAAACGGTGATCAACCCTGCTATCAGTAGGCCATCGCGTTGGTTGGGTTCTGTCAGGCCGCGCTGTCAGGCCGCTAAGGCGCCGGCCAGGTACCCGCCGCGGTCGCAAATAGCTCGTTGACCTGCTGGTTATTCGCCGCTTCGGCCGAATAACCGAACGTGCCGTGGTCGCGTATCTCGTGTGCGGCGCGCAAGAACGCGCCGAGCGCCGCACGGGCTAGCGAGCCGCCCACGCTGACCCGCTTTACGCCAAGTGCTGCCAGTTCGTCCACGCTGAAAAGGCCGCCTTGCAGTCCCATCAGCACGTTGACCGGCCGCTTGAGTGCCGCCGTGACTGCCGCGATGTCGTCACGCGTCTTCAGTCCCGGCGCGTACAGCACGTCGGCACCGGCTTCCTGATACGCGTGCAAACGGCGAATCGTGTCGTCGAGATTGGGTCGGCCGACCAGATAGTTTTCGGCGCGCGCCGTCAGCGTGAACGGAAACGGCAGACTGCGTGCCGCTTCGACGGCCGCGCGCACGCGCTCGACCGCGAGATCGTGCGCGTACAGCGGGTCATCGGGACGGCCGGTCGAGTCTTCGATCGATCCGCCCACTACGCCCGCGGCTGCCGCGCGACGAATCGTTTCGGCGGCATCTTCGGGGCGGTCGCCGAAACCGTTCTCGAGATCCGCGCTGACCGGCAAGTCGGTGGCCGCGACGATCTCGGCCAGATGCACCATCATCTGGTCGCGGCCGACCGCGTTGTCCGGCAAGCCGCGTGAAAATGCGTAGCCGGCGCTGCTGGTTGCGAGCGCCTTGAAGCCGGCAAGCGCGAGTAGTCGCGCGCTGCCGATGTCCCATGGGTTCGGAATGACGAATGCGCCCGCGGCCTGATGAGCGGCCGCGAAGTCCTGCGCCTTTTCTGCCTGCGATTTCATCTGGAGTCCGTGATCGAGGGGGTTGGTTGCGCTGGCGGCACCACGCGGCTCTCGCGCACACCGCCGCCACTGAAAACAGGCGAGCACCCTGCCCGCCTGCGACGCACAACGCCGCGTCAGGTCTCGAGTTTCGCGTCCATCGTAATGGTCGCTTTCAGTACTTTCGATACCGGGCAATTGGCCTTCGCACTGGCGGTCGCCTTCTCGAACGCGGCCTGGTCGCCACCCGGAATCTTCACCGCGACGTCGAGGTGCACCGCGGTAATCGCAAAGCCGCCGTCGACTTTATCGAGCGTGAGCGTCGCGGTCGTGCCGATGCGCTCGGGCTTGATACCGGCCTGGCCGAGTTCCGCCGACAGCGCCATCGAAAAGCACCCTGCATGGGCCGCTGCGATCAGTTCCTCGGGGTTCGTGCCGATGCCGTTTTCGAAACGTGTCGCAAACGAATACTGGGTGTCCTTGAGGACGCCGCTGTCGGTGGAAATCGCTCCCTTGCCGTCCTGCAGGCCGCCTTGCCAGACCGCCGATGCCTTGCGCTTCATCTCGCTTCTCCAGTAGGAACCGTGCCTGCACGGCGACGCGTTGTCTCGATGCCTGCCGCAGCGGCCACGCCCTGATTGCGCGGACCGGCATCGATCGCGTGACGCTGCGCACAACAGGGCGCGGGCGTGGACCGAACTTCATCATAGGCCGTTCTTAATGCAGCGTTGTGACTGCGGCACTGCCGGGCGAATCGGCCATTGATGCAATTCACGCAAGAATCTATATCCGGATCTCCGCTTTTTGCGGCTTGCCTTACCAAATACACTCGCCGCAACAGATCTGGCAACGGCGCAACGTCATTCGCCCCGGTCTGATCAACAATCGATCGTCGGAGGTCACCATGAAATCGTTTATTCCTGCAGCTCTTCTCGTCGCCGCTGCGCTCGCAGTGCCCGCTGTGTCGTTCGCGCAGCAATCCGACAGCACGGTCACGCGCGCGCAGGTTCGCGCCGAACTCGTATCGGCACAACAGGCAGGTCTGCTGAGCCAGCCCGATCCGGTCTATCCGCGTAACGCCGCGAACGTTCAGACGGTTGCCTCGGTCGCGCCGCAAGGGACGCGGCAGTTGGCAGCGTGGCGGTGAGCCGGTCGCAATGGGGCGTGCGTACGGCGCCTGATCAAGGGATCTTTGCGACGTATCGTGGCCAGTGAGCGTGGACAATAAGCGCGGGTAGTAAGCCGCGCCTGTAGCAGCAGCCAGCGACATGCATATGAACGAGGGGATGCAACAGAACACGTTGCATCCCCTCGTCACATCTGCGCCGGCGTAAAGGCGTCGGCACATAAACCCGCCGCAATCACCCCGCGGCAGTTTCGGCCTGCACAGGGTGCCCCGCCGCGCGGACCATCTGGTCCTCGTGATGCATCAGGTTCATCGCAGTGTGAACGAGCGCCACATGCGAAAACGCCTGCGGAAAATTACCGACGAGCCGGCCCGCGACCGGATCGTATTCCTCCGCCAGCAAGCCGAGATCGTTCGACAGCGCCAGCAGGCGCCGGAACAACCGATGCGCATCGTCGATGCGACCGAGCAACGCGAGATTGTCGACAAGCCAGAAGCTACACGCGAGGAACGTGCCTTCTCCAGGCGGTAGCCCGTCGTCGTATTCGGTCGTGCGGTAGCGCAGCACGAGGCCATCGTGCAGCAGCTCGCGCTCGACCGCCGCGACGGTGCTCGCGATGCGCGGGTCCGACGGCGGCAGAAAGCCGACAATCGGCAACATCAGGATGCTCGCGTCGAGTTCGTCGCTGCCATAGCTCTGCGTAAACGCCTGCTTGGCCGGACTCCAGCCCTTCTCGCACACATCCGCGTGAATCCCGTCGCGCAGCGCGCGCCAGCGTTCGAGCGGTCCAGGCAAGCCGAATTTCTCCGCGGATTTCAGCGCGCAGTCGAACGCGACCCACGCCATCACCTTCGAGAACGTGAAATGCCGGCGCCCGCCGCGCGTCTCCCAGATCCCCTCATCCGGTTCGCGCCAGATCGTTTCGAGGTGTGCGAGTAGCGAGCACTCAACCGACCACACCGTGTCGTCGGCCTGCAGACCGCCGACGCGCGCAACGTGGAGCGCACCCATCACCTCGCCGAACACGTCGAGTTGCAGCTGGTTCGCGGCTCCATTGCCGACCCGCACCGGCTTCGATTCCTCATAGCCAGGCAACCAGTCGAGTTCGATCTCGGGCAAGCGGCGCTCGCCGGCTATGCCGTACATGATCTGGATCTGCTCGGGCGAGCCGGCCATGACACGACCGAGCCAGCTGCGCCACGCGCGCGCCTCGTCGTAGTGGCCGCCGCGCATGAGCGCGAGCAGCGTGATCGTCGCGTCGCGCAGCCAGCAATAGCGGTAGTCCCAGTTGCGCGTGCCGCCGATGTGTTCGGGCAGCGACGTGGTCGGCGCGGCGACGATCCCGCCGGTCGGTTCGTAGGTGAGCGCCTTCAACGTGATCAGCGAACGTCGTACCGCGGATGCGTAGCGGCCCTGCACCTGGCAGCGCGCCGACCATTCGAGCCAGTAGTTCTCGGTGAGCGCGAGTAACGACAGCGGATCGCGCGCAGGCGGCACACGCAGATGCGACGCGGAGTAAGCGAGCGCGAACGGCACGCGTTCATCCGCGTGGACCGTGAACTCCGCGACTGTCGCGCGCAGGTTTTCGCCGGACAGCAGCACCGGTGTGCGCAACACCACGGTATCGGGACCCGCAGTCGCCTTCATGCCGGCCTCGCGCGACAGCTGTGTCACCCACGGGATCGAGCAGCCGTAGTCGAAGCGCAATACGAGTTCCGTGCGCATCTTCATCGCGCCGCGCCTGCCCACGACAATCCGCACGAGCTCCGACCATCCGTTATCGGGCGGCATGAAGTCGATCACCGTGACCGCGCCGTCGGCACTTTCGTAGTCGGTTTCGAGAATCAGCGTGTCGCCACGGTAGCGTCGCGTCGTCGCTGTCACGTTTGCATCTTCGGCCGGCGCGAGTAGCCAGCGGCCGTGTTCGGGCGTACCGACGAGCGCGGCAAAACATGCGCCGGAGTCGAAACGAGGCCAGCAGAGCCAGTCGACCGAACCGTCGCGCGAGATCAGCGCTGCGGTATGGCCGTCGCCGACGAGGGCGTAGTCTTCGATGAGGTTAGCCATGAAAATTTTTGTTTGTAGCTCGGGAGGCGCGAACGATCACAGTCCCGCGTAACGGCGCAATATCTTGCCGACGACACTGAATGCGTTGGAAATAGCCGGAATATCGTGATTGAAGAACAGGAACCCGTGAGGCAAACCGGACAATCGTTGCACCAGGGTTTCGACGCCCGCGGCCGCCAGCTTCAGCGCATAGGCTTCGCCATCGTCGCGCAGGGAATCGTATTCCGCTGTCAGTACGATCGCGGGCGCGAGCGACCGATGTGATTCCGCCAGCACGGGAGAAACATCCGGATTAGCGATGTCTGCGGTTCCGAGGCCGTACTGGGCACACATGAACTGTGCGCTCTCGAGCGTAATGTCCGGCCACTTCGCCTCACGTATCAAAGGTGAAGTCAGACGCATGTCGGTGGGGGATAGATCAGGCATTGAAACAGCGGCTGCGACTCGTTTCTCGCCGCGCGGCGCAAAACCACTGCCGCGGCCAGGTTGGCTCCTGCGCTCTCTCCGCCCAGTGCGATCGACGCCGGGTCGCATCCGAGCTCGCGCGCATGACTTACTGCCCAGGAAAAGGCCGTGTCGCAATCATCCAGTCCAGCTGGGAAGCGATGCTCCGGCGCGAGCCGGTAACCGACCGCCAGCAGCGGGTAGCCCGATTTCTTCGAGATCCACGCGCACATCGCATCGTGCGTATCGAGGTCGCCCTGAAACCAGCCGCCACCGTGGATAAAGACGAGCAGCCGGTTGCTCAACGCGTTGTCCGGGCGATAAAGACGAACCGGGACGTCCCCAGCGTGAAAGTCTTGCGTCGCTACGCCATCGGGACGCGGAAAGGTATCTCCCAGCGCACGCATCCAGGCACGAACCTGGGGTATGACTTCTGGCGTTAGCGGTACGGGCGGCGTCGCATCGAGCAACGCTGCCAGGTCGGGATCTAGGGGCATTCCGTCTCCTTGTCCATTTTTAGAAGTGAACCCGATCGATATGTTGCACGAAATGGTATCGATGTCATTTTAAGAAGTCAAGGCCAGACTGAAGGCTCACCGTTGCAATGATGCGTCGATAAACTCCCTGTTTCCCGCTATTGTCAAACTAGGCAAAGCATGGTCTGATGCCTGCACGCAAATTTATCGAACATCCAGCGAGAGAATTGATATCGATGTCATACGCCATACCCGAGGATAAAAGCATGCAACCGCCGGCACTAGCCAGCTGGGTCAGTCAGGAAGCGCAATCGCACTTTGCAGCGAATGTGGCCGGAATCGTCGCGCCACCGGGCGACATTGAGTCGACTCGCGCGCACTACGACACGATCAATCACGCTCGCGTCGAACTCGCAAAACAGCTCTTCCCCACCAGCGTGGAACGACAGGTGCTGAACGGTGTGCCTGTCGATGTCGTATCGCCTCTCGGGCAACCCGATAACGGGCATCGCCTGATCTGCCTGCATGGCGGCGCGTTTATGTGGGGCAGCGGCGATGGCGCTTTGGTGGAAGCCATACCCGTCGCTGCCGTATCCGGCTGCACGGTTATCGCAGTGGACTATCGACTGGCGCCCGAGCACCTGTTTCCTGCCGCAACGGATGATGTTGTCGCGTGCTATCGAGCTCTTCTGGCGGATCGACCTGCGACCCGCATCGCCCTTTACGGTAGTTCGGCCGGCGCGATGCTGAGCGCCCAGGTCATCGCACGACTCATTGCGGACGGCACGCCCCTACCCGGCGCGGTGGCCATGCTGCATGGAGCCGGCCTGGATCTGGACGGTGACTCAATGGCCGTCGCCCCCTGGCTGAACGGCATGGCGGCGCAGGGCGTCTCTGTGCCCCGCCCTGTACTGCCCTACCTCGCAGGCACGCATCCTGGCGACCCGCTAGTTACTCCCGGCGAGCGTCGGGCCGTATTCGAACACTTTCCTCCGAGCCTGCTCGTCACCGGTACGCGCGACTTTGCGGCGAGCTCGGTGTTCACGATGCATCGTCGGTTGCATATGGCGGGCGTGCCTGCGGAGCTGGTTGTATTCGACGGCCTGTGGCACACGCATCACGTCGATACCGGGTTACCGGAGTCGCGCGAGGTGTTTGAGCTGCTTGCGCGCTTTTTTGCCACGCATCTGAAGTAGCCCGCTACCCGATCGTCGAGGCTCGCACGGCCAGTTCGACCGGCAGCGGCCCCGGCACCTCGGACTCGCGATTGTTGATGAGGCTCAACACAACTTCG
This sequence comes from Paraburkholderia megapolitana, assembly GCF_007556815.1. Taxonomy (NCBI): domain Bacteria; kingdom Pseudomonadati; phylum Pseudomonadota; class Betaproteobacteria; order Burkholderiales; family Burkholderiaceae; genus Paraburkholderia; species Paraburkholderia megapolitana. The sequence continues at coordinate 174,901 of NZ_CP041743.1, forward strand.
ACGAGCGCGCGTCCGGCAAGCGCCCAATCCTGCCGGATGGAAGTAAGCGGTGGAATATTGCTCAAGGCAATCGAGCTGTCGTCGTAGCCGACAACCGCGACATCGCCAGGGATCGCAACTCCACGCGCGGACAACGCGTCACACGCGCCGGCAGCGATCTGGTCGCTCGCCGCGATGACCGCATCGAATTGCACGCCGTCGTCGAGCAGATCCGCCACCACACGCTGGCCCGCTGGACGCGAAAAATCACATGCAGACGCCTTGACGAGCATCGCCGAACTCTCCGCGAGCACGCCCCGGACCCCATCGAGACGGCTCGCCACTTCTGGATGCTTTGGATTGCCCAGAAAGACAAAGCGCTGGCGCCCGATCTCCAGCAGATGACTCGCAGCCAGTTCGCCCCCTTTCCGGTTGTCGCTGCCCACCACCGCGAGCCCCGTGTCGCCGGCATGCCCCCATATCACGGTAGGCAGTCCGCACGCGGCCACTTCGGCGGCACGTCCGCCGCGCTCGCCCTGGCCCAGCATGATGACGCCATCGGCGGACACGTTGTTCGATGCCAGAAAGAGGTCGCTGGTCGTGACCAGCATGACGTGGTCGATCGCCGCCAATGATTCAAGCAGGCTACCCAATACCAGCAGCAGGATCGGGTCGGTGGCCGGCCGGTCACCGTCGACAAGCTTCTCGATCACGACCGCGATCGTGTGGGTGCGCTGTGTGCGCAGACTGCGTGCCGTCGTATTGAGGCGGTAGCCAATTTCACGCGCAACTTCGACGATCCGTTCGCGAACCTCGGGACGAACCAGAGCGCTATCCCGCAGCGCGCGGGACACGGTGATTTTCGACACGCCGGCCAGCTCGGCAACCATTTCCATGGTTGGCCGTTGATGGGCCACATCGCTGACTTTAGGGGCGGCCAAAACGTACTTGCGTTTCGACATAGAGGAGATATCGCTTCGAATCTGGTGAGGGGATAAGACAGCTGGCGTGCTGCTGGCCTGCCTGCCCGACGTCATGGTCCCGATATCATAGCACCCCGGTATTGTCGGACCAAATGACGTCTCGATGCGCCGTCAATCCGGCACATGACACCGAATCACCCCCATATTGACGCTAGACCGGCACGAATTTACGTCACAAGGGCAAACCCGTAGAGCCAATTTCAATGTATCTCGATAGACTATGTTATCGATGTCATTTGCAGTACAAACACGACGCAGGAGACAATCATGGCGGCCACCATTCCGGAACCGCAACAGATGGCACACACGACCCAGCTCCCCGGTAAGCGGATAGCGGGAAGACAGCTCGCAACAGGTGTTTCGCTGCTCTATCTGGCGCTGTACTTCCATTTCGGCTTCTTCGCCTGGATGCCCGTATGGCTCAAGGATGCAGGCTCTTCAGCGACCGAGATCGGCACGTTGATTTCGATCCCATTGATCCTGCGCATCCTGACCGTCGCACCGTTCGCCGCGTGGTGCGGGCGGCACGGCCGGGTTCGTAATGGCATTGCGCTGACGGTATTTAGCGCCGCGGTCGTTCTCGTATTTTTCCCTCAAGCGACGACGCACTGGAGCCGGCTCGCGCTGTTCCTTGTCTTCTCGATCATCTGGGATCAGATACCGGTGCTCATGGACGCGTATGCGATTCTGACCGTGCGCAGTCGCAAGCTGGATTTTGGCCGGCTGCGTGTCTGGGGTTCCATTGCCGTGATTGCCTCGAGCGGCCTGGCGGGCTGGGTCATCGAAAAGCTGGGCATCAAATCGCTTCCGTGGGCAATCGCTGTCCTGCTGCTGTTCCCACTGGCGATTCTGCCGTTGCTGCCACGCGATAGCACGCTCGTCCACGAATCGTCGCATGGCAGTGGCAGCTGGTGTGAGATCTTCCGCGACCGGACGTTGATGTCCGTCCTGATCACTGCTTCGCTCTTGATGGGTAGCAGCGGTGTCATCACCGGCTTCGGATCGATTCAATGGAAAAGCGCGGGAATTCACGAAAGCACGATCGGCATTCTCAATGCGATTTCCGTGTCGTCCGAAATAGTTATTTTCACGTTCGGGGCGAAGCTACTCGGAAAGCGCGACCCGCGCATCATGATGGTGATTGGCGCCCTGTTTAGCGCCTTGCGCTGGGCAATCATGGCAACCTCTCCGGCTCTGCCGATGCTCGTTTTTGCACAGATTCTGCAGTGCTTCCTCGTCGCGGGCGCACTTCTCGCGCCGGTCCTGATGATCGCCAGCCGGGTCGAGGACATCCTGGTCCCCAGTGCGCAAGGACTGTATGCCGTTTTGCTCGGCGCAACGCTAGCGGCGGTGATCGCAGGCTCTGGATGGCTATGGCAGCTTGGGCCGGCAAAAGCCTATCTGGCTATGGCCGTACTCGCCTTGCTGTCGCTACCTGTACTCGCATCGTCGTGGCGCCGTGCCGCGGCTTAACGCGAGTTCGAATACCAGTTTCATCGCGAACGAATCATTCGCGAATACATGAAGTGAATGCCTCTTGAATCGGCGTTAATTTCCAGAATAGATGGGGGGAGACTTGAATAAATTTACATGCGCTCGCATGGTGCCTACGCTCGCACTGATGCTTTTTTCGCTGGCTAATTCGAATGACGCCGCGGCGCAAGCGGCACAGGACTGTCAGCAGTATGACCAGTTTGTTCCTCGCGGCGGCGTCGATCCCATTCCGTCTCCGTGTCAAACGGTAGACCCGGAACTGGGTGGTTTGCGCAAGGCGCTGGCTGCAAATGGGATCGGGATTTCCGTTTCTCTTGCCGGCCTCGTGACCTACAACTTGAGAGGCGACGGCGGAACGCCTCAACAGCTTTACTCGGGGCAAAAGCCTACCTACAACAGCACGTTCTTGCCGATGTTTACCTACGATCTCGGCAGGCTTGGTCTCAATCAAGGCTCGCAGTTCACGTTCAAACCGGTATTCAACTACAACTCGTTTCGTGGTAATGGACAGACTGGTTTTTCGGCCAACCAGCTTTCCGTTTATCTTCCCTTTTACGACAATAATGTAATCGTTCAAGCTGGCTTTTATTACGCTGCTTCCATTTTTTATGGAACCAATATCGGCGACATTGCGGGAGCTGCGATTTTGGGTCCGAGCAGCACGCTACCGTTTGCGACAGGCATTCAGGGCTGGCTGCCAACCCCGGCCCTGGATATCACGACATACTTTGGCGACAAACATTTCTACAATCACTTCGGCGTCACGCGGAGTGCCGATCCCGTCGATCCACTATACGAATGGAACAACAACCGGTCCGGACTTAACCCCTACGTCAGGGGCGGCCGGCCAGCCTTTATCGACGAAGTGGGCTACAAGGTAAATCCGGCTCCCGGGCAGAACAAGGTGTGGTTCCGTGCCGGCGCGATTTACAACACATCGGGATTCCCGACTGTGAATTCGATTCATACCCAGCCTTATCTCTCCGGAAGCTATACCAATCGCAACTATGGGTTCTACGGGATTCTCGACTATCAACTTACGCAGCCCAATCCCGGCCTGCCGTTTCAGGGGTGGTACGTCAACATCAAGGCCGATTACGGCTCTCAACTGGTCAACGTTTTCTCGTCCGACGTTGGATTGACTCTCTACAAAATTGGGACCTTTGCATCGAGACCGTTCGACCTGCTTTCGCTTTCGGTGGGTCGGAACTTCATTAGTAGCGACTTCGTCGATTTTGCCGATTCAGCAGGCATCGGCGCAACACGAGGCATCACGACCGCATCGGTGAGCTACGCGTACCTGGTCAAACGCGGTATCTACTGGAACAACGCGTTTCTTTACTCGAGCACGCCGACGGTTGCGCCGCAGCGTAAAGCGGCGCTCAGCATACTCAGCTCGGTGACGCTGGAGTTCTAAGCCGCCAACGCTACTCCGCAAACGGCAGGGTCGCCTGCCCTTGCGCACGCATATCGAACACATTCAGCGTCATCGCCACCAGCGCGTAATAGCCGAGCAGCGCGACCAGATTGATCGTCACCGTGTGACCGAAGCGCTCGACCGTTTGCGCATAGGTCGCATCGGACACGCGCTTCGCGTCATAGAGCTCGCTGGCGAATGCGTAGATCAGCGCATCGTCGGCATCCGTGAACGCGGGACGCTTCCCCCGCAGCAACGCCTGTGCATCCTCTTCCCGCACACCGGCCTGCAGCGCGATCGGATAGTGGATGTACCACTCGGCCTGCGCTTGCCAGCGCGCGGCTGTCACGAGGATCGCGAGTTCCGACAGGCGTAACGGCAACCCCGTTTGATACCTGCAGAATGCGCCAAGGCGTTGCGCATGCTGTGCAAGTTCAGGGCTGTGAATCCAGCCGAGAAACGGGCCGTTCAGATTGCCGCGCGGCCCGGACAGGATTTCGTCGAGCACGGCTTTCTGTTCTGGCGTTGCGGCGGCGGCATCGAAGTGCGGAAGACGATCGGTCATAGCGAGGCTCGTGAGGGAGGTTCAGGACGACGGCAGCGCCGCATCGATCGCATCGGTCAGGCGCTCGACGATTCTGTCGATATCGCTCGCCGTACAGATGAACGGCGGTGCAAGCAGCACATGATCGCCGATCTTGCCGTCCACGGTGCCGCCCATCGGATAAACCATCAGCCCGCGATTGAACGACTCGTTGCGGACCGCCGCATGCAGTTTCAGCGCCGGATCGAACGGTGTTTTCGTCGTCCGGTCCCGCACCAGTTCGATACCGACGAACAGCCCGCGGCCACGCACGTCGCCGATATGCGGATGCTGCGCATAATGCGCACGTAGTTGCGCGCGCAATTGCTCGCCGCGCGCCTGCACGTTCGCGAGCAGGTTGTCTTCGGCGATCACGTTCTGCACTTCGAGCGCCGCCGCACACGCGGTTGCGTGACCGATATATGTGTGGCCATGCTGGAAGAACCCGCTGCCGCCGACAATCGCGTCGTAGATCTTCGCGCTCACGAGCGTTGCTCCGATCGGTTGATAACCGGCGCCGAGCCCCTTTGCGATGGTCAGCAGATCGGGCGCGACACCGTCTTCGTCGCACGCATAGAGATGGCCGGTGCGCCCCATGCCCGACATGATTTCGTCGAGGATCAGCAGCACGCCGTAGCGGTCGCACACTGCGCGGATCTTGCGGAAATAGTCGCGCACAGGCGGCACCGCGCCGGCCGTCGCGCCGACCACGGTCTCCGCGACGAAAGCGGCCACCGTGTCGGGGCCGAGTGCGAGGATCTTCTGTTCGAGCTCGTCCGCGAGGCGCTGGGCATAGGCTGCGTCGGTTTCGTCTGCGAGCTGTTCACGGTACGCGTAGCAGGGACTCACATGATGCGTCTCGATCAGCAGCGGCAGAAACGGCTCACGCCGCCACGCGTTGCCGCCTATTGCGAGTGCCCCGAGCGTGTTGCCGTGATAGCTCTGCCGACGCGCGATGAAATGTCGTCGCTGCGGCTGGCCCGTCTCGACGAAGTACTGACGCGCGAGTTTCAACGCCGCTTCGATCGCCTCCGAACCGCCGGATACGAAGTACACATGCTCGAGCCCTTGCGGTGCCGCGGCGACCAGGCGGTCCGCCAACGCTTCGGCCGGTTCGGTCGTGAAGAACGATGTGTGCGCGTACGGCAATTGCTGCGATTGCCGCCTGATCGCCTCGATCACGCGCGCGTTGCTGTGCCCAAGGCACGACACGGCGGCACCGCCGCATGCGTCGATATAACGCTTGCCGGTAGCATCGACGATCTCGATGCCGTCGCCGGTCACGGCGACCGGCAGCGTCTTCTTCGGCATACGGTGAAATACGGTGGACATGGCACTCCTCATCTTGAATCACCACACGATGCGCATTTATACATTTGCACAACGTTTGTTGTCAAATGAGGTGCCGCTATCCACTGCGGATCAATCCGCGCGAATAGCTTCAGGAGAGGTAAGCGCCCTTCGAATGAAACGCGTGCTCGGCTTTTTCGATCTGCTCGACACCGCGCGCGCCTTCGAGCGCCAGCAGATGCGCAACCAGCGATTCGGCAATCGCGGTCGCTGCGACTAGCGAAGGGAAAAACGACGGACTGTCGTGTGAAAAGATCAACACCTTGTCGGCATGCAGTGCAATCGGCGACACCGCGCTGTCGGTGATCGCGATCAACCGGCTGCCCTTCTCCCGCGCAGCCTCGGCCACGCGTGCCGCTTCGGCGGAATAAGGCGCGAAACTGACGACGACGGTCGCGCTGTCGCGCTGGATACCGTGCAATTGCAATTCGAGCGTGCCCGCTTCGCCATTGAGCAGCGACACCGACGAACGAAACAGCCGGTATCCATATACCAGTCCGAATGCAACCGAATAGCACGAACGAAAACCGGCCACATGCACGTGCGATGCGCGCCGCAGCAGACGCGCCGCTTCGACAGTCGTGCGCGCGTTGTGCGCGGCCGTCAGTTCGAGATTGTGCTGCTGGGCGATGAGCAGATCGTGTGCGAGCGCGTCTTTCGCGGTGGTCTTGACGAGCGAACGCGCCTTGCTCGTGAGGCGCTCAGGCCGCGTACGTACACGCGCGACGAACAACTCGCGCAACTCGTTCCAGCCCGGAAAACCAAGTTGCTGCGACAACCGCACGAGCGATGCAGGCTGCACCTGCGCCCGCTCGGCCACCTTGCGCATCGACGACACCGCGACTTCATCCGGATGATCGAGCAGGAATGCCGCACCCATCTGAAACTGCGGACTCAGTTCGGCAAAACGTGTGCGGATCAGGGCGGCAAGCTCGTCGAAACTGTCTGGCATGCGGTGTACCGGCGATGGTGGTTGACAACAAATGTTACCACCGGCGCCCGTGCGGGTTTGTGCACCCGGCACGGGCTTTCGCGTGGCATCCAGCAGACGTTCTCGCTGCAGCAGACCGCCCGCTTACAACAACGCCACGACCCGCACATCCCCCTGCTCCGCCGACGCCACCACCTTCCCCGCCACGCGCCGGAACGTGATCGTGACCGTCGCGTCGCCCACCCGCAGATCGCCGACTTCGAGCCAGTCGATACCGTCCGGCAGCATCGGCTGTTCGATGCGGACTTCGCGCCGCGCGGCGTCAATCGTCACGCCGAGGCATGCTTCGAGCATCATGAACGGCGAGCCAGCCGCCCACGCTTGCGGCAAGCAGGCGACCGGGTATGCCGTAGGCGGTTCGCCACGACGACGCGGGAAACCGCAGAACAGCTCGGGCAGGCGCATGTCGAAATTCACCGCGGCCTGAAACAGCGCCTGCAATAGACGCACCGCGGTCGCCTTGCCGCCGTAGCGCGCCGCGCCGCGAGCACACAGCGCGTTGTCGTGCGGCCAGACCGAACCGTTGTGATACGCCATCGGATTGAAGCGCGGTTGCCCCGCGGCGAGCGTACGCACGCCCCAGCCCGTATGGAACAGCGTCGACTCGAGCGCACGCGCCACCGCTTCGCCGCGGCTGCGCTCGGGCAAGCCGAACGCCAGCAGGTGCCCCGCATTCGATGCAAGCACGCGGCACAGCTCGCCATGACCGTCGAGCGCAATGCCGTAGAAGCCCGCGTCCTCCATCCAGTACTTGTCCTCGACGCACGCACGAATTGCCTTCGCGCGTTGAGCGTAGTCGGCGGCATCGCTGGTCAGGCCGCGCAGCGTCGAGAAATGCGCCATCGTGTCGAACGCGGCGCTCGCGTACGCCTGCACTTCGACCAGTGCGATCGGTCCATCGGGGAAACGACCGTCCGCGTGGAACACGGAATCGTGGCTGTCTTTCCAACCCTGGTTCGCGAGTCCACCATCCGATTCGCGCTGATAGTCGAGCAGCCCGTAACGGTTCTTGTCGCACACGCCCTTCACCCAGCCGGCTGCGCGATCGAGCGCGGGCCACAGTTCGTCGATCAGTGCGAGATCGCCGGTGCGTTCCGCATAGGCGCCGGCCAGCCCGATAAACAGCGGTGTCGTGTCGACACCGCCGTAGTACTGCGCGAACGGCACCTCGCCGGTTGCCGCCATCTCGCTCTTGCGCATCTCGTGGATGATCTTGCCGACCGCCGCGTCGCGGAACGCCGAGTTCTCGCGCGCCTGGTGTTCGGCCTGAAAGCGCAGCACGCCGGCCGCGAGCGAAGGCTGCAGCCAGAGTGTTTGCATCGACGTAATGACCGCATCGCGGCCGAACGGCGTCGAGAACCACGGGATACCGGCATACGGATACGGGCCGGAGGGGAGATCGGTGGTCAGCAGGCCGATGTCGGCCAGCGAACGGTCGATCCACGCGTTGAACAACGGATTGCTCGAACGGATGTGCGCAGACGCGCGGCGGCGCTCGCGCATCACCAGGTGCGCATCGACGAGGCCGGCGCGCACCGCAGCACGGCCCACACGCGGGCGCGCCGCATCGATCTGCGACAGATGCGCGCCGCTCAGGTAGTGCAGCGGCTGCTGGACACCCGCGCTCGGCGCGTCAGCCTGCGCTTGCGTCAACGCCTTGACCTGTACCGACACCGACAGGTAGATCGACACGCACGCTTGCGCAGGCAGGCTTACCGTGTAATCGGCACGTCCGGCAAGCAGGTTGTCGGGCTTCGGCGAAAAGGCGATCTGCACGCGCCGCTCGACATCGTCGAGCCCGATGTAGTTGATCAGCACGTCTTCGTTCTCGACACGCGCCGGCTCGAGCGTGCCGTGCTTGTCGCGCTTCAGGCCGCGCACTTCGAACATGTCGCGGAAGTCGCTGGCGAAAGAAATAGACAACGGCACGACCGCATCGCTCGTGCCGTAGTTGGTGAGTTCGATCGCTTCGTTGAGCACCGTGCCCGACAGCACGCGCACACGCTCGACGTGAATCACACCTTCCGGCGTAATGTCGCCGCCGAGCGGCGGCAGCGGCCGGTTGGTCAGGTGCGCGGTGAAGGCCGCGTTGTCGCTGCTAACACTGCCCGACAACAGCGACGGTGCGCGGCCGCCGAAAGTGAGCCGCAATTGCGACAGCACGCGCGTGTCGTTGACGAACAATCCGTCGTCGCGACCGGTGATGTCGCCCAATGCATCGTTGACGATGAAGGTGTCGCCGGATTTCAGCACGTACTGTGCCGGGCTCGCGGTGTTCTGGTTTTCGGGTGCGATGAATGCGTCAGGTGCGGCCGGTGTTGCACCGCCCGTGTGTGTCAGTCCGCCGAGTGCTTCTGGATCCTGCATCAGCTTGCTCCTGTGCTGTTGGCCTTGTTGCGATTGTAGAGGGTATGAGGCCAGCCGAGGAGTTTCGTTCCGTATGCGCGCGAGATGCCGTAAACGAAACTGCCGCGCAAAAGCGCGGCAGTCGAACCACTACAGTCACACGAGGCCACCTACTCGCCTCGTGCGGGCAAGCTCCTAGCGCTGCGCGATCGGCTTCGCTTCGCGCGACGTTTCGCCGACGAACAACTGACGCGGACGGCCGATCTTCTGTTCCGGATCGGCGATCATCTCGTTCCATTGCGCAATCCAGCCGACAGTACGCGCCATCGCGAAGATGCAGGTAAACATCGACGTCGGGATACCGAGCGCGCGTTGCACGATGCCCGAGTAGAAGTCGACGTTCGGATACAGCTTGCGCGACACGAAATAGTCATCTTCGAGCGCGATCTTTTCCAGCGCCATCGCGAGCTTGAAGAGCGGGTCGTCGTGCAGGCCCAGTTCTTCCAGCACTTCGTAGCAGGTCTCGCGCATCAGCTTCGCGCGCGGATCGTAGTTCTTGTACACGCGGTGGCCGAAGCCCATCAGTTTCACGCCCGAGTTCTTGTCCTTCACCTGCTTGATGAACTCGGGGATCTTGTCGACCGAACCGATTTCTTCGAGCATGTTCAGCGCCGCTTCGTTTGCGCCGCCGTGTGCCGGACCCCACAGGCATGCAATTCCTGCCGCGATACAGGCAAACGGATTCGCACCCGACGAGCCCGCCAGTCGCACCGTCGACGTCGACGCGTTCTGCTCGTGGTCCGCATGCAGGATCAGGATGCGGTCGAGCGCGCGCACCAGCACGTCGTTGACCTTGTACTCTTCAGCGGGCGTCGAGAACATCATCTGCATGAAGTTCGCGCTGTACGACAAATCGTTCTGCGGATACACGAACGGCTGACCGATGCTGTACTTGTAGGCCATTGCGACGAGCGTCGGCAGCTTGGCAATCATGCGTGTTGCCGAAATCTCGCGATGCCGCGGGTTATTGATGTCGAGCGAGTCGTGATAGAACGCCGACAACGCACCGACCGCGGCAACGAGAATCGCCATCGGATGTGCATCGCGCCGGAAGCCGCGGAAGAAGATGTGCATCTGTTCGTGCACCATCGTGTGCTTCGTGACGGTCTCGACGAATTCATCCTTCTGCTGCTGGTTCGGCAGTTCGCCCGTCAGCAGCAGGAAGCAGGTTTCGAGAAAATCCGCGTTCTGCGCGAGGTTATCGATCGGGTAGCCGCGGTACAGCAGTTCGCCCTTGTCCCCATCGATATACGTAATCGCAGAGTTGCACGACGCCGTCGACATGAAGCCCGGGTCGTACGTGAACTTGCCGGTCTGGCCGTACAGTTTGCGGATGTCGATCACGTCCGGGCCGAGCGTGCCCTTGTAGATCGGCAGATCGATGGCTTCGCTACCATCGGAAAACGTGAGCGTTGCGTGTGTCGTCGAATCGTTCATCTGCGTTCCTTTATTTGTTGCACCGATTGTGTCGCACCGGTCGGTTACATCGATGGTCACGGCGCATGCGGGCCGGGACCGACCCGCGTTGGCAATGCATTCTACGGCGCGCGCGTCCGGTTATTGGATCGATCGCGCACAACAAACCATCTCGCCCGACGCAACACTCGTTGTCAAAGATGTCCCCGACATGTCGGGAAAATGAAACCTGCACACTGCGTGCAACAGTGTTTTGCCGGCCGCAGCCTGCACAGGCGCGTCCGCTCTGACATACTGAAGTCGTGTTTTGCTTCCCCTCGCAAGCACATTGTCGTTTCAGCCCGCCGTTCTGCGGCGGGCTTTTTTTACCAGCCAGTATCAAGTGAAATCCGGGCTGACACTCAAACCGGAATTCGAGTCGAAGCTCAAGTCGAAACATCAGCTGAAAAAACAGGATGGACCCGATGAATCTCACCGTCGAAACATTATTCCCGGAAAGCGAACAGGAAGACGAAAGCATCGTCACCGCGCTCAGCCATCAGGATATCGTTGTCGCGCTATCGGCGGCACTGGCGCCAAAAAAGGTTGCGGTACTGCATATGCTGTATCCGCGCACCGATGCACGCACGCACCGCAGTCTCGACTCGCTTGTCGCAGCGTTGCATGGCCACGGGCTGCATCAGGTCGCGCACCTCGTCGCACAGGAAGCGCACTACCTGCTGTTCAAAGACCCGGTGAAGGCGTGGAGAGCGTTCCAGGAAATCCGTAACGACTCGCTCGCGATCGGTGTGCATCTGTATTACAACGGCCTTGTCGGCCAGGCCGCCGAGCAGGTGCTCGACGTCGACGCGCATCGCAAGGGTTGAAGCGTTGAAACGTGTGTGCGCCAGCCAGCACTGCCACCGGGTTTAGCGGTCGGCGGCAGTGACGGCGGGCGCGCTACCCACCTCGCGAATGAACGTGTCGATGTAGCGGTTGAATGCGGCCGGATGTGCCAGATTCATGCCGTGCGATGCGCCGCGTACGGTCTCGCGGCGCGCATCCGGACACCATGTTGCCAGCGCCGTAGCCGTGCGGCGAAACATGTCGGGACTCTTCTCTCCATCGATCAGCAACAGCGGGCAGCGTATTTCGGCAGCATCCTCCGGTGTGTAGGCCGGCAACGGATCGCGAAACTGTCGTGCGAGCGTATGGGCATTGTCTGTCGCCATCGTGCGGAACGCCGTCGTGCTCTTCGCCCAGAAACCCGGCCGGCTCACCGAGTCGACGAACAGCTGCAATCCCGCATCCACCTCGCCCGTTTCGATCAACTGTGCAGCCCTTGCGCGCAGCGCATTGGCTGTTTCAGGGAGCTTCGCCGGCGTGCGTCCCGCGATCTGCAGTGGACCGCCCGGATCGGCCAGCGTCAGTGTGCGCAGCCACTGCGAATGACGCCTCGCGAAATGAAACGCCACACAGCCACCGCGCGAATGACCGACCACATGCGCCGGCCCGGCACCGAATCGTTCGATAAATTCGGCCAGCTCGCCCGCGTGATCGCTCCAGCTGAATGGAAGGTCGGTGGGCGTATCGGTGACCGGCCAGTAGTGCGTGAGGCTCACGGCGACACAGCGATAACGCGCGGAGAGACCCGCGAGCTGCGGTTGCCAGTAGCGGTAGTCGCACAGCGAGCCGTGCACGAAGAGCAGCAGTTCTCCCTCGCCGGCCTCGACATAAGGCATGCGCAGGCGGTTCTGCAGGGAAACGAACGATGGTGAGGAAGCGGGAACAGGCTGATTCACGGACACGGGCGGCCGACGCCGGCAACGAAAAGAGCGCCTATTGTCACATAGGCCACTTATCGGACCATGCTGCCGGCCCGCGCCGGCAATCGCCTGATCCTGGTAGCGCAGCGCCCGCTCAATCGAACGCGAACGCGTCCACCATGCCGAGCGCCGCGCCTGCTCCGCGGACAGCGCAGGTCAGCGGTTCGTCGGCCACGCGCACGGCGACGCCGAGCTGCTCGCTCAGGCAGCGGTCCAGATGGCCGAGCAGCGCGCCGCCGCCGGTCAGCACGATGCCGCTTCCGGCGATATCGGTGATCAGTTCGGGCGGTGCGCTTTCGAGCCCGGTTTTCACCGCGCCGATCACCTGCCGCAGCGGCGCGACGATTGCCTCTGCGATGTCATGATTGCTTAGCTGGACCGTGCGCGGCAGGCCGTCTTCGACGCTGCGCCCGGTCGCGTTCATGCGCTCGAGCGGTACGTCGCGCAACGCCGAGCCGATGGTTTTCTTCACGTATTCGGCTGTCTGCTCCCCGAGCAGCACGCCGTACACGCTGCGCACATGGTTGACGATCGCCTGGTCGAACTGGTCGCCGCCGACGCGGATCGACCCGCTGTACACGGCGCCGCCCAGCGCGATCACACCGACCTCGGTGGTGCCGCCGCCGATATCGACCACCATCGATCCAGTCGCCGACGCCACCGGCAATCCCGCACCGACCGCCGACGCCAGCGACTCGCCGATCAGGCTCACCTTCCACGCCCCCGCCGATACCGCTGCTTCCTTGATCGCGCGGCGTTCGACCTGGGTCGCGCCCGCCGGCACGCAGATCGTGAACGTCGCGCGACGGCCGAACAGCTGGCGCGGGCGAGCCATCGCCACGAACTGCCGGATCATGTGTTCGGCGGCGGGAAAGTCGGCGATGACGCCGTGTCGCATCGGCCGGACCGCTTCGAGATTGCCGGGCGCGCGGCCGAGCATCTGCTTCGCCTCGTTGCCGACAGCGGCCACGATCGGCGTACCGCCGGCCGTGACATGATCGCGGCGCGCTTCGCCCTGCTTCTGGAAACAGACGACGGACGGCTGGTTGAGCACGATGCCGCCGTCGTCGGTATAGATCAGCGTATTCGCCGTGCCGAGGTCGACCGCCACGTTCTGACGGAACAGGCGACTGAACAGCGGCGGGTGCGACGTCGGTTGGGCCATAGCGTGGCTCTGCGTGTGTGGCCGCCCGTTGTCTGCGGCGGCGCGAATAATCGGCCCCGGCTGCGCGTTGACGACTGTCCGGCCTGGTCCAGGCCCGCGTGTCGGGTGCTGTTTTCGTGCTGTTCTTGCGCTTCGTGTTGATAACTTCTAACGGCAGCACCGGCGAGAAACTTTAGGCGCCTGTGCGAGCCGGTATGACGACTACCTGAATCCCCTGAATCCCCTTAACCCAGCGCCTTCACCAGCGCATCGCGTCCGAGCGCCGCGCCGTCGGCGGAAATGGTGTGGCCGACGCCCGGCAGCGCGTACGCATCGACCGTGTAGCCCGCATCCTCGAGCGCGCTAGCCGCGTGTTCGAGTTCGCGAACCGGAATGACTTCGTCGTCGGTGCCGTGAATCAGTGTGACAGCCGTGCCACTGTGTACGCCGACCGGCGACGACAGACGCCCCGAATAGGCGACCACTGCGGCCGCGCCATCCGGATTGGACGCGACATGATGCAACGACATAATTGAGCCCTGCGAAAAACCAACCAGCGCAAGCTTTTCGTAAGCAACGCGCCAATGCGCGAGTTCGGCGGTCAGCACGCGGAGCAGCGCCGGGTAGGCATCCGCGACACGCTCCACGCGATTCGCCGCGTCGATCTCCCGCAGGCTGAACCACTGACGCCCGCCGAAACCACCGTCGAACGGCTCGCTGCCGTCCAGCGACACGAACGCCGTATCGGGCAACGCGCCGTGCCAGAAATCGGCGAGCGGCGTCAGGTCGCGCGCGTTGCTGCCCACGCCGTGCAGCAGCACCACCAGCGACTGCGCAGGCAGGTTCGCCGGTGCAAGCCGCCAGCCATGTTCGAATTGCTCCCACGCCATCGCCGAATCCCATCGATCAAGTTCGCGCAACGCGAACCCCGCCGCGCACAGCCGCGAGGATACTTCACCACTATGTTTTGCGGCAGCTTGTATACCCTGAATTGCCCCGCCCCTGTTGAGTTCGACGCCGCGTTCCGGCGAATGCAGGTATCCTTTTCAACGCCTTACAGCCCTTATAGTTCCAAGCCCGGAGTTCCGTTTGAGTCAGCCCGCCGCCGCCGCACCCGCCTCGCCACCACCGCTCCAGGGTGGACAACTGGTGCTCGCGACCATCGCGGTCGCGCTCGCGACCTTCATGACCGTGCTCGATTCGTCGATCGCCAACGTCGCGATCCCGACCATCTCGGGCAATCTCGGTGCGTCGGTCGATCAGGGCACGTGGGTCATCACCGTATTCGCGGCGGCCAACGCCGTTTCCATCCCACTCACTGGATGGCTCACACAGCGCATCGGCCAGATCAAGCTGTTCGTCGGCGCGATCCTCGCGTTCGTGGTTGCGTCGTGGCTGTGCGGCATCGCGCCAACCCTGCCGATCCTGCTGCTCGCGCGCGTGCTGCAAGGCGCGGTGGCCGGCCCGTTGATTCCGCTGTCGCAGGCAATCCTGCTCGGCTCATATCCGAAGCACAAGTCGTCGACCGCGCTCGCCTTATGGGCAATGACCGCGACCGTCGGGCCGATTGCCGGGCCTTTGCTTGGCGGCTGGATCACCGACAGCTACAGCTGGGCGTGGATCTTCTTCGTCAACATTCCGGTCGGCATCTTTGCCGCGGGCGTGACGTGGAGCATCTACCGCCACCGCGAAACGCAGACCAAGCGCCTGCCGATCGACGTCGTCGGCCTCGGGCTGCTCATCGCGTGGGTTGCCTCGCTGCAGATCATGCTCGACAAAGGCAAGGACCTCGACTGGTTCAATTCGCCGACCATCGTCATTCTCGGTTTGTCGGCGGTGATCAGCTTCGCGTTCTTCCTCGTGTGGGAGCTGACCGCCGAAAACCCGATCGTCGATATACGGCTCTTCGGGCAGCGTAATTTTCTGGGCGGCACCGTGGCGATTTCGATTGCCTATGGCGTGTTCTTCGGCAACTTCGTGCTGCTGCCGCAATGGATGCAGGAGTACCTCAACTATCGTTCCGTCGATGCCGGGCTCGTCACCGCGCCGCTCGGCGTGTTCGCGGTGATCCTCGCGCCGATCATGGGACGTGTGCTGCCGCGCTCCGACGCGCGCATCATCGCGACCTTCGCGTTTATCGGCTTTGCGATCGTGTTCTACATGCGCTCGAAGTACCTGATCGAGATCGACACATGGCATCTCGTGCTGCCCACCTTGCTGCAAGGCATCCCGATGGCGATGTTCTTCGTGCCGCTCACCGCGATCATTCTGTCGGGCCAGCCGCCGCATCGCATTCCGGCGGCCGCAGGGCTATCGAATTTCGTGCGGGTGTTTTGCGGCGCGGTCGGTACATCCCTGGCGGGCAATGCCTGGAACAATCGTACGGTGCTGCATCATGTGCGGCTTACCGAGCAGGCCAGCGTCGACAATCCGCTCTTCAACCAGCAGATCGCGTCGACGCAATCGCTGCTGCAACTGAACACGCAGTCATCGCATGCGCTGTTCGATTTCACCGTGAACACCCAGGCGGCGATGATGGGGCTCAACGATATTTTCTATGTGTCGGCGATCATTTTTCTGCTGATCATTCCGCTGATCTGGATTACGCGGCCGGCGAAGGGTGGTGGCGGAGCGGATGCGGCAGGCGCGCATTGAGGGTTGAACGCAGCGGGCGCGGATGCATAAGGACGATCATTGAGCGTTGAACGCAGCGGGCGCGAATGCATAAGGACGATCATTGAGCGTTGAACGCAGCGGGCGCGAATGCATAAGGACGATCATTGAGCGTTGAGCGCAGCGGGCGCGAATGCATCGGTTGAAACTTCAGCGCCCGTCCTGCCGGAAGTAACGCGCCGGCGTCTCGCCAAGTAAATCTTTGAATACGGCGATGAACGACGACACGTCGCTGTAACCGACTTCGAGTGCGACCTCCGTCACGCTCGCACCGGTGTCGAGTCGTTCGAGTGCAACCAGCAACCGTAGCTGCTGGCGCCACTGTCCGAAGGTCTGGCCGGTTTCCTTGACGAAGAGACGCGCCGCCGTGCGCGCGGTGACGCCGGCCGCGAGCGCATGGTCGTCGAGTACGGTGGGATCGGCGGGATGGGTGGTCAGCACCCCGGCGATGCGCTGGATGCGCGGATCGCGCGGATACGCCAACGCGAGCGGCACCGCGGCAAGCTGCGGAAGACGATCGAGCAGCACGCGCATCAACCGCGCGTCGGGTCCGTCGGTCGCATAGTCAGCACCGAACCTGGCCGCGGCGCGCAGCAGCGCATCGGCAAGCCGGTCGATCGCCACGACACGGCCCGGCAACGCGTCCGGCAGCGACGGCCAGTCGTCCGTGTCTACATATAGCGTGTGCCACGCAAGCGGCCGCGACGACGACAGCCGGAACAGCAGCCCCGGAGCGATCCATAGCGCGTGCTGCGGCGGGATCACCCACAGGCCGTTCTCCGTGCGCACGGTCAGCACGCCATCGCACGCATGCAGCAGCTGCAGGCGACGGGACGCGTGCCAGGGTTCGTCGAGTGTCTCCGTGTGTTGCGCGACGACGAACGCCGCGCAATCGGTGCCATCCGGATCGGTTACTTCCATGAGGCTTTCGTTTTGCCCTACGGGTATTCAAATCGAATCAGACTAGCACGACGCCCCATCTCTGTGCACGGTGCAGTGCAGTAGCGGCGGCGCACTCGCCGACAGCCATCACGGGCCATTACAATCGCGGCTGCGTGCCGTGTATGGCGCTTTGCCCTGCGCTCAACCAGCCTCCTCCATGAACTATCCCGCGATCCTCGAACAGATTCACCGCGATATCCAGCCCTACCTCGGTACTGGCCGCGTTGCCGACTACATTCCCGAGCTGGCGAAGATACCCGCCGACCGCTTCGGCATGGCAGTCGTCACCGCCGCGGGCGACGTCCATCGCATCGGCGACGCCGACGAGCGCTTTTCGGTCCAGAGTATTTCGAAGCTGTTCGCATGCACGCTGGCGTTTCAACTGATCGATGACGAGTTGTGGTCGCGGGTCGGCCGCGAGCCGTCGGGCACCGCGTTCAACTCGCTCGTCCAGCTCGAAACGGAACAGGGCAAGCCGCGCAATCCGTTCATCAATGCAGGCGCGCTGGTGGTCACTGATGTACTGTGCCGGCGCTTCGTGAGCGCCGAAACCGCGCTGGTGGAATTCATGCGAAGACTCACCGGCGAGCGTACCGTCGACTACGACCTGCGTGTCGCGCAATCGGAACTGGCGAACGCGCACCGCAATCGCGCGATGGCGCATTTCATCGCGAGCTTCGGCAATCTCGAGATGCCGGCCGAAGTGGTCGTCGATGCTTATTGCCGGCAGTGCGCGATTTCGATGAGCTGCGTCGAGCTTGCGCGTGCGGCGCTGTTTCTATGCAACGGCGGTGTCGTGCCAGCAACCGGCGAACGGATTCTCGACAGTAGTTCGACGAAGCGGCTCTCCGCGCTGATGTTGACCTGCGGTACTTACGATGCCGCCGGCGATTTCGTCTTTCGGGTGGGGCTGCCGGCGAAAAGCGGCGTGGGCGGCGGTATCGTCGCGGTGCTGCCGGGTGAGATGGCCGTGTGCGTGTGGTCGCCGGGGCTCGATAGCAATGGGAATTCGCTGGCGGGGACGCTGGCGCTCGAGTGGCTGACTACGCATACGGGGCAGTCGATTTTTTGAGCGGCTTCGTGGCGCGCTGCGGAAGCGGCTTGCATCGCAGCTTGCGCCTGACCCCGCCCGCTACATTCAAAACCTGATCGCCTCGATCGGGTTCAAGCCCGGCAACGGGAAGTGCGCATCTTCATAGCGCTCCACCAGGATCGACAGGATCTCGAGACGATCGCCATCGGGCGTACCGGGTTCCGGATCGGCGTCGACGAGTTCCGATACCACTGCGAGCGCGGCCTCGTAATCTTCCTCGGTGTGTAGCGGGCAAATATCCATGTGTCTTACTCCATCTCCACCGTTTCGGCATTGACCTGTCGAACGCGGCGCATGCGCCGTATGCGTCTGCCAATTTCACTTAAACCAGACCGCTCCAACCGTCGCCGGCCATTGTGCCTACCATCCCCCAACCCCAAAAAGAAATTTGACAAACACTCTTAAGATATATATCTTACGACACATCTTATGACACATCAGGAGTGTCGCGATGCACCGTAACTCACATCACACCCATCATTCACACCATTCCCGCCGCCACGCGTCCGACCGCGACGGCCTGAGCTTCCCCGAGCGTTTCCGGGACCCCCTCCACGCGCTGTGGCACGCCATTGGCCGTCATCGCGGCGGTGGTGGAGGCGGTGGCGGTCGTGGCGGCGCCTTCGGTGGCGGCACCGGTGACGGCGGCTTTCCCGGTGGTTTTGGCGGCCGCGGCGGTTTCGGCGACGGCGACGGTTTTCCGCGCGGTCGGACCTTCACCTCTGCCGATCTGCAACTGCTATTGCTGGCGCTGCTCGATAAAGAACCCAGCCACGGCTACGAACTGATCAAGGCGCTCGAAGCGCGTTCGAACGGCTTCTATAGCCCGAGCCCGGGCATGGTCTATCCGTCGCTGACGTACCTCGAAGAAGTAGGCTTCGTTACCGTCGAAGTGGAAGGCAACCGCAAGCGCTATGCGCTCGCCGAGCCGGGCGGCGCGCACCTCGCCGTGAACCGCGAACGCGCCGACATGATGCTGGCGAAGCTCTCGCACATCGCCCGCAAGATGGATTCGGTACGGCGCGCGTTTGCTGGCGAAGACCCGTCCGACGCCGCCGAAGGCGGCTGGGTGCCGGAACTGATCCAGGCTCGCCGTGCGCTGAAAACCCTGCTGTTCAGTCTCGACAACGTGCCTGCCGCCGAACAGCGTCGCATCGCTGCGATCCTGCAACGGGCGACGCAGGAAATCGAAGACGGCGGCAAGCAGAGCGACGGCAAACAGGACGGCAGCAATCCCTAACCGGGCGCCTCGGGCACCACGCGCTCGCGAGCCGCGCGGGCACGCCTGCCGCCCTCCGATATTCAGAAACAGGAACACCATGCAAGAGCAAACCGATCTGACAGTCGTCCGCGTGCGCCATCCGCTGAAGTTCCGTCTGCTGCGCGTCGCACGCATCGACTCCATCACACCGCATATGTTGCGCGTCACCTTGACCGGCGACGATCTGCACGACTTTGCCTCCGCATCATTCGACGATCACGTGAAGGTCTTTTTCCCCGCTCCCGGCGAAGACAAACCGGCGCTGCCCACGGCCGGTCCGAACGGCCCGGTATTCGCCGAAGGGACCCGGCCGGTGGCACGCGACTTCACGCCGCGGCGCTTCGACCGCGAAGCACGCGAACTCGATCTCGAGTTCGCGCTGCACGAAGCCGGCCCGGCTGCCGAATGGGCTGCGAAGGCGCAGGTCGGCCAGTACCTGGGCATAGGCGGCCCGCGCGGTTCGCTGGTGATCCCGAGCGGCTTCGACTGGCATCTGCTGATCGGCGACGACACAGCGTTGCCCGCCATCGCGCGGCGCCTCGAAGAACTGCCTGCGAACACCCGTGTCGCGGCCGTGGTCGAAGTCGCCGATCCGTCGGCGCGCATCGAGTTCGAGACGGCGGCGAACCTGCATATCGTCTGGCGCTATCGCAGCGACTCGCCGTACCGCGGCGATGCCTTGCTGCAAGCGGTACGCGACACCTACCTGCCCGAAGGCGTGGGTTACGTATGGGCGGCCGGCGAGTCGGCGACCATGCGCGCGGTGCGCTACCACCTGTGCACGGAGCGTGGCGTAGACAAGTCGCGTATCCGCGCTGCCAGCTACTGGAAACAAGGTGCGCAGGCCGTCCACGAAAACCTCGACGACTGATGCCACGCATTCTCTCTCTTTACCGCGGCCCGCTCGGCCGCAAGGACCATTCATGTACTCATTGAGTGCACCGCGCGAACGCCAGTTGCTCTGGCTGCTCGCGCTGACGCAGTTCACCGTCATCATGGACTTCATGGTGATGATGCCGCTCGGACCGCAGATCATGCACGCGTTCCACATCACGCCGGCCGCGTTTGCCGCGGCCGTCTCGGCTTATTCCTGGTGTTCGGGCCTGTCGGGTCTGTTCGCCGCCACCTACATCGACCGCTTCGACCGGCGCAAGCTGCTGCTCACCGTGTACGCGTTGTTTGCCGTGTCGAACCTCGCGTGCGCGTTTGCCAGCAGCTATCCGTTGCTGCTCGCTGCACGCGCGTTCGCGGGTCTGACCGGCGGCATCCTCGGCTCGATCATCATGGCGATCGTAGGCGACCTGATTCCGGTCGCGCGGCGCGGTGCGGCAAGCGGCACGATCATGACCGCATTCTCCATCGCGGCGATTGCCGGCGTGCCGGCCGGTGTGATACTCGGTGCGCATTTCAGCTGGGCAGCGCCGTTCGTGCTGCTGGTCGTGCTGTCGGTGCTGGTCTGGTTCGGTTGCTCGCGCATCTTGCCGTCGCTCGACCAGCATCTGTCGCAGCGGCCCGCACCGCTCTCGCAGGTCCTGCCTGAGCTGTACCGGCTGTTTGCCAACCGGCGGCACCTGAACGCGTTCGCGCTGACCTTCATGGTCATGGTGTCGCACATGCTGGTGATCCCGTTCATCTCGCCAACGCTCGTGGCCAACCACGGCATCGCACCGGCTCAGTTGTCGTGGCTGTACATGGCGGGCGGCGCGGCAACGTTCTTCACGTCGCGCGCGGTGGGCAAACTGTCGGACCGCTACGGCAAGCATCGGGTGTTTCGCATCGTCGTGCTGCTGTCGATGCTGCCGGTCCTGTTCGTGACGCATCTGCCCGACGTATCGCTTGCCGTGATGCTGGTGTTCTTCCCGATCTTCATGGTGGCGATGTCCGGACGCTTCGTGCCGATGCAGGCGCTGCTGACAACCGTGCCGCAACCGCAACAGCGCGGGGCATTCCTTAGCGCGAACAGCGCGTTGCAGGCACTCGGTATGGGTTGCGGCGCATGGATCGGCGGGCTGATGCTGTCGATAGGTCCTGCCGGACAGATCGAAGGCTATGGCGTCGTCGGTTGGGTCGCGGTGGCGATCGCAGTGTGCGCGATCGTGTGGGTTGGCCGTGTTACTTCAGCGGGGGACCATCCGGCCTCGCGGCCGCCGGTGGGCGGTGAAGCAATGAGCGAGATGTAATCGCGTCATTGACGCAGCATGCTGAACGGTATGTCGGCCGGTGCGCGGCACCGGCCTCGTTCAGCACAGCGTTGATCTCACGACGCGTCGCCTTCGCGGCGCGCCGAGATATCCGGGAAATCCTCTTCCCAATACTCGCCCGGCAATCGCGCCGGCTCCGCTTCGCGCTCCAGTTCGCGGCACCGCAATTCGACACGACGGATCTTGCCGGAGATAGTTTTCGGCAGCTCGCTGAATTGCAACCGGCGAATCCGCTTGTACGGCGACAGCTTTTCTCGCGAGAACGCAAACACGCTGCGCGCGAGTTCGGGTCCCGCTTCGAACCCATGACGCACGGTGACAAACGCTTTCGGCACCGACAGACGCAGCGGGTCGGCGCTCGGCACAACTGCCGCCTCGGCGATCGCTTCGTGTTCGATCAGCACGCTTTCGAGTTCGAACGGGCTTAGCCGGTAGTCGGACGACTTGAACACATCGTCGGCGCGACCGACGTACACGTAGTAGCCATCCTCGCGACGCAGCGCGACATCCGACGTGTGGTAATAGCCGTTGCGCATTGCGTGCGCCGTTGCGTCCGGGTTGTTTGCATAGCCGGTCATCAAGGCGACCGGACGGTGTGCAAGCGACAGCGCGATCTCGCCTTCAGTAGCCGGTTGGTCGTCGGCATCGACGAGTTCGATCGTATAACCGGGCAACGGCCGCCCCATCGATCCCGGCACGACCGGCTGGCCCGGCGAATTGCCGATCTGGCAGGTCGTTTCAGTCTGGCCGAAACCATCGCGTATCGTCACGTTCCAGGCGTGACGCACGCGCTCGATCACCTCCGGATTCAGCGGCTCGCCTGCCCCGACGATCTCACGCAACTGCACCGCATACGACGCCAGCGGCTCCTGCACGAGCATGCGCCAGACGGTCGGCGGTGCGCACAGCGTGGTCACGCGGAAATTCACCAGTACGTCGAGCGTGTCCTTCGGCACGAAGCGCGCGTAGTTGAAGACGAACACGCAGGCCTGCGCATTCCACGGCGCGAAGAAGCAGCTCCATGCGTGCTTGGCCCAGCCCGGCGAACTGATGTTCCAGTGGATGTCGCCAGGTTGCAGGCCGATCCAGTACATCGTCGACAGATGGCCGACCGGATAGCTCTCATGCGTATGCTCGACGAGCTTCGGCTTCGAGGTCGTGCCGGACGTGAAGTACAGCAGCATCGGATCGCTCGCGCGGGTCGGCGCGTCGGCAACGAACGACGCGGGCGCATCGTAGGCGGCGGCCAAATCGGTCCAGCCCGCACGCGGCGTGCCGACCGAAATGCGCTTGAGGTTCGCATCGAGCGCATCGAATTTGCTGAGTTCCGCACTATCCACGACAACGTAATCCGCGCCGCCGATCTGCACGCGATCGCGCACATCGTCCGCCGACAACTGGGTCGTAGCCGGCAACACGATCGCACCGAGCTTCATCGCGGCGAGCATCACGTCCCACAGTTCGACGCGATTGGGCAGCATCAGCAGCAGGCGGTCGCCGCGACGCACGCCGAGCCCGCGCAGAAAGTTCGCCATACGCGCCGAGCGCTCCGACATCTGTGCAAACGAGAGCTTGAGCCCGGGACTGGCCGGATCGTCGACGATCCACAACGCCGGGTTGTCGTTGCCACGCGCGATCACGTCGAAATAGTCGAGTGCCCAGTTGAATTCGCCGAGCACCGGCCACGCGAATTCGCGGTACGCGCTCGTGTAGTCGCTGCGATGTCGCAACAGCAGATCGCGCGCGTCGAGAAAAGCCTGCGCGGCGGTGGCGGTGGTCGTCCCGTTCATGATTGTCTCCTCACTGGCGCGGTTGCGCTCTCTGGCGGATTATTCTGCGCTCAAATCTGACGCGCGATCACCATTCTCTGTACTTCGCTGGTGCCTTCGTAGATCTGCGTAATGCGGGCATCGCGGTAGTGGCGCTCGACCGCGTAGTCCTGCAGATAACCGTAGCCGCCGTGAATCTGGATCGCGTTCGAGCAGACCTCTTCGGCCATTTCCGATGCAAACAGTTTTGCCTGCGATGCCTCGGACAGACACGGCAGCCCCGCACTGCGCAGACGCGCCGCGTGATGCACGAGCAGCCGCGCGGCGTTCAACTGTGTCGTCATGTCAGCGAGCAGATTGGCGATGGACTGATGTTCCTTGATGGCCTTGCCGAACTGCACGCGCTCGTTCGCATACGCGCGTGCCGCTTCGAATGCCGCGCGCGCGATGCCGACCGCCTGGGCCGCGATACCGATCCGGCCGCCTTCGAGATTCGACAGCGCGATGCGCAGGCCGTCGCCGCGCGCGCCGAGCAGATTCGCTTCGGGTACCGCGCACTGATCGAACGAGATCGGGCAGGTATCCGACGCGCGGATGCCGAGCTTTTTTTCGGGTGACCCGACGTTGAAGCCCGGTGTATCGGTGGGCACGATGAAGGCCGACAGACCGCGTTTGCCCAGCTCCGGATCGGTGACCGCGAAGACGATCGCGAGGTCGGCGCGCGAACCGTTCGTGACGAACTGCTTGCTGCCATCCAGCACCCACTTGCCATCGCGCAGCGTCGCGCGCGTGCGCAGGTTGCTGGCTTCGGAACCCGCGTGCGGCTCGGTCAGACAGAACGCGCCGAGCTTGCGGCCGGTCGCAAGGTCGCGCAGATAGCGCTGTTTCTGGTCCTCAGTGCCGAAGCTCAGGATCGGCCCGCAGCCGACCGAGTTGTGCACGCTCATCAGCGTCGCACAGGAGGCGCAGCCGGCAGCCACCTCTTCGAGCGCGAGCGCATAGGCAATGTAGTCGGTGTACGAGCCATCCCACTCCGACGGCACGATCATGCCGAGCAGCCCGAGCGCGCCCATTTCGGTCACGACTTCCGGCGGCAGCCGGCTCTCACGATCCCACTGCGCCGCGTTCGGCGCGAGCCGCCCGGTTGAGAAATCGCGCGCTGCGTCGCGGATCATCCGTTGATCTTCGGTATAGAAATCGTTCATTGCGTCCACCTTTCGTGCGTGTTCATGGCGCTTTATCGGCGTGGCGACAAAGCGCGCCCCGGCCCAGTGTAGGCAACCTGCTGGACAGGTTCGATGCCGGGGCCGATCATTCTGGATGAGCGCATTTACCATACTCACATTTGCGCTCGCAGCAATTGCGGCGTGGGGATCCGCGCGAAGGATGCAAATCAACCCGCCAACTGAGCGAATTTGCCAGCCTTCGTCCCGCCGCACAACCTTCACCTACCAGCACGATGCCCGATGAAAAGCGACAAGGGAACCATCTCCGTCAGTCTCGTCGAGGAAACCCTGGCGCTCGCCCGCGCCCGCGGCCTCGACGTCGGGCCGCTCATCGAGGCCGCCGGCATCGCGCCGCCGATGCTCGCGTCGCCCAAAGGACGTGTCTCGCCCGAGCAATACGGCGCGCTGTGGGCCGGCATCGCTCGCGCGCTCGACGACGAGTTCTTCGGCCAGGATTCGCATCCGATGCGCAGCGGCAGCTTCATCGCGATGACCCATGCCGCGCTCGGCGCGCGCGATGGCGCGCATGCGCTCTCGCGTGCAGTCGGCTTCATGCGGCTGATTCTCGACGATCTGCGCGTGGAGATCGACACCGACGCGACGCGCGTGCGCCTGGTGTTCACGCATCGCGAAGGCACCCCGCTGCCCACGATGTTCGCGTATGCGACGTACTTCATTCTGGTCTACGGCCTGGTCTGCTGGCTCGTGGGACGGCGCATTCCGCTGCAGCGGGCACGCTTTCGTTGCGCGGAGCCGCCGGCCGCGCACGAATACCGCTTGATGTTCTGCGACGACATGGCGTTCGGGCAGCCCGCGTCGTATGTCGATCTCGCGCCCGATTTCATGAGCCTGCCGGTTGTGCAGACCACGCGCTCCGTCAAACCGTTCCTGCGCGATGCGCCGGGCAGCTTCGTCGTCAAGTACCGCAATCCCGGCTCGTTCGCCGCGCGGGTACGCAAGACGCTGCGCGCCCTCGCGATGTCTGCATGGCCCGCCGCCGACCAGATGGCCGCGTCGCTGAACGTCGCGGAGGCGACGATGCGCAGACGCCTGAAACAGGAAGGCCACACGTACCAGTCGATCAAGGACGACCTGCGGCGCGATATCGCGATCGCCGAGTTGCAGGACACCGACCGGACGATCGCGGACATCGCGCAGGCGGTCGGTTTTGCGGAACCGAGCGCGTTTCATCGCGCGTTCCGCAAATGGACCGGCATGCGGCCGACTGACTACCGCGCAGCACGCGCCGCAATGCACCATCCGCCGCGAGCGCGGCAAACCGTCACCTGAAGCCCGATCCTGATTACAATTCAGCCTGCGCATACCCCGGCCCCGGCCGCACTCATGCAGACGGCCGCCGTACGTCACCCTTCGATCCCCTCACATAACAAGAGATCCGGCTCATGAACTCCGTCAAACAGTATTTCGGCTTCGACGAAGCGGGCACGAACCTGCGCACGGAAGTGCTCGCGGGCCTCACCACCTTCCTGACGATGGCCTACATCGTCTTCGTCAATCCGTCGATCCTCGGCGATGCGGGCATGCCGAAAGACGCCGTGTTCGTCGCCACCTGTCTCGTCGCGGCGCTCGCCTCGTTGATCATGGGGTTGTACGCGAACTACCCGATCGCCTGCGCGCCTGGTATGGGGCTCAACGCGTACTTCGCCTATACGGTCGTCAAGGGTATGGGGTTCACCTGGCAGGCGGCGCTCGGCGCGGTGTTCATCTCGGGATGTCTGTTTCTCATCGTGACGCTGTTTCGCGTGCGCGAGGTGATCGTCAACGGTATTCCGCATTCG
Source organism: Paraburkholderia megapolitana (assembly GCF_007556815.1). Taxonomy (NCBI): domain Bacteria; kingdom Pseudomonadati; phylum Pseudomonadota; class Betaproteobacteria; order Burkholderiales; family Burkholderiaceae; genus Paraburkholderia; species Paraburkholderia megapolitana. Next base: position 201,433 of record NZ_CP041743.1, read on the forward strand.
ATCCGCATTGCGATTACCGGCGGCATCGGGCTGTTTCTCGCGATCATCTCGCTGAAATCGGCTGGCGTCGTGGTCGGCAATCCGGCTACGCTCGTCACGCTCGGTAACCTGCACGATCCGCACGTCGTGCTCGCGATCATCGGCTTCTTTACCATCGTCACGCTCGACTTCCTGCGCGTGCGCGGCGCGATCCTGATCGGCATCGTCGGCGTGACCGTGCTGAGCTTCTTCTTCGGCGGCAACCAGTTTCATGGTGTCGTCTCGGCGCCGCCGTCGATCGACACGACGCTGTTTCATCTCGACATCCGCGGTGCGCTGTCCGCCGGTGTGCTGAACGTGATCCTCGTGTTCTTCCTCGTCGAGCTGTTCGATGCGACCGGTACGCTGATGGGTGTCGCGAACCGCGCGGGGCTGCTGGTCGAAGGCAAGATGCACCGGTTGAACAAGGCGCTGCTCGCCGACAGTACCGCCATCCTTGCGGGCTCCCTGCTCGGCACGTCGTCGACAACCGCGTATATCGAAAGCGCCTCGGGCGTGCAGGCTGGCGGGCGTACCGGCATGACGGCGATCACCGTAGCCGTGCTGTTTCTCGCCTGCCTGTTCTTCGCGCCGCTCGCGGGCGTTGTGCCCGCTTACGCGACCGCACCGGCGCTGCTGTACGTGTCGTGCCTGATGCTGCGCGAAATGGCCGAGCTGCCGTGGGACGATGCAACCGAAGTCGTGCCGGCCGCGCTCACCGCACTGCTGATGCCGTTCACGTATTCGATCGCAAACGGCGTCGCGTTCGGCTTCATTTCATACGCGGGGCTCAAACTGCTGACCGGACAGGCGCGCAAAGTGAAGCTCGTCGTCTGGGTCATCGCGGCGGTCTTCCTGTTCCGGTTCTTCTATCTCGGCGCGGAATAGCCGCTGTTACAGACCCTGTTCGCACGCCCAGGCCGGTTACCGGAGCAGCCCATATGCATTCCCGTTCGTCCGCCGACCGCTATTCGCGGCCGGCCATTTTCTTTCACTGGGCGATCGTGCTGTTGATCGCACTCGCCTATCTGGCCATCGAGATTCGCGGCCCGAAAGGCAGCGACAGCCGCGTGTTCTGGACCGCGCTGCATCTGTGGGCCGGCACGCTCGTGCTCACGCTCGCGATCCTGCGGCTGCTATGGCGCCTGTGGCGCCCCGCGCCGCCGGAGGTCAATACGAACGTGCTGCTCGCGTTTCTCGCACGGCTCGTCCATCTCGCGCTCTATGTGTTCATTTTTGCGCAGCCGCTGCTGGGCATGCTGATGGTCAATACCGGCGGGCATCCGGTCACGCTGGCCGGATTGAATCTGAACATCACGCTGGTTGGCGCGGACCCCGCTGCCCGTGCCGCCCTCAAGACGCTGCACGTGCTGCTCGGTAACGCGTTCTATTGGGTGATCGGCGTGCATGCGCTCGCGGCGATCGGGCATCAGGTCATATTCCGCGACCGGACGCTGCAGCGGATGCTGTGACCGCTTTCGGTCTTTCTTTCGGTCATGCGAATGCCGCGCGCCGGCATCGAGCCGGCGCGCGGAGGCAACGGTTGGGAAGGAATCAGTTGCGCCAGTTCGCGTTGTAGAACCGGACGTAGCCGCTGCGCAGTACGAGGCACTGCGCGCGCGTTTCCGACAGCAGACGGCGGGTGGCTGCCTCGATCCGCTCACGATGCGTATCGAATGCGCCGACCATATCTTCGAGCCGCGTCGACGCCGCCCCGAAGTGATCTTCCAGCGCCTCGGCGGTGATCATGCATTCCACCCTCTCGCCGTCGACCAGGGCCGGAAATGCCAGGGTCAACTCGGGCCCCGAATACGCCGGGGTTTCGTACGGGAAATTGATCTGCATGGGATTCACCTTCGATTGACCAACCGTCTCGGGGCCGCGCCTGCTTCTATTGAGCCTGCCTCCCTGTGATCTCACGCGCGGGCTGCCTAGCCGGGCTGCGGGGGAAACGCCCACTTTCTCCGGCTGATCTTATTCACTTTAGACGACTTCCAGCGCGCTGCAAGTTTTACTGAGCCTGCCCGCGCTGTCGCGCTCCAACGCGGGGTAGATGGGGCACTGCCCGCGTGGGTTCCAGGCGCTGCGATCCTGTACCATGGTTGCTCGGCCGCGCCGCGCCAGTGGCATTTGCTGCAGTGCACGCAGTTCGCCGCGCAAGGCAACGCACCTTGCAACGCCACCGATATCACCGGAGACAAGCAGTGACCCATCGTCCCGCCACGCCCTCGACGGCCGGTCGGCCCGACGTGATCGCGCAGGCTCATGCGCGTTCGCTGCAGGTCGGACTGCGAGCGTCCGAAATACCCGATTTCCAGCCACTCGCACGTTCCATGCTGCGCGGCGTGATCGAGCGTAACCAGTCGCTCTACACGCACGCGTTACCGGTGATGGAAACGCTGCACGCACAGATCGTCGATACGCAAAGCATGGTGGTACTCACCGACAGCAACGGCGTGATCCTGCACAGTCTCGGCGACAGCGACTTCATCGAAAAGGCCAACCGCGTGGCGCTGTGCCCCGGCGTTTCGTGGGCCGAAAGTGACCGCGGCACGAATGCGATCGGCACCGCGCTCGTCGACGGCCAGCCGACTGTCGTGCATGCCGGCGAACACTTCCTGCAAGCGAACCACATCCTCACCTGCTCGTGCGCACCGATCGTCGATCCGTTCGGCAACACGATCGGTGCGCTCGACGTGAGCGGCGACACGCGCGGCTTTCACAAACACACGCTGGCGCTCGTACGGATGTCCGCGCAGATGATCGAGAACCACCTGTTCTCGAACCAGTTCGCCGATGCCGTGCGGATTCATTTTCATGCACGTGCTGAATTCATCGGTACGCTGTTTGAAGGGCTCGCTGCGTTTACACCCGATGGGCTCTTTCTGTCGGCGAATCGTAGTGCGCTGTTTCAATTGGGACGGCCGCTCGGTGGCATGCTGCGGCAGCCGTTCGAAGCGCTGTTCGGTTTCGGCTTTCCTGCGCTGCTGCAGCAGGTGGCACGCGCACCCGGCGAAGCCATGACGCTGACGCTGCCGAGCGGTGTGCGGGTCGTCGCGCGCGGCGAATTCAATGCGCCGCGCGAGCGGATGGCGACTGCGCTGACGAAATTCGGCGAGCGTCACGATGTGCTTGCCACATCGGGTGCACGCCCGGCAACGCAAGCCGCCGATGCCATCACGCTCGCCGCGCTCGATACCGGCGACGCGCAGATTGCCGCGATCCTGCGCCGCGTCGAGAAGGTGCACGGACGCGATATTCCGATTCTGGTGCTCGGCAAGACCGGCACCGGCAAGGAATGGCTCGCGCGCGCGATCCATCAGGATTCGCCTCGTCGCGACGCGCCGTTTGTCGCAGTGAATTGCGCGTCGCTGCCGGACACGTTGATCGAAGCCGAACTGTTCGGCTACGAAGACGGCGCATTCACGGGCGCGAAAAAACGCGGCAGCGCGGGCAAGATCGTGCAGGCGGACGGCGGCACACTGTTTCTCGACGAGATCGGCGACATGCCGCCTGCGCAGCAGGTCCGGTTGATGCGCGTGCTGCAGGAGCGCACAGTCGTGCCGCTCGGTGGCACACGGGCGGTGCCGGTCGATCTGCGGATCGTCTGTGCGACCCATCGCAACCTGCGCGCGATGATCGAAGCGGGCACGTTCCGCGAAGACCTGTACTACCGGATCAACGGGCTCGTCGTCACGTTGCCTGCGCTTGCCGAGCGTACCGATCTCGCCGCACTGGTCAGCCGGATACTCGAACAGCAACGCGACAGCGAACGGATTCCGCTGCGCGTGTCGGCGGCTGTGCTCGAGCGCTTTGCGCGCTGCCGCTGGCCCGGCAACCTGCGGCAACTGGCCAACGTGTTGCGTACGGCCGGCATCATGGCCGAAGGCGCGGCGCAAATCGACGTCGAACATCTACCCGACGATTTTCTGCAGGACTGCATTGCCGATGCTGCCGGTGTCGACGACGGTGTTACCGCATCGGAATCCGCAACGGTCGATGCCCCTGCGATGCAACGCCCAACAACGTCCGCGCACCGGATGGAAGACTGGCAAACCACCTTGATCGAGCAGACACTCGCGCGACATCGCGGCAACATATCGGCGGCAGCACGCGAGCTGGGGTTGGCACGCAATACGGTCTATCGCTTCCTGCGGCGACGCGACGCGCACTGACCTGCGCGCGGTTAATGGCTAGACCACCGGGTGGGCACCGTTCTCTGCGGATGAGCGAACGCACCACCTGTCATGACATCCACGTGCCAGGGTAAGCTTCGAGCGTACCGAATGCAGGCTCGTACGCCGACCCGACATGGCTTCCCGACACGATCTCAAACGCTTTCGCACCAACCTCGCCGACGAACTCGATAGCGCAACGCTCTACGAGACGCTCGCGCGCATCGAAAAAGACCCGGCTCGCAGCAAACTCTACGGCCAGCTCGCCGCCTCCGAGCGCGAGCATGCCCGGGTGTGGCACAACAAGCTGAGCGCGAACGGCGTACGCGTGCGAGCGCATAGGCGCAGCCTGAAGACCCATCTGATGCGTGTGTTGATCCATACATTCGGACCGTCGTTTGTGCTGCCCTCGCTCGCCGCCGCCGAATACGCGGATCGCGACAAGTACGCGAACCAACCCGACGCTGCGCACCTTTCCGCCGACGAGCATCGTCACGCAACCGCCGTCCAGGCAGTCGCCACCGAGGACAAGCAAAAACGCACGTCGGTAGGCGCGCAGATCGCGGACGCAGAGGCGTGGCACAAGGGCGTGACATCGGGCAACGATCTGCGCGCCGCGGTGCTCGGCGCGAACGACGGCCTCGTGTCGAACTTCTGCCTGATCATGGGCGTGGCTGGCGCGGGTACCGGCAACAAGGCGATCCTGCTGACCGGACTCGCCGGATTGATCGCGGGTGCATGCTCGATGGCGCTCGGCGAATGGCTGTCGGTCACGAACGCACGCGAACTGGCGCGTACGCAGATCGCGAAGGAAGCCGATGAAATCGAACACACACCCGATGCCGAGCGCAACGAACTGACGCTGATCTATCAGGCGAAGGGCATCGATGCGGAAGAAGCGCGGCGCGTTGCCGACCAGATCATGCGCGACAAGCAGAAAGCACTCGACACACTCACGCGCGAAGAGTTGGGTATCGATCCGGCAGAACTGGGTGGCAACCCGTGGTCGGCGGCGGGCGTGTCGTTTTGCCTCTTTTCGCTCGGGGCGATTTTCCCGGCGATGCCGTTCCTCTGGGCGCACGGTGTCGTCGCGATCTATCAGTGCATCGGTTTGAGCGCGTTCGGTCTTGCCGCAGTCGGTGTGTTCACATCGCTTTTCAACGGACGCAGCGCTGCATTTTCAGCGTTTCGCCAGATCGCGATCGGGTTGGTCGCCGCGGCCTTCACGTACGGCGCGGGACGATTGCTGGGCGTGTCGATCTCGTGAGGACTTCATGAGCGAGCGCGTGTTTTCGGTGCGTGTCGAACCGCTCGGACAGACGTTCGAAGCACCCGATTCGCTCACCGTCCTCGAAGCTGCTGGCTTCGCGAACTTGCGTTTGCCGCGCATGTGCCGCAACGGCACATGCCGGACCTGTCTATGCCGGATGACAAGCGGCGAGGTGCGCTATCTGATCGAATGGCCCGGCGTGTCGCGCGAGGAAAAAGCGGAAGGTTTTATCCTGCCTTGCGTGGCGGTGGCGCAGTCGGATCTGGTGCTCGAGGTGCCGGACGCGACCAGGGAGTAACGACCGTGCGTGCGTCGATCCAGAATCGGTCCGGCATGTGCGTCTGTGCTAGTTCGAAGTATTCGGCTCACTTCCAGGCTGCAAGAGCAACCCGGCCTCGCTAGACCATGCACCTTTCTTAATGCGGCTTCACAGCCAGCAACTGATGAATCTCGTCCTTATGCGCCTCGTAAAACGCCATGTTGGCCGGGCTCACGTCCTTCGGGGGACCTAGTTTCTTCGCCAGTTCCGGGTCGCGGGTCAACTGCATGTCGCGCATCCTTGCGCTTCCCAGAACAAAAGTGCCGAGAACGGCCTGCCGTGCCGTCAAACCATGCCGCTTCAAGATATCCATTTCGCCGGAATTCTGTTCTATGGCGACAGTGAACGTATCGAGCGTGGGCGTTTTACCCGAGGTCTGTTTCTGGATTTGACCTGGGTGCGTACCGACACCTTTTGCCTGAACCTCCTGGTTGGCGGCCCCAAAGCGTTGCACGAAGTCTTCCGTCAACGTGAAATTCTGAACTTCATCCTGCTCGGTGGGCGTCAACGCGTGCGCAGCCGGCGAGCCTAGTACCGTCATGCACAGCAGCAACGCCCCCACTGAAAATCTCGCGTCCCGGAACCCTCTACTCAATCGTTCAAATACTCCGCTCATGTCATTACCTCCGGATAGATGCATAAATGCGCGCTTCATTGCAGAAATCGCACGAAGGCACTCATAGACAGATGCGCGCAATTTCAACGCGCAGCACATGTCAAACGATGCAATCCGTTTTTTTTGTAAGGGAGTGGGGTCTAGGCATGCGCGTATTTCGGCATGCAGAGATTTCAGTGGTACCGGGATGAAGTTCCCGGCGACCGCATCAGTAGACCTGAGAGTCAGATCAGAGAAAGATGGCCGGATTGACGCCAAAGCGCTCGGAGACCGCGCGGATTTGCCTCACGTTGAGCTCTCGCTTTCCGCTAAGAATCTCGGACACGACACCCTGGCTTCCGATTTCCGGCAAGTCGGCCTGGCGGACATCGTTCTCGAGCATCAAATACTTCAAGATGTCTCCGGCTGGAACGTTTGGCAATTGGTGGTGTGCGTCGTCATACTCACCGATGAACTCACCCAACGCATCCGCAAGCGCTGCCAGTCTGTGATTTTCGTCCGCAGCGCCAGCATCGAGCAATGCATTCAGTGCACGTACAGCAAAGTCGTATTCCTCGTCCGAAGTGATGGGACGCAGCGGGACCTTGTGCGAAATCGCTTCGAAGTGCTCTGCCAGCTCCTCGATGTCGGTACGCGAAAATTTCAGCGCTTCCATTTGTCGTACTCCTTGTGCGTGAAAACGTGCCGCACATACAGCTTCTGCACATTGAAATGCACGGCAGCAATCAATCTGAACTTGTTGCCGCCAATATTGAAAACGTAGAGGTCGCCAACCTTGTCAACGGTATTGAAGGCCCGCTTCAGATCGGCAAAATTCGCGAAAAAAACAGCCTCAACGGTCTTTCGCCAAATTTGAAGTGGAATACCAGCATCCGGATGCTTCACCGAAAAATCGACCAGCGTCTTGTTGGAGATGACTCGCATGAACGTGGAAAAGATAGTATCTCAACTTGAGATGTATTGCAAACAACATTCAACCAGCGATCTGCCGGTCGGCCTCGGACTGCCGACCAACTATGGCTTCAAGACCGGGTCTTGTACCCTCGGCCTAACGGACTACTCAAAAGAAATCGACATTCAATCGACCAGCGCAAACCGCGCAACCAACCGCCCCTCGTGCTCAACCTGCTCGAAGAACACGGAAGCCGGACGCGTCCAGATCGTTCCGTTGTGCGCGCGGTAGACCACCATCGTCACGCTCGGGTCGGACTCGAGCGTAGCCTCGCAGACCAGTTCATAAAGACCGCCCTTGTAGTGCCGGTAGCGCACGGTTTTCTGTTCCTCAAAGGAGGTGGCGAAACGGGTATCGCGATCGATACCTTCGGGCTTTTCAGGCGACATCAACTTGCACTCTCCTTCATCTGCTTCAGATGTTTATAGACCGTCGCGCGCCCCATACCCAGCACGCTCGCAACATAGTCCGCCGAGCTGCGGCCGCGAAACGCGCCTTCCGCATACAGCGCCTCGACCAGTTCGCGTCGATGTTCGCGCGTGAGACCGTTCAGGCCGAGCTGCCGTTCGCGCAACCAGCCGTGCAAAAACGTGTTGATGCGCTCCTGCCAGTCGTCGCGAAACAGTTCATCGGGCTGTGCCACGATACCGGCACCCTTGATGAAAATATCGAGCGCCGAGCGCACGTCTTCGAACACGGCGATGTTGAAGTTGATGCACATCATGCCGGCCGGCTGACCGAGATCGTCGAACAGGACGTTACTCACGCAGCGCATCCGCCGGCCGTCCCAGTTCAGCTTTTCATACGGACCGATAACGCGTTCACGCGCGGAACGGCCGATTTCCTCGAGCGCGGAATCGTCGCCGATCTCGCGCCTCGACAGGTTGTTCGAGAGATACAGCACCGTCTGGTCATGCAGGTCGTGAATCACGACCTCGGCGTAAGGAAAAAAAAGCGCGGCGATGGCGTCCGCGATCGGCGCATAGCGCGTCAGCAGCAGGTCCTTCACAGGAGAGGCTTTTTTCTTGCGCATCGAAATCGCTACCTTCGGTGGATCGGCGTCGCGCTGCCTGGGCGGAGCGGAAACAGCCGGGATGGATTCAGTCTTCTTAAACAGGCAAAACGCCCGCCCCGCATTGTAGCCACACCGACCGGCACGTTTCGCATAACAGCGAAGCACACGGAAAGCGCGGCGAGACCAACCGTCGCACGCAACACCATCGCGAATTTTGTCCGCCTGCACCGGTCTTTTTGACATGCGATAACGGGAGCATCCCTTTTACTGGACTGGAGCAACCCGATGGCCACGCTCGAAGCGTTCCGTGCCGTGCTCGACGACGAACGCACGCCCGAGATCATTCGCAATCACATCATCGATTCGCTGCAGTACACGCTGCGCAATCACGGACAGGTCTTCACTGCGAAGGAAGTCGAATGGCTCGCCGTCTGGGACGACGCGCGGATTCCGCTCGCGGCGTCCCGGGAACTGAAAAAGCGGGTCGTCGAGCCCGGTTGAAACCGGCTCTATACCCTTGTCTACCGGCGGCTCCGCCCACAGCGGATGCCCGCATCTTCCGGTCGTCCAGCGGGGCGTCGGAACATTCCACTATCCAAAAAGCCGCATTTAGGGCATCATAGCGGGATAGTTGTAGCCCGCAGTATTGCTGTACCAGTCGGCTGTACCGACCGGCATTTCCGCAACACCCCCGACTGCTCGAGACCGCCGCCTGCCGGCGGTCCCGTCATTTCGGCAATGCGCTGCACGCATTCGCCGTCGCGAGTTGCACAGCTTTTCATGCGCCCGGCATCCGCGCGATGCCAGCGTGTTTCTTCTCCATCGAATCCGCGCGTTCGCGGCTGCGTTCAAGCCCTCGTTTGGGCCTGAGCCAGGCTTTTTCCATTGCGGCGCGCCCTCGTGCGCGGCGCCGCTGAGCTGCTGTGGCCGCGCCCTGCGCGAAAACTGCGGCAACGTACTACACAGGACATGTTTATGACTCAAGCTGTAAAGACCTACAAAGGTTACGAAATTCATCCGCTGATCTACCCGCGCCGCCCGGCGGAGGGCCAGCCGAGCCGCCGGCCCGATGCGGGCTACGAGGCTTCGGTACGCATCTGCCGCGTCGGTGCGAATCCGGCTGCAGACGGCCGCGTATTCCGCCTGCCTTACCTCTGGCCGTTCGAAGCCTCAGGCAAGGCACGGCTTGCGTGCATGGCGCACGCGGAACAACTGATCGACGGCCGTGTTGACGGCCAGTCGGTCGCCGATCTTTGATTCATCGCCGAGGAGCTATGCATGGCAAAAGAAGAACTGCTTGAACTGGACGGTATCGTCGACGAAGTACTTCCGGATAGCCGCTATCGCGTCACGCTCGACAACGGCGTCGTGGTAGGTGCCTATGCGTCCGGACGCATGCGCAAGAATCACATCCGTATTCTTGCGGGCGACCGCGTCACGCTCGAACTCTCGGTCTACGACCTGACCAAAGGGCGGATCAATTTCCGCCACAAGGACGAGCGCGCCGGCGGTGGCGGCGGTGGTGCTGGCGGCAACCGGAACGCAGCAGCACAGCGTCGCCGCTAACCCGGCTGCAGCCATCGCGGCTGCATGCTGCTGACATCACATCGAAGTTCCTCGTCGTCCGGTTCATCGGCGAACCGCGTCGCGCGTCTGCATCGGCCCAGTCCGGCCGGTGAGACGTGCAGCGACGATGAGGCGTTGTATCGGGACACCCTCCACCGTCCCGCCTGGGTAGCCGCATCGGCGACGCCCTCTCGCTCGCCCCCCCAACTCATCGCTGCGCCACATCTGTGCAGCGCCGCAGCATGCGCACAGGCGCGGTGCGCCATGCGCGAGCATCGCTCGCCATAATCCGCTCCAGCGCCGGGAAATCACCGCGAAACGCCAGATGGCATACAGGTTGCTTAATACGTTGCAGCGCTTGCAACGATGCAAGACAGCATGAATCTGGCCGCGCCGCGCAACGTACCTGCCGCGTCCGGTCAATCTAGTCGGGCAACGACGTTCGACGTTTGTCGCATCCGCCGCATCGCGTAGCGGAGCGCTCCAACGACGGATCATCATGACTCAACCCCGACTCGTCGTCATCGGCAACGGCATGGCCGGTATCCGCACGCTCGAGGAGCTGCTGGCGATCGCCCCTGGCCACTACGACATCACCGTGTTCGGCGCGGAACCGCATCCGAACTACAACCGCATCCTGCTTTCGCCGGTGCTCGCGGGCGAACAGACCTTCAACGATATCGTGCTCAATCCGCTCGCGTGGTACGAGGAGCACGGCATCCGTCTGCATGTCGGCAAGACGGTCGAGCGCATCGACCGCGTACGCCGCACCGTCACCGCCAGCGACGGCACCGAAGCCCCCTACGACCGCCTGCTGATCGCCACCGGCTCCGTGCCGTTCATCCTGCCGGTGCCGGGCAACACGCTGAAAGGCGTGATCACCTATCGCGACATTCACGACACGCAATCGATGATCGATGCGGCCACGGTGAAACGTCGGGCCATTGTGATCGGCGGTGGGTTGCTTGGTCTCGAAGCGGCCAACGGCTTGAAGCTGCGCGGCATGGACGTAACCGTCGTGCATCTGGCCGACACGCTGCTCGAACGTCAGCTCGATGCCACCGCCGGCAAGCTGCTGCAACGCTCGCTCGAAGCACGCGGTCTGCAGTTTCTGCTGAACCGGCAAACCGCCGCGATCACCGGCAACGAAGCCGGTGAAGTGACCGGCGTCAGTTTCAAGGACGGCGAGAGCCTCCCCGCCGATCTCGTCGTGATGGCCGCCGGCATTCGCCCGAACACGACGCTGGCGGAATCGGCGGGGCTCTATTGCAATCGCGGCATCGTCGTCAGCGACGCGCTGCAGACCTACGATCCGCGCATCTACGCCGTCGGCGAGTGCGTAAGCCATCGCGGTATCGCGTACGGTCTCGTGGCACCGCTGTTCGAACAGGCGAAGGTCTGCGCGAACCATCTCGCGCTGATGGGCATCGGCAGCTATAAAGGCTCGGTGCTGTCCACCAAGCTCAAGGTCACCGGCATCGACCTGTTTTCGGCCGGCAACTTCTACGGCGGCGAACACACCGAGGAAATCGTGCTGTCGGACCCCGCGGGCGGCGTCTACAAGAAACTCGTGATCAAGGACGATCAACTGGTCGGCGCGTGCCTCTATGGCGACACCACCGACGGCGCGTGGTACTTCAAACTGCTGCGCGAAGGCCGCAAGCTCGGCGAGTTGCGCGATCACATCATGTTCGGCGAATCGAGCGTCGGCGACGCGGGCGTGCAGGGTCAAAGCCGCGCGGCCGCGATGGCCGACAGCGACGAAGTCTGCGGCTGCAACGGCGTGTGCAAGGGCACCATTGTCAAGGCAATCACCGAAAAGGGTCTCTTCACACTTGACGACGTGAAGAAGCACACGAAAGCATCGAGCTCCTGCGGCTCGTGCACCGGTCTCGTCGAGCAGATCCTGATGAGCACGGTCGGCTCCAGCTTCCAGGAAACGCCGCAGACCAAAGCGATATGCGGCTGCACCGACCGCAATCACGGCGAAGTGCGCAAGGCGATCCGCGAGCATCATCTGCTGACGCATCGCGCGGTCTACGATTTCCTCGAATGGCGCACGCCGAACGGTTGCGCGACCTGCCGGCCCGCGATCAACTACTACCTGCTGTCCACCTGGCCGCGCGAAGCCGTCGACGATCCGCAAAGCCGCTTCGTCAACGAACGCGTGCACGCGAACATCCAGAAGGACAACACGTTCTCGGTGATCCCGCAGATGAAGGGCGGCGTCACCACCGCCGCGGAACTGCGTCGCATCGCGGACGTCGCGGACAAATACCATGTGCCAATGGTGAAGGTGACGGGCGGCCAGCGCATCGACCTGCTCGGCATCCGCAAGGAAGACCTGCCGCACGTCTGGCAGGACCTCGGCATGAAGTCCGGCCACGCCTACGGCAAATCGATTCGCACCGTGAAGACCTGCGTCGGCAGCGAATTCTGCCGCTTCGGCACGCAGAACAGCACGCAGATGGGCATCGATCTGGAGACGATGCTCGCGAACATGTGGTCGCCGCACAAGGTCAAGCTCGCAGTGTCCGGCTGTCCGCGCAACTGTGCCGAAGCGGGCATCAAGGACGTCGGCGTGATTGCGGTGGATAGCGGCTGGGAACTGTATGTGGGCGGCAACGGCGGCATCAAGACCGAAGTCGCGCAGTTCCTCGTCAAGGTCAAGACCGCCGATGAAGTGAAGGAATACAGCGGCGCGTTCCTGCAGCTGTATCGCGAGGAAGCGTATTACCTCGATCGCACCGTGCACTACATCGCGCGCGTCGGGCTCGACTACGTGAAGCAGAAAGTGGTCGACGATGCGGCCAACCGCAAGGCGCTCCACGAACGGCTGCTGTATTCGCTCGAAGGGTTGCCCGACCCGTGGGAAGCGCGTATCGGTGGCGTGCAGAAGCAGGAATACATTCCGCTGAAAATCGTCGCATGAAGGATGCCTCTATGGATATGCAAGTCACCCACTCATGGACGCGCGTGTGCGACGTGAACGACATTCCGCCACTCGGTAGCCGCGTGCTCGAGCGTGCCGACGGCAACGTCGCGATTTTCCGCACCGCGCAGAACGCCGTGTTCGCGTTGCTCGATTACTGCCCGCATAAGGGCGGCGCATTGTCGCAAGGTATCGTGCATGGCGAGAGCGTCACGTGTCCGCTGCATGCATGGAACATCGACCTTGCGTCGGGTGAGGCGAAGGCGCCTGACGAAGGTTGTGCGCGTCATTTTCCGGTGCGCGTGGACGATGACGGCTCGGTGTTTGTCAGCCTCGCCTGAACCGCGTAAACGCACAATGAGTACACGATGAACGCCGTCCCCATCCGCCCGGAGATCCGATGAAGACTGTCACCCGCTCCACCTGCTGCTATTGCGGCGTCGGCTGCGGCGTGCTGATCGAAGCGGAGGATGGACGCATCACCGGCGTGGCGGGGGACCCTGAGCATCCGGCGAATTTCGGCAAGCTGTGCAGCAAGGGCATGGCGCTCGCATCGACGGCGCAGAGCGACACCGGTCGCGCGCTGCAACCCGAACTGCGCACGACGCGCGACGCCGCTCGCGTGCCCGTCACGTGGGACACCGCGCTCGATACGGTCGCGCAGCGCTTCGCCGATATCGTCGCGCAGCACGGTCCGGATGCGGTCGCCTTCTATGTCTCCGGCCAGTTGCTCACCGAAGACTATTACGTCTTCAACAAGCTCGCGAAAGGGTTGATCGGCACGAACAACATCGATACCAATTCGCGGCTCTGCATGTCGAGCGCGGTGGTCGCCTACAAGATGGCGCTCGGCGCCGACGGCCCGCCCACCTGCTACGAAGATCTCGAACACGCGCAGACCGTGCTGTTCGCCGGCAGCAACATGGCTTGGGCGCACCCTGTCCTGTACCGGCGGCTCGAAGAAGCGAAGGCGGCCAACCCCGATGTGCGCTGGATCGTCGTCGATCCGCGCCGCACCGACACCGCCGCGATGGCCGATCTGCACCTCGCGATCCAGCCCGGCACCGATGTCGCGCTGTTCAACGGCATGCTGCATCACCTGATCTGGGAAGGGTTGATCGACCGCGAGTTCATCGCTGAGCACACCTCGGGCTTCGACGCGCTGAAGACGCTCGTGCGCGATTTCACGCCGCGTGTCGCCGCTGAGATATGCGGGATCGCCGAGCAAGACCTGATGCAGGCAGCCGAATGGTTCGGTGCAAGCAGTGCCGCGTTGTCGCTGTACTGCATGGGTCTGAACCAGTCGAGCCACGGCACCGACAAGAACCTCGCGCTGATCAACCTGCATCTCGCGACGCGCCAGATCGGTCGTCCCGGTGCTGGCCCGTTCTCGCTGACCGGTCAGCCGAATGCAATGGGCGGTCGCGAAGTGGGCGGCATGGCGACGATGCTCGCCGCCCATCGCGACATCGGCAACCCTGCGCATCGCAGCGAAGTCGAGGCACTGTGGGGTCTTGAGGGCATCCGCACGTTGTCGGATCGACCGGGGCTGCCGGCCGTCGAACTGTTCGATGCGGTGCGCAGCGGCAAGGTCAAGGCGGTCTGGATCGCGTGTACGAACCCGGTTCATTCGATGCCCGACATCGCCCGCGTACGCGAAGCGCTCTCCACTGCCGAATTCGTCGTCGTGCAGGAAGCGTTCATGCAGACCGACACGGTACCGTATGCCGACGTCGTGTTGCCCGCCGCCACCTGGGGCGAGAAGTCGGGCACGGTGACCAATTCGGAGCGGCGCATCTCGCGTGTGCGCGCAGCCGTCGCGCCGGCCGGCGATGCGCGCGCGGACTGGTGGATCGCCGCCCAGGTCGCACAGCGCATCGAACGGCTGGTTGGCAGCCCGGTGAAACTGTTCGAGCATGCATCGCCGGAAGCGATCTTCGACGAGCATCGTGTGTTGACGAAGGGCCGCGATCTCGACATCGGCGGGCTCGGCTATGCGACGCTCGAAGCACTCGGTCCGCAACAGTGGCCGTTCCCGGACGGCGCGCAAACTGGCGCCGCGCGACGCTACACCGATGCCGTGTTCGCCACCGCCGACGGCCGCGCCCGCTTCCACGCGACGCGCTATCTGCCGGTCGCCGATCCCGTCAACGCGCGCTATCCGTTCCGTCTGCTAACCGGGCGTCTGCGCGACCAATGGCATGGCATGAGCCGCAGCGGACGTACCGCAAAGCTGTTCGCGCATGCAAGCGCGCCCGCGTTGAGCATCGCGCGCGGCGACGCAGCCCGGCGTGGTCTGCGCGAAGGCGACCTCGTGCGCGTCGCGAGCCGGCGCGGCAGTCTCGTGCTGCCGCTGCAACTGTCCGACGAACTGCAATCGGGCAGCGTGTACGCGCCGATGCACTGGAGCGCGCAGTTTCTGGCGAGCGGCGGCATCAACGAAACGACCGTACCGGCTGTCGATCCGCTGTCCGCGCAGCCCGAACTGAAGCACTCGGCGGTGCGCATCGAAGCGGTCGATCTGCCGTGGCGCGCGGTCGCCGTGCGACGCGGCGAAATGCTCGCGATGCAAGCGGCCCTGCAACCGTTGCTGGCGGAATGCACCTATGCCGCGCTCGCCGTCGAAGCCGACGATCTGATCGTGCTGCGCGCCGCCAACCTTGCGGCTCCGCCTGGCTGGCTCGAGCGCCTGTACACGGCGCTCGACCTCGCCACCGGCGACGACACGCTCGAATACCGCGACGCGCGGCGCGGCCTTGACAAGCGCGTCGTATGGCGCGACAACATGATCGACGGCTTCGTCATGGCCGGCGATACCGCAAACGCCGACGCATTGCTCGCCGATCTGCGCGAACGCAAGCCGTGGGTCGGCCCGCGTTTCACAGTATTCGCGGCGCGACGCGGCAACACTGCGCCGCGCGAACGCACGATATGCAGTTGCAAGCAGGTCGGCGAAACGCAGATCAATGCGGCCATCGCACGCGGCGCGGACGTGGCCGAACTGAAGGCGACACTCGGCTGCGGCACAGTGTGCGGCTCATGCGTGCCGGAGCTGAAACGGCTATGTGCCGCAGCCGCCGTCGCCCATTAACTCTTTACCGACAACGACCCACCCTCGATGCTCCGCGTACTGCTCGTCACCGATACCGACAAGCCTATTGGCGATCTGCGCGACACGCTCGCGCGGCTCGGCTACGACATGCTGGCCGGTACCGCAACACCGCAGGCGCTGCATCGCGTGGTGGAAAGCGAACGGCCCGATGTGATCATCATCGATACGGAATCGCCGTCGCGCGACACGCTCGAACAGCTTGCCGTGATGAACGAAACCGCACCGCGCCCGGTGCTGATGTTCAGCAACGATTCGAACCAGCAGTTGATCCGCGATGCGGTCAACGCAGGCGTAACCGCGTATCTGGTCGAAGGACTCGCCACCGAGCGCCTTGCTCCCATACTCGAAGTCGCGCTCGCGCGCTTCGCCCAGGAAGCACAACTACGACAACGGCTCGCGCAGGCCGAGAACGAACTGGCCGAACGCAAGCTGATCGATCGCGCGAAACGTCTGCTGATGGATAGCCAGAAGCTCACCGAACCCGCCGCCTACGCCGCACTGCGCAGACTCGCGATGAACCAGGGCATAAAGCTCGCGGAAGTCGCGCGGCAGATCGTCGCCGCGTCCGAGTCGCCCCAATGATGCCCCGCCCATGAACCCATCCACTCCCCTCGCCCCTGCATCCGCCGCGGGCCGGCTCGAGAAAACGCATCTGCGGCTCGGTTTCGTCGCGCTCTCCGATGCCGCCCCGCTCGTCGCCGCGAAGCTGCTCGAATTCGGCCACGCACACGGCCTCACGCTCGAACTGCAGCGCCAGCCTTCGTGGGCCGCAGTGCGCGACAAGCTGCTATCCGGCGATCTCGATGCGGCGCATACGCTGTATGGGCTCGTCTATGGCGTCGAACTGGGCGTCGGCGGTCCGCAGACGGACATGGCCGTGCTGATGGTGCTCAACCGCAACGGCCAGGCAATCACGCTGTCGAACCGCCTCGCCGCCGCGCTCGCCGAACACGGCACGCTGCCACGGGCGCTCGCGGCGCTTGGCCGCACGCCCGTGTTCGCACATACCTTTCCAACCGGCACGCATGCGATGTGGCTGTACTACTGGCTTGCGGCGCAGGGCGTGCATCCGTTGCGCGAGGTCGACAGCGTCGCGATTCCGCCGCCGCAGATGGTCGCCGCGCTCGCCGAAGAAAAGCTCGATGGATTCTGCGTCGGCGAGCCATGGAATACGCTCGCACAAACGCGCGAACTCGGCACGACGAACCTCTACACGAGCGAGATCTGGCCGGATCATCCGGAGAAGGTGCTCGCATGCCGGCGCGATTTCGTGCGGCGTTATCCGAACACCGCGCGTGCGCTCGTGCAAACGATGCTCGAAGCATGCCGCTGGCTCGACGATGCCGGGCATCGGCGGGAGATTGCGGACTGGCTCGCGCGGCCCGAGTTTGTCGGCATCGGTGCCGAAACGATCGCCGCGCGGTTGATCGAGAACCCGCAGGGTGAGCGACGCTTGCCGATGCGTTTTTTCGACGGTGGCGCAGTGAATTACCCGCGGCCATCTGAAGGCGTCTGGTTTCTCACGCAGTATCAGCGCTGGGGCATGATCGACCGAGGTCACGATTTTGCCGCGATCGCGTCGGCGATCAATCAGACCGCGCTATACCGCGAAGCGGCGGCAGGCGTCGGCATCGCCGCTCCCGACGAACGTGCGGCGCCTGTGATGCTCGACGGGCGTGTGTGGGATGCGCGCGATGCGGATGCCTATGCCGCCTATACGACGAGCTTCGACATCCACGCGTAGCGGGCGGGCGCGCTGCGATTGCGCTTCTTGCAAGGACACCCGGTTAAGAACCGCCTCAGGTGGCCAGCACCGGCGGCCGCAGGTTCCATTGACGTATCGCGCGGTTTTCGTGATCGAAACCGAGCACGCTGACAGACGCGGTATCGAGCACAAGATGTGCTCCCAACACAGCCGAGTCCCCCATCCAGCAGCCCGCGAGCACACGCAGAAAGTGCGCGTGCGAGAACAGCGCGATACGTCCATGCATTGTCAGAAGACGCCCAACCAGCGATAACGCCCGCGCCTGAATCTGCTCGACGCTTTCGCCTTCGGGAATCGGCGAACTCCATACGGCCCAGTCCGGCTGCTTCTCGCGAATCTCTTTGGTCGTGCGGCCTTCGTAGATGCCGTAGTCCCATTCGCGCAGGTCGGGTTCGCGCTGCATCTGCGCGCCGAGTCCGGCCAGATTGCAGGTTTCGATCGCACGCGACAGCGGACTGGACAGCACCGTATCGAAAGGCTGGGCCGCGACCACCGGAATCAGCGCACGCGCCTGCTCGCGCCCGTGCTCGGTCAGCGGCATGTCGGTGCGGCCCGTGTGCTGGCCGGACAGGCTCCATTCGGTTTCGCCGTGGCGGAACAGCCAGATTTCGGGCGGGTGCGTATTGTGTGCGTCGGGTGCGGCTACAGCAGCGTTCATCGAAGCGCTCCGTGAAGTGACGTCGCACCGGACGAACGGCGCGGCGACATCGGGGTGGATTCCTGCAGGGGTGGATTTTACGACGACAGCGTGAATGCCGCGTGCAAGCCGCAATCCATCCCATCACCGCGTTTCGGCAGAATCGGCCGACAATACCGGTACACTTGTTGCATGAACGTAAAAGGCCCGGATCAGAAGTGCTACTGTCCGGTGTTGGGTTTTGAAAAGGGAAATACTCATGGCCAATGACAGGATGCTTGCGCAAGTTCGTGAAAAACAAGGCTTTATCGCCGCTCTCGATCAGAGCGGCGGCTCGACGCCAGGTGCGTTGAAACAGTACGGCATTCCGGAAAGCGCCTACAACGGCGACGCCGAAATGTTCAAGCTGATGCATGAAATGCGCGTGCGTATCATCACCGCGCCCGCCTTCACCGGCGACAAGATCATCTGCGCCATCCTGTTCGAAGCCACCATGGACGGACAGGTACGCGGCAAACCCGCCCCTTCCTTCCTGTGGGAAGACCGCGGTGTCGTACCGTTTCTCAAGGTCGACAAGGGGCTCGAAGCCGAAGCCGACGGCGTGCGTCTGATGAAGCCGAATCCCGGACTCGATGCGCTGCTCGACCGCGCGGCCAGGCTCGGCGTGTTCGGTACCAAGATGCGTTCCGTGATCGGCAAGGCCTCGCCAGCCGGTATCGCCGCAATCGCCGCGCAACAGTTCGAAGTGGGCGCGCAAATCGATGCGCACGGACTCGTGCCGATCCTAGAGCCCGAGGTCACGATCAACATTCCGGACAAGAAGGAAGCGGAAGCGATTTTGATGGCGGAGTTGCTCAAGGGTCTCGACGCGTTGCCGGCTGACCGTCAAGTCATGCTCAAGGTGACGATTCCCGAAGACGCCGATTTCTATCGTCCGCTGATCGAACACCCGCGCGTTGCACGCGTCGTCGCGCTGTCCGGCGGCTACACGCGTACCGATGCCTGCAAGCGCCTTGCGCACAATCACGGCATGATCGCCAGTTTCTCGCGCGCCTTGATCAACGAACTCAGGGAACCGATGAGCGACAGCGAGTTCGATGCGACGCTGGCGGAAGCCGTCGATGAAATTTATCAGGCTTCGGTGGTGAAGGTTTAATGAAGGCTCAGTGAAAATCTAACGCGTATTGCCCCAAGACGGGCCCGGCAAGCGGGCCTTTCTTGTCTGAGTAGTGGCGACCTCAGTCGTACAACCGGGGCGCTCGATATCTTTGGGCGAATGCTAAAAACCCCAAAGCCCGATAAACGCAAATCCTGACAGCACGCTCACCCACTCGACAACGGGGTCGCCGCATATGGAAACTGCTGCAATCACAAAGCATCGTTTGGTCACATGGTCGCGTTTCAAGGCCATCTGGGTGGGGCGAAATGGTTTGCGCGCGGGTTGGGCCGCTCTGTTGTTCATCGTTATTTGCGTCGCGCTCGTGGCGGGCGTCGTTCATCTCGCGGACATGTTGCATCATCCTTTGCAACATCGGGGTGAACTTGCGCCGGGCCGTCAGATTGTCCTCGATACCGTTCTGATTTGTGCGGTGTTAGTCGCAACCAAAATCTTGAGTCTGATCGACAGAAAGTCGTGGCTCGATTACGGTTTGCGGGCGCCGCGTCGTGCAGCGCATTTTGTACAGGGACTTTTCTGGGGCGTCGTGCTTGTGTCGGGAACGATGGCCGCGCTGGTGCTCTCTGGCGGTGCGAAGATCGAATTCTCCGGGCTCGATTTTCACTCACTGATCCTGGCGGCTCCGCTGTGGGCCCTGGTTTTCCTGCTCGTCGCAATCGCCGAAGAACTGTTGTGTCGCGGTTACCTGTTCTTCAAACTTGCGGCAGGAACGAATCCGCTTGTCGCGGCCATTCTCACGTCCTTGCTGTTCGGATCAGCGCACCTGGGCAACCACGGCGAAAGCATCAGAGGCGTGATACTCGCCGTCTTGTTCGGACTGGTCGCCTGCGTTGCCGTGTGGCGCACAGGTTCGCTCTGGTGGGTGATCGGCGTGCATGCGGCATGGGACTGGAGCGAGTCTTTTTTGTTCGGTACCGCGGATAGCGGTGGATCCATCGCCGGCGGCCATTTTCTGACTACCCATGCGATCGGCCCGGATTGGCTGAGCGGCGGTTCCGTCGGCCCCGAAGGAAGTCTGCTGATGCTTCCCATGACGGCCCTACTGGCGCTTGTCGTTCTGCGCACCTTACCTTCACGTCGCCAGCAAACCACAGGCTAAAAGCCGCGCAAGATTCGCGACCTTGAGGATTCACGCGTTTCGCACGCGTCGCAATCCTCATCTGAAACAACCCCCCAGAACATCTCCGACACGTATCGCATCCACGATGTGCGCAGGCGTACAGATACGCCTGCGCTGCGTGCGTTAAATCTCGGTCATGCCCGTCGTATACGGCCCGCAGTCCGCTGCGCCGGCCGTATGGGTGGAGGAGACCAGAGCGAACTTCGACGAACCTGTAGTCTCGCGAAGCCATCGCACGAGAATGACAACCGGGTCCTGTCGTTGCCGACAGTCGCCGCGCTCGCTCGTCCCGTATTCGACGATCGGGTTCGCGCCGTCGATGAACTTGCAGTTCGAGTTCCGTGCGCAAGCGGCACGCCAGACGACAAGGTCCCGACGGAGGAGCATGTCGATGAGCATCCGCCCGCCGCTCGACCGGATCAACCGGCGCGCGTGGAACTCACGCGATGCATTGCGTGAGTTCACCCGCAGCAAGACATGGACCGACCCGGGCGAACAGGCCGCTTTCGCCCGGGTCGCCGCGGAGTGTCGCGATCAACCGCTGCTCGACATCGGCATCGGTGCGGGTCGCACGATACCGATGATGATGCAGATATCGTCCGACTACACCGGCATCGACTACACAGCCAGGCTGCTCGAGCAGTCGCGTGTTCGCTTCCCTGCTGCGAGGCTGTTCCACATGGACGCGCGCGACATGTCGAAGCTGCCGTCCAACCATTACGCGCTCACGACGTTCAGCTGGAACGGCATCGACTGCGTGACCGGCGAAGACCGCTTGTTGATCCTGCGGGAGATGTCGCGTGTCACGCGGCCCGGCGGCCTGATGCTGTTTTCGAGCCATAACCGCGATGGCCCCGGATTTCGCCAGAACATCTGGCAGCTGATGCCGCGCTTTACACCGAACCCGTTACGTTACGGCTGGCGGATTCTGCGCACGCTAAGAACCTTTCCGCCCGCCACCTGGAACTACCTGCGGCACGTGCGCTTTCATCGCGATTACCCGGGGTATTCGATCAGAACCGCGGCCGCACACGACTTCGGTATCTTGATCGTCTATACGACGTTGGCTGAACAACAGCGCCAGCTCAGATCGCTTGGTCTCACCATCGAAGCCGTGTTTGGAAGCAGCGACGACCAGCCTGTCACTGACGACACGCCAACCGGCGACGTATGGTGGTTTCATTTCATCGCTCGCAAGCCGCACGGCTTACCTCACACAGTCTGAAGCGCTCAGGTTCGATCGCATATCGCTCGCGCCCTGCCGCGCTCCCAGCGCGAAAAAAATGATTGAGTTAGCATCACTCGTCCTGTTCGTGATGCGCGGTGCGCTGCAAGCTTTCCGCCGTTTGTGTACATTCGCGCTTCGCGTCACTGCACCGTTGTCTTCCTTGTCGAGAACGATTGCAAAAGGCTTCTGATGTGCTGAAACCGTAAGATCCAAGAAAGAATTCGCGCGGACCTGCGTGCGGCTGAAACTGCGTACGAAACCACTGACGGCAACCTGACAACCATGCGGAGTCCGTAGCAAAAACGGACACCGGGGCAGGCTTGCCGGAGCGGAAACGATCTCATACGGCCACCCACCCCCGCCTTCAATCTCACCCTGACCCGCTTGAGTGACGCCTCACGCCAGCCAGTGCGGGATACCGCTTCGATCGACCCCAAGCTCTGGAATTCCAATGCTCGCCCTGGTACGTATCGCCCTTTCCCGACCGTACACGTTTGTGGTCCTGGCGATCTTCATTCTGATCATCGGCGTTCTTTCCGCATTGGGAACGCCGACCGACATCTTCCCTGACATCCGCATCCCGGTGATCAGCGTCGTGTGGCAATACACGGGTCTGCCGCCGGACCAGATGGCCGGCCGGATCACGTCGCCGTACGAACGCGTGCTCACGACCACCGTGAACGACATCCAGCACATCGAAGCGGAATCGGTGAACGGCTTCGGTATCGTCAAGATCTTCTTCCAGCCTGGCGTGAACATCAGTACCGCGAACGCGCAGGTGACCGCGGTGTCGCAAACTATCCTGCGCCAGTTACCGCCCGGCAGCACGCCGCCGCTGATCCTGAACTACAACGCGTCGACTGTGCCGATCATTCAGCTTGCGCTGTCGGGTGCGGGACTCTCCGAGCAGAATCTCGGCGACCTTGGGTTGAACGCGTTGCGTCCGCAGCTCGTCACCGTGGCCGGGGCGGCAATTCCTTACCCGTTCGGCGGCAAGACACGCCAGGTCCAGATCGATGTCGACCCGGCGGCGCTACAGGCACACGGTCTGTCCGCGCAGGACGTCGCGAACGCGCTGGCTGGGCAAAACCTGATCACACCGGTCGGCACGGAGAAGATCGGCGACCATGAATACGTGCTGCAACTGAACAACGCGCCGTCCGCGATCAAGGCGCTCGGCGATCTGCCGATCAAGACCGTCAACGGCACCGTCGTGTATATCCGCGATGTGGCAAGTGTGCTGGACGGTAGCCCGCCGCAGACCAACATCGTCCATGTGAACGGTCACCGCTCGGTGCTGATGTCCGTGTTGAAGAACGGCTCGGCGTCCACGCTCGGGATTATTTCCGGCATCAAGGACCGCCTGCAGATCGCGAAGCAGTCGCTACCCGATAACCTGCGGATCGATCCGATCGGCGACCAGTCGCTGTTCGTGCGGGCAGCTATCAGCGGCGTGGCGCGCGAAGGCGTGATCGCTGCCGCGCTAACAAGCCTGATGATCCTGCTGTTCCTCGGCAGCTGGCGCTCCACGGTCATCATCGCCACCTCGATCCCGCTCGCCATTCTCGGTTCGATCGCGACACTGTCGGCGCTCGGCGAAACGCTCAACATCATGACGCTCGGCGGGCTCGCGCTGGCGGTCGGGATTCTCGTCGACGACGCGACCGTCACGATCGAAAACATCAACTGGCACCTCGAACAAGGCAAGGCGGTCGAGCCTGCCATTCTCGACGGCGGCGCGCAGATCGTCACACCGGCCTTCGTGTCGCTACTGTGCATCTGCATCGTGTTCGTGCCGATGTTCTTCCTGAACGGCGTCGCGCGCTTCCTGTTCGTGCCGATGGCCCAGGCGGTGATCTTCGCGATGGTGTCGTCGTTCATCCTGTCGCGCACGCTGGTCCCGACGATGGCGAAGTTCCTGCTGCATCCGCATAACCTCAACGAAGACACTCACGAAACGAAACGCCCCGGTCCGCTCGCGCGCTTTCAGCGCGGCTTCGAAGCGCGCTTCGAGAAGGTCCGCGACGGCTATCACGGCTTCCTCGCACTCGCGCTGCGTCATCGCCAGCCGTTCGTCAGTTGCTTCCTTGGTTTCGTGCTGCTGTCGTTTGCGCTGGTGCCGTTTCTTGGGCGCAACTTCTTTCCCTCGGTAGACGCGGGACAGATTCTTCTGCATGTGCGGGCACCGGTCGGCGTGCGCGTTGAAAAGACCGCCGAAATCTTTGCGGATGTCGAGGCATCAATCCGTCAGATCATCCCACCATCGGAACTCGGCACGGTGGTCGATAACGTCGGACTACCGGTCAGCGGGATCAATCTTGCCTACAACAACACCGGCACGATCGGCTCGCAGGACGGCGACATCCAGATCGCACTGAAAGAAGACCACCGGCCGACCGCCGACTACGTCCGCGAAATGCGCGCGAAACTGCCGCGCGAATTCCCGGGCGTCACGTTCTCGTTCCCGCCGGCGGACATCATCAGCCAGATCCTGAACTTCGGTTCTCCCGCACCGGTCGATCTGCAGATTCGCGGCAACAACCTGGCAGGTAACTTCACCTACGCGAACCGCGTGCTGCGCGAGATTCGCCGGGTACCTGGCGTGGTCGATGCACGGATTCAGCAATCGCAAGGCAGTCCGACCTTTAACGTCGACGTCGACCGAACCCGCGCGCAGTTGCTCGGCATCGCCGAACGCGATGTCACCAACAGCCTCGTGGTGAATCTGGCGGGTTCGAGTCAGGTTGCACCGACGTTCTGGTTGAATAATGACAACGGCGTGTCCTACCCGATCGTGATGCAGACACCGCAATACAGCCTCGATTCGCTCTCGTCGCTACAGAACCTGCCGATCACCGCCGGCTCGCAAGGTACGCCGCAAATTCTCGGCGGCCTCGCGACTGTTCAGCGGACCATCAGCAACGCAGTGGTGAGCCAGTACAACATCCAGCCGATGGTAGAAATCTTCGCGACCACCCAGGATCGCGATCTGGGCGCGGTCGCCTCCGACATCCAGCGCATCGTGGCGCAGAACGCGCAGGTGCTGCCAAAGGGTTCGTCGATCGCGCTGCTCGGCCAGGTACAGACGATGAACAGCGCGTTCGGCGGCATGCTATTCGGCCTGCTTGGTGCGGTCGTGCTGATCTACCTGATCATCGTGGTCAACTTCCAGTCGTGGGCCGATCCGTTCGTGATTGTCACGGCGTTGCCGGCGGCGCTTGCCGGCATCATCTGGATGCTGTTCGCTACCCACACCACGCTCTCGGTGCCGGCGCTGACCGGGGCGATCATGTGTATGGGTGTGGCGACGGCCAATTCGATTCTTGTCGTCAGCTTCTGTCGCGAGCGTCTTGCTGTTCACGGCGATGCTTTTCAGGCTGCGCTCGAGGCCGGCTTCACGCGCTTTCGTCCCGTGCTCATGACCGCTCTGTCGATGATCATCGGTATGGCGCCGATGGCCCTCGCGCTCGGCGAAGGCGGCGAACAGAATGCACCGCTTGGCCGCGCCGTGATCGGCGGTTTGATTTTTGCCACCACCGCATCGCTACTTCTGGTTCCGGTGATTTTCTGCATCGTCCATTCGCGCCCTGGGCGCGCCACTGCTACCCCGGCAATTGCTACGGGAGGTCCTTCACATGCCGTCTGAACCCGTTATTGCCCAACCCGTGTCGCGACGCACGATACGTTTGATTGCCATAACCGGCATCGTGGTCGCTGTGATCGTGGTCGTATCGGGCGTCGCAGTGCGCGCGGTCGGCGCCCGCGACCTTAGAGCCTGGACCAGCGAGCAAACGCTGCCGACCGTCAACCTGGTCCAGCCGAAAGCTGCATCGAGCGGCTCGACGCTCGATCTACCGTCGCGTCTCGAGGCATTTTCGCGCGCGCCGATCTTCGCGCGAGTCAGCGGTTATCTGAAATCGTGGGACGTCGATATCGGCGGCCAGGTGAAGGCCGGCCAGTTGCTTGCGGTGATCGAGTCGCCCGAACTCGACCAGCAACTGATCCAGGCCCGCGCCGATCTCGCCACTGCTCAGGCCAATGCCGCGCTGGCCGCGACAACGGCGAAACGCTGGCAGGCGCTGCTCGGCACCGACTCGGTTGCCAAACAGGATGTCGACGATCGTACCGGCGACTACGCCGCGAAAAAGGCGGTCGTCGCCGCTGCGCAAGCCAACGTCGAACGACTGGTGGCAACCAAAGGTTTCGAGCGGATCATCGCGCCGTTCGACGGCACCGTGACCTCGCGCGACACCGACATCGGCGCGTTGATCAACGCCGGCAGTGGTGGCGTAGGGCAGGAGTTGTTTACCGTCTCCGATGTGAAGCAATTGCGCGTGTATGTGCAGGTTCCGCAGAATTATGCGCCTATCGTTCAGGTCGGTACGGTGGCTACGCTGAGCGTGCCCGAGTACCCGGGGCAACACTTCACGGCGCGGGTGATTGCATCGGCCAATGCCGTGAACGCAAGCTCCGGCACGACGCTCGTTCAGTTGCTGGTCGACAACAGTAACGGCAAGCTGATGCCGGGCGGCTTCGCGAGCCTGCAATTCAAGCTGCCCGTGCAAGCCGATGCCGTACGGATTCCAGCGAGCGCGCTGGTCTTCGACGCGCGCGGTCTCAGGGTCGCGACCGTCGATGCGAACAATCATGTCGCGTTCAAGACCGTCACGATCAGCCGAGACTTCGGCGATGCGGTCGAGATCGGTTCAGGGCTCACTGCTGCCGATCGCGTGATCGATACGCCGCCTGATGGGCTGATCGACGGCGACAGCGTAAAGGTGGCCGCGGCGGCCGCCACGAGCAAGGCGGCGAAAAATGGCTAGCCCGCCGCGTTCGACAACGAGCGTAGCGGCCCTGCTCGTCGGATCGCTTACGCTTGCACTCGCTGCCTGCTCGCTTGCGCCCGAGTACAAGGTGCCGCCCTCGCCTGTCGCCGCGCAATACAAGACCATTGGCCCGTGGATCAGCGCACAACCCACCGATCAGTTGAGTCGCACCGGCTGGTGGAAGATCTACGGCGATACGCAACTCGACGATCTCGAACAGCGCCTGCTCGCCAACAACACGGACCTCGCTGCGGCACTTTCGCACTATCAACAGGCGCAGGCGTTCGTCGACCAGCTGTCGTCGGCGCTCTATCCGAAGCTCAGTGCGAGTGCCGTTCCGCAGCGCGACCGTCAGTCGGATAACCGGCCGCTGCGCTCGGGTGGTCCGAATGATTACAACTCGGTCACGTTAGGCGGCGAAGTCGATTACGACCTCGATCTGTGGGGACGGGTGCGCGATTCGGTGGCGGCGGGCAAGGACGAAGCGCAGGCGTCGAAGGCCGACCTCGCGTCGGTCCAGTTGAGCCTGCAGGTACAGCTCGCGGACAACTACATCCGGATTCGCGGTCTCGATCAGCAGACGGAATTGCTGACTGAAACCGTGAAGGCTTTTGCACAGGCGCTGCAACTCACGCAGACCCGACACGGTGGTGGCATCTCGTCGGGCCTCGATGTGTCGCGTGCGCAGACACAGTTGTCATCGGCGAAATCGCAGTTGTCGCAGAACCTCGCGCAGCGTGCGCTGATTGAACATGCAATTGCTGTGCTGGTCGGTGCGTCGGCTTCCGAGTTCACGCTCGCCGAGCAGACCACACCGATCCCGTTGCCGGTGATACCCACAGGCGTGCCTTCTACGTTACTGCAACGCCGGCCCGATATCGCCGCCGCCGAACGCCGGGTCGCGGAGGCCAACGCAAAGATCGGCGTTGCGCGGGCTGCGTATTTTCCTTCGATCACGTTGAGCGCACAGGGCGGTGTGCAGAGTTCGCAGTACGCGCAATTGCTTACCGCGCCGAATTTTCTGTGGGCAGTTGGTCCGCAGCTTGTGCAGTATGTTTTCGACGGTGGCTTAAGAAAAGCGCAGTTGAAGGAGGCGAAAGAAGCGACCGCCGAAGCCGGCGCACGATACAGAGGTGTCGTGTTGTCGGCGTTCCAGCAGATCGAGGACAATCTTTCGCTGCTTGCAGATCTGGGCACGGCACTTGGACAGCAACGCGATGCCGCCGACGCCGCGCAGCATTCGGTGGATCTTGCGTTGAATCTGTACAAGCAGGGAGCGGTCGGGTACCTCGACGTCGTGCAGGCGCAGACCGCTGCGCTCGACGCGCAAAGAAGCGTACTGGATGTGCAGACGCGCCAGTTAAGCGCGAACGTGCAGCTGATTCATGCGCTGGGCGGTGGGTGGTCCAGCGAGGAACTGGCTAGCTCCAGCGCCGCGCCCGAGTTGGTAAACGCCAGCGGAGGCGAAGCGAAGACGAATTGATGGTGTCTTCGCCTCACCTCCGCCCCCGCCGGCGTTCTCGCGTTGTTGCGCCGCTATGCGATCAGGCATCCCGGCTCACGCTTCTTACATCTCTTAAGCTTCGCCTTGCGGGAAATCCGCGCCTACTGTCGTCGCTTCCCACGTATCGAAATCTTGACGCAGCAGGTCGAGCTTCTTGCGTGCCAGCTCGAGCGCCATCTTGCCGAGCAACAAACGCAACGGCGGCGTATCGGAGAGCGCTGCGTCAATGATCGCCTGCGCGGCACGCACCGGATCGCCAGGTTGATTGCCGCTACGCGCCTCGGTCTGCTTGCGGCGCTCGCCGGCAGTCGCGCTGTAATCGGCGATTTGCGTCGCGGATTGCTTGATCGACGGTCCTGCCCAGTTGGTACGAAACGCGCTGGGTTCGACGATCAGCACATCGATACCGAGCGGCTTCACTTCCTGTGCAAGCGATTCGGAGATACCTTCCACCGCGTACTTGGTGCCGTGGTAGTAACCGGTCGCGGCGAAACTCGTCAGACCGCCAATCGACGAAACGTTGACGATGATGCCGCTTTTCTGCGCGCGCATCGTCGGCAGTACGGCCTTCGTCATGTCGACGAGACCGAATACGTTGGCTTCGAACATCTCGCGCACGGCGTCGTCTTCGCCTTCCTCGATCGCGGCGAGATAGCCGTAGCCGGCGTTGTTGACGAGCGCGTCGATACGGCCGAAGCGCGAGATTGTCTGTGCGACGGCGTGCTCGATCTGCTTGCGTTTCGTCACGTCGAGCGGCAGCACGAGCGCCTGGTCTTCATACCCGCGGACAATGTCCTGCACCTTCGATTCGTCGCGCGCCGTGACGACCGCGCGCCAGCCGCGCGCGAGCACGAGTCTGGCGAGTTCGCGACCAAAGCCGGTCGAGCAGCCGGTGATTAGCCAGACGGGATTGTTTCGGTTCATCATGGGGAAGACTCCTGTTCGTGTGACGGCGACGCTGGGTCGCGGGTCGGATCAGTCGGGCGGCGGGCGTCTGGCGATACATGCCTGACGTTCGGGAGTGCCATGGCCGCTTGAGGCCAGACGCATATCGTAGGCCGCGGGGGGCCCGCGGGGAATACCCGAATGTCTTGAAGGTTTGCCGGATTCTCGCAAACGAAGCGGGTTCGGCGCGATAACACACTGTCCGTCTCGTTAGCGACTCGAGCACTTCGCATATCTTTCCAGGCTTTCGCTCAATTGCCACAGGTGGCGCGCCAGTAACGTAGGCTCACCGCTGTTCGTCGCAACTACATAGGAACTACTTTCATGGTCAAGAACGACGGTGTACGAGGGGTGGCGTCGTGGACCCTCGGCATGGCTACCGAGCAGATTCAGAATGCCGCCAGACTGGTCAAGGAAACCGGCTTGTCCAAGGCGCTAGTCCGTACTGCGGAGCTTAGTGGCTTGCCGGATAGCCCGATTGCACGGGCAGCAACATCGGCGTTACGTCTCCCCCTGGATAAGCTCAAGTTGCTTCGTCCACCACAGGCCGAGGTTTCTGCCGACGTTCCCGATTTACCACGAGAGATACTGGATAACATCGCCGATCACCTTGATCGCAAGACACTGTCGGATTTTGCGCTCGGCAGTTCTCAGTTTGCGCAGGTGGCGGGCGGCGCGGTCCGCGATCTCACGTTCAATAGCCCGGACAAATTGCGGAAGGACATGGCCTCTCTGGCCGATGAACCCCAGTCACGTTTCTCGCAACGAGGTCTGCACAGTCTGACGCTTACGCACGGACGATACGATTCGAAAGATCTGGACGCAATCCCGGAGTGGGCGCGCGCATCGATTCAGTCGCTCGTGCTGGAACGTCCCTTAGCCGAGGATGGCTGGCCCCTTCTTGAGAATTTCCCGAAACTGCGTGAAGTCAAGGTGCTGCAATCGGAGGGGTATGGAGAGGCCGACCTGGCGCGCCTGCCGAAATCCCTGGCCAGGCTCCATCTGCGCATGCCGGCCACAGAGGAAGTTCTGGATCAGCTCAAACAGTTCCCTGGGTTGAAGGAGATCGAAGTAACGATGGCGCATGGATCTCGTCTGGACGATGTCCTGGAACAATTCGGCCTTTCTGGGTCCAGCGCTGAAGACACCGAAGCAAAGGACACGCAACATGATGGCGTAAGCCCGCTCCGTAACATCAAGATGACCGCCTTGACGTTCCATCATGGTCAGTCTTTCGCGGAATCGGACATCGCAAAGTTGCCTGCCTCTTTGCGCGAACTAACGCTACCGTGGCAATGCCAATTGTCGACGACCGCGTTCAAACAGCTCGGAGGCATCCGGCTGCAATCACTCGATGCCAGCCAGTCTCCCAATCTCTCGGGCGCTTCGCTCCAGGCAGTTCTGCAACATCCGACCCTCAGACGATTTCGGTCTGCCGCCTCGAACCTGACAGCCAGCGACGCGAAGGAAATCGCGGCTAGCCCCAGACTGCAGGAAGTCGAGCTGCCTTACAACGACAGGATTGGCGATGACGGTATCAAGTCGCTTCTCGCCAACACCCGCATCAATGTCCTCAACATCGCACGATGCGGTGGGAGCGATCGCTTATTGATGGATCTAGCCAGGAAGGCGCCGCCTCATCTGGAAGACCTGACGCTGATGGGTTGACTGGCAACCGGGGTGCTCGGTCACGGATTTTTCTGAGAAGCTGGGCACCCGTTTTCCTGTCATCCAACTTCAAACGTTTTATGAAGGGCCGCTCAACAGGTCGAGCGGCCCACAACGACTAATGCAGCGGCACCGTCAACGTCGAAGGATCGCCCTGCGGCGAACTAAACGACACGACGCCGCCAGCCTGAGTCACACCGGCATAGCGAAAATCGACAGTGCCGACCACGAGCACCAGTTGATTGCCTGCCGGAATATTCCAGCTATTCGCTTCGAGACGGACATCGATTGGCACGGCGAGGTTCGGTGTGGCGTTACGCAGCGTGTACGGTTTGTACGAAACCAGTTGCCCGTTACCGTATCCATCGACGCTGTACAGGTAAGCATAGAGCGACGTATTCGCCTGGCTCGGCGTTACCGTCACATGCAGCATCGACATACCGTCGAGACGTTGTGCAGTCGCAAGCTTAGGTCCTGCCCAGACACCCGCACCGAGACGCGATACGAGCGGAATCAATGCGGCCGGCGGTTGGCCCAGCGATTGCAGGAAGCCGGACACCTCGACGATGCCTGACGACGCCACCGTCGGAAGCGCGGTAAAGATCGACGAATTCCAGCCTGTACTCGCCGACGAAGCCAGTTGCCCGGTCGGCAGCAGCAGCCCTCTAGGTCCGCCGAGATAGTAGTGCGTCGCCCCCGCCTGCACCGCGGACCAATCAGCATAGCCATGCCAGACGCTATCCTGCGAGCGCAGCTTCACGACCGATTCTTTCTCGACGCCGTTCTGCACACCCTTCAGATAACGATCGAACCAGCGACCGACCGCCGTATAGACGTCGTTGGGCAAACCGAGCGCACCGGGCACTTCCGCGGTCGCATGATCGCCCTGGCTGAACATCATCTGCTTCGGATTCTTGATGTTCTGAAAGAGATCCACCAGTTGTCCCGGCGGAAACAGCCCATCGTCGAACGAGTTCGCGACCAGGATCGCGGCGCCGTTCGCGTTGAGCTTCGATACGTCGGATGCCGGGCTGCGTATCGCGTTGTCCGGTGTCATCGAGGTCACGATCGCGTCGTAGTTGCCAGCGAGCAGATCGGCATCGACCGAAGCGAGTAGCGGCCCCGCTCGCCCGGTCACCGCGCCGCCCAGGCCCAGAACAGCGAGGGCCTGCGCGCTCGGTGTGCGGTTGGCATCGAGTGCGGCAAGCAGATCGGCCCAGGTGCTGAGCGATGCGACTGCCTTGATTCGCGGATCACGTTCGGCAGCTAGCAGGCCGAGACCCGCTCCGTACGAGATGCCCGACACGCCGATCGCTTTCGGGTTCGCTGGCGTATTGACCAGCGCCCAGTCGATCACCGCGCTCACGTCCTTGACCGTGTCCGGCCCGGCAATATCGATCGAGCCTTGCGAATCGAAAAAGCCGCGCGACGTATAGCTCACGACGACATAGCCGTTAGCGGCCATTTCCGCGCCGCGTCCCACGTATTCCAGATTCGGCGCGCCCCAGCTTGCCGGCATGACCACCAGCGGAAACGGACCGCTACCCTGCCCCTGCGGAAGCAGCACAACCGCCCCTAACTGCGTTCCATCCCAACTTGCAATGCGTTGATACGTTGCCGAAAAAGTTGCAGCCCAGACCGGCGACGCAAACATCAGCGCCACCGTCCAGGCTGCCAGATACCTCGTGAATTTACGCATGTCTCGCTCCGTGTTCCAGATCGTTGATCGATGCTACGGGCTATGTTTTTTCTAAAGAGTCTGTCTCTTGCACAAATGCGACATGAATGCGGATACGCGGCTCGCCCGCATTCAAGATGCGGTGTTCGAGCCATTCCCCGACCTCCCTGAGCCTGGGTCCTGCGCGTTATTCGATTTATTCGAGTTTTTATCGGCCGGTTTTTCCAGTCTGATTTTTAGAGCTTTGATATTTATGCTTTAGCCGGGTATCGGTGCGATCAGCTTGTGTGCCGAAGCTCGCGCCGCAAAATCTTGCCGACTGTCGACTTGGGAAGCGCATCGACGAAGGTAACGAACTTGGGGATCTTGTAGGCCGCCAGTTCGCCGCGGCAATATTCGATGACCTGTTCCCCGGTCAATTCGCTACCGGAAGATCTGACGACAAAGAGCCTTACCGCTTCGCCCGTTTTCTCGTTCGGCTCGCCGACGCACGCACACTCCGCTACACCTGGGCACGCGGCAGCGACCGCCTCGACCTCGTTCGGATAGACGTTGAATCCGGACACGATGATCATGTCCTTCACGCGATCCACGATCTTGAGAAAGCCCTGCGGATCGAATACGCCGATGTCACCAGTGCGGAAGTAACCGTCGGCCGTGAATGCCGCGCGGTTCGCTTCCGGCTGGTTCCAGTAGCCGCTCATCACCTGCGGCCCCTTCGCGCAGATTTCTCCCGACTCGCCGAGCGCGGCCTCGCTGCCGTCGGCGCGCAGCAATTTGATATCGGTGGAAGGCAGCGGCAAGCCGGCGGTGCCGTTGAATGCGTCGATGAAGACCGGGTTGAAAGACAGAACGGGGCTGGTTTCCGACAGCCCATAGCCTTCGCGGATAAAGCTCCCCGTGATCTCCTGCCAGCGTGCCGACGTAGTCGCGATGATCGCGGCTCCACCGCCGCCCGACAGACGCAACTGGGAGAAGTCGATGTCCTTCAGGCCAGGATGCATCACAAGTGCGTTGTACAACGTGTTGACGCCCATGATGCAGGTCATTCTGGAGTCGCGCAGTGCACCGATCAGCTCGTTCGGATCGCGCGGATTGGCCACGAGCCAGTTGTCCGCGCCGATCGAGAAGAAGGTGATGAAATTCACCATCAACGCGAAGATGTGATACAGCGGCAACGCGGTGACGATCACTTCCTGCCCCGGACGCATTGCACCGGGCATGAAGACCTTGAACTGTTCGGTATTCGCCACGAGGTTGCGGTGCGTCAGCGCCGCGCCTTTCGATAGCCCTGTCGTGCCGCCCGTGTACTGGAGGAACAGCAGATCGTTGCCGGTTGTATCGACGGGCTTGAACGGCAACGCGGCACCTGCGGCAAGCGCGTCGCGGAACGCGATCGTCGTAGTCAGCCGTGCATCCACAGGTGGTGCAGGCAGATTGGCCGAAGTACCGTCGCCTGGGCCGACGGTCAGGATCGTCTTGAGGCCGACCTTGTCCTTGACCTCGGCGATGACGCTGGTGCTTCCCGTGAAGACGACGATCGTTTCGACGCCCGCGTCCTTGAGTTGATGCTCAAGTTCTCGCGGCGTGTAGAGCGGATTGACATTCACCTGCACGGCGCCCGCACGGATGATGCCGAGAAACGCGATCGGAAAGGCAAGCAGGTTCGGCGTCATGACGGCGACGCGATCGCCCTTTTTGATGCCTAGCGTGCCTTGCAGATAAGCGGCGAAATCGCGCGACAGCCGGTCGATGTCGGCGTAAGTCAGCGTGTTGCCGAACGAACGGAAGGCGGGCAGATCCGCAAACCTGCGCATCGCGCCTTCCAGCATATGCGTGACCGACGGATAAGCGTCGGCGTCGATTTCAGATGGAATATCGCCGTAACTGGCCACCCAGTGTCTGCTGTTCAAACGCTGCTCCCTTCTTTCCTCGATATAAAGACCGACCGGCAACGGTGTGCCGGTTATCCGCCATGCATGATCAACCATGCTGGCCGACAAGATCATACGACCTGCTGCCATTGGCTCTCGGCGCAAACGGCATGTCGTCGGTGGGCGCGAAGGCGCTTCTGACCTGTCTCCAGCATTGTTTGATTCGATATTTCAGGAGGCGGGTTTCAATCCCTTACCCGCGCCTGTTAGCAGACCGATCCTAGGGTTGATGGCGCGCTTCCCCTATATCCATTCTTGCCAATTTATTGACAGAATCTGCCAACTTCAGCACACGGGCAAATTCATTTGGCACATGACGTGTGACGTCAAGTACGGATCAGATGGTCGTTGGGTTGACCATTCTCGCCAGATACGGGGTGTACGTGGCGTGCGCGCGGCGCTATTGAACCTTTCGATACGCTTGCGGTGTACTGCCGGTCCAGCTGCGAAACGCGCGATGAAATGCGGTCGAGTCGTCGAACCCGATGTCGTCCGCGATGGCCGCGATCGTGTCGTCGGTGCGCGTCAGCCGTTGAATCGCGATATCGCGTCGCAACTCGTTCTTGATCGCCTGGAACGTGGTGCCCTCGTCGGTGAGCCGGCGGCACAGCGTGCGAACCGAATGATTGAGCGCTTGCGCGGTGGCCTCGATGGTCACCACCTCCGGCAGGCAACCGGCGATGTAGTGGCGCACACGGTGACACATCATCTGTTCGGCAAAAGTCACGAAGATCCAGTCTTCCGGTGCGCGGGCCAGAAAATCCTGCAGATCGGCCTTGTGGCGCCGGATCGGCATGTCCATATAGGTTGCCTCGAAGGACATGCAGGTGTGCTCCGCGTCGAAACGCACCGGCCCCGGGAACAGATACGGATAGTCGCCGACATACAGCGGCTTGGGGAAACTGAACTCGATGGCGAGCAACGGGATTTTCTGCCCGATCAACCACGAGGCGACGCCATGCGCACACTTCAACAGCAATTCGCAACCAAGTGCGTTGGTCATGTACCCGCTCTTGGTCGGGACGAGCGTCACGCGACCCAGCGCTGCATCACGCTCGCATTCGACCTTGAAGTCATCGAGGATCAGATGCAGAAACTGGCTGAACCGGTGCATCGAAACCTCGAGCCGCGGTGCATCGAGCAGACTCAGGCACAGATACTTCAAGGTCCCGCTGCGAAACGGGCGGCTGAAAATACCGGGCATTTCGTCGTCGAGTTCGTTGGCGAGTAGCCGGTAGAGCGTCGAAAACTGTTCCTGCGTGACGCGTGCGCCGGGTTCGTGCAGCAACGCCCGCGAAATACCTGAACGCTCGGCGAGCCGCTCGACCACCTCCTGATCGGCGCCTACCAGGAAGCGCTTGACGAGAGAGATCGGTACGGTCGCGGAGAGTGGATTGGCCAATTTCCAGGCGGGGTAGTCAGGGGGGAGTTGTGCGGGATCGTCGCACAATTTCTGTGGCGTCGACAAGGATGGTCGGTAGAGCTTGACGAGATTTCTCTCGTAACGTATCGTTTTGATACGTTATAAAAACGACCTGGCGCAGTCTCCCATGCATTCACGCTTCGATCGATTCAGAACCACCGCACTCGGGCAACAACTCGAAACACTGATAGACACACCCGAGCGTTATATCGAGTTCGCGGCGCTATCGCGTGCCGGCGTCGCGGCGATTGCCGCGGTCAAGGACGAAATCGCCGAGAAATTTCCCGAGATCGAAAACGATACGACGGCCCGACAGTTTTGCGGCGCCATGACAGCAGACGTGATGCGACGCTACGGGCATGAGGTCGTGCAATCGCGCGGGCGGGTCGGCGGCGAGCTGTTCAGTTATGGCGCCGTCTTCAGTCCATTACCGATTCTGCTGCCCTTCGCCGAGGTGATCGGCGCGCTTATGGCAATGCCCGCGAAGCTGACTGAAACGGTGTCGCGCGTACCGGCTGCTCAATGGTCGCAACGACCTGCGGGTACAGGCTTCTCATTGGTCGAACACGCCTGCCACCTGCGCGATCTGGATATAGTCTTCGCAGCGCGGATTCGCGCCGTGCGTTCGTCATCGTTGCCGCTACTCGAGTCGGTCGATGGAACCGCATTGGCCGCCGAGCGGCATTACATGCGTCAGGATCTGAATCAGGCTGTGACGGCATTCGAGCAGTCACGGCAACATCTGTGCGCGGAGCTGAAGAGGTTGAAGCCCGCACAACTCAAGCGCTGCGGGTTACGTGACGGTGTGCGACGGATGACGCTCGAAGATCTCGTGCGCGAAATGCTCGATCACGACCGGACGCATTGCCTCGAACTCGATGAGCTTTGCGCGGAACTCCTTCAGTCCACTGCGCGTTCGTCGCGGCTAAAGGCCAGTGTATGAGCCGTTACGTTTCGATCGGCACGCTCGAGGAGCACCACGATGTCTAGCCTGTCCACCCTCGCGCTCTTTGCCGGCGCATGCATCGCGCTGACCATGACACCTGGTCCCGACATGCTGCTGATCGCCTCACGCAGCGTGAGCCAGGGGCGCGCCGCCGGCTTTGCATCGCTGGCGGGCATTCAGGTGGGGACATACTGCCACGCGATGGCTGCGGCATTCGGCCTGTCCCAGCTGTTTCTCGCCGTGCCCGTTGCGTATGACATCGTGCGCTTTGCTGGCGCGGCTTATCTGCTGTATCTGGCGTGGAAAACCATCCGTTCCCACAGCGTGACGATATCGCCCGCGAGCGGACACGACCGCCGCTCGTTAGCGACCATCTTCCGCCAGGGGCTATTAACCAACCTGCTGAATCCGAAAATGGCGCTGTTCGTTCTTGCGCTGTTTCCGCAGTTCGTCCGGCCCGAGGATGGTTCGGTCGCGGTGCAGATATTGATCCTTGCGACGATCCTCAATCTGATCGGTCTGGTGGTCAACGGCGTGGTGATCCTGTCCGCCAGTACACTCAGCCGGCATTGGAGCCAACGCCGGCGTCCGACCCGTCTGCCGCAGATTCTGCTTGGCTCCGTATTTGCCGGACTGGCGTTGCGACTAGCGGTTGCAAGCAGCAACTGATTGCATATTTGCAATGGGAGCAGCACGTGTCTTTCAGTCCGTCTTTAGCGGCACTATGTCGCCACTCATCTAACCACACGTCGCGGTCCTGCCCATGAGTCCGGTCGTCATCGCACTCGCGCTCGGCGCAGCCGTCCTGCACGCAAGCTGGAACGCCGCACTGCGGACCGGCGCCGACCGGCTCTGGTCGATCACTGTGATGAGCTTCGCAACCACGGCCGTAGCGATTCCGGTGGCGGCAATACTCCCGCTCCCCGCTCCCGCCAGTTGGCCCTATGTGCTCCTCTCGTCGTGTCTGCAGATCGCCTATAGCCTCTTCCTCGTTCAAGCCTATCGACGCGGCGAACTCGGACAGGTCTATCCGATCGTGCGCGGCAGCGTGCCGCTGCTGGTCACGCTCGGTGCATTCCTGTTGACCGGCAGGCATCCCGCTACGCTATCGCTAGCCGGCGTCGCACTCGTCGCGGGCGGAATCCTGAGTCTTTCTCTCGGCAACCAGCGGGCTCATACGGAATCGATTGTGATGGCGCTCGTCACGGGGCTGATGATCGCCGGTTACACGACCACCGACGCGCTAGGCGTCCGTCATACCGGCAATGCGCAAGCGTACGTTGCGTGGATTTTTCTGCTCTACGGTGTGTTGATGCCGATTACCTTCGTCGCGTTACGCGGCAAGCTGACGCTCAACCTCAGA
Organism: Paraburkholderia megapolitana; assembly: GCF_007556815.1. Classification (NCBI taxonomy): domain Bacteria; kingdom Pseudomonadati; phylum Pseudomonadota; class Betaproteobacteria; order Burkholderiales; family Burkholderiaceae; genus Paraburkholderia; species Paraburkholderia megapolitana. Next base: position 239,622 of record NZ_CP041743.1, read on the forward strand.
GCACCTGAAACGCTCAGAGCATTGGCGGGCGGCGTCGCTTCGCTCGTCGCGTATGGCGCGGTCGTCTCGGCATTCGCGCTCGGTCCGGTCGGGCCGATCGCGGCACTCCGCGAGACCAGCATCGTGTTCGCCGCATTGATCGGGCGAGTTTTTCTCGGTGAGACCTTGACGGTGCGTCGCATCACCGCGTGCGTGATCGTTACTTTGGGCGCGCTCTGTCTCGGTTATCAGCCGTAATCGCACCGTGGACCGAGGCGGTCCTGCCGACGCGTTCCAGCAAAGCACCAGGTGTCCAGGTATTCGCCGGCTCACCGTCCGACGGGCAGTGCGTTTTTAGCCAGCCCCAGGGAAATCCATGAACCGGAATATCCATTTCACTGCAGTTCTCCGCACAAATCAGCCTAACTCAGACGATCGATTGACATTACAATCAGCTTAAAATCCGTTCTGAAGGAGGACGAACTGATCGTCTATTCGACTACGATCGGCGCCGGTTTGCCGGGCTGCCTCGACCAGTCGAAGCGGTTGAAATTTCCGCAGTAACGGCAGCTAGCACGCGATGCTGGCGCGCCTGTACACCAACCCTGTTCATTCCAGTCGATATGCGGCCACCGTGCTGCAGGGGGACTCATGCTTTCAATTTGCGCAACCGGTCACCGCAAGCAACGCAGCAACGAAACGAAGGGAGAGAAAACAATGAAGTGGCGTATTGCAAAGTTGGCACTTGGCGTATCGTGTGTCGATCTCGCTGGAACAGCACACGCACAATCGAGCGTGACGCTGTACGGCATCGTCGACGCGGGCATCGAATACCTGAACCATACCGGCGGAGGTAGCGGCACGGCACACTTCGTCCCGGGTGCCAAGAACGTATCGCGCTTTGGGCTGCGCGGTGTTGAGGATCTCGGCGGTGGTCTGAAGGCCGTGTTCCAGCTTGAAAACGGCTTCGACATCGCGAACGGCGCCTTTGACGTCGGCAAGGATGTGCTCTTCGACCGGCGTGCCACGATCGGTCTGAAGAACCGCTTCGGCCAGTGGATACTCGGCCGCACCTTCACGGTCACCTTCGACTACATGCTGCCGTTCGATCCCATGGGCTATGCGGGGAACTACTCGTGGGGGATTTCGACCACCGCACCGCGCGGCCGCAGGGACGGCCTGCTCGCGCGCTCGTCCAGTGCCGTACGTTATGACGGCGAGTTCGCGGGGGTCAAGATTGGAGGGCTGTATGGCTTCGGCAATGTGCCGGGCAGCGTGAAGACCAGTTCGAGATACAACGTCGCGCTGGGCTACGGCAAAGGACCGTTCGCCACGGTTGTCACCTTCGACCGCCAGAACGGCGCCCGCAGCAGCGTGACGCCCGCCGATAGCATTAACTACATCCAGGGCATCCACGCGGGTCTGAGCTACGACTTCGGCACGGCCAAGGTCATGGCCGGCTACCGCAACCATAAGCGCTCCTTCACCACGCCCGCGGCCGCGTTGCGCAGCGCCACTTACTGGTTCGGTGGATCCTGCGATGTCACGCCGGTCCTCACGCTGGTCGGCGCTGTCTATCACCAGGATATCAAAGGCGGCAGCAACGCCGATCCAACCTTGTTCTCACTGCGCGGCCAGTACGCATTGTCCAAGCAAACGCTTCTGTATCTAACAGGCGGCTATGTGATGGCGAAACACGGTCAGCAAATCAGCCTGTCGCGCGATCTGACGGCAGCGGCAGATAACCAGGCCGGGGTGACGGCCGGCGTTCAGCACCGGTTCTAGTCGTAGAAACGCGCGGGGCGCGCGACAGACAACTCGGTCTGTCGCGCGCCCCACCTGCCGCAAATCATCAACACCCATCAATGTGCAGCCAGATAAGCCTTCACCGCCGGCAACCCATCCTTCCCATCCAGCGTCGTCACCCCCGCGAGCCACTGATCCAGCACCTGCGGGTTAGCCTTCAACCAGTCGGTTGCCGCCTTGTTCGCGTCGGTCTTGTTCATGATCGGCACCATCACGTGGTTCTCGATCGCCGTCGTGAAGTGCAGGTTCGACACGAGTTTCGCCGCGTTCGGGCAACGCGCCGCGTAATCGGGCGGCGTCGCGGTGAAGACCTTGGCCTCACCGTAGTTCGGACCGAACACGTCGTCACCGCCGCTCAGATAATCGATCTTCATCGTCACGTTCATCGGATGCGGTTCCCAGCCGAGGAACACTATCCACTGTTTCTCGCGAATCGCGCGGCCCACTTCGACCAGCATGCCCGCCTCGCTCGACTCGACCATCTTGAACTTGCCAAGCCCGAACTGGTTGCCGTCGATCATCTTCTTGATCAACGCATTGCCGTCGTTGCCAGGCTCGATCCCGTAGATCTTGCCGTTCAGCTTGTCCGCGTACTTCTGGATGTCGGCAAACGATTTCAGGCCGCCGTTATAGACATAGTCCGGCACGGCGAGCGTATATTTCGCGCCGGTCAGGTTGGCCGGTTGCAGTACCTTGATCGTGCCGGCCTTGACGAACGGTGTGATGATCGGGTCCATCGTCGGCGCCCAGTAGCCGAGAAACACGTCGATCTGTTTGCTCTTGATACCGGCGAATGTAATCGGTACCGACGCGATCGTCTTCGTCGGGTGGTAGCCCAGGCCTTGGAACACGGTCGACGCAAGCCCGGTCGTCGCGGCGATATCGGTCCATCCAACGTCGGCAAAACGCACGTCACGACAGACCGCTGGATCGGCTGCATAAGCGGTTGTATAAGCGGTCGTGGCGGCCAGACCCAGTACGCAGGCTGCTGCCATCAGCGAATATTTCATGGTTTCTCCTCAACGGTTTTTTATGGCTAGTGGGGTTGGCGCCGCTCGATACTAGGTGCGTGGCCGAACTGCGCGCGATACGCCTTGCTGAAATGACACGGCGAATGAAACCCGCACACGGCCGTCACGCGTGCAATCGATGCGTCGGTCGTGCGCAGCAGGTCGCGCGCGCGACGCAGACGCAGCGACAGGTAGTAATGCGTCGGCGATACGCTCAGGTAGACCTTGAACATCCGCTGCAGATGCCGCTGCGAAAGCTGCACGAGGCGCGCCAGTTCTTCGAGCGACAGCGGCTCTTCGATGTTGGCTTCCATCAGCCGCACCACTTCGATCAGTTCCGCGCGCGAGAAGCCGACGCGCGCATCGACGGGGATCGGCTGCGGATCGCTTGCGCCGCGAATCCGTTCGAGGATGAACTGCTCCGACACCTGCGCCGCGAGATTCTGTCCAAGCCGGTTGCCGACCAGATGCAACATCAGATCGAGCGGTGCGGTGCCGCCGGTGCAGGTCAGGCGGTCGCGATCAATCACGAACAGTTCGTCGGCGAAATGCACGTGGGGAAATTCCTTGTGCAACGCCGACAGATCTTCCCAATGCGCGGTGCAGCGGTAATCGTCGAGCAGCCCCGCCGACATCAGCGCATACGCACCGGTGCAGATGCCACCGAGCGGCACGCCCTGACTCGCCACATCGCCGAGCAACGTCTTGATCGTCGTATCGACGGCACTGCGGATCTGCGTACCGCCGCACACGATCAGCACATCCGGCATGCCCGCTTCTTCGATCGTGCGGGTCGGCTTGATCGCCATACCGTTGCTCGCCCGGACCGGCGAGCCATCCGGCGTGAGTATCGACCAGCGGTAGTGCTGCGCGCGTCCGACGTAGTTCGCCATGCGCAGTACTTCGACCGCGCTCGTGAACGCGATCATCGAAAAACTCGGCAGCGTGAGAAACCCGAAATGCGCAAGACCTGACAACGGCGATTCAGTCGTGGCGGACGTCACGTCGCTCTCCATGATGCACAGGCTGTGGTTGTCGCGAGAACGACGGGCTCTCGCGATACGTGAACATAAAAAAGCAGCGCTCCAGGAAAGGAGCGCTGTGACGTCGATTAACTCTGCGTAGCCGGTTCCGCGCGACGTACCCGCATCACGTTACGCAGTCCAGCAAAGCGTGGCGCATTCGCGGTACCCGGCGTGCGGCCGAAGCTCTCGGTGATGCGGTCGAGAATGATCGCCAGCAGCACCACCGACAAACCGCTTTCGAAACCCAGCCCGATATCGAGCCGCTGGATACTTGCGAGCACATCGTTCCCAAGACCACCCGCGCCGACCATCGACGCGATGATCACCATCGACAGCGCCATCATGATGGTCTGGTTCACGCCCTGCATGATCGACGGCAGCGCATTCGGAAACTGCACCTTGTAGAGCAGTTGCCACGGCGTGCAGCCGAACGCCTGGCCCGCTTCGACGATCTCGCGATTCACGTGACGAATGCCGAGACTCGTCAGACGCACGGCCGGCGGCATCGCGAAGATCACCGTCGACAGAATGCCCGGTACGCGACCGAGACCGAACAGCATCGCGGCCGGAATCAGGTAGACGAAGGCCGGCATCGTCTGCATCAGATCGAGAATGGGCCGCACGATCATCGCAACGTGTTTGTTTTTCGCAGTCCAGATGCCGAGCGGAATGCCGAACACGAGGCTGATCAACGTCGACGACAACGTAAGGCCGAGCGTGATTACTGTCTCGTCCCAGAAGCCCGTCGCGTAGATCAGTAGCAGCGATAAAGTTGCGAAGATTGCGAAACGCCAGCCTACACGCCATAGCCCGATGCCGATGAAGAACGCCATCAGCGCCCACATTGGAATCGCCTGCAAACCGTGTTCGATCAGCGCGGCGAAGCTCTCGATCGCCTTGCCGATCGCATCGAACGTGTTGGCGTCGTGATCGAGCAGGTAGTGAACCGAATCGTCGACCCAACGGCCAAGCGGGATGATCTCAGACATGGGAACCTCGACTGCGCGTAAGGACCTTGAGGACGACGGCGCGATCGACCGAGCCGCAATAGCAGCCGTCGTCGTCGACGACCGGCACAGCAGTCGTAGTCGCGCAGACGCGAGACACGACGTGATCGAGCGACGCCGCGTGCGAAATGCATTCGACCTTGCGCAGATCCGGGCTCGCGTTGCCGATCGCGTCACGCGTCACGAACCCGCGGATGCGGTGCTCAGCATCGAGCACGAACGCATATTCGGCGCTGCCGTTCAGCGATGTCTCGATGCTCGATGCGTCGAGGTTGCGCAAGAGTGGCACCTCGTTGGTCTGCATCATGTCGCCGGCGGTCAGATAGCGGCTCGTATCGATGCCTTCGAAAAATGCCTTGACGTAGTCGTCGGCGGGATTGGCGATGATGTCCTGCGGCGTACCGATCTGCACCACGCGGCCGCCTTCCATGATCGCGATGCGGTTGCCGATGCGCAGCGCTTCTTCGAGATCGTGGGATACGAACATGATCGTGCGACGCTGGTTCTTCTGCAGTTCCAGCAGCACGTTCTGCATTTCCTTGCGCTTGAGCGGATCGAGTGCGGAGAACGCTTCGTCCATGATCATCAGCGACGGGTTCACCGCGAGCGCGCGGGCGAGGCCGACACGTTGCTGCATGCCGCCCGAGAGTTCGGCGGGTAGCTTCTGTGCGAAAGGCGCGAGACCGACCTGCTCGAGCACCTCGAGCGCGCGCTTCTCGCGCACCTTGCGGCCCATGCCGGCCACTTCGAGACCGAACGCCGCATTCGACAGCACCGTGCGTTGCGGCATCAGCGCAAACGACTGGAACACCATGCTCATATCGGTGCGGCGCAACGCGGTGAGCTCGGAGCGACGCACGGCCGCCACATCGCGACCGTCGATCAGCACCTTGCCAGCGGTCGGCTCGACGAGCCGGTTGATCAGGCGGATCAGCGTGGATTTGCCGGAACCCGACAGGCCCATCAGTACGAAAATCTCGCCTTCCTGCACCTCGAAGGACACGTCGTGGACGCCGACCACGTGACCGGTCTTGGCAAACACCTCGTCCTTGGTGGAGCCACCCGCCAGCATGTCGAGCGCGAGCCGGGGATTGGCTCCAAACACCTTACATAATCCTTCGACCACGACCTTAGGGGAATTCATTGACTCCATCTCCTCGTGGTGCAGGCGCCGGCCCGCACAGTGTGCATACATGGTTGCCAGAAAAAACCCCGACTAGCCGACTAATTCCGACAGACGCTTGCGGAAATGCGACACGGGGAGAAAAGCACAAACCTTGGAAGCAGGCGCTGTGCCTTGATGCGTAAGCGATTGCGCCGATGGTGCGTCGCACGATGGCAAACGGCTCGTGTCGTTTATGGAATGATCGGCGTCCGATTGGGCTGATCGGGGTGCGGAAGGGTCGTTGCTGCGCTTGTTTATGAAGGAAAACCCGTAGGGTTTCGATTCGCCAGGTCACCCCCTCTCTTCATTTCTGTTGACTGACAAGAGCTTGAGGGGCTGTCAGTTGACCACCGCCCGCATCGAGAATGACATCGAGCAACGCCATTGCATCGATGCCCTCCGGCAGACTGTGGCCTATCGTGTTCAGACGACCGTCGATCTTCAGCATCGCGAATCCATGGACCAGTGCCCACGCGGCGACAACCTGCGCGGCGCCGTAAGTGGGCAATATCGCGTCCGGCTCCTGCGGCACCCCCACGGCAGCGCGCAGCACCGACGACGCGCGGCTCATCGCCTCGCGCAAGCCCGGGCGTTCGAGGTCGAGCCGCTCGCTGCGAAACATCAGCATGAAGAGCCCTGGGAACTGCGTCGCAAACTCAACGTAGGCGCGGCCCAAGGCGGGAAGCCGCGAGTTGGGCGCATCGGTCGTATCCGCTGTATCCGACGCGGCCACCGTGGCCGCCGCATCGAGAAGGCGCCGCTCGAAGCGTTGAAAACCTACGATGGCCAGATCGCTGAGCAGCCCGGTCAGATTCTCGAAGTGGTTCTTCGGCGCGGCGTGAGAAGCACCAGCTTCGCGCGCCGCGGCGCGCAGCGTGAGCCCCTCGATACCCTCACGATTGAGGATGCGCTCGGCCGCCTCCAACATTGCCTCGCGCAATGCTCCGTGGTGATACGGCCGCCTGGCCTTGCCAGTGGATGTGTGTTTGCTCATCGTTGCGCTCGTCATCCGCCCATATATTGACGCTGTCAATTTTATCTTGACCAACCGAAAACCGTCATCTAATTTGGATGTTGTCGATGTCAACATAAGGTCGGATTTATGCCCATTCTGATTGCGGGTCTCGTGATCTTCCTTGGAATTCACTCCATCTCGATCGTCGCGCCACGCTGGCGCGACGCGCAGGTTGCACGCATGGGTGCGAACCCGTGGCGAGGGTTGTATTCGGTGGTGTCGATCGTGAGTCTGGCTGCGGTTATCTACGGTTATGGCATCGCGCGACGCACACCGGTCATGCTCTATGCGCCGCCGGTTGCGTTACAGCACCTGACGCTGCTGCTCATGCTGCCCGTGTTTCCTTTGCTGATCGCGGCTTACGTGCCGGGCCGCGTAAAACGCCTTGCACGCCATCCGATGCTGCTCGCCGTGATCCTGTGGGCGGCGGCGCATTTGCTCGCCAACGGTACGCTCAACGATGTGTTGCTGTTCGGTGCGTTCCTCGTCTGGGCTGTGGGGGATCTGATTTCAGTCGGCCGGCGCCCTAACGTCCGTGCGGTGCCGTCTGTGCCGGCTTCGGCGGTCAACGATGTGATCGTCGTTGTGGCGGGGTTGGGTTTGTATGCGTACACGGTGCTGTCGGCGCACGTGCATGTGATTGGAGTGGCTCCGCTCGGGTGAATGCGCGGAGCATCGATGCGCTCGCTCGTACGCGCAAGGCTGGGAGCACGCTGGATAGCCCGCTCGTGCCGCAAGCTGAAAGCTGAAAGCGCCCTATGCTCGAGCACAAGTCGTGCTATCAAACCGCAGTGCCGTGCTCGTCACTCACCGGCTCGTCCCAGTCGATGCAATCGAAGATGGCTTTGAGTTTTGCCCCACGCGAACTGTTCAGCATGGTCACGTGCGCGATGTGCCCCGCAAGCGACGCGCGAAAGTCCCTGTGCGCGCATCGATTCTGCGACGCGACGCCGTGCTTCACGCAATTGGTGAGCGTTGCCTTGAGCGTGTCGAACCTGTCGCGTGAAAAATTCGGATGCTGGTTCACCACGACCCCTGCGAGCCGTTGCCGTACGCCGCGAGGCATCACACGCGTCTTGCGTGGTTGTACTGCGAAGCCTTCTTCGATAGCGATCGCCGCCACCTTGATTGGAAGCCGATCTGCCACGCTCAGGAGTTGTGCGCCACCGGAGAATGCAAGATCGTCGGCATAGCGTGTGTAATTCGCGTTCAAGGAACGCGCGAGCGCCGCAAGTCGCGTATCGAGACGGAACGCACACAGGTTGGCGAGCGCAGGCGAGGTCGCAGCGCCTTGCGGCAGATGTCGCGTGCGAAACCGCTGTTGTTCGAGCCAGTCGAATTTCCCGCGCAGATCAGGCGCGGCCAACTGACCACTGGGAACACGGTTGGTTACCAGAGCCGTCATCGCACGCGCTACCGCAGTGGTGTAGCCAAGCGTACGAAAAATCGAGTGGACCCGCGCCTCTGTCACCGAGACAAAGAAATCGGCAAGATCAAGCCGGATGACGAGTTGCTGACCCACGTGAGGTAGCGCGAATGAAACGATGTTTCGCCGCTTGCGGAAGCCATGTGCTGCTTCATGCGGCGGTACGCGATCGAGCAGGCCATGCAGGAGCTTATGCTGTGCCGCGCGCAGCAAAGACTTGGGACGCTCGATCAGGCGATATCGACCGTCGCGTTTCTCACACGCCCGGTACGAATAGTGGTGCAGGGGCGACGAACCTTCGCGGGCGCCGACTCGCCAGCGATTGGCCAGCCATTCGAGATCGGCGGGGCTCAGTTCGAGCCAGTCCGCCAGATCGCCGACTGTCGGCAACTGGGGGACTTCAATCTGCGCGAGGGGTGGCGGCAAGCGCCTCTGAACGGGCGAGCGTCGAAGTATGCGGATGACGGTGAGCCGCTCATCACTCATCCATGCGGAAACGAAACCGGGCAGGTCGGCGACGAAGGGTGCCACCTCATCCGCTTGCGTGTCATCCCAGCGATGGCCGAACCGATCGATTGCACCGCCGGCAGCCTGTCTCAGCCACGGTAGCTCCGCGCCGAGAACCGCTGCAACCCGGGCAGCAGCGCTGTCCTTGTCGGGCTCTCCCGCCAGCATGGCTTCCGCGATCGCGATGACGGTTTGATGCAGGGTTAATTGCATAAGTGAAGGCGGAGCGATGAATCAACGCGCTAGTTCTGCGAGAGCAACCTTGCGCAGCGCGCAACTACTGCTCTTGCGACGTAATGCAAACTGGAAATCAGCCACGGGGTAACCCCGTAGTCCAGGAACATCAGTTGCCTGCTCCCGGGGTGTGCTTGACTCACCGCACCGCGCAAGCACAATAGGGTTCGCGGTTGCCGTTGTCAATTCAATCTCCATACACCGCGTCCCGTACCTCCAGCGTCAATGCGCCCGACATCCCTTCATAGGCTGTGTTGGTGAGCAACAGCACTGTCAATCCACGCGTCGCGTCGATGAACCAGCTGTGGCCGTACACGCCGCCCCATTGCAACGTCCCGGCGCTTTGCGGCGATCCGGCGAGCACCGGATCGTTCAGCACCGCCGCGCCATAGCCGAATCCCCATCCGGGCCCTCTTGTCTCGGTGCCTGGCGGCGTGTGGTCCACATACATCGCGGCGCGAAGCGCATCGGGCAAAAAGCTCTTGCCGTCACGCACGGCTTCCAGCACGCGCAAAACATCGTCTGCGCTGCCGTACATACCGGCTCCGCCCGACGGATAAGCTGTCGGTTCGAACGCCCTCGATGGAGCGAACCGTACCGCGACGCCATGTCCTTCCGGTAAGGGAACGGAGACGTTCTCCGTCATTTTCACGGGCTCCGGCGCACCGTCCGCGTACGGCACGGCAAAGCGTGTGGGCTCGTCTGACACGAACCCAGTATCGTGCATCCCCAGGGGGCCGGTAACGAGTTGAGCAATCGCGTCCGCGAGCGGGGCGCCGGTCACACGTTCGATCACGGCGCCTAGTACGTCGAGTGCGAGCGAGTACCGCCACGCGCTACCGGGAGCAAACACCAGTGACGCACCTGCGACGCGTCGCAGGTTTTCCTCAAGGCTGAAATCGACGCGGTCAATCCCATCGGAAATGCCAAGCAGATCGTATTCGCTACCCGGACCTTCAAGCAGGCCATAGCTCAATCCGGCCGTGTGCGTGAGCAACTGATGTAGCGTCAGCGGCGGCTGACTGCCGTCGGGCAATCGGGGTGTGAAGTCTGGAAGCCAGCGCGACACATGATCGTCGAGTTGCAGCTTGCCATCGGCAGCGAGGCGCAATACCGCTAACGTCACGATCGGCTTCGTCACCGATGCGAGCCGGAACAACGTATCTTCATGCATCGGCCGTTGCGTTTCGCGTTCGGCCCAACCGTGCGCCCGGCGGTAAATCACCTTGCCGTGTGAGGCAACCACGGCGACTGCGCCGACGATTCGCCGCTCTCGCAATGCGGTCGTGAAGATGCTGTCGAGTCTGTTCGCTAGCGCCGATTCGTCGCGTCCTGCGCCTGTCTCATGTTTTGATTGCAAAATCATGGCTTCCTTCGTCGTGGATTCGAATGCTCACGACCTGGCAACACCCTGGTGAGCAATGTCAATGGAGGATATCGCGCCTCGCCTGATGCGATAGCCGCACACGGATAGCGATAGCGAGCGGCACCAGCGTTATATACCAGTATCACAATCGAACATGCTACGAAGCGTGTTCTCTGTATCTGTATGCGGTCGTCATTATGGCCCAACGCGTCGAGACATCCACTAGTCGGTTTTGAGCATTCGGCGGGATGTATGCTGTCGAGCACCACGTCGCTGGATCAGCTAGACCCTGCACCGGCAAGCCCGCTTTGTCGATAGATCAGGTCGGGTTAGCGGGCGCGATGAAGAAGGAAAAATGCACGCTCAAACCGGCGCCGTCACCACCGCCGAGTTCGATGCTTTCGCCACATGATTTGTGGCCGCCAGGTCGCGTCATCTCGCGCCGGCGGCCCGATTGTGACGGCACTCCGCTACACATCGGCCCAGGTTCGCCGAAGAAGTCTGCATGGATACCGCCACGTTTCTGATTGCGTGGGTGGGCCGCTCAGGATGCGGCCCACCACGTCAAGCCGCGATTACCACCCGGTGTAGCTCAGCGAACGCCCCCTCAGCGACACGGTGACGCCTTTCGGTGCCCCCGACTGAACGTAGGAAACGCCAGACTGTGCCCCAGCGATTACCGTAGCCGAGGACGTGCCTTGAATAGCGCCCTTGGCCGCATAATCCGGAGCAACATTCCCGGACGATTGCGGCGATGCGCTCTGGTTTGCACCGTTGCTCACGGTGGGCGCCAACGCTGCACCTTGCGGCGCCGATGTCACATACTCGTCGATCCGACCTGAATTGGTTTTGCGCCCCCAGGCGTTGACCTTTCCTTCACTGGTGATGATGCCTTGCGCCGCGTTAGTCAGACTACCGGACACCGAGACACTACGGCCGTTAAGCGCTCCCGCATTCGAAACGGAACCCCAGGCATCGAGCCCACCCTTGCTGGCGATCACACCCTGTGCTCCGTTATTCAGATCACCGGACAACGAGATACCGTCGGCATTGATCTTCCCGTCATTCGAAGTGGAACCCGAGACATCAAGCCTACCCGCGCTGGTAATCGCGCCCTGTGCCCCGTTTTTCAGACCACCGGACAACGAGATGCCGTTGGCGTTGATCTTCCCGTCATTCGAGATGAAACCGGAGGCATCAAGCCTGCCCGTGCTGGCAATCACGCCCTGTGCCCCGTTTTTCAGACCACCGGACAACGAGACGCCATTGGCGTTGATCTTCCCGTCATTCGAGATGGAGCCCGAAGCATCGACCCTGCCCGCGCTGGTAATCGCGCCCTGTGCGCCGTTTTTCAGACCACCGGACAACGAGATACCGTTGGCGTTGATCTTCCCGTCATTCGAGATGGAGCCCGAAGCATCGACTCTGCCCTTGCTGGCAATCACGCCCTGTGCTCCGTTATTCAGACCACCGGACACCGAGACACTACCGCCGCTAATCGTCCCCGCATTCGAGACAGAGCCTGAGGCATCGATTCTGTCGCCGGTGACGGTCCCCTGATTGACGAGACCACCCGACACCGAGACGGAATAGTTGGCCGCGACCTTGCCGGTGACGTTTACGCCGACCCCGGCCGACGAACCCAGCAGCCGGATCGAATCGGCGTGCAGACTACCGAGCTTCGACACGTCGATCGCGACGTCCGGCCGGTCCGACAGATTGTCGCCGGCATTGTCAGACACCGTGGTTACCGTGTTGCCCAGCGTCGTCGTACCCTTGTGCGCCGCGACGTTCAGCGTTGCCGCGCGAACCTCCGCGTTCACCTGCAGGTTGCGTGCGATGAGATCCAACTGATTCACCGCCTGGCCGTCGATGCCGTTGCCCTCGACAATGAGCCGGCCATTGTCGGTCTTGAAGCCCCCAGCGCCGCCATCCTTGTCGAGGACAGTCGTGCCTGCGACGAGCGTCGCGCGGGTCGCGTTGATAAAGCCTGCGCCGTTCGCTGTAATCCCGTTCGGGTTTGCGACGATCAGGTGCGCCGAACGACCAGCGATCTCGGTCGTGCCGGCCAGCGTCGATGCATTGCCGCCCGTCACTTCGTTCAGGATCACCCTGGCCGCAGTATTGCCGAGTTGCGCGTTTGCGCCGATCTCCCCACCAAGTCGGGTTTGCGCCGACCAGTTGCTGTTATTCAGAATCAGGCCAGTCGCGCCGACGTTGTAGTCCGTGAATTTGTTGTGTGAAAGACCGGTGCCGTTCGGCGCCACGATGTTCACGATCGGCACGCCATTTGCCGAGGCACTGATGGTAGGACGACGCGCGGCAGCCGAATCGGCGGTCAGCGCGGCCTTCGCCTGGATAGACTGGATCGGAAGCACCGGAGCGGAAGGCGCGATCGAAATCGAAGCCACTTCTTCGGTCGGTTCCGGCGATGCCGCAGTGAGCGACGGCGTTACGCTTTCGCTTACGTCGCTATCGGCGGACGGGCCCGAAATCGAAGCCACATTTTCGGCTGGCTCCGCCGATGCCGCGGTGAACGACGGCGTTACGCTTTTACTCGCGTCACTATCGAAGGACGGGCCCGAAATCGAAGCCACATTCTCGGCCGGCTCCGGCGATGCCGGGGCGGACGGCGGTACGCTTTCGCTCCCAGCACTATTGAAAGGCACGCTCAAATTCGGACCCGGAACTCCGTTGCGGATGTTCCTCACTACCACGTCTGGTCCCTGACCACCCACGATAGTGCCCGCATTCTCGACAGTGCCTTCGACGAAGGTGCTACCAATTATAGGCCGCCCCTCGAAACTGCCAGTCACTGCGTAAGATGGAGCACTAATCGTCCCTTGATTGACGAGTTCACTCGGCACCATGAGGGAATTTTTCGCAATTACCTTGCCCACAACATTGACACCGACTCCGGCCGACGAACCGACCAACCGGATCGCATCGGCGTGCAGGCTACCGAGTTGCGACACGTCGATCGCAATTTCCGGTCGTTGAGTCTTCGAATCACGGACCAGTGAGCTGGCTAACCGGGTGGCTTCCTCGAACCGCACCTCACCTTCACCCGCCTCGAGATTCAGCCCTATCGCGCGAATCTCCGCGTTCACCTGCAAGCTGCGGGCAATGAGATCCAACTCTTGAGCCCCACTGCCGTCGATCCCGCTGCCCTCGACAAGCAGGCGACCATTGTCCGTTCTGAAAGAGACATTCCCATCCTCGCCGAGAACCGGATGACCCGCGACGAGTGTTGCCCGGGTCGCGTTGACGAACCCGACGCCATCGGCCGTAATGCCGTTCGGATTCGCCACGATCAGGTGTGCTGCCTGGCCAGCAATCTCCGTGGTACCGCCCAGCCTCGACGCGTTGCTGCCCGTCACTTCGTTCAGGATCACTCGGGCGGGCGCGCCGCCGAGTTGCGCGTTGCCGCTAACCAACCCGCCAAGCTGGGTTTGCACGGACGTGTTGCTGTTGTTCAGGATCAGGCCGGCAGCACCGACGTTATAGTCCGTGAACTTGTTGTGCGATACGCCGGCGCCGTTCGGCGCGACGATATCGATGATCGGCACGCCATTCGCAGCAGCGCCGATAGCAGCTTGATTCACCGCGGCCGGATCGACCGACAGGGCGGTCTGGGCATGGATCGCCTGAATCGAAAGCAACGGCATCACGATCGCCATTTTCGCAATCAACTTGGTATGCGAAATTACGGTGTTGCCAGGACTTTGTTGTTTGGTTACGAGTTTCATATTTTTCCCGATTCTTGTGTGGAAATGGACTTTCGGCGTCAACCGCCTCAACTGACGTGAGCATCCAGAATCATCTGTGTCATCACGCTATATATGACCTCCCTGATTAAAGTGAATGAATAGGTCGTAGCCACTCGAAGCACATCCATCGATACGACGAGCCGGGCTCAGAACCGGTAAGTCATCCGGACATTCAGTGACGGCGTTCCGGTCTGGATGGTGTCCGGCCGCAGCAGTGGCATACCCACAGAAACGTCATAGCCGAGCCCCCTGTAACTGCCGCGGATGCCAAGCGCGCTGCCGATCAACGTGCGCCCGCGCGCCGTTGCGGGATCGCCCGATACCTGCCCTGCATCGAGCGCGACATAGGTTTCGCTTCCCGCGAACAGGCCCGTTGCGAGTTCGTTGCGCCACGTCCATCCGTTTTGCACCGCGAGGGACTGGTTGCCGTCAGAACCGCGCACCGAGTAGCGCCCGCCGATCTGCAGGTATTCCGTGAATGGAGTGGGCTGAAGTGCGTGCTGGAGAAAGAACGTGCCGCGATAGCCGAATGCCCGTGAGTCGATCCGGAACGGCACGTTCAGTGATGTGCTCGTAGTAAGAATCTGGTAGCGACCGCTCCAGTTCGACTGCCCGTAGACGAAACCGGGGGTGCGACTCAGTCCGGCCAGGCTGCCGCGCAATCCAATCGCGGCATGTAACGACGCGTCCGAGAACATTTCCAGGTGGCTCGCGCGGATCTCATAGCTGGTGATATCGCGCTTTTGCACGCCGATTTCTTCGCCACCCAGCGAGGCCTGGTCCTGTCGACGCACCAGGTTGAACTGGAGCGAGCCCTTGTTGTGACTTGTGCGGTAGGGGACATAAGTCACGCCCGCCTCGAAGCGGCGGGTTCGCGAGGTGTACAGGATGTCCGCGCCGACAACCGGCAAAGCCTGTTTCGACGACCACTCGCTAAAGCCCAGCGAAAACGACGCATACCCGATCGGCACATTCCACGCGATGCTCTTCGAACGTGACCCGGCGCTGTGATTGCGAAGCCCGGCGTCGTTGTTGACGGTGGCGATCAGCTGGTCGTAAAGATGGAGCGGTGAATCGATTGCAACGATCGCGCCCAACTGGTTGCGGCCGGTCGCATGGATGCCGGAGTTGTCCGCGGTGAGCACGAATCGCACTCGTCGCCTGTTTTGCGGGTGCCGGATGACGATGTCGGATTCGCCGAGGTCCGTGCCCGGCACAAGATCGAATGCCGTAACGCCCTGCCCCGGCAACCTGCGAATGTTTTCGAGCGCCTGGTCCAGATCGCGGATATTCAGCAGCGCGTGAGACCGCTCGGGAAAAACCATGCGCGACCAGCCGATGCTGGCGCCCTCGTCGCGGATCGTACCGACGCGACCTGGAACGATCTCGATGACCAGATGGCCGGTTGCAAAGTCCTGTTCCGGAAAGAAAACCTGCGTCGTGATATAGCCGTCTGCAATCAGCTGACGCGCGATCCATTGGCTCAAGATGTCGCGACCCTGCGCGCCCATGCACGTGCCTTCGATTGGTACTCGCCCGGGTAACCACGGAAAGTGTTCGGCCCCACGCCATTCGACTTCCGCGATGGCGAAACATGGCGCTTCAATGGGGAAATCAGGAAGTTCCGAGTTTTGCCGTACGACTGGCGTGAGAACCTCAGGAGGAGCAAGCGCTTGCTCCTTGACGCCCTGAAGTTGCTGCTCCTGATAGCGAAGTGTGTCCTGAGACGGGAGGTGATTCGGGCGCTCTGTTTGCGCATTGGCATCCGAAGCGACCGCAAGAATCCATGCAACACCTGCTGCACATACGGGATATCTGGTTTTTTTCAATATATGCACTGCGAACTACAGTAAATGGGCTGGACTCAAGCTAGCGAGATAACGTGAGCGCAACTGTATCCGCCTGATTTATTGGGGAAATAGGACTGCTCTGAAATGACGCGACACCGTATGGTCGTCGGGTGAACCGTAGAACGGTCATGTAGATGGTGGGCAGCTACGTGGCGTGATGCCGATGGGCACGCTCGCGTCGCGAGCGAAAAAAAGGCCCCGTGCATCAGCGATGCCGGGGCCTAATCCCATGTCAAGGAGATGTCATGGAGGAGACGATTCGATCATAGCCACGACACCGTATGCGACCAACAAATCCTTTCCGATAAGCTTATCCACGAATGTTTGCTGTGCCCGACGGCGTCAATGAGATAACCCTGCTCGCGTATATCGTTATCAGAATATGTCGGTTCTCGCTGCTACCATCGGTCACTAAGATGACGGTTTGAATAGCGGTCCCCGTGTTGGAGACCGCCCGTGCCCGCCGCGCGCAACACCTGCGCGGCCGCCGGCAGCCGCTCACGAAGGAGCATTCCGTTGACCAGTTTCGATCATCATCGCCGGCCGCTCGTCATTGGCATCGGCGGTACGACGCGCGCAGCTTCGTCGACCGAGCGAGCGCTCGGTTTCGCGCTGCGCGGCGCCGAGGATGCAGGCGCGCGCACGCGTCTGTTCGGCGGCGAGTTTCTGCATAGCCTGCCGCACTACGCCCCCGAAAATCCGCAGCGCACCGCCGAACAGCTCGAGCTGATCGAAGCCGTGCGCACCGCCGACGCCCTCATCATCGCAACGCCCGGCTATCACGGCGGCGTGTCGGGTCTCGTGAAAAACGCACTCGATACGCTCGAAGAACTGCGCGCCGACGAACGTCCGTATCTCGACGGCCGCGCCGTGGGCTGCATCGTCACCGCCTACGGCTGGCAGGCCGCGGGTTCGGTGCTGACCTCCCTGCGCTCGATCGTGCATGCGCTGCGCGGCTGGCCCACGCCGTTCGGCGCCGGCATCAATACGCTGGAAACCCGCTTCGACAGCGTGGAGTCCTGTTCCGATCCGAAGGTCGTCGAGCAGCTCGCGACAGTCGGCCGCCAGGCCGCCGACTTTGCGCTCGCGTTCAATGCGCATCGGCAGCCGGTGCGTCTCGGTGCCGACACAGTGACGGAGTCGCGCACGGCGAAAGTGCTGTCGCTGGCCAGTTAGCTATCGGGACCAGTTCCGCCAGGGCCGCACCACGCGCCCTGGCGCACTGCAAACCGCGTTGCAAACCGCATTGCAGGACACTAAGCAGCAGTCACCGTTTCACCTTCCCAGCCCGCCTCCACCCGCTTCGCTTCTACCTTGAGCATCAGCACGGAAGAAGCCCGCGGCGTGCGCCAGCCAACAGACCATTCGCAGTCCACGACGGATAGTCGACACCAGTTTCTCGCTTGCGTTACCACGCAGTCCGTGAAGACCGTTCCCGGTTCCCGCTGATTTGCTTGCGACGAAAGATTGGTTCACCGTGCGCACGGCACACCCTACGCTTGTGCCTGCCCGTTCACTTTCCGATCGTCGACATGCGTACTCTTACGCAACGCGGGCACGATCATCGCGACGACCATGAATCGACACATTCACTACAAGGGTTATGAAGTCGCACCGGTAGCGCAGCGACTTCCCAACGGCCTCTTCGCGGCTAATCTCACCATCGAGAAAGCCGTGGCAAACCAGAGCCGCGCGTACTCGTTCGACGCGCTCGACTACTTCTTCGACGAAGAGCATGCGCTCGCCTATGCGTTCCGCTGGGGACGCATGTGGATCGACAACCGGCAGTAGCCTTTACTGCGGTCACAGGTAGAAAAACGCCAGGGCGCCGCGGCAACGACCGGCCGCCGCCGGTGTTGTCGTCGCGCGCAACCAGGTTGTGCCAGAATACGCACCATCCTCGCTTCGCCCATTTCCCCCACCATGTCTGACACGCTGACGGATGCTGCCGGAGATCGCACGATCTGGGCGAAGCGCGTTCGGGGTCGCGTCGCGAGTGCCAAAGGCGTCGCGGCCGACGGCGTCATGCCAAAGCACATGCCCCTCGCGCCGCGCTTCATGAAGAAGCCATTCCAGGAACCTGCCAGATGGCATTGACCGTCGACGAACAGCTCTCTCTGACCGCTACCGAAGCGGTCGCGGCGATCCATACCGGACGCCTGAAAGCCACCGATTACGTTGCAACGCTACTGGCCCGCGCGGCCGCCCTCGCGCGCCTGAATGCGCTGACCGTTCTGGCAATGGAAGAAGCGCTTGCCGCCGCGCAGCGCATCGACGCACTGCCCCCCGACGTGCGCGCGCAACTGCCGCTCGCCGGACTGCCCGTCGTCGTGAAGGACAACATCAATACGCTCGGCCTGCCGACATCGGCGGGCACACCGGCGCTGGAAGGCTTCGTGCCCGCCAGCAACGCGCCGTCGGTGCAGCGCCTGCTCGATGCCGGCGCGATCGTGCTCGGCAAGGCCAACATGCACGAGCTCGCGTTCGGCATTACCAGCACGAACCTCGCGCCGCACGCCGGGCCCGTGCGCAATCCGTACGATCCGAGCCTGATTCCCGGCGGCTCGTCGGGCGGTACGGCCGCGGCGATCGCCGCGCGCATCGTGCCGGCCGGCCTCGGCACCGATACCGGCGGATCGACGCGGATTCCGGCCGCGCTCACGGGTACCGCCGGGTTTCGTCCGTCGGTCGGCGACGGCCGGGCACAGCGCCGCTATCACGATCCGAACGCCGTCGTACCGATCGCGCACACACGCGACACGGTCGGCCCGATGGCGCGCACGGTCGCGGATATCGCGCTGCTCGACGGCGTGATCACCGGCGACCACACGCTGCCCGCCGTCGCTCTGGCGCACCTGCGGATCGGCCTGCCGGCGCCGCTGTGGGAAGGGCTCGCGAGATCGGTGGAAGACGTCGCGCGCGACGCGCTCAAGCGGCTCGAAGCGGCCGGAGTAACGTTCGTGCCGGTCGAGATGCCGGACCTGCTGAAGCTGAATCTGCTCGTCGCCACGGCCATCGCCCTGCACGAGCCGCGCGAAGACGTACCGGCGTGGCTCGTCGCCAACCGTGCGCCGGTCCAGACCGTCGAGGCGATCGCCGCCCGTATCGCGAGTCCGGACGTGCGGATCGCCTACGACATGATCCTCGCCGACCGGTTCGGCGGCGATTATTACGAGGCGCTGACGGTCTGGCGTCCGCAGCTCCAGCGGCACTACGCGGATACCTTCGCCAGCCACCGGCTGGACGCGCTGCTGTTCCCGACCACCCGCCTCGCCGCGGTGCCGCTCGACGAGATCAACGGGTCGTCGAAGGTATCGATCGACGGCGCCGAACCGATCGACGAAATGAGCGCGTACCTGCGCAATACCGATCCGGCCAGCGCCGCCGGTATTCCCGGGCTCTCGCTGGCCGCGGGCATGACGAAGGAGCGCCTGCCGGTCGGCATCGAGATCGACGGTCTGATCGGCAGCGACCGCCGTCTGCTCGCTATCGGCATCGCGCTCGAGCAGGTGCTCGGACAGTTGCCTGCGCCAGTGCTCTGAACGATGCGCGTGATCTCCCGCCTCATCTCGGTGCGCCCGGCGCTACGTTTCACCTGTGCAGTCCTGCTCGCCTGTGCAGCAGCCGGCTGCGCGAAGCTCGCCGCCGTCGATCACGATGCCCTGTGGAAGATCGTCTATCTGCAATGCGTGCCGGCGGCCGAAGCCGGCAGCCACAACTACGGCCAGTGCACGAGCGTCGACCTGCAACGCCGCTACGCAATTCTCAAGGACATCTCCGGCCGCGCGCAGCATTTGCTGATTCCCACCGATCGCGTGACGGGCATCGAAAGTCCGCAAATTCTCGAAGCCGGCGCGCCGACGTACTGGGCCGACGCATGGACGTCGCGGCGCTATGTCGAAGCGTCGCTTGGAAAATCGCTCAAGCAGCCGCTCGCCGACGACCAGATCGGCATCGAGATCAACTCCGAGTACCGGCGTTCGCAGGACCAGTTGCATCTTCATATCGACTGCATGCGCGCCGATGTGACCGACGCGCTCGCGCGTCATCGCGACGATGCGCCGGGCACATGGCGTTGGGACACGATCGACGGCAAGCGCTACCGGATCATGCGCGTGACGTCTTTGACCGATGCCAGCGATCCCTTCCGCCTCGTCGCCCGCGATCAAATCGGGCCGCAGGCGATGGCCCTGCAGACGATCCTCGTCACCGGTGCCGGCCCGTCCGCGCCCACCGATGGCTGGCTGGTCCTGAACAGCGACCTCGATATGACCGGCGGTACCGGCACCGCCGAGGGCCTGCTCGATCATGCGTGCCGGATCGTCAGTCGCGACTAGCCAGCCGCCATCCAGGCGCGCGTCGATTCGGGCTGCATAGCGCCGCCCGGTACGCCGGCGCTATGCAGCTTCCCGCACAAGCTTTGCGCAACAAATTGGTTCTGTGGCGCAACCCGAGCCGATAGCATCGGCCCTGTTGCGTGTCCGGGCGCCTGCTGCGTCCGGGTCTTCCTGAACCGCCTGTTCCATCGCCGCAGCGCTTCCGGCATCCAGGCCCGACCGACCCTGCCGATGGCGATCTACCTCGACGATATGCAACGTAAAGCACTGGCGCGTCTCAGCACCACATGGAGCTGGCGCACCGAGTGGCCTACGTGGTTGTTGATCGTCGTGATCTATGGCGGATGGTTTGGGGTTGCACTGCATGCACGCCCGCTCGGATTGCCGCTGGCGGTCGTGTTGCTCGCGCTGTTGAGTGCGTGGTACCTGTCGTTGCAGCACGAGCTGTTGCATGGTCATCCCACTCGCTCACGGGTCTTCAACAGTCTGTTCGGTCTCGCGCCGCTCGCGGTGTGGTTTCCGTATGGCATCTATCGCAACTCGCATTTGCGGCATCACGACGATACGCAGCTGACGCATCCCCAGCTCGATCCCGAAAGCTATTTCGTCGACGCACCTGCATGGCAGCAGACCGGTACGGTGCTACGCGGTCTGCTGACCGCGCGCAATACGTTTGTCGGACGCCTCTTGCTCGGCCCCGCTTTCTCGATTGCGGCGACCGCGACGCATGCGGTGCGCAAGGTTGTCTCCGGCGACTGGCGCGATGTGCCGACATGGTTTGCGCACGGTGCCGCACTCGTTGCGTTGACGTGGTGGCTCGATCGCGTGTGCGGGATTCCGGCGTGGTGCTTCATCATCGGTGTCGGTTATCCGTCGCTCGCCATTGCGTCGATCCGCTCGTTCCAGGAACACCGGGTTGCCGATGCGCACGAACATCGCACGGTGATCAACGAAGCCGGGTTGTTCTGGCGTCTGATGTTTTTGAATAACAACTACCACCTGGTGCACCACGACTTGCCGCATGTGCCGTGGTTTGCACTTCGGCAAGTCTATGAAGCGTCGCGCCAGCAATATGTGGAGCGTTCGGGCGGGTTTCTCGTGCGGGGTTACAACGAATGGTTGCGACGCTATGCATTCGCACCGGTTGCAAGTCCGGTGCATGGGGATCTGCCCGACTAGAGCGAAGCGTGTTGCTCGACGAGCGGGAGTAGCACCAGCGACAGTTCCTCGAGCGCCGCGAGTTCATTCGGCGAGAAATCGTCGGAATCGATGTTTCGTTGCAGAAGAACGATCAGCAGCGAATCGGGTTGTCGCATCGCGATGAGGCATCGGTGTGCAGGCGGCAATAGATCGGACGAGCCTCCTGCTTCCGGCTGCAAGCGGATCAATTGCGGGCCCTTCTGATCAACGAGCTGCGTTATCAGCGCTTCGGGCAAGCCTTTGCGGATGCCCGCATCGACCAGCTCCGAGCCATACAGCGGCGCGCCATCGATAAAGCGACGCGCGTGTGCGTCGACCTTCCAGACCGATACGTGCATACCGTCGATTGCAACTGTGCTGTCGACCAGTTGCTGCGTCGCGAGAAAGAACCCGGCAGTCCCTATGTGAGAAATCACTCTGCCGATTTCCACCATGACGTTCGGCGCGATGGCCTGCAATGCTTCGATATTGCAGCTCGTAGAATTCTGCTCGCCCTCGCCGGGTTTAAGGTTGTTCTCGTCTGTCGTGCTCGCCGGTGCTTGAACTGGTGAAGATGGTGTTCGCTTTTTCACTCGCACTCCAGGACGTCTCGCTCACTTTATGGTTCGGTGCCACCCGGTGTGGATGCGGGCTGTGTGCATGCGCGCGGTGCGCGTGCACTAACCGCGGCTGGTTGGGTACCTACCGTTGCGGAGCGTCTTTTTACAATGGCAGACGAGAAGTATCGGCGAAGGCACCGGCGTGAACAATACGGTCACTCAGAATTACTTGCAACATCTAAAAAATAATGTCGCAAGTCTCGCCGATACGATTATCAAGGGTTTTATATATTTTTATGACCCGATGGCGGTACTTGTCTGAAACCCTGTCAGCGAATAGGGTTATTTGTGCGAGATATTAAAAGACGTAAGCCGGGGACCGGCATTTCTGTAAGCGCGTCAAATCAATTTGATCATGGGTTCATGCGGGAAACGACTTCGTACGAACAAAGTGTGATCGAGAATACCGCTGTAATCGTCGGTGGCGCTATTCGCCCACGACGTCCGGCATGATCTGCCCCATCTCCATCGCCTGGCTGGGCGGCACCTCCTGGATGCCGATGACGATCTGGTCATCGGCAGCGCCCGTTGCAGTCTGAAACAAGGTCCAGAGACGCTGCAGCAGGCCCCGTTTATATTCAGCGGTGCGGCCGCTGCGGATCAGCAGCGTCAATGCAGCGGTCGCCGCAGGTTCGCCCGCGGTGAACCCATTGCCCGGCGGATACTCCTGAAACACCACGTGCACCCAGTTCTTCGGTACGCCGGCATATTCCGCATGCAGCGTCGTCAGGTCGCCCGCGAGCCTGTATCTAGACTCGTTGCTGAACACACCCGCTTCGGTCGTCAATGTATAGAGCGGCATCGGATCGACTCCCGTACTGACAATCACCCGACGTAGTTCTTCAGAATGCGCAGATCCGTCACGGAGTACGCCATGCCGAGCCGATAACCGCGACCGACGCGCAGCGGCGCGATCAGATGCATGTCCTCGCCGGCCACCTCGGGAATCTTCAGTTCCGCCGACCCAGCCCAGACATCGACGATCGCGAGATTGTCGGTGAGCGACATCGTGAGTTCGTCGACCGGTGGTTTTTCCTGCAGGCCGGCTGCGAGTTGCGGAAAGTAACGGCGCATCGTTGTCGGCCGATTGAAAACGGTCGTAGGGTCCGCGACAGCTTCCTCGAGCTGGATACGCGCAGTGGCCAGCCGTTCGCCATGCGCCGACACACTCGCGCCGAAGCGGCTTCCCGTGGCAAGCGGCGCAGCGGCCAGACTCGGCGCGGAGAAGCTCCGCGTCTGATAGACGCTGGCGAGTTTCTTCGGAAACCCCTGCGCCCATCCGCGAGCAATCGCGGCATCGTTATCGACGAAGATGTACGGGCAGTAGTTGACCGGCACGCCATCGAAAATCGCTTCAACCAGAACGAACGCTTCACGGTATTGATAGCGCGCGGGGTCGGTCAGTTCGTCGTTGGAGCCCGTGAACTGCCAGTCGAGAAACCAGAAGAACGCGCGCCCCGCCGATTTCTCATCGACCGTCACCCCAGGCGGAAGGAGCGCAGCGATCGCTTTCGGGTCGGCCCAGTATTCGATCGCCATGCAATCGCTGGAGTAGTGCCACGGCGGCAGCGTCGCGAGCGCGGACTTTCCATGCGGTGTAATGGGCACTGAAAACGCTTTGGGCATTTTGTTTCGTCCTCGATGGCGTGACGGGAGGGAGCGACGAACCATTATTGTCGAAGGCGTCAGCGCGTCCTATCCCCCGATCGGGGGGCGCAAGCATCGACCGGAAATCTCGCCCGTCGAGGTCCTCTCCTGCAGGAATATCCACGGTTTTCGCAGGCATTTTGCCGGTATAGAATCGGCCGGATATTTAAAACCAGGGTCGAGGGAATGAACGAGTCGTGCGGTCGGAGACAAACGTGAGCGATTTTCCGCCCTTCCGGCTTGATCGAGCCAACCAGTGCGTCTGGCAATCCACACCAGACGGCGGCGAGCACCGGCTCAACCTCCGGCCGCGCGCCTACGACATGCTTCAGTATCTGGTCGACAACGCCGGCCGCCTCGTCACGCACGACGAATTTCTCGATGCGCTCTGGCAAAAAGTGCTTGTGCAGCCGGAAGTTCTGAAGGCTCACATGCTGTCGATACGCGCCGCGCTAGGCGACGATCCAGCGCACCCCAGGTTCATCGAAACACATCGTGGCCGCGGTTATCGCTTCATCGCGCCGCTGCAAAACCCACTGCCAGTCAATACTGTCAATACCGTCGATGCAGGCAAACCGGCTCATGGCGCATTCGTCGGACGTACTCCGCAGCTAAACAAGCTCAAGGCGCTTTTCGACGAAGCCTGTGCAGGCGAGTCGCGGGTCGTGTTCGTCGCCGGCGAACCGGGCATCGGCAAGACCACGCTCGTCAATCAGTTCCTCGAATCGCTCGAGGGCCGCGCCGACGTGCTGACATCGCTCGGGCGCTGCGTGGAGGGGTACGGCGGCACCGAGCCGTATTACCCGGTGCTCGAAGCGCTCACGCAACTGGTGCGCGGCGACGCCGGCGCGGCCGTCACGCGCAGTCTGATTTCGATTGCCCCGACCTGGGCCGCGCAGCTTCCCGGTTCGGTGCCGGAGCGACATCGCGCCGCGTTGCAGCGGCAACTGGTCGGCGCCGTCAGTGGCCGCATGTTGCGCGAAATCTGCGAGTTCTTCGCCGCGCTGTCGGAGCAAAGACCGCTCGCGCTCGTCTTCGAAGATCTGCACTGGTCGGACTATTCGACGGTCGACATGCTCTCCGCCCTCGCCCGTCAACGCAATCACGCGCGGTTGATGGTCATCGCCACCTATCGCCCCGAAGATGCGGAAGTCGTTCAACACCCGCTGTGCCGGTTGAATCGCGATCTCGGTTTGCAGAAACTCTGCCACGGCATCGTGCTCGAACCGCTAACCGAAGGCGCGATCGCCGAGTACCTCAAAGGCAAGGCACAGCACGCTCGCGAGGACGACCTCGCACAACTGGTATGCGAGCGCTCCGGCGGCAATCCCCTCTTCATGGTGGCCACGCTCGATCATCTGGTCGCGCAAGGCATCGCGCAATCCACACCCGATGGATGGAAGCTGCATGTGTCCGCATCGGAAGTGCGACTCGAAGTGCCGCTTACGTTGAGCCAGGTCATCGAACATCGCATCCAGCGGTTGACCCCCGAGCAGCAACGCGTCCTCGAGGCCGCGAGTGTAGCGGGGCTCAAGTTCGACGCGGCTGTGCTCGCTCCGGTCACGCAGATAAGCCAGGAATGCGTCGAGGAAACCTGCGAAGCGTTGTGCCGGCAGGAAAGCTTCATCCGTCGCGAGGCACCTGCGCCGCCCGGTCGGATTGCCACGGCACGCATCTACGCATTTCGTCACGCGATGTACCGGCAGACCTTCTATGAACGTCAGGGCACGCTGCGCACCGCGCGTTCGCATCTACGGATTGCGGAAGAACTCGAAGCACGCTCCGCTACCGGAGAACGTAGCGGCATCGCGGCCGAGCTGGCCCAGCATTTCGCGGCAGCGAGGCAATGGTCGCGCGCACTAGCCTATCTGCGCATCGCGATCCAGACAGCCAAAAAGCGCCTCGCCTACAACGATGCGCTCGCCATTCTCGACCGCGCGATGATGCTGGCCGCCAATCTGCCGGACAACGCACGCGCCGCTGCGGAAGTGGAATTTCTCGAAGGGCGCGTGTCGATCTTCACCGCGGCGCACGACAGGCGCGCGCGAGAGACCTGCGAGCAACTGGCGGCGCGTGCGGCAAAACTCGGGCTGATCGATATTCAAAGCCGCGCATTGCTGAGCCTCGCGTACGCCTATAGCTGGCGCGATCAGCTTCGTTGCAGCCAGATCATCGACGAAGCGCTGGCGCTCAGCGAACAACAGACCAATCTGCAGCAACAGGCGCGTACGCGTATCAGTTGTTACGTCTGGAAGATGTGGGTGCGCGGCTGGCATGCCGACGATATCCATCGATGCGAAGCTGCCCTCGAACCGTTACGCGACGGCGATGATCCATTCACGACCGCCTGGTCGCAGTGCGAATACGCCATGGTGTTGATGGTGTCCGCCCGCTATCAGATGGCTCAGGACACGATCCTCGCGAACTACCAGTTCCTCGTCGATCACGATGAGAACCGGCCCGAGTTCAACATGGCGCGCGCCACGTGGATGGTCAATCTCGGCGTACCGTGGACGTTGCTGTATCTCGGCGACTTCGGGCGCGCGCAGCAGGAGTTCGACCGGGCAATTGCGATGTTCGGCGTCAACGGCAATCGCTACGGTGCCGACACGCTCACGCTATATCGCTGCTGGCTGCAATTTCACGCGCAGGACTTCGACGCGATGCTCGCGTCCTGCACGCAGGTTCTTGCGGAAACCTCTTCCGAAACTACCGGCCGCCGCTCGACGCTTCCCGCAGAGCAACGGCTCGGCATTCTGCTGAAGGGACTGGCTCACCTGGGCCTCGGCGACACCCGCGCGGCGCGCGTTCATCTGCTCGACGTGATGCAGCGCATGGACAGCGAACCGGTGATCTTCGACTGGTACTGGCGGCTGTCACTCGAATGGGGACTCGCGAATCTTGCGCTCGCGGAAGATGCACTCGACGAAGCGACATCGCACGCCGCGCGTCTGGTCAAGCTTGCAACCGAAACGGAAGAGCGCACCTGGCAGGGTCTGGCGTGGGAGACACAGGCGCGCGTCGCGTTACGCTCTGGCGCAGCAACGGACGCCGTGCGCTACATCGACGCAGCGCTCGCGGCCACGCAGCACTTCGACACACCGCTTGCAGACTGGCGCATTCATGGTACGGCGAGCGATGCCTATAACCTGGTGGGCGACACCAAAAACGCGGCCCATCATGCCGAACTCGCAGCGACCAAAAAAACGGCGCTTGCTGCGAGCTTGCCGGCCGGACATCGTCTGCGCGAGACACTGGAGACCGGCGGCTAGTCCGCGGGCTGTTCGGCAAGACGCCGGCCAAAGCCGGCATCCGGCGAGAGCGAGCCAGCCAGTTGCCCCCGTGCTTCGACGCAGCGTCGCCGCGCACATTCCGCGCGCGATATGTCACCACGTGCCTCATGCAACCGCGCCGCCGTGCGATGCAAACGCCAGTTTGCGAGTGGGGTCTCGAAGCCGTCGGTCGCGGAAAAGGCGGCATCGAGATGCGACATCGCACGCTCCAGATCACCCTCGTTCAACGACACGCTCGCCATCGTTTCCCATGCAAGCGCCTGCCAGGTTCGCTCGTCGGTAGCGAGCGCGCGTTCGAGTAGCCGGCGCGCGCGCCGCTGCGCCACCTCGAGATCGCGACACGCGAGAGCGAGATTCGCCCAGCCCCATTCGAGCGCGAGCCGCCAGTACCAGTCGAACATGATCGGTTCGCGCTCCATGTGTTGTTCCGCGTCTGCGAAGCGCGCCTGCGCGGCCGCACTCTCGCCGAGCCCTGCATGAGCAAGTCCCGCGAGAATCGTCCAGACGCGCTGTTGCGGCGGCAGGAACGCTGCGCGCTCGCGCGTGTGAACGTCGGAGGCGGAATGATCCGCGGCCTCGGCGAACTGTCGGTCAAGATCGACCACAATCTCGAAGTCCATCGTATGAACCAGCAACCAGCCGCGATAGACCTGCAGGGTACGCGCCGCGAAGTAGTTGGCGTTGTCGTGAAAGATCTGGATACCTCGGTCGAATTCGTCGAGCGAGCGGCCCAGGTCGCCGAGCGACATCAGCGCCCATGGAACGCCCAGACGCGTCATCCACATCGCGCGTGAGATATCGAAACACGGCTGCTTCAGCGCCTGGTCGTACAGCACGCGATAACCCGCCTGCACGGTGTTCAGCGCGGTGCGGTAGTGCGTCGACACCATCAACAGCATGCAGTGTTCGAGTTGCGCTTTCGCGATGGACACGGGCTCGCCGATCTCGCGCAAGGCAGCGAGTGCATCCACGCATTGCTGTGCACCCACTGCGTTCCAGCCTTGCGCCCAGATCCGTCTGACGTTGCATTCGACCTGCGTCGCCGCGCCAACCCGTCGATCCGGAAACGACGCAGCCAGCGTGAGCGCATCGTCGAGACATGTCACCGAACGAACCTGATCGTTCCAGCCTAGAACGTACGCAAGACCGAGCATCGCGCGCAGTTGCGCCCCGGTCTTGCCAAGCTGGATAGCCTGTTCGTGTAACGTCCGATAGGCATCGACTGCCTGCGGGTCGTGGGCGGCGGCATACAGCGCCGCGCGCGCTTCGGCAAGCTCGATGCGCTGCGCCGGGCGCAAGTCCGCCGGCAGGTGCTCGATGAACGTATCGCCCTGATCGAGCATCGTTAGCGCTTCGCGGTAGGCATAGCGCAGCTTCGCGGTCTGCGCAGCAAGGCGCAGATAGTCGAGCGCCTTGTCCCATTGCTGCGCGTCGGCGAAATGCCAGCCCAGTTCCGCTGCGATCCCGTCGTGGTACCCCGCGAGAAACAGACGCTCGAGACGCTCGCCGATCGACCGGTGCGACGCGGAGCGCCGTGTCTGTCCCTGGCGATCATAGAAAACGCTGCGCACCAGCGCGTGCGTAAAACTGAACAACTGCGCGCGTGTACCATCGGGCAAGCTACGAATGCCGCCGCGACGAATAAACTGGCCGCGCCGCGCCAGATCGTCGCACAGGTTTTCGAATGTCTCGAACGTCATCGCGGCCGCTTCCGCAGTCGTCGCCGACATGAACGTCAGCCCCGCCACGCTCGCCGTTTCGAGCGCGCGTAATGCATCGGGTGGCAATCGACG
This sequence comes from Paraburkholderia megapolitana, assembly GCF_007556815.1. Taxonomy (NCBI): domain Bacteria; kingdom Pseudomonadati; phylum Pseudomonadota; class Betaproteobacteria; order Burkholderiales; family Burkholderiaceae; genus Paraburkholderia; species Paraburkholderia megapolitana. The sequence continues at coordinate 268,651 of NZ_CP041743.1, forward strand.
GATGCGCATCTCGATGACCTGGGCAATCGTATTCGGCAGCGCATCGCGCAGTTGTGCCGCCGGTGCGCACTGATACCAGCCGCGCAGCGTTTTTTCCACGAGTGCCTGCTCGTGCAGATGCTCGAGAATCGCCTGCATGAAAAGCGGATTGCCGCCGGAGCGCCCGGCGACGAGGTCCGCGAGTTCCTCGTCGAGCGGGTTCAGATTCGCACCATGTGTGAGCCAGTGGCCGATCGACTCGAACTTGAGCGGCACAAGGTCGATCGCCTCACAGGCGCCGCGCCGCAGCAGCGCGTGATGGAGCTTCAGCACCGGGTGCTCGATGGACGCGGCTTCGTCGCTACGGTAAGCGACTACCAGCATGAACCGCAGCGGATCGTCGAGTCGCGCGAGCGCGGACAACATGTCGATCGTCGAAGCATCGGCCCAGTGCAGATCGTCGAGCACGAACAGTAGCGGGCGCGTTCTCGCCAGCGCTTGCAGCAGATCGCAGATCTCGCGCATCATGCGCTGCCGTCCGGCACCAAGCGTACGCGCGAGCAGCGATTCGCGCACGGCCACCGGCACATGAGCCGGCATCAGCACAGCCCAGGTCGGTGCGATCGATACGAGGGCTTGCATTGCAGCTTTTCCGTCTGCACCGCGGCATAGTCGGCCGAGCGCTTCGAGCACCGGGTAATACGGCTCGGTTCCGCCGTAACCTTCGACACAGCCGCCGCCCAACACCCATGCATCGCCAGGCGGTGCTCCTGCGAGAAACTCGTCGATAAGCGTCGTCTTGCCGATACCGGCCTCGCCGGTGATAAACACGATCTGGCGCGTGCCGGCCCGGGCCCGCTGGTGTGCGGCCAGCAATGCATCGAGCTCCAGCGTGCGCCCCACGAAACGTTCGGCCCGGCGCGCGAAGAAACCTGACTGGGCCCCGACTGCAAACGTGTCGACCGGTGCAATGAAGCGATAGCCTCGCCCGCGCTGCGTTTCGACATAGCGTGGTTGCGCAGCGTGATCACCCAACGCACGGCGGATCGCCGCGACGTGTCCCTTGAGCACCTCGGGCTGCACATGAACATTCGGCCAGACCGCTTCGAGCAATACGTCGGACGACACCAGTCGCTGTGCGTGTTCGACGAGATGACGCAGCACAGCGAAGGTTTTGGGCGGCAGGTCGATGCGAGTGGCCGACGCCTGCGCCGGGTTCAACTGCCATAGACATTGATTGGACAAGTCGAGCCGAAAACCGGGGAACTGCAGCGATGGGGAGACGCGAAAGTCGGGGACGCGAAAATCGGAATTCAAGCGGAAAGACTCCTCGGTATCGGGATCAGACCGAGACGAGTGACGAGTGTGACCGCCTCGGTCCGGTTTCTGACCGACAGCTTGGCATAAAGATGTTTCGCGTGTGACTTTACCGTTTCGGGCGCGATGCACAGCTCGCCTGCGATCTGCTTGTTGGACAGCCCGCTTCCCATCAGCTCGACGATGCGGCGCTCGCGCTCGCTGAGTCCTGTGCCGGTGTGCGTACCCGTGTGCGGGCGCGGGGTTGCCTCGGCCATGAGCGGTTCGTCGGCCAAGTTCGCATCGCGTTGCCGGTGCACGAGCAGCATGCCCGCATACGGCAGCAGTTCGCGCGTGTCGCTGACCGGAACGATACGCTGCTGCACGATCGCGTCGATGAGTTCGGCGACACGAGCACTGCAATTGACGAGCGTTTGATGCAGTCCGACCGACGGCGCAAGTCTGAGCAGACCGACGAGTACTTCGACCGCTTCGCCGCGTTGCTCCGTCACGAGCAGCGCTTCGACCAGCAACAACGCAACAGGAACCGCCGCATAGAGACTGCCGCGCCAGACCATGTCGCGATGAACCTGCCGTAGCGATGCGATATCGACCGTACAGGGGGAGCGAGCCAGTGCGACGCGCGCGCCGGCGATCGTGTGGAAACGCGCAATCTCGAGGCTCACGTGGTTGCTCGCCCGCTCTTCGCCGGCGAGTTCGGCGAGACGTTGCAGACACTGGGCCGCCTGCTCGACGCGGCCGCTGCCGGCCTCGATCTCGATCTGCTGTGCAAGGCTCGCAGCGCGCAGTCTCGGCCAGCCGCGTTGTTCGGCTAGCGTCTCGGCTTCCTTGAGTATCACCCGTGCCCGGCTGGCTTGCCCGCGGCCGACGGCGATCTGCGCAAGCAACCGATGCGCACGCAGTGCGCTTTCGAGCGTGCAGCACTGGCGGATGCTTGCCATCCTCGCGACGACCAGCACTTCCGCTTCGTCCACCTGGCCCTGCTCGTAGAGGACCTGCCCAATCAGGCATGCGGGAAATGCATCGGCGGGAACGTGCTTGCCGATATGGCGACGACCGACTTCGAGCGCATCGGTAGCGAGCAAACGCGCCGCGTTGAAGCGCATCTGATCGAGCGCGACGGCGGCATCCAGCGCGAGATCGAAGAGCGCCGAGATTGCCTGCATCCGCCCTGGCTGACTATCGAGCCTGCTGCGTTCGACCGCGTGGAAACGCTCCAGATCGCCGCACCGCCAGTACACGCTGCGGCACACCGTCAACGCGACATGTGCAGTCGCTGCGTTTGCGCCGGGCCCACGCGCAGACAGTGCGGCGGCCAGGGCCGCGGACTCATCGTCCTGCAGCACGAATGCCGCCGCGCGCAGCGCGGCGATCTCGCAGCGTAGCGCCTCGCCCGCCGCTACGGGCAACCTGCTCGCGTGGTGTTCGAGCTGGTTCGCGATGACGAGCACCTCGCTGCAATCGAAGCGCATCAGGATCTGCCAGGCCCGCGCGACGTCGCGGCGAATTTTCGCGAGACCGATATCGACCCGGACAGCACCGGTGCGTGCAATCTGCGGCGCCTCCCGGGGATAAATGCCCTGCGGAAGATGGGCGGGAAAAGGCGCACGCAATGCGCCGGTCTCGAACGAAACACACGGCATCGCCGCCGTCGTCGACGTCCGTACTGCTTTCGAAAAGCTTTCGTGCGCAACGATATCGTTCATGCCAGGCTCCGTCGGGACATCAGATCGTCGCAATCGCTCAACGAAGGGTGATGTCGTCCAGACTAGTCCTGGCACCGTTACGAAGCGTGATGATTCGGTTATTTTTCGGTAATGGCGCGGTCGTGATAGAGCCTAGACCGGTCTTCCTTCTTCCAGTCGCGCGATGGCAGCCACCGAGATCGACCGGAAGCGGCGGGCCCCGCCACGCTGTCGAACGTTCGGACGATAGATCAGATCGCCAGCCTGATACGACTCGCCGCTCAGTGAGCACACGCCCCTATGACGGGCGGTGCGCATAATCCAGGTCTGCTCGCCGTACCGCCCAGATGTAGCGTCGGCCCAGCAGAGCACGATCGAGGTTTGAGAAAGACGCTCCAGAATTTCGACGCACGGAGCATTGGGTATCGAATCCCGGCGTCGGTATTCCGGTAGCGTCGATGCCCCACGCGCCTCGACGTCCTTAAACGCCACGAGCGACGACATGGTGCTCATGGGGCTAAGCGAGCCCAGTATTTGCAGCCACCGTTGATCATCCACACTGTCGTTCATAGCCCCTCGTCCGCGTCGATGTGCATTGCTGCTGCGATCCGCGTGCGCCACACGTTAGGCGGCTCGCCGATCGCACGCTTGAAAACCGCGGTGAAATGCGCATGCGAGCTAAAGCCGCAACTGAGCGCAATGTTCAGCACACTGAACTCCGACGAACGCAATAGCTTTTGCGCATGTTCGAGCCGTCGTTGCAGCAGGTAAGCGTGCGGCGAATAGCCGGTCGTCGAACGAAACTGCGCGGCGAAATGCATGCGCGTGAGCCCCGTGCTGGCCGCCACTTCGGCGAGTCCGATCGGATTGGCGAGATTCGCTTCGATGAAATCGATGGCCCGGCGCAGACGCCACGTCGGCAGCGCCGCATTGCGCGAACCCGTGCGCGCCGGCATGCCGTCCATGCGTCGTGCCAGCAAGCGGGCAACGATCGCATCGCAGACGCTGTCCGCGTACATGCGGCCGAACGTATCGGCGAGCGGATTCGCATCCTGCAGCGCGAGTGCGAGCCGTTCGACGGCAACGTCACGAAAGATGCGCGGACTCTGCCCCGCGAGATCGGGCCGTACGAGTTGCCCCCCGGCTTCGTCATAGCGTCGCGACAACAGGGCCGGCGCGATAAACAGGTGCATCACGCGACATGGCGATGCGTAAAACGCCTTCACGCTTTCTCCGGGCGCCGTGATCTGGATCGAACCAGGCATGACCGGCCCATCGCAGATGATCTTGCCGTCGTGCTGAAACTTCAGTGTGGTGGCGCTCAGACTGATGCCGACCGTATAGAAACGCTCGTCGCCCACACTCGATACTTCGTGCGGCTCTGCCACGTCATCGCCCCAACTGCCGGCGAGAATGCGATCCGCGGCGGCTGTATCGACTGAGGAAAACGGCGGGCAGCGCCAGCGCTCTTCGGCCCGGACGATCGAACTGTCGCTCGCGCACTGGCGTGCGCCCAGGCCACGACCGGTATCCTGACGAGCCCCCGGCGCATACTCATGCTCGCTGCCTCCTGTGACTGTCTGGACACGATGTTGCTCCCTGTCAATGCGCCGCGCTGCCGGACCGGCTGGGATGCAGCGAGCCGGCGGACACCATTGGCTCCATGGCGCCCTGCCCGCAAGCCGCTTTCATTGATGAGCATCATGCGCGAGACCGCCCGTGCTCCGGTATCCCTCGAATGGGTGACGCGGTCGCACGCGAGCGCCCGCGCTTTCCTTCAGGACTTTCCAGGACCTCGCGCCTTGATGGCACCCGTCAGATGATTTCTCGCGATGGTCGAGCGCAGCGCCGAGTAGGCCGGCGCGACCATCGGGTAATCGGCGGGCAAGCCCCACTTTGTCCGGTACTGCTCGGGCGTCAAACCGTAGCGATGCTGCAGATGGCGTTTCAGCGACTTCATTTTCCGGCCGTCCTCGAGGCATACCAGATAGTCATCGTGGACCGATTCGTCGATCGGGACCGCCGCCCCGGCCTGCAGACCGGCTTCGTCGTCCGCGTCGCGCAACGCAGCGAGAGCGGCATGCGTGCTGGTAATGAAAGCCGGTAGCTCGGCGGCCGGCAGCGGATTGCACGAGACGAAGCTCGCCACGATCTCGGCGGTCAGTTCGAGCAGATGAGCGCGCTCCGTCATGGGTAGTCTCGCGAACTCACAGGTCTGGACTCAGCGAGTAAGCTGCCCGAAAGCAGCGGGCGGATGCGCGCGACACCATAAGCTCGCCTCACACTGAGATGGGATACGAGGTCAAGGTAGCGGCGCGCCGAACACGGGTCAATCACCCGAACGGGGGCAAATCCGCACGCTGGGTTAGAGATGCAGTCCATGCAGTGCCTCCACGCCGCGGGCAATCCATGCGGCGAGACCGTGCGGCGTCGCGGGCATGTCCTTGCCCAGTTCCATCAACGCGTGGCCACGTCGTTCGCGCTCCGCGAGCTTGGCCGCGAGTACGTGGGTCATCTCGGGATGGCGCTTCAGCAACACAGCAATCGCGGTTCCGGGCAACTCATACACGATCGCGTAGGTCTGCGCGGAGATGTCCGCCCCGGACGCCACGCCAGCAACAGGCCCGCTCTCGCCGAAATATTCGCAGGGCGCGAAGCGCATGACGTCGACGGACACGCCATCGTGCCGGGTCGCCGCGTTGATCACGCCATAGCCGACCAGCGTGATCGAGGTCGGCACGTCGCCGGCTCGCAGCAGCATCTCGCCCGCGGCAAGCTCGCGCACCCGCAGCGCGCTCGCGAGCTGTGCCTTTTCTTCCCACGTCAGTAAGCCGAAGATGTTGATGCTGTCGATCAGACGACGTCCAACCGAACGCTCACCCGAAGCATCTGCGTCGTTCGTTGACGACTGAAACAGCGACAGCGCTTCAAGGTGTCGATGCGCGGCGTCGAAGAACGCGTTGAGCGTGTCGTCGGTGCTACGGCCGTCCGAGACGAAGAACGACACTTCGTAATCGGTGGCCTGCCATCCGACCGACTTCGTGACGACGCTTGCGGGCCGCGCGGCATCGATACCGACACACGATTCAACCGCCAGCCGCAGCGCCGACACCACCGACGAAGGACGAACCGTCGGGCTCGCCTGAAAACGCACCACCGTCGCGTGCGCGCCCGCCGGAACGCTCGCATTGACGACTTTCGACTTCGCGATCGCCGAATTCGGCACGACGATCAGATCGTGATTGCCTTTGAGCACATGCGTCGCGCGCCATGTCACTTCGCGCACCTGGCCTTCCGAGCCATCGTCGAGCACGATGTGGTCGCCCACCCGGTACGGCGTGGTCGCATTGATCACGAAACCGGAAAACAGATCGGCGAGCGTGCTTTGCAAAGCCAGCCCCAGCACGATCGCGAGCGCGCCCGAAGTGGCAAGTACACCCTTGAGCGGAATGTCGAACACATCGGCGACGATGGCGACCGCGGCGGTGAGGTACAGCACGGTCTCGACGACATCGAGCGTAAAGCGCTCCTGACGCGTGCGGTCGTTGATCACGTAATAGAGTCGCAGCACGGCAGTCGCCGTCGATGCCGCCAGCAACCACCAGACGATCTGCACCGCGCCGCGCGCAAAGCGGTATTCGGCGGAGGCGCCGAGATCGGGCGTTTGTGTCGGCGAAAATTGCGCGTGCAACATCGCAACCGTCAGCGCAGCAAACGCAAGACAGCGCAGCACGGTGCGCGGCAGCATGTGGCGCATGCGTGCGCCCCACAACAGCACGATCAGATTCAGTCCAACCGCGGCGACCGGCAACAACAACGGTGCGAGCGATTGGGGGACCATCTAGTGCTCCCCGCTCTTAGCAAGAGGGGGTAAATCGTCGCTGCGATAACCGCCGCCCAACGCCCTTGTCAGGACAATTTCTGCCTCGATCTCGTCGCCATTCAGTTGCAGTAGCGCGAGTTGTCCTTCGATGACGGGCGCCCTTGCCTTCATCGCCGCGGCGCGGTCGGCGAGACCGCGTTGATACTGCGCCTCGGTGCTGTCGCTGGTTACGCGGATCGCGTCGATCCTCTCGCGCTGCAATTGCGCACGATGGTCGAGGTCGTCGATCTCGCTGCCGGTTTGTGCGATGTCGCGCACCGCGTCGAGCACCGCCTCGTTGTACTGCTCGATCAGTGTGTTGCTGGCGGCACGTGCGCCATGCAAACCCGCGTTCAGACGACCGCCGTCGAAGATCGGCAACGTGAGTCCTGGAATGAAATTAATCTGCTCGCCCGAACGCGTGAACAGATCCCGCATGCGTAGCGCGTTGAAGCCGAAAAACGCCGTGATGTCGAAGCTCGGATAGAACGCTGCCTTGGCAGCATCGACACGGTCGAACGATGCCGCGGCAAGCCAGCGCAGCGCCTGCAAATCGGGCCTGCGGTTGAGCAGTTCGAACGACAGTGTTGCAGGCAAACCTACCGACGGCGACGGCAATGCAACCGGCGCGATCTCCGGTAGATCGTTAGGGCCTGCTCCCACCAGTGCGCGCAGTGCCTCGCGTGTCTGAACGATCTGTTCCTGCGCCGATGCGATCTGCTGGTCGAGTGCGAGCAGTTGTGCGCGTGCTTCTGCCGATTGAGTCAGTGCCTCAAGACCTCGTTCATGACGCGCGGTTCGGGCATCCAGTTCAAGCGCGTCGACGCTGCGCAGTTGCTGCAGCAAACCCAGGCTCACGTAGACAATCTGGATCTGGTAATAAAGCTGCGCGACACCCGTCGATACTTCCAGCTCCGCCTGCGCCGCCTCGGCGCGCCGTGCGTTCTGCTCGCCGAGCGCCGCACGCACGAGGTCGCGCTGCTTGCCCCAGAGATCGACGTCGTAGTGCGCATCGACGCCGACGAGCCCGGTCCAGTACCACGGCCCGTATGCGCCGATGGCGGGATCGTGCGAAGAGTACGCACTGAGGAAACCGTGGCCGGACACGTGCTCGCGGTCCGCTTCGGCAAGCGTCGACGCCTGCAGGCCAGAACCCGCGCGTATCAGCTCGACCTGGGCGTGTGCCTGCGAGACATGCTCGCGCGCAATCGCCAGTGTCGGTGCATGACCGAGCGCGCGGTCGATCAGCGCATCGAGTTGCGGGTCGCGATACTGATCCCACCAGCGCGCGGAAGGCCAGCCTTCGCTCGCGAGATGGATATCGTCGGCGAGACGGATTTGTTCCGGCGCGATGAAGGCTGCGGGTGGGCGGTCGTGATGAATCAGTGCGCACGCAGTAACGCATGCACAGACCGGCAACAGTATTAGCCAGCGGCGCACGAAACGCGGCAGCGGAACATGAATGTCACGCATCACGCTATTCCTGTCGGTGTGGAATCGACACGCTGCGGCGACATTACTTCATCCGTCGACCATTTCGGTAAGCCGGCGAGCGCGGCGTCGATGCGGGTAGCCCACTCCAGCAAAGCAGCACTTCGTTCACCGGCAGCCCGGTCCGCTACTACGCTCGTCAACGTCGTCAGGTCGAGCGGTACTGGTGGCGTTACGAGCGGTGGTTCGCTCGACAACTGCTGCGCGTAGCGTTCGAGCGAATCGCCGAGGCTCCGCTGGAGCGCCCCGCATGCCTGCATCAAGCCGGCTCCGGATGCACCAACGCGTCCAGCATCGAACATGGTCTCGTCGTGGAAAGCGTCGCTTGCCAGCAAGATCGAGCGGCTCTGCACGAGTACCGTTTGCACGAGCAGAGTGACGCGGGCCGTTTCGCCTTCGCGCCAGTCCGGTTCGAGCGCGACCCGTGCGAGCGTCGCTTCGCAATCCGCGAGCATCGCCCACGCGGTCGATGCCGACTGGGCCTGTGCAACCGCTCCATTAGCACCGGCTTCTGCCGCCTGCGCATGGCCGCGCGCGAGCGCCGCGATTGCACGCACAACCTTCGACAGCTGCGCACGCAACGCATCGGCCTCGCCTTCCGGCCACACCGACATCTGGATAAAAGTCGCCACGCCCACGCCAAGCAGTATCCCCACTAGCCGGTCGCGGATTTCGGTGAGATCGGACGGCGGTGCGAACTGTTCGAGCAACGCCAGCGAAAACGTGAACATCATCTGCAAGCCGGCGTAGCTGATCCGCTCGGAACCCGCCGACACCCACGCTCCGAGTGCGATGACGGGCAAGCTCATCAGCAGGAGTCCCGTCACGCTTTCCAGGTGCGGAATCACGAACGCGACCATGAATAGCGCGAGACCGCTGCCAATCAATGCGCCGCTCAGGCGCAGCAGACCGTGTCGGCTCGACGCGCCGAGACTGGGCAATGCGACGACGAGGCAGGTCAGCATGATCGTGTGAATGCCGGGCCAGTTCACCGCGTTGTAGAACACGTAGCAGATCAGTACCGACAGCAGCGTGCGGAGCGCGAAGCGGGCGTAGCGCGGGTTGGAAAAGGCATCCGGCGGTAGTAACGCCGGCGGCGCGGGCGGTGGTGTGCCGGCATGCGCGGCCTGGGTGCTCGTTGCATCCGCTAGCGCTTCGATCGCACGCTGCATCGCCGCTACGGCGGGAATCGACGTCGGTTCGTCATGTCTGCGCGTAGCGATCGGTCGCTGTAACGGTACATCTTCGGTAATCGCGGCGTCGAGCGCGGCTACTTCGCTCTGTATGCTGCGGATCGCGGCAATACCCGCGGCATCCGATTGTTGTGCTGTAGCAGGCAATCCGGCCGCCGCCTCGTACAACCGGGACACCGTAGTTACGCATGCGAGCATCGCCGCGGCTGCGGCCTCGCTGTAGCGCGTACGCATCGTGGAGAAGCGCAGGAGTTTCTGCAGGGACGTCGCACCCTGCTGCAGATCGCCTGCATCGAGTGCGACCGGCATGACATGCGTCGGCTCGACCAGCGCAGATAGGCGCACCTGCACCGCGACGAGTTGCCGGTGCATCGCCGCGCGCAATTGCTTCTCGGGCTCGGCGGGCAACAGGATTGTATTGATGATGAGCGCGACGACCACCGGATAGTTAACCGCGGACCACACCCATAGCAAACTGCGCACCAGTGCTTCGGCGTTGTCGGTCAAATCGACGAAGCTCTGCGCATAGATCACGATGATCGCGATCAGAAAGAACACCAGGCCGAACTTCGTCGCAGCGCGCATCAGATACACGCTGCAAAAGAAGATCGCACTCGCGACGACGAGGCGTAGCAGCGGATAGTCGAAGGTCAATCGATAGAGTCCGGCCGCAATCGCGATCGCACAGGTCGTGCCGATGACAAGGCCCAACGCGATCATGCGCGTCAACACCACGTTGGACTGCGTGACATAAAACACGGCCATCAGCGACAGCGCCAGCTCGGGTACGCTCAGCGTCATCGACGCGACAATCACGATGGCGCTGCCCAGTACGCAGCGTAGCGTGACATTGCTGCGTCCCGGAAACGCTGTCAGTTCGCGCCGCAGGCCCGTCACGGTGCTCATGGCTGGGCTCCGACTGTGGCCACCGTGTCATGTCCGCCGGAGCGCAACACCGCCACCGCCGATGTTCCGATCCGGAACAGCCGCGGGTCCGGACGATCGATCAGGATCTTGACCGGAAAGCGCTGCGCAACGTGCACCCAGTTGATGCTGCGCTGAATGTTCGGCAGACCGTTCGCCGTGCCTCCACCGTCCTGCGGATCGACGCCATAACCGACCGAGTCGACCGAGCCGCTAAAGCGGGTTCCGGTATCGCTCATGAGGTACACGGTCGCTCGCGTGCCGGGATGGATCTGGCCGAGTTCGTTCTCGCGGAAATTCGCTATCACGTACCAGTGTCGCGTATCGATCAACGTAAAGACCGGCTTTTGCGCAGACACATACTCCCCGACCGATGTGCGCAACTCGACGACGCGTCCATCGAAGGGCGCCCGCACCATCGCGTACTCGAGATTGAGTTGCGCCGACGCGATCTCGGCCTGCAACACCGAGCGTTGCGCCACCAGCGCATCGACACCGCTAACCGCGGCCTGTGCCTGGCGAGCCTGTGCCTCGGCGGCTGCCAGTTCCGCAAGCGCCGAGCGCTGCGAGGTTCGCGCGCGATCGAGGTCGTCGGCGGAGACGTAACCCTTCTTGATCAGCGGCTCCATTCTCGCGAGCGTATCGCTGGCCTGGTTCGCCGCCGCCTGGGCACGCGCGACCGCTGACTTCGCCGCCGCCGCACCGAACGTCTGTGCGTTCACGCTACGCTGCGTCAACGGAATCTGTGCATCGAGCTGCACCAGCGACGCTTTGGCGCGCATCAATGCGTATTGATATGGCCGCGGATCGATCTCGAACAGCAGATCGCCCTGCTTGACCGCCTGGTTGTCGTGCACGGCGAGGTTGACGATCTTGCCGCTCACTTCCGGCGATACGCCGATTGTGTCCGCGTAGGCGTAGGCATCGTCGGTGCGCGGCGAAGTATCGACGCGCCAGATCACCGCAATCGCCGCGACCACGGTCAACGCGATCAGCAGGATGGCAGGCCAGCTTCGTGGGCGCTTCGCCGGTTTCGCGGCGCCCGGGGTTGCCGCGCTCAGGTTGGAACTCATCTTCACACCGTCCGTCACAGATTGAAGCCAACGGCCCAGAGCACGATCGAAAAGAGCGCAGTCAGTGCGGGATAAACGATCGCTGGGGGCGTGAGCCAGCTGCCGTAACCGCGGCGGTACGACAGCACGTGCACGACCGCTGTCAGGATCACGCCCCCGGTCACGCAGAACAACCAGTCCGGAAAGTACGCACCGAGAATCCCTACCGACGGCGAACCGCTACACGCCGTTAGCAGCGCACACATCAGCAGGCTTGCTGCGGCTTCACAGCGGCGTGTCGATCCCGTTCTTCGCGTGAGCGAATCTTTCGCTGTGCGGGCTGCGCACGCGTTCTTGAGCGATTGCCGCCCGATCGTGGAGCGCATACGCTCACCGGAATGTCTGGCCCGCATCAGCGCGTCAGATTCACTTTGGCAATATCAATCAGTTCGCGGCCGCGTCCGTCCATGACCGACTTCATCATGAAGAGGCCGAAATGCCAAGCTTCGTCGATAGTGGTTTTCGGTGGCATGATCAATTCCTGACGCGCACTGACGACGTCGACGAGTGCCGGACCGTCATGAGCAAACGCCGCTTTGAGGCCGGCTTCGAGGTCTTGAGGCCGCTCGACGCGGATGCCCTTCACATCGATCGCCTCGGCCATGTTCGCGAAGTTCGGATTGATCAGCTCGGTGCCCGTGTCGAGAAAGCCCGACGCGCGCATTTCGATTTCGACGAAACCAAGTGTGCCGTTGTTCAGCACCACGACCTTCACGGGCAAACCGGCCTGAACCAGCGTGAGAAATTCGCCCATCATCATCGCAAAGCCGCCGTCGCCCGACATCGAGATGACCTGACGCTTCGGAAACGCCGCCTGCGCGCCGATCGCATGCAACATCGCGTTGGCCATCGACCCATGATTGAACGAGCCGATCAGCCTGCGCTTGCCGTTCAGCTTGAGGTAGCGTGCGGTCCACGCGATCGGCGTACCGACGTCGCAGGTGAAGATCGCGTCGTCCGCGGCGAGCTGGCTGACCAGTCGCGTCACATACTGCGGATGAATCGTCGTGCTCGACGGATTGCTTTCGGCCAACGCATCGAGATCCTTGCGCGCGCTGCCGTAGTGTTCGAGCGCACGGTTCAGATGCGATGCATCGGTCTTTTCGTTTAGCAGCGGCAGCAGCGCATCGAGCGTGTCCTTCACCGTACCGAGCAGACCGAGATCGAGCGAGCACCGGTTGCCGAGCGCTTCGGGGCGCACATCGATCTGGGCAATCTTGGCGTTGTCCGGATAGAACTGCCGGTACGGAAAGTCCGTGCCGAGCAGCAGCAACATGTCGCACGCCTTCATCGCCGCATAGCCCGATGCGAAACCGACCATGCCCGTCATGCCGACGTCGTATGGATTGTCGTGCTCGATGGTCTCCTTGCCGCGTAGCGAATGCACGATCGGTGCCTTGAGCCGCTTCGCCAGTTCCAGCACCTGGTCGCGCGCACCGGCGCAGCCCGCGCCGCACATCAGCGTCACGCTCGATGCCTCGTGCAGCAGACCTGCGAGGCAGGCGATGTCATCTTCGCTGGGGCGCAGCACAGGTGGTGTCGTGGGCACGACCCAGGGCGGCACCTCGGCCACCGACGGCGACAACGCCACATTGCCGGGCATGACGACGACCGCCACGCCGCGGCGGGCCACGGCGACGCGCATGGCGCGGGTCAGGATCTGCGGCAGTTGTGCGGCATCCGATACCAGTTCGACGTAATGGCTGCACTCCTTGAACAGGATTTCGGGGTGCGTCGCCTGGAAATAGTCGATGCCGATCTCGCTGCTCGGGATATGCGCCGCAATCGCCAGCACCGGCACACCGCTGCGCTGGCAATCGAACAGCCCGTTGATCAGATGCAGATTGCCCGGCCCGCAACTGCCTGCGCACACCGCAAGCTGACCGGTCAGATGCGCTTCGGCACCGGCGGCGAACGCCGCGCCTTCTTCGTGTCGAACGTGAATCCAGTCGATTTCGCCCGAGCGTCGCAGGGAATCGGAGACGCCATTCAGCGAGTCGCCGACGACGCCATAAATGCGTTTTACGCCGGCGTGCGCGAGCGTGGCGACGAGATAGTCAGCTGCAGTGGTCATGCAGCACCTCCAGAGGGATGGATGCGATGGCGCAGCCTGATTCGGCCGCAGGCTCAGGGCGATGCGCTGTGTGTGAGGTCATAGTGCCCCGCCTCATCTATCGACGCTGTTCAAATCGCACGGCTTACTAGCGATTTAGCACGGTATGCACGTCGCGATGCATGCGTGAAAGCCTTACGGGCTGGCTTCTACGGCCCGGCGATCTTGCAGTCGCGACGGTTAGGCGCAGCACCCGGCGACCGGCAAACGGATATGCCACAATCGCGGCCATGACCTGGATCGCCACCCTCCCGATGTACAACGTGACCCCCGCGCTCGCCGCCCTGTGGCGCGAGTTGCTCGACGACGCGCTGCGCGCGGTCACGCCCGACGTCGCCATCATCGATGCCGGCAACGACTTGCATGCACTGTGGCACCGCGATGATCTGCTGCTAGCGCAGACCTGCGGTTATCCGTTGATGCATGGCCTGCAGGATCGCGTGCAACTCGTCGCAACACCGGAGTTCGATGTGCCCGGCTGCGCCGGCACCGATTATTCGAGTGCACTCGTCACGCGTGCGAGCGCGCCGCTGGCCACGCTCGAAGCGTGCCGCGGTGCGCGTGCGGCCTTCAATCAGGACGATTCGAACAGTGGCATGAATGTGTTGCGGTACGCGGTCGCGCCGCTGGCACGCGACGGCCGTTTTTTTGGCGAGGTGGTGTGCACGGGCTCGCATCTGGGCTCGCTGCGTGCGCTGGCGGAGGATCGCGCGGATCTGGCGGCGATTGATTGTGTGACGATGGCGTATGTGCGCGACGCGCTGCTCGGGCTGGCGCAGCAGGTTCGGCAGATCGGCTGGAGCGCCGCGTCGCCGGGGCTGCCGTTGATTGCGGCAAATACGGTTGCACCGGAGACCGTTATCGCCCTACGGCACGCCTTGAACGCGGCAAACGATGCGCAGCCGCAACGCGCTGCGCAGCTACGGCTCAAACGCTTCACAGCGCTTACATTCGCAGACTACGCGCGGATCGGGCAACTCGAAGACGAAGCATTCGCAGCCGGTTATCCGCGCCTCGCGTAAATACCGGCCCGCGTCATCACTCCACTTTGAGCGTCAGCAACTGCGCTCCGTCGGCAACCTGATCGCCGACCGCATACAGCACTTCCTCGACGACGCCGGCGCTCGGTGCGCCGATCGTGTGCTCCATCTTCATCGCTTCCATCACGATGAGCGGCGTGCCCTTCTCGACGGTGGCGCCCGCTTCGACCAGCACGGCGATCACCTTGCCCGGCATCGGCGCGGTGAGCCGGCCTTCGCCGTGCTCGACGTCCGCAGCATGCGCAAGCACGTTCTGCCATTCGAATGCGAGCGCGGCACCGCGGCAGAACACATGGAACGTGTCGCCGTCGGCAAAGACGCGTCCTGTTACGCGCGCATCGCCAAGCGTCGCGCCGAATTCGTGTGCATTCGACCCACGCCACCACGTAAAGGCGTCAACCGTGCCCGCGTGAGCGAGCGTTTGCGTGCCAGCACCGAGGCTGTCGCGTGCGAACGTTGCATCGAATGTGCTGTCGTTGTCGACGTCACGCCATGCCAGCGTCTGCGTATAGCCGCCGTTCAGCCGCCAGTGCGACAACCCATCCCACGGCGATGCGGATTGCGCCGCACCGCCTTCGCGTGCGAGCAACGCTGCGCAGGCAAGCGCCAGCGCTTCGCGGAACGGCTTCTTCGCCGGAGCGAACAGCGCATCGTGATGACGCTCGATCAAGCCGGTATCGAGATCGCCGGTCGAGAACGGTTCGCTCGTGACGATACGCTGCAGGAATTCAACGTTAGTGTGCGGCCCGACCACCTCGCAGCCTTGCAACGCGCGATGCATCCGCGCAAGCGCTTCGTCGCGCGTCGGGCCCCAGACGATCAGCTTGGCGATCATCGGGTCGTAATACGGCGTGATCGTGTCGCCTTCGCGCACACCACTATCGATCCGCACCGGCGCGCGCTCGCCACCTTCGCCGACGATGAACTCGACGCCTTCAGGCATCCGCAGATGCCGCAGCGTACCGGTGGACGGCAAGAAGCCGCGTGCCGGATGTTCGGCGTAAATACGCGCCTCGATGGCGTGGCCGGTCAACGCAAGCTGTTCCTGGGCAAGCGGCAGCGGTTCATCGGCCGCGACGCGCAATTGCCACTCCACGAGGTCGAGCCCCGTCACCATTTCGGTGACCGGATGCTCGACCTGCAGACGCGTGTTCATTTCCATGAAGTAGAAGTCGCCGCCGGTCATGATGAACTCGACCGTCCCTGCGCCGACGTAGTTCACCGCGCGCGCTGCAGCGACTGCAGCTTCGCCCATTGCACGGCGCAGCTCCGCCGGCAACCCGGGCGCGGGCGCTTCTTCCAGCACTTTCTGGTGACGCCGCTGCACCGAGCAGTCGCGGTCGAACAGATACACCGCGCCGCCATGACGGTCCGCGAACACCTGCACCTCGACGTGACGCGGCCGCGTCAGATACTTTTCGATCAGCACACGATCATTGCCGAAGCTGCTGGCCGCTTCACGCTTGCATGACGCGAGCGCAGCGGCGAAATCGGCGCTGCGCTCAACCACGCGCATGCCCTTACCGCCGCCGCCCGCACTTGCCTTCAACAGCACCGGGTAGCCGATAGCGTCGGCTTCGCGCTGCAACAACTGTGCGTCTTGATCGTCGCCGTGATAACCCGGTACGAGCGGCACCGCGGCCGCATGCATCAATGCCTTGGCGGCAGCTTTCGAACCCATCGCCGCAATCGCTGTGACCGGCGGTCCGATGAAGACGATGCCGGCCTGCTCGCAGGCACGCGCGAAGTCTTCGTTTTCCGACAGGAAGCCGTAGCCCGGATGCACAGCCTGGGCACCGCTCGCACGCGCCGCTTCGACGATGCGTTCCGCGCGCAGATAGCTTTCCGCAGCGGTGGCGCCGCCGATATGCACCGCTTCGTCGCAGGCGGCGACGTGTTTCGCGCCGGCATCCGCGTCCGAATACACGGCAACGCTCGTAATGCCGAGCCGCCGGCACGTGGCTGCGACGCGGCACGCAATCTCGCCCCGGTTCGCAATCAGGATCTTGTTGAACATGGAGGTGTCTCGCCGATGGTGGGTTGCCGTAGGAACATCGCGTGTGCGAACGTTATGCGGAGTCGCCGCGCCAAGCTGGCGCGCGTTTTTCAAGGAACGATGCCACGCCTTCGCGACCTTCGGCGCCGGCACGCACACGTGCGATCCGTTCCGCGGTGTCTTCGATCAGCGCGGTATCGAGCGTGCGGCCCGCGATATCCTGCACGAGCGCCTTGCATTCGCGCACCGCGGAAGGACCGTTTGCGCATAGCGTTGCGGCAAGCTGCTGCACGGTTGTGTCGAGTTGCGCTTCGCTCACTGCTTCGCTGACTAGACCGAGTCGCAGTGCAGTCGCACTGTCGAACTGTTCGGCGGTGGCGAAGTAGCGGCGCGATGCCTGTTCACCCAACGCGCGGATCACATACGGCGCGATCGTTGCGGGGATCAAGCCGAGGCGCGCTTCGGACAGACAGAAGCGCGCGGTGTCGACCGCAACGACGATATCGCACGCCGAAATCAGGCCCATGCCGCCCGCGTACACGTCGCCGTTCACACGTGCAATCACCGGTTTGCGGCAGCGATAGATCGCCGACAACATCGCTGCAAGGCGCAGCGCATCGGCACGGTTCTCGGCATCCGAGAAACCGGCCATCTTCTTCATCCAGTTCAGGTCGGCGCCGGCGCAGAAGGCCTTGCCGTTCGCGGCCAGCACGACCGCGCGCACGTCGTCGTTCGTATCGAGCGCGGTGAAAGCCGCGGTCAGCTCCGCGATCATCACCTCGTTAAACGCGTTGCGCACGTCAGGGCGATTCAACGTAACCGTCGCCACCTGGCTCGTGCCTTGACCTGAGAATGCGAGGTTCAGGGTTTCGTATTGCATGTCGGATCGCTCCTTCGGCGCTATCAGGTCTTGCGCTTTACATCCGGAACACGCCGAAGCGCGTGTCTTCGATCGGCGCGTTCATCGCCGCGGATAGCCCGAGGCCGAGCACATCGCGCGTCTGTGCGGGGTCGATCACGCCGTCGTCCCACAGCCGCGCGCTTGCGTAGTACGGATGCCCCTGGTGCTCGTACTGCTCGCGGATCGGTTGCTTGAAGGCTTCTTCCTGCTCCGCGGTCCACGTGCCGCCCTTCCCTTCGATGCCATCGCGCTTGACCGTCGCGAGCACCGACGCAGCCTGCTCGCCGCCCATTACCGAAATGCGCGCGTTCGGCCACATCCACAGGAAGCGCGGCGAATACGCGCGTCCGCACATGCCGTAGTTGCCGGCCCCAAACGACCCGCCGATGATCACCGTGAACTTCGGTACTTTCGCCGTCGCGACCGCGGTCACCATCTTTGCACCGTTACGCGCGATCCCTTCGTTCTCGTACTTGCGACCGACCATGAAGCCGGTAATGTTCTGCAGGAACACGAGCGGAATCTTGCGTTGACTGCACAGCTCGATGAAGTGCGCGCCCTTGAGCGCCGACTCGGAAAACAGGATGCCGTTGTTCGCGATGATGCCGACCGGGTGCCCCCAGATATGCGCGAAACCGGTAACGAGCGTCGTGCCGTAGCGGGCCTTGAATTCGTCGAAAGCGGAGTCGTCGACGATGCGCGCGATTACCTCGCGGATGTCGAACGGCTTGCGGGTATCGACGGGAATCACGCCGTAGAGGCTCTTCACATCGTAGCGCGGCGGCACTACCGGTTGCAGCGCGACCGGCACATCCTTGCGACGATTCAGATTACCGACGATGCTGCGCGCGATAGCCAGCGCATGCGCATCGTTCTGCGCGAGATGATCGACCACGCCGGAGAGCCGCGTATGCACGTCGCCGCCACCAAGGTCTTCGGCGCTGACTTCCTCGCCAGTGGCCGCTTTCACGAGCGGCGGGCCGCCCAGAAAAATCGTCCCCTGGTTCTTCACGATGATCGACTCGTCGCTCATCGCGGGCACGTAGGCACCGCCTGCGGTGCACGAGCCCATCACGACCGCGATCTGCGGAATGCCCGCTGCGGAAAGATTCGCCTGGTTGTAGAAGATGCGACCGAAGTGATCGCGATCGGGAAACACGTCGTCCTGGTTCGGCAGGTTGGCGCCACCCGAATCGACGAGGTAGACGCACGGCAGATGGTTTTCCGCTGCGATTTCCTGCGCGCGCACGTGCTTCTTGACGGTGACCGGGTAGTAGGTGCCGCCCTTCACGGTCGCATCGTTACAGACGATCACGCATTCCTGGCCCGCGATGCGGCCGATGCCCGTAATCACACCCGCGCCAGGCGCGTCGTCGTTGTACATGCCGTACGCCGCAAGCTGCGACAGCTCGAGAAACGGCGTGCCCGGATCGAGTAGCTGGGCGATCCGGTCGCGCGGCAACAGCTTGCCGCGCGAGACATGCTTGTCGCGCGCCGGCGCGCCGCCGCCCAGCGCGAGCTTGTCGACTTTCGCGCGCAGATCCGCGACCAGCGCTTCGAGCGCGGCAGCATTGGCGCGGAAATCGTCCGAGCGCGGGTTCAGCCTGGTTTCGATGATCGGCATGACGGGAAACTCCTGTTCTACGCGCTGTGTGCTTGTCGTTAGCTGAGATTCGCTGGGGTTCGCAGCAATCCGGTTACAGGGTCTCGGCGAACAGTTCGCGACCGATCAACATGCGGCGAATTTCGCTCGTGCCAGCGCCGATTTCATACAGCTTCGCATCGCGCCACAGACGGCCGACCGGGTATTCGTTGATATAGCCGTTGCCGCCGAGAATCTGGATCGCCTCGCCGGCCATCCACGTCGCTTTTTCGGCGGTATAGAGGATCACGCCCGCGCAGTCCTTGCGCACCTGACGCACGTGGTCGGTGCCGATCGTGTCGAGTTGCCGGCCCACTGCGTACAGATAGGCGCGGCACGCCTGCAAGGTGGTGTAGAGATCCGCGACCTTGCCCTGGATCAGCTGGAACTCGCCGATCGCCTGGCCGAACTGCTTGCGGTCGTGGATGTACGGCACAACCGCATCCATCACCGCGACCATGATGCCGGTCGGGCCGCCCGCGAGCACGGCGCGCTCGTAGTCGAGCCCGCTCATCAGCACTTTCACGCCGCCGTTAAGCTGACCGAGGATATTTTCTTCCGGCACCTCGACGTCCTGGAACACCAGTTCGCCGGTGTGCGAGCCGCGCATGCCGAGCTTGTCGAGCTTCTGCGCAACCGAGAAACCCTTCATGCCTTTTTCGACGATGAACGCGGTAATGCCGCGCGAGTTCGCTTCCGGGTCGGTCTTCGCATACACGACCAGCGTGTCGCAGTCGGGGCCGTTGGTGATCCACATCTTCGTGCCGTTCAGCACGTAACGGTCGCCCTTCTTTTCCGCGCGCAGCTTCATGCTGACCACATCGGAACCGGCGTTCGGCTCGCTCATGGCGAGCGCACCGACGTGCTCACCGGAGACGAGCTTCGGCAGGTACTTCTGTTTCTGCGCCGCTGTGCCGTTGCGGTGAATCTGGTTCACGCACAGGTTGGAGTGCGCGCCGTACGACAAACCGACCGATGCCGACGCACGCGAAATCTCCTCCATCGCCACCATGTGCGCGGTGTAGCCCATATTCGCGCCGCCGTATTCTTCCGCGACCGTCATGCCGAGCACGCCGAGGTCGCCGAACTTGCGCCACAGGTCCATCGGGAACTGGTCGGTGCGATCGATCTCGCCGGCGCGCGGCGCAATTTCCTTCGCCGCGAACGACGCGACCGTGTCGCGCAGCATTTCGATCTCTTCACCAAGCGGGAATTGCAAACCGGGCAGATTGCTCATCTGTGTCTCCATGATTCGGGATTCGGACCGCGTGCCAGGCCTGTTGCCGCACCGCTGTCCGTGCAACGCGAATTTCACGCTAGATTGACGTATGCGTCAATAGATTTTTTGGAATTTTTGAGTAATACTCAGATATGCATGAAATGGCTGAAAGTGCTGTAATCCGGCGATCAAGGCCATTCCTCGCGGTTTTCCTAGCGCTGGAAACTGACTAATACTCATACGATGACCACACCGAAAACAGCCCCGGCGCATGGCCGGGGCTCCGTCCCACCCTCGGCCACTGTCGCTGCCGGTCGCCCCGACCTGCCCGCTACACGGCGCCAGCCGGCTGGCCGCAAGTCGCAGCAGCGCGTGAAGGAAATCCTGCAAGCCGGTCGAGATGTGTTTTCGGAAAAAGGCTACGAGCGCGCTACCACCGCGGAAATCGCGCAGCGACTCGGCGTATCCGAGGCAACGGTGTTCAGTTATTTCCGCGGCAAACGCGAACTGTGCGCGCATGTGATCGGCGACTGGTACGACGAAATCATCGGAGCGATCGAAGCCGGCCTGCCGCAGGACGGCACCGTGCGGCAACAGTTCGCTTTCATCGTACGCATGCATTTGCGGTTGATGCTGGTGAATGGCACCGGGCTATGCGCGCTCGTGCTCTCCGAGGGCCGCGCGCAGCATCACGACCTAAGCGTTGCGCTCACCGACCATCAGCGGCGCTACACGGCGCCGTTGATGGTCGTGCTCGCGCGCGGGCAGGAAAGCGGCCAGGTGCGCGCCGACATGCCGCTGCGGCTGCTGCGTTCGCTGGTGTTCGGTCCGATGGAGCACGTGCTGTGGGACGCGACGCTCGGCCAGCGGCCCGCCGACATCGAAGCGACCGCCGAGCAACTGATCGACGTGCTGTGGTCGGCCTTGCAGCCGCCCGATGCGCCGCATGCGGCACTGCGGCAATTCCGTCATGAGGTGGGGGAAGCGATGGTCCGGCTCGAGCAGGCCGAAGCGGCGCTGGCGGTGCCTGAGGCGACAGCGTCTGCAACCGCGTCGAAAGGTACTGCGAAAGCGGCGGCACGCGGCAAGGCAACAACCGACGCGCCCGCACGCCGAACCTGAATCATCTCCCTGCCGGACCAATCCTGAAGCGGCGTCGTGGCCGTCGACGGCGAGCGAAAGCGGCCGGCCTGGTGCAGAGGCGCTAGCGACCGAATAACGCCGCGAGCCCCGCAGGAGAGGTGAACATTCCCGCGCCGTCGTGAGCTATGCCCGGCACTTCGAACAAGCAATGGTTCAGTTCTCCGGGATGACGCATACGCATATAGCGCGCATACGCGCGGCCGCGCTCCAGCCGGTGCGCACCCTGCGCGCGTGCCGCGCAGGAAGTGTCGAGTGCCGGGTGCGCCGGGTCGCTATCGTCGCCACCGAGCAGCAGCACGACGTCGCGATGCGCATACGCGGCTTCGAGCGTAGCGGCGCAACCGCCGCGCATCGTCTCGAGTGCATAGGCCGGTAGCCGGTCCAGGCCGTACTTCCAGTCGTTGAAGCCGGGGCAACGCGCGTCGTCGAAGGTCGTGAACGTGGAGCCGTCCGCACCCGGCCGCAGCGTGTCGAAGTACACATACGACGAAGGATTCGCGATCACGTAGCGCACTGCGATGCCACAGTCAGTGAGTTGCGCCTCGCCGCGCGCCACCACCGCATAGCGCTGCGCGACCTGGCCGCCACCCGAATGACCGGCAATCACGACCGTCTCCAGCGCAGGAAAACTGTCGCGCTGCGCAAGGCGGCGCAGGATCGCGTCGAGCACATCGAACGAGCTGATCGGTGCGGCGTTCGTTGCCGCACCGCCGCCCATCCAGCCGGTCCAGTCCCAGTGCAACGTGGTGGGCGCGAGGCGATGTGCCTCCACGTCGGCGGTAGCGAGGAATTGCGGCACGATCAACAGCGTTTCGGATGCATCCTGGCCTGCTGCGTCGCGCGCCTGCTGCACGAGACGAAAGTAGGTATCGGCGTTGCGCAGGCGGCCGTGCATCATGATCACGACGTGTCGCACACTCGATTGCGGCGCGTCCCATGCATCGGTCGCGAAGAGCGGGACGATGCCCTCGCCCGCCGCGGTCTTCACTGCAATACGCTGAGGTGCCACGACCTTCACCGGGCGCTCGTTCGGTGCGCGTTCGTCGTCGGGATGAAAAATCTGGGTCATGCGGGAACACTCATAAGGATGACGGCCCGGCGCTTCAGCACACATCGGCTGAAGCGGACGAAACTCCCGGTTCGCGTCCGGACTTCGTGAAAAACACCATCGCCAGCGAAAGCAGACCGGCGAAGATCAGATAGAACGCCGGCGTGAGGCTGCTGCCAGATAGATGCGTGAGCCAGGTGATCGTCAGCGGTGCCAGGCCGCCGAACAGCGTCACCGCGATGTTGTACGACAGCGCGACGCCGGTCGAGCGGTTGCGCACCGGAAAAAGCGTCGCAAGCATGCCGGGATGCGCGCCGGACATCGCCGCAAGAAACACGGTCGCGATCATCTGCGCGATGAACAGATGCAGCGGCGTGGGCTGCGTGATGACGAAATGGAACAGCGGGTACGCGCAGATCACCCAGGCAATCACGACCGGATAGAAGCAGCGGTACGGCCCGTAACGATCGGCGAGCTTGCCCGACACCGGGAACAGGAACAGATTCAGCGCGCCCGATACGAACGCACCGAGCAGCGCGCTCGACAGCGGCAGATGCAGTTGCCGCTCGACATACAACGACAGGTACGAATGCCAGACATAGTTGGTCGCCGCACCAACGATGATCACACCCATCGCGCAGATCACCGCATCGCTGTTAGCGCGGAAGAATTCGCGCAACGACTGGCGCGGCGCGGCATCGCCGTCGTGACCGCGCAACGCTTCGAACTCCGGTGACTCGGCCACACGGTGACGGATGTAGAAACCCATCGGTCCCGCGAGCGAGCCCATCAGGAACGGCAACCGCCATCCCCACGACACGAGCTGCGCGTGCGAGAGCTGGGTCGTCAACAGCCAGCCCACGCCCGAGGACAACAACAGCGCGAACGCCTGCGACGACATGTTGAAGCTGCCGTAGAACATCTTCTTGCCGGGCGGTGCGTATTCGACCAGCATCGCCGACGCGGTCGCAAACTGACCGCCCACCGACAGCCCCTGCAGCAATCGCGCAAGCACGACGAGTAACGGCGCAGCGATACCGATCGTCGCGTACGACGGCGTCAGGCCCATCAGCAGCGTGCTCGCAGCCATCGATACGATCAGCAGCGACAGCGCACGGCGGCGCCCCACGCGGTCCGCGTAGAGGCCGAGCAGAATGCCGCCGAGCGGTCGCACGAAGAAACCGATCGCGAAAGTAGCGAGCGTCAGCGCGATCGACACGAACGCGTTGTCGCCAGGAAAGAACACCTGCGCGATGATCTTCGAAAAGTAACCGTAGATCAGAAAATCGAACCATTCGAGCCCGTTGCCGAGCACCGATGCGAAGATCGCGCGGCGCACCATCGAGCGGCTTAGCGCCGGCTGAGCGACCGCCTCGTCTTGCTTGCCGTCCTGCGGGTGGATAGACAGATCGTTCATTGCGTGCATTGTCCCGTTCCGAACATCGCTGCGAGTGCGCACGGCGAAGTCAGCATCCGCGCGCCGTTGTGGCCGACACCGGGCACGACGTGGAAGTGCTGGTTCAGCCCGTCCGGGTGACGGGCCTGCATATAGGCGAAGTATGCCGTGGCGCGCGCGAGGCGTTGCGAACCTTGTGATTCGGCGGCGCAGCTTTTGTCGAGCGCGGGATGCATCGGATCGTCGTCCTGGCCGCCGACGAGGTAGTCGACGTAGCGCTTCGCATAGGCTGCTTCGAGCGCCTCGGGTGTGCGGTCGTTTACGTACGGCGGCCGTTCCTGCATGCCGTATTTCCATGCATCGAACGACGGACAGGTGGCGGCGTCGAAAGGCTCGAACGTGCCTTGCGCATTCGGACGACGGGCATCGAAGTACGCATACGACGACGGGCTCGATACGACGTAGCGAACGTCGATGCCTTCGTCCGCGAGGGCCTGCAGATCGTGTGCGGCGACCGCATATCGCTGCACGACCTGCGCGCCGCCCGAGTGACCGGCGAATACGACGTACTTCAGGTTCGGAAACAGATGCCGGTCAGCAAGCCGCGCGACGATCGCATCGAGTACCGCGTACGAGCTGACCGGCGCACTACCCTCGGCCGCCTCGCCGCCCATCCATGCATTGTCTTTCCAACGCAGTAGATCGGCGGGCAGCGAGCGGACTTGCGTGTCGACCGTGGCGAGAAACTGCGGCGCTATAAGCAACGTCTTACCGGCGTCGGTGCCCGAGCGCTCGCGGGCTTTCTCTGCCGTGTGGAAGTACACGTCCGCATTGCGCAGCTTGCCGTGAATCACGATCACCGCGCGCTCGATCTGCGGTTGCGGCACGTTCCAGTCCGCAGACAGGTAGAGCGGGAACTGCGCCTGTCCCTGCGGCGTGTCGATCGCAAGACGCGCATCGGCGATGGTTCCGACCGGATGCAGGTTCGGCCGGTACTCGTGCTGCGCAAATGCGGGCGTGACTGTTATCGCCAGCGCCGCGTACAGCGCCGCCACGCAGCGGCGCATCTTTCGCGATCGATTGCTACTCATCCTGTCTGCTCCTGTCCGCATGTATCGTTCAGAACCGGTGACGAATACCCAGCGTCACGCCGGTCTGGTTCGACGCGAATGCGGTTTCATCGGTTACACCGACCGGCGTGTAGCTGCCATTCGCATAGCGTGTCGCAGCCGCATACGCGACCGTTGCGTATAGATCGGTGCGCTTCGAAAGCAGGTAATCGGCACTCAACACACCCATCCACGCATTCGATACATTGTGCGTCTTGTTCGACTGATAGTAGGTCGCAGCGGTCAGCCGAAACACCGGTGCAAACAGATAGCGCACCCCACCGAACCATAACGCCGCGGAGACTGTCGCGCCCTTCGTCGGATTGAGCAGATAGTGCTCGTAGCCTCCCATCACCGAGAGCGCACCGTTCACATCGTCGCGAAACGACGCGCTCCAGTTGCGCGTCTTCGACCACAGGCCAGTCGAATTGATCGCACCGTTCCGGTAGTCGTAGGCCAGCGCCGCCGAGAACCCACCGATGTCGTATTCGAGTCCACCGCCATATGCCGCACTGCTCTGGAACGATGCTGCATCGCCGCCGAAGCTGTAGTCCGCAATCGTCGTCAAGCCGCCAAAGTGCCCAACGTATTTGACCGAATTGTTCAAGCGCGCCTTGTACGCGAGATCGTCCGACGAACCGGTGGTCGGAAACCACGTGTACTGCGGCGCATAGCCCATCGGATCATAACGCTCGAGCACGTCGTACATCGCCGTGTACTGCAACCCCGCCGACAGCGAACCGAACGCATTCGACAACCCCACCGCCGCAGTCCGGTTGAACAGCGTGCCGGCCGTCGCATTGGTGCCGTCATTGCTGTTGATCCCAGCCTCGAGCACGAAGAACGCATGGTTGCCGCCGCCCAGGTCCTCTACGCCGCGAAAGCCGAAGCGCGAATTGCTGAGACCGCCCGAGTTCTCGCGTACCAGGCTACCGCCATTCGCGCCCGCATGGTTGAGGAACTCGATGTTGGTGTCGATCACCCCGTACAACGTGACCGACGACTGCGCGTGAGCCGGTACGCAGGCCACCCCGGTAACCGCCGCGACGCTCGCGGCAAGGCAGTGCTTTTTCATTGTGCTGTCTCCTGTCGATTGTTTTTGTGCGCATCGGCTGGTGCAGCGATGCGTTGGGCACGATCGTAGGAGGGAGCGTGGTAAATGTAAAATACACAATCAATGCCATATCCATACATATAGAATATGGCAAGCAATCGGTCACTGAGGAGCCGGCAACATGGAACTGCGTCATCTGCGTTACTTTCTGGCCGTTGCCGAAGAAGGCCAGTTCACCCGCGCCGCCGAACGTCTCGCGATGCAACAGCCGCCGCTATCGCAGCAGGTCCGTCTGCTCGAAGAAGAATTGGGCTTCGATCTGTTCATGCGCCTGCCGCGCGGCGTCGTGCTGACACCGGCAGGCGAGGCGTTTGCGCAAGACGCGCAGCGGCTCATCGAAGGTCTGCAACAGGCCGCCGAACGCGCGAAGCGAATTGCACGCGGCGAGATCGGCACGGTGGCAATCGGTCTAACGAGTTCAGCAGGGTTTCATCCGCTCACGACCGAAGCGATTCGCGAATTCCGGCGTCTACATCCCGATGTCGCGGTCGATCTCACCGATCTCAACGCCGCCGAAGTCAACGAGCGGCTCATCACCGGTCTCGTCCACGTTGCGTTTCTGCGCAAGCCGGTCGAGCGGCCAACCGGACTATCGTTCGCGATGCTCGACGAAGAGCCGATGGTGGTGGTGCTGCCGGACGGTCATCCGCTGCTCAAACGTCGTCGCGGCACGCCGCCGGAGGTGGCACTCGACACGCTCGCCAACGAAGATTTCATTCTGGTCCGCCGTCCCGGTGCGCCGGGCATGTATGCCGACATCCTCGCGGCATGCCGGCAAGCGGGTTTCTCGCCGAATATCGCTCGCGAGGTGCCGCGCATGTTGCTCGGCATCCGGCTCGTGGCCGCGGGGCTCGGTGTGACCCTGGTGCCTGCTTCGATGCAGCGCTACAGCCAGGTGGGTGTCGTCTATTGCCGGTTGAAAAAGCCCCCTGCGCTGACTGCGCCGCTGCATTTTGGTTACCCAGATGCCCTTAAAGACGACACGGCCAGCAACGGCGCGGCGAGCCGCTTTGTCGACTTCGTGCTCGAGCATTACCGGGCGCGCGGCGTACGCTGAAGGCGCAATGACTTCGAAACGCGGGGTTCGCGACGCACGCTGCCACATCGCGCGTTTTCCGCTACATTGAATGCCGATACGACTACCCGTTCACGGAGCAACGATGGCAGCAGATCAACCCTACTCGCAGACCGCCCCCACCCGCGCCGAAGTTGATGCATTTGCCGGCGTAGTGGTTCTCGATTTCGGCACCGACTGGTGCGGCTATTGCCAGGGCGCAAGGCCGCTGATCGAAGAGGGTCTGGCACGCCACCCGGCCGCGCGGCATCTGAAGATCGAAGACGGTCCCGGCCGACCGCTCGGCCGCTCGTTCAAGGTCAAGCTATGGCCGACACTGATCTTTCTGCACGATGGCCGCGAAGTTGCGCGCGTCGTGCGACCCACCGACAGCACGTCGATCGAGGATGCGTTCGCCGCACTGGAGTAACGCGCAGCGATCGTCTACCGATTGACCGGCTGCTTCGATCCCCCATCCGCCGGCTTGTGGAACATCGTCTTGCAGCCGGGGCTCAGCTCGTCGTAATGCGTCTTCATGCATGCAGTGATTTTCTGCTTGTTCGGAATGTCGGACGCGCAGAAATGCATTGCATCAGCCTTGCAGGCTTTGGTTTGCTCGTCGCGCGATGCGGCGTGCGCGGTATAGGCGACGCCCGCCATCGTGAGTGAGGCGAGTAGCGAAAGAATCAGCTTGTGACGCATGATCGGTACCGGAAGTGATGGATGCCGTTGCTTCAGCAATTTCCGATCCCGGGGCAACGAACGCAGTGCTTTACCCGCTTGCACACCCCCTTTCCCACATATTCGCAACGCCTGTCGGGGCCACTGCAGCGCCGACAAACCTCCCTATAGTGTCTGCCGGTGTTCAAACGCCGGCGCAACTCGATGCGCCCACATAGTGAGCATTCGCAGTTCGAAGCGACTCACGGCACGCATCGCGCCGGCAGCCGATCACCAACGTAGCCTCTCGATAGACAAACAACCTTGAGCCGGTGCGGACGCGGTCGGTCCGCTACATCACACGGAGAAAAAGATGAGAAAGAGGAAGACAGCGCTGATGGCCGCCTTGCTGGCCACAGCGGCGGGTGCACAGGCGCAGAGCAGCGTCACCTTGTATGGACGCGTGGATGCAGGTGTGGAGTACATGTCGGGCGCACCGACCGGTGCGGGTCCGAACAGTCCTGCCACCGGCAGCGCCAGCCGCTTTCGCGCCGAGAGCGGCGACTGGGGTACGAGCCTGTGGGGTTTGAAAGGCACCGAAGATCTGGGCGGCGGTTACGCAGCCGTATTCCATCTGGAAGGCGCGTTCAACACGATGAACGGTCAGGGCAGCAGCGACGGTCTGTTCGATCGCTATGCGACGGTCGGTATCGCGAGTAGCCAGTTTGGTACGTTGCTGCTCGGACGTGAGCTGTTCATCTCGAACGGTGTGTGGGACTTCGATCCGTTCGGGCAATCGAACTGGTCGTCGGCGTCGCTGGTACGTGGACGCAACTGGCTGCACTCGAGCAACAACATTTCGTACCAGTCGCCGACCATCGGCGGGTTCGACGCGTTCGGACAATACGCGTTGTCGAACTCCACCAGCTGGAACGGTAATGGCACGACGCCACAGGGACGCTGGGCCGGGCTGCAGCTCACCTATACGTCGCCGCTCTTCCAGGTACGCGGTATCTACGACGAAATCCGCAATGCGCAAAACGGTCAGCTAACCGATCCGTTCACCGCATCGCGTGAATATACGGCGGCAGTCAACGTGTTCCTCGGCAAGTTCAAGATTCAAGGTGCGTACCAGGCGATCCGCACGTCGGGTGGCGATGCAACGGCGGGCGTCGCGCCGACCACGCTCGATCACGAATGGGGTGGCGTGACGTGGCAGGCAACGCCGGCCGCGTCGCTGATCGCCGCCGTGTATCACGTCAATGCAAACAAGGGGGCGGGTAACGCGACGATCTATACGGTCGGCGGTACCTACAACCTGTCCAAGCGGACGCTGCTCGACATGCAGATCGCGACGGTGCAGAACAGCAAGACGGCGAATTTCGGCCTGAATGCGAATAGCGCGGGCGATACGGTGTCGAGCGACAACCCGATCGTCGGTCATAGCCAGTCGGGTGTGTACGCCGGTATCCAGCATCTGTTCTGATTTGGTCTGATTTGGTCTGATAGAGGCACCCGTGCGGCCGCTGTGTATTCTGCGCAGCGGCCGCACCGTTTTTCGCGCCGCTATTTTTTTGCCATCGACAGAAAGCCTTCAGTGAGAAAGCGGATCAGCCGCTCGCACTGCTTCGGGTCGCCCCAAGTCGCACCGTGCTTCGACAGCCGTTCGACGCGCCGGTCGGCCACCAGCATCAGCAACGCGCCCAGCGCAAACTCGTAGCCCCACACCACGGTGTCCCGCTTCGTGCCCGGCAGCGCCTTGCACATCACATCGATGAAGAGCGTCGCGAGCGGATCGTAATACTCCTGCTGGATCGCACTCGCCTCTTCGCCCGGCTCCCACATGGTGCGCGCCACCAGCACGGAAAAAGACTCGCCGTCCTCGTCCGCGCGCAACGCGACCACCGGCTCCGCCCACGCGCGAACGATGTCCTCCACCGCTTGCGGATTGTCACGCGACGTGTCCACTTCCCGCATGCGCGTCATCCGCTCGGTGATATACGGCTTGCGATGCTCGAACATCGTCTTGAGCAATTCGTTTTTCTTGCCGAAGTAATAACCGACGAGCGCAAACGGCACACCGGCATGCGCGGCAATGTCGCGCACCGACACGGCATGATAGCCATGCTGCGCAACCAGGATTTCCGCGCTGCGCAGAATCTCGGCGCGCCGGTCGGGGCGTGACGCTTCTTCTGCGGGGATGACGGAACGATGAGGCTTCGCGCCCGCGGACGGTTTGCGAGCCGGCGGCTTGCGCCGTGTCGCGGTGTCGGCTTGAAGTCGAGGTCTATTTGCCATGAATCGATCTGGGTCTGTTGACACGCATGTGCGTTTACACACGCACGAATAAAATATTGTACACTCGTGCAAACTTCACTCATACAAACAAGATCGGGTGCTCGATCAGGAGACATTGTATGGCCATCTGCTGGAACTCCGGCGCGCTGTCGTGCAATCAGCGCACGCGTGACATCGCTCGCGGAGACCGATCATGCGAATGAACAGCCGCTGGGTCGCGCTCGCGATCATCTTCGTATCGTTTTTGCAGTTCACACTCAACTGGTTCAACATCGTGCCGGCGTTCGGTGGCCTGATCGCAGACCTGCATCTATCGCTGCCGCAAGTGGGCGTCGTGATCGGCATGTTTATCGCCGGTTACGGGCTTGCACATATTCCGGGTGGAATGCTCGCCGAAGCGTTCGGCATGCGCTTCGCGATGCTCTTCGGTATCGCGGTCGAAACAATCGGCACAGTTTTGTCGGCCGTGGCGCACCGCTATGACGTGTTGCTGGTCGCGCGGTTTATCTGCGGTGTGGGTGGTTCGGTCTATATCGGCAGCGCCATTGGTTTGACAGCGGCCTGGTTCCGCGACCACGAACTCGCGACGGCCAACGGCCTCGTCACCGGTGTGGCGTTTACGGTCGGCGCGTCGCTCGGGTTGTATCTGTGGACCGATATCGTCGCGGCACTCGGCTGGCGCGCAGCGTTGCTATTCGGTGCCGCTGCGGGGGCGATCACATTCGCCGCGCTCCTGTGGGTGTTCCCCGTGCCGTTCGAGACACGCGGCAGCGATAGTGCTCGCGGCGTCGCGGGCAATCATCTCAACCTCGCCGCGTTACGACGCACGTTTGGCAATCGCAACCTGTGGTTTCTCGGCTTGAGCTTTCTCGGCGCTTACGGCAGCTATTTCACCGCTGCCCAACTGTTGCCAGCCTATGGCGTTGCGCATCTGCAGCTCGGACCCGCTGCGGCGAATTCGCTCGGTGTCATGCTGCTGACGAGCGGCGCGGTCGGAGGCACGGTGGGCGGCTGGCTCGCGGACAAAGTGTTTGGCGTTATACCGACTATGGTCGGCGCGTTGATCATCGAATCCGTCGCGCTCCTGCTGATTCCGTATCTCGGCGCCGCCGGCCTGCAGATTGCCGCTGCCGCGATCGGCGGAATGGGCATTCTCGCCTTCGTCCCGTGGATCGCCATGCCTGGGCTGTACCGCGACGAAATCGAACTGTCCGACATACCGACCGCATGTGGATTGATGCTGACGATCGTCGCGCTCGGCGGCGTTACGCTGCCGGCCCTCTACGGCTGGGTTGCCACCCACTACGGATATACAAACGCGTGGACCGCGCTTGCCGCGGCATCGTTTGTTTCGATGCTGTTCTGTTTTCTGGTGCGCCGGCCCGACGCCGCGCACAGCGCCAGCACGAACGCCGAAGCCGCGTTCAAATGACCCACAAATCACGGACATACGCGCGTCTCGCCGCGTTTTATTATCGTTACTGGAGGTCCCTCGCATCATGATCGAACTCGACGCCACACATGACCCCAAACGGACTAGCTGGGTCGATAGCGCCAACGCGCCCGACACCGATTTCCCGATCCAGAATCTGCCGTTTGGCATCTTTAGCAGCGACCTGGTCACGCCCACCGTATCGCGCCACTTCGGCATTGCGATCGGCGCGAGCGTATTCGACGTGACGCGTGCGCGGCAGCTCGGACTGCTAGAAGGACTGGCCGCGCAAGCTGCCGATCTGGCGAGCACAGGTACGCTGAACGCCTTGTTCGCACAAGGCCGCGCGCCGTCACGTGAATTGCGCAAACAGGTTTCGGCACTACTCGACGACAAGAGCGCAGAAGGTGCACGCGCACGCGCGCTGCACGAGCAACTGCTGTATCCCGCTTCCGCCTGCGAGCTGCACCTGCCGACCGCGGTTGGCAACTACACCGATTTTTACTCGGGCATTCATCACGCGATCGCGGCCGGTTCGCTACTGACGCCCGATAACCCATTGCCCGCGAACTACAAGTGGGTACCGATTGCCTACCACGGCCGCGCTTCATCGGTGCGTCCGTCCGGTACGCAGATCCGCCGGCCGCATGGCCAGCGTGGCGGCACGGCCGATCGTCCACCGGTCTTCGGTCCGTCGCAGCGGCTCGATTTCGAACTCGAAATGGGCTTCTATGTCGGCGCGGGCAACGCGCTCGGCGAGCCGGTTCCGGTGGCGCAAGCCGGCGATCATATCGTCGGCTTCAGCCTGCTCAACGACTGGTCCGCGCGCGACGTGCAGCGCTGGGAGATGTTTCCGCTCGGCCCGTTCCTCAGCAAGAACTTCGGCACGTCCGTCTCGCCGTGGGTCGTGACCGCCGATGCGCTCGCTCCGTTCCGCATGCCGGCCATGGAACGCCCTGCGTCCGACCCGCAGCCGCTCCCCTATCTGCACGACCCGGTCGATCAGCGCCACGGTGGCATCGACGTCGATCTCAGCGTGAAGCTGTCGACCGAAGCGATGCGCGCAGCGGGCACGCCGGCGGCGCAGATCATCCATTCGAACGCGCAGTACCTGTACTGGACGCCCGCGCAGATGCTTGCGCATCACACGTCGGGCGGTTGCGATCTGTTGCCCGGCGACCTGATCGGTACCGGAACGATTTCCGGGCCGACACGCGACCAGTTGAGCAGCCTGCTTGAACTGACGTTCGGCGGCACGCAGCCGGTCACGCTGCCCAATGGCGAACAGCGCGCGTTCCTGCAGGACGGCGACGAAATCACCTTCCACGGACGCTGCCAGCGTGCCGGCTTCGTCACGATCGGCTTCGGTTCGTGTGTCGGCCGGATTGTCGCGTGACGCGTATTACACCTCCCTCAATACGGAGCATTCCATGACAAGACTGATCGACATTTCCATTGCCCTCGATAACGACACGCTCTCCGACCCGCCGTTCATGCGACCTTCGATCGGCTACACGACACACGAAGCATCGGCCGTCGATCTGATCGCGTCGTTTCCCGGTATGACCGTCGATCAATTGCCGGACCGGATGGGCTGGGCCGTCGAAACGGTCACGTTATCGACACATAACGGCACGCATATCGACGCCCCCTGGCACTACCACCCGACGATGGACGGCGGCGCGCGCGCGATCGCAATCGACGAAGTGCCGCTCGAATGGTTCATGCAGCCCGGCGTGAAGCTCGATTTCCGTCATCTGCCCGACGGTCATGTAGTGACGCCTGCGGAAATCGACGCGGAGCTGGCGCGTATCGGCCACACGCTGAAGCCACTCGAAATCGTGGTCGTCAACACGCGAGCCGGCGAGCGTTACGGCGAAGCCGACTACATCCATAGCGGCTGCGGCATGGGTCGTGACGCGACACTGCATCTCACGTCGTTTGGCGTGCGGGTAGTCGGCACCGATGGCTGGAGCTGGGACGCGCCGTTTTCTCACACTGCGCGGCGCTATGCGGAAACGGGCGACGCCAGCCTGATCTGGGAAGGCCACAAGGCCGGGCGCGAAGCGGGCTACTGTCAGATCGAAAAACTGCACAACCTGGAGAGCCTGCCGGCCGATGGTTTTACCGTGGTCTGCTTTCCCGCGAAGATTCGGAACGCCAGTGCCGGCTGGACGCGGGCGGTGGCGATTCTGCCGGATTGAGTGAAGCATTAACACACATATGCCAGATGAATATTTGAATCAATCCGGAGATCATTAAACCCATTTCCCCCTAAATATCAGACCTATCATATTTTTACCGAAGCGATTCGGCACGCTGCTCCAGCAGTTGGAGATGCGCACTTAACGTTCGATCACAGGAGAACGATATGAGTGGCTATCAACGGTGCTACAAGGGAGCTCGATGGGTCTTGGGAATGGCACTACTCATCAGCGGTTCGGTTCTTGCACAAACTTCAACAAGGAACGCTCCATTATCTTCAAGTCAGGAAGTGGGTAATAGCGAAATCGTCACACTCGATCCCGTTACTCACAAATTGCGACCGGCTACAGCGGACGAAATCAATCAACTCAAAACATCCGTCGCGCAGCCCAGAACGTTCGCGAACGGCGCACTGCTGCCGCGCAATGAAGCTGAGGCGCTCACCACCCTGCGCCCGCTCCCTCACGGCGGCTACATCATGCGCATGCCTGAATCGCTAGTCAGCCCGCTGGGAGAACAGCCATGAGCATGCTTAAAAATGGTCTTGCTGCAGCGGTCCTGTTAGCGCTAGCCGGCGCGGCTCAAGCGACCCAGATGGTCATCGTCAATGTGGATCAGGCCGGTCTGGGCCTCAACGATCCTACTGTCGTACAACCGGTAGGCGGCAACCCCGGCACGACGCTCGGTCAACAACGAACGATCGCCTATCAGTACGCCGCCGATGCATGGGGAAGCGTGATAAACAGCACGGTCCCGATCAAGGTTCAGGCGAGTTTTGCAGCGCTGGCATGCACCGCTACAACCGCTGTATTAGGTTCGGCGCGTAGCGCCTATGTTCTCTATAACTTCAATGCCAGCGCGATCCCCAATATCTGGTACCCCGCAGCGTTGGCCAATGCGGTAAACGGTGCTGATCTGCTAAGCGGCGGTGCGGCTATCGTCAGTAGCTTCAATGCCAATATCGGGCAACCCAATTGCCTTGCAGGCACGACCTGGTATTACGGGCTCGACGACAACGCACCAGCAGGCACCACCGATTTCATCGACACCGTCATGCACGAAATCGCCCATGGCCTAGGCTTCGCCAGCACGACCAACGTCAGCACAGGTGCATTGCTGAACAATATGGGTGATGTCTTTTCGACGCCGATCTTCGATCACGTTTCCGGCCTGAACTGGAATGCGATGACGACAGCTCAGCGCAAAGCTTCAATCGTCGGTCAGGGGTTGGTGTTCGGCGGGCCTACCGTGACGCAGGAAATTCCACTGGTACTGCTGAACCGGTTGTCGCTCAACGCCAGGATGGGCGCATCGACCACGAGCTACTCGATCGGTATGGCTAACTTCGGACCTCCAGCCAACGCCAGCAATTTTGTCGGTCAGGTCTCGGTGGTCAGCGACGGCAGCGCCAATCCTTCGCAAGGTTGTGGGACGTTGATCAACACCGGTAGCGGCGGCGATGGTGGCCCACTTGCAGGCTTGATCGCACTCGCCGTCGCAGGTGGCTGTAACAGCGGTACCAAAGCCTTTCAGGCCCAGCTCGCGGGTGCTACTGGCATCATCATCGTGAGCAACCAGCCGGGGCCTGCGCCCTACCTCACGGATGGCTATACCAACAATGCGATCCCGACGGTCAGCCTCGCCCAGGCCGATGGTACGAAACTGCAGGGCAGTATCCCGGGTGTCAGTGTGACGCTGGCGACCATAGCAGGCATGTACCAGGGTGCCGACAACCAGGGCCGAGGCATGTTGTACGCACCTCCCGTCGTACAGCCTGGCTCCAGCCTGTCGCACTGGGATCTGACGATGCAGCCGCATACGTTGATGGAACCGGTGGCTCAGAGCGGCCAGATGGCAAACCTGAAGCTGGACCTTACCCCTGCGGCGCTCAAAGACATCGGCTGGACGCGCAATACCGCTAACGGTGTGCTTGGGGGCGGCCTGATTTCGGGAGGGTTGCTGCCGGCTTGCGACACCGGCGTGCCTGCTGTTGCGGCCGGTGGGGCGATCACCGGCGCCAGCATCGTGGCGCGGGCCAACGTCTGCCGGCTCAATCCTGGCCTGCTTGGGACGGAATACATGTCGTGCGTCAATAACTATGCGAGTACGCTGGCTGCGCAAAAGCTGATTACGATGGCGCAGCAATTGCAGGTAGGCGTGTGTGCGACCACGACGGGCATACTGCCGCTCGCGACGAAGAGTAAGTAAGTCCATAGCATCGGGGTACGTCGCCCTTGCATTCTCCATTCATTGTGTGCAACGTGCATATATGCACGTTGCACACAATGAGGTACCCCTATGACCCAGCGCACGGAAAACCTGCTCGGCGTACTAGCCGTACTGGTAACGGACGAAATGAACGGCCAGGATACGCCGCCCGCCCTCGCCGGCGCCACGGCGCGCGCCATGCTGAACGCAATCGGCCAGTACCCGGATTCGTCGATCGAGGTGCTGCGCGAAGCGGTCGACCTGTCGCACCCAGCCGCGGTTCGCGCGGTAGCGGGGCTCGTCGATGCGGGACTCGTCGAAAAGAAAACCGGCGATGACAGGCGCTCAGTCGCCCTCGTACTCACCGCTGCCGGCAAGCGCGAGATGAATCGTGTGCGGTCGGCTCGCGATCGTATGCTGAAGCGCATCGTCGGGCGTCTCGACGATCACGAACGCGTTGCGTTCGAAGACTTGCTGATCAAGATTCTCTGGGAGGAAACGCGAGACCCGGCGCACGCGATGCAACTGTGCCGCTTTTGCGACGACGGTCCGTGTTTGAAGGCGGGCTGCCCCGTCGAGTGTCGCGAACAAGGACTGCCGATGCCGGAACGGAGCGCATCGTGAGTACCTCCCCCGTCCGCTGGAACGCGATTGCCGCGCTCAATGCGGTGTCGGCGTTGTCGCAGATCGGTCAGTTCGGCATCGGCTTCATGGTGCTGCCGGTCTGGCTCGCGCATCGTGGGCTCGATGCGCCGCGCGCGGGTCTGTTCTCGGCTGCACAGTGGACGGGATTGCTCGCTGGCCTGCTGGTCACACCTGCGCTCATGAACCGGATCGGCGCAAGGTGGACCGTGCTGCTCGGTCTCGTGGCATCGACGGTTGCGTTTGCAATCATGGGTGCGCTGTCGTGGCCGCTATGGATCGTACCCGGCGCACTGATCGGCTTCGGCATCGGCTTGCGCTGGATCGCCAACGAAACCTGGCTGTATCAACTGGTCCCGACGCAATCGAGTGGACGCGTCGTCGGCATTCACGAAGCGCTGGTCGCGACAGCCGGTGTGATCGGCCCTGCACTGGCGGTATGGTGCAACGTCGATGGGCACATCACGTTCATGGCCGGCGCTGCGTTCACGCTTGCCGCAGCCGTGCCGCTATGCATGACCGCATCGAGCAAAGCCGATGGCATCACGACGCAGCCAGCCGCCCGTCAATCCGCGAAACCGCATGCGCCATTCGATGCGCTCGTTTGTCTCGGCATGGTGGTCGCGGCAATCGGCGGTCTCAGCGACGGCGCGCTCTACGGCCTGTTTCCACTGTTTGCCGACGGACGCGGTATGAACGGCGCGCAGACAGCCACGTTGCTGACGTTCTTCGGAATCGGTGCAATGGCATGCCAGTTTCCGGTCGGCTGGTTTGCCGATCGTGCGGGGCTCGGCGCCGCAGTCATCGTCTGTGCTGCGACTAGTACGCTCGCGATCTTCACTTTCTCGCTGGCAGCGCCGTCGTCGTGGTTGCTCATGGCGAGTGCGGTGCTGCTCGGAGGCATGCATAGCGCGTTTCTGACGCTCGGGTGTTATGCGGTCGCCCGCAGTGGTACGGCGGCACTCAGTTTCAATGTGCGTAGGGTATCGATTGCGTTTACTGCTGGTTCGATCGTGGGGCCGCTGCTTGCCGGCGTCGCCATGAAGGCGCTCGGCAGCGACATGCTGATGTGGCAGCTCGCCATTCTGAGCGGTGCGCTAACCGCCTATGCAATCGGTTTGCATGAAGGCCGGCGTCAGCCTGGGAGATCGTCTTCAATAAGCTAATGCGGGTTTTAAAGCCGGCAAACGTCGGCATCTGCCCATCTTCTGCTCGCACTACATGCACGACACGTGGCACGCGATATGCGTTTCTGCAAGCGCGTTGAGTTCGAGAGTCTGCTAACCAAACATGCGTTTCCCATAACGACACCTGAGTTCACCTGCGTAAAAACAGAAAGCGGTCGGTATCAGGATTAACCGATACCGACCGCTTTCATTCACATCAATGTTTTACCACTGATAGCCTCCTCCGACCGTAGCGCCGATCGTGCCACGCTGGGTGACGGTGGCTGCGGCCTTGTACACCCAGCGCCCATTTGCAGAGATAGTCGACAAGCCGAAGGCCATTGCCGATTGCCCCTGATACGTACCTCCGGAGGCGGCCACCATACTGCGACCTGGCGTGTACGCCTGTGGCAACCCCGCTACGGCGATCGCAGCTGCGGCGGCAGACTCTGCATAACGCTTGACCTCCCTCCGGGTGTCCCTGAGTTGCGAGACATTCACGGCATCGGTCCCATTCACACCTCGTGAAACATTCGTCAACCTGCGTTCGGAACCTGGCGTACCGAGCGAAACCGTATTGGGTTCATCAGCGATAGAACCTGCCCCAAGAGCAACAGCGTTTGCGACCGCCTGAGTGTTGGCACCGAGCGCTGTAGCTTTGGGGCCGACGGCTTGCGCATTTGCTCCGAGAGCAACTGAATCGTCGCCGCGCACTGTCGCCTGGAAACCTGACGCGACGGACCTGTCACCAGTAACAGACGACATCAAGCCATTAGCCGATGATCTGTCACCCGTTACCTCCGCTCCGAAGCCGATTGCATGAGAATCGCTGCCGGTAACTCGTGCATTCGCACCGACGATAGTCGAACGATCTCCAGTGATAGCCGAATTAGCGCCGACCACGGTCGAGCTCTCTCCAGTGACAGCCGAGTTGGCGCCGACATTGGTCGAGTTGTCGCCACGTACAGCGCTCTTCGCGCCGAGATTGGTCGAGCTATTACCGATAATCTCACCTCTCACACCGACGTTCGATGAGTCATCTCCTCGCACCATACCGTCCGAACCCTGGTTGGTCGACCGGTAACCAATGACCGTACCGTTGTAGCCCTGGTTGATCGAGAAGTCGCCCGTGACCGTACCGTTGTTACCCTGGTTGGTCGAGTAGCTACCGCTAATCACCGCGTTGGAACCCTGACTGCTCACACCATCACCATCGACGGTGCTTTGATGACCAAGCATCGAGTTATCGCTTCCCTTGACCTTGTTGGCATTGCCGAGAACGGCGTTATTGTCGCCTTCGAAGACGTTGCCACTCCCGTGATTCACGTTACCGGTGCTGCTGGTGAAGTTGTTGTTGTTGCCCTGACTGGAGTTGTTGCCGCTCTCATTGAACGTATTGCCGCTCCCAAGATTTACGACATCCGCACTTTTTGTGAAGGTGTTTCCATTTCCCTGATTGTTGGCATTGCTGCTTTGATCAATCGTGTTTCCGTTACCCACACTCGTCGAGTTGGCGCTATCTTTTAGCGTTCCGTTGTTGCCCAGAACCACAGCGCCGTCGCTATTTTCAAGCGTTGCATCGTTGCCGTGAACATTGGCGCGCGCGCTATCTTTCAGCTTGCTGTTATTCCCCATGACCGCGGCGTCGGCACTGTCTTCAAGCTGGTTGCGGTCACCATGGACGTTGCTGTCTGCGCTTCTGTTCAGGTCATTGTTGTTACCCAGAACATCGGCCCTCTCACTCTCCACAATCCGGTTGCCGTCGCCAACCACCTTGCTGTCAGCACTCTTGTCGGCCTGGTTCTCGTTACCCACGACGCCCGCATTCGCGCTGTCAGTCAGCCTGTTGCCGTCACCGTGGACGTTGCTGTCTGCGCTTCTGTTCAGGTCATTGTTGTTACCCAGAACATCGGCCCTCTCACTCTCCACAATCCGGTTGCCGTCGCCAGATACCTTGCTGTCAGCACTCTTGTCCAGGTTGTTCTGGTTACCCACCACGCCCGCATTCGCACTGTCGGCCAGCGTGTTCCCGTCACCGTGGACGTTGCTGTCCGCACTCTTGCTCAGGTCGTTGCCGTTACCCAGAATATCGGCTCTCTCGCTCTCCACGAGCTTGTTGCCATCACCAATCACCTTGCTGTCAGCACTCTTGTCCAGGTTGTTGTCGTTACCAACGACGCCTGCATTCGCGCTATCAGCCAGCGTATTGCCGTCACCATGGACATTGCTGTCGGCACTCCTGTTCAGGTCGTTGCCGTTACCCAGAACGTCGGCGCGCGCGCTCTCCACGAGCTTGTTGCCATCGCCAACCACCATGCTCTCAGCACTCTTGTCCAGGTTGTTCTGGTTACCCACCACACCCGCATTCGCACTGTCGGCCAGCGTGTTGCCATCACCGTGGACGTTGCTGTCGGCACTCGTGCTCAGGTCGTTTCCGTTACCCAGAACATCGGCGCGCGCGCTCTCCACCAGCGTGTTGCCGTCACCTTGGACGTTGCTGTCAGCACTCTTGCTCAGGTCGTTGCCATTACCCAGTACATCAACCCTCTCGCTCTCCACGAGCTTGTTGCCGTCGCCAACCACGTTGCTGTCCGCACTCTTGTCCAGAGCGTTCTGGTTACCCACGACACCTGCATTTGCGCTGTCAGCCAGCGTGTTCCCGTCACCGTGGACATTGCTGTCGGCACTCTTGCTCAGGTCGTTGCCATTACCCAGTACATCGGCCCTCTCGCTCTCCACGAGTTTGTTGCCGTCGCCAATCACCTTGCTGTCTGCGCTCTTGTCCAGGTCGTTGTCGTTACCGACGACGCCCGCATTCGCGCTGTCAGTCAGCGTGTTCCCGTCACCGTGGACGTTGCTGTCAGCACTCTTGTTCAGGTCGTTGCCATTACCCAGAACATCAGCCCTCTCGCTCTCCACGAGCTTGTTGCCGTCGCCAACCACGTTGCTGTCAGCACTCTTGTCCAGAGCATTCTGGTTACCCATGACGCCCGCATTCGCGCTATCAGACAGCGTGTTTCCACCACCGTGGACGTTGCTGTCGGCGCTCGTGCTCAGGTCGTTGTTGTTACCCAGTACATCGGCCCTCTCGCTCTCCACGAGCTTGTTGCCATCACCAACCACGTTGCTGTCGGCACTCTTGTCCAGAGCGTTCTGGTTACCCACGACACCCGCATTTGCACTGTCAGCCAGCGTGTTGCCGTCACCGTGGACGTTGCTGTCGGCACTCGTACTCAGGTCGTTGTCATTACCCAGAACGTCGGCATTCGGGCTTTCTACAACCTTGTTTTCATCGCCAACGAGGTTGCTGCCACCACTCTTGTCCAGGTTGTTCTGGTTACCCACGACGCCCGTATTCGCGCTGTCAGCCAGCGTGTTGCCATCACCATGAACATTGCTGTCAGCGCTCGTGCTCAGGTCGTTGCCGTTGCCCAGAACATCGGCATTCGGGCTTTCCACAACCTTGTTTTCATCGCCAACGAGGTTGCTGCCACCACTCTTGTCCAGGTTGTTCTGGTTACCCACGACGCCAGCGTTCGCGCTGTCAGCCAGCGTGTTCCCGTCACCGTGGACGTTGCTGTCGGCACTCTTGCTCAGATCGTTGCCATTACCCAGAACATCAGCCCTCTCGCTCTCCACGAGCTTGTTGCCATCGCCAACGAGGTTGCTGCCACCACTCTTGTCCAGGTTGTTCTGGTTACCCACGACGCCAGCGTTCGCGCTGTCAGCCAGCGTGTTCCCGTCACCGTGGACATTGCTGTCGACACTCTTGCTCAGATCGTTGCCATTACCCAGAACATCAGCCCTCTCGCTCTCCACGAGCTTGTTGCCATCGCCAATCACCTTGCTGTCTGCGCTCTTGTCCAGGTTGTTCTGGTTACCCACGACACCCGCACTCGTGCTGTCAGCCAGCGTGTTGCCATCACCGTGGACGTTGCTGTCCCCACTCTTGTTCAGGTCGTTTCCGTTACCCAGAACGTCGGCGCGCGCGCTCTCCACGAGCTTGTTGCCATCGCCAACCACCTTGCTGTCGGCACTCTTGTCCAGGTCGTTCTGGTTACCCAGCACACCGGCATTCGCGCTATCAGCCAGCGTATTCCCGTCACCGTGGACATTGCTGTCAGCACTCTTGTTCAGGTCGTTGCCATTCCCCAGAACGTCGGCATTCGGGCTCTCCACAACCTTGTTTTCGTCACCAACGAGGTTGCTGCCACCACTCTTGTCCAGAGCGTTCTGGTTACCCACGACACCCGCATTCGCGCTATCAGCCAGCGTGTTCCCGTCACCGTGAACGTTGCTGTCAGCACTCTTGTTCAGGTCGTTGCCATTCCCCAGAACGTCGGCATTCGGGCTCTCCACAACCTTGTTTTCGTCGCCAACGAGGTTGCTGCCACCACTCTTGTCCAGGTTGTTCTGGTTACCCACAACGCCCGCATTCGCACTGTCAGCCAGCGTGTTTCCATCACCGTGGACGTTGCTGTCGGCACTTCCGCTCAGGTCGTTGCCATTACCCAGAACGTCGGCATTCGGGCTCTCCACAACCTTGTTTTCGTCACCAACGAGGTTGCCGCCACCACTCTTGTCAAGGTTGTTCTGGTTACCCACGACACCCGCATTCGCGCTATCAGCCAGTGTGTTCCCGTCACCGTGGATGTTGCTGCCCGCACTCTGGCTCAGGTTGTTGCCGTTACCCAGAACGTCAGCATTCGGGCTCTCCACAACCTTGTTTTCGTCACCAACGAGGTTGCCGCCACCACTCTTGTCAAGGTTGTTCTGGTTACCCACGACACCCGCATTCGCGCTATCAACCAGTGTGTTCCCGTCACCGTGGATGTTGCTGCCCGCACTCGTGCTCAGGTCGTTACCGTTACCCAGAACATCGGCGTTCGGGCTCTCCTTGACCTCATTCTCGCCGCCGACGACAGTGCCAATAGGGCTCGCGTCAATCCTGTTCGCGCCGATATTAGTTACTTGTGGGCTATCTTGTATAACTGAACCCGGGCTCAAATTAGTGACTTCAGGACTATTCTCCCTGATTGCCCCATCAAGATTTCTCTGGATATCATTGACCTGATTTTGAGTTCTCGTCAGATCATTTTGAACCTGATTGGCCAAGCTCTGTGCATTAT
Source organism: Paraburkholderia megapolitana (assembly GCF_007556815.1). Taxonomy (NCBI): domain Bacteria; kingdom Pseudomonadati; phylum Pseudomonadota; class Betaproteobacteria; order Burkholderiales; family Burkholderiaceae; genus Paraburkholderia; species Paraburkholderia megapolitana. The sequence continues at coordinate 311,729 of NZ_CP041743.1, forward strand.
TAGCCGTATCCCGCGCAGTATTGGCCGTATTCCGTGCAGTGTTGGCCGTATCCCGTGCAGTGTTCGCTGTATCCCGTGCACTGTTCGCTGTATCCCGTGCAGTGCTCGCTGTATCCCGTGCACTGTTCGCTGTATCCCGTGCACTGTTCGCTGTATCCCGTGCAGTGCTCGCCGTATTCTGTGCAGTGCTCGCCGTATTCTGTGCAGCGTTCGCCGTATTCTGTGCAGCGTTCGCCGTATTCTGTGCAGCGTTCGCCGTATTCTGTGCAGCGTTCGCCGTATTCTGTGCGGCGTTCGCTGTATTCTGGACATTTACTGCTCCCTGTATATCCCTCTCTACGCAGTCGAGTGCGGCGCCTACCGAGCCCCCAGTCACCAAGTCTCTAGGAGATGGAAATAGTCCGCCGCCAAATGGGCCCGGATCCACAAGTTCAGATCTACAATTCACTGCCATTACAGATGAAGAAAAACCTCCCAACGCGAGTATCGTTGACGCACTTAACAATAACGGAATAATTTTCACCGACATACCGCCGACGTGATCACATTCGATCGACGTTGGGAAGGGACCACTCATCGAGATACGATCCGATATGGATATGCTCCCCGACGAAGGCGCACGATCCAGTTCAGATACCGCAACAAAAGAGCACGAAGCCTTATTCCAGGCAGTTTTATAAATTCTGTTCATATCTACATAAAATCCATAGAATTCACATCTCGAATAAATTTAACAGACGTTAAAATCCAAACAAGATGCGAATATATATTCAAATAAATAAAAATTCGGCGAAATACATCGGTGAATGTTTTTCACAAAACCCGTCTTTATGAGGCGAAACGCGTGCCCGCAGAAAATCCCACCCAAGGCGAAGCAGTTCTTTTATGCTTCCATCGGATACTGTGACAACATTCACTAAATAGTCAGGACGATGATTCGCCCGGGTACGTTAGACGTAGATATTTCCGGTCATCGAGATCACATAACACCAGTAATAGAAACCGAAACCCTTCGATCAGGCGCAAGACAGGCGATCGCGGAGGAGCCATTTCCCGGCCCGCAGTGCGATACAGGTTGACTGGAGCCCACGCCTGCTACGCTGACAAGATGCCGGTTTACCCCTTTCGAGACGAGAAAGTTACGAACCGCGGTCGCCCGAGCAAGTGAAAGTTTGTAATTCGACGACAGAGAACCGATACGGTCGGTATGACCAACAATATGGACCCGAACCAGCTTGTTATATTTCCCTATGTGGGTAACCAGGTTGTCCAGTGCTTCGAGGCCGTCGGGTTGCATGTCGTCAAGATCCGATTTTCCGAACGGAAATAACGCATCGCTACGCATGGTGAGCTGCTCGACATTCTCAACCTCGACCTGCTTTTCTATCTTTGGTGTAATGGGCGTGGATGAGGTATGCAGAAAATCAGCACACGACGGATCGCGCCATTGAACACCGCTGACTTTTTTATCCTCGCCGAACGCCACCTGATACTGACAACTGACCACCTGATCTGCAGATCGAAAATTGAACAAATAATTCCAGGTACGCACCCCGAAGACGCTTTCATTAAAATGAGGTGCACCAATCAGGTTATAAACCTGATCCTTTGACAAACCGGCGCCAACATTCCGGAGATTATCCACATTGACAAATATTCCTTCGGCCATGGTTGCCGATTTCACGTCTGGAAATGAGCCAGCAGGATTATTTCCCGCACAACCCGCCAACATCGCCATGAGCCCACTTGCAAACAACGTATAAATCAGGTTATTTTTCATAAAGTCCTTATTCATTTAATAACAAAAAATTCAATCAACGCATCAGTCCATATTCGATTCATGTGTAATACCGCGAGGTTACTCATCGCACGGCGCCGCCCATCCGGCCGATATAGCGACCAGGGGAGGATTTTTAAGCTGAGATCGAAAACTTCGATGGTGGTGAGGAAGCGCTTTGTTGATCCCAACCCAACCAGTGGCACATGCTAGCCACCCGGTTAGCAGGCATCTATAGGACTGCTCTGATAACGGGGAGCATCAATAAAATTGGCCAAGCGAAGAGGGCACGTCAGAAAGCGGAAAATAAGCCGCGTGAGAACACTGGAAAGGTGCTTGATTGCATCACGCAAAAAACTGGTGCCGTGACGACGCAACCGACATTGCCTCGATCCGGTGAATGACATCCGCTCAATGCACTCATATGCGCCGACGTGGCAAACGTCGTGCTGCCCGGTGGCATGCACGACGCGTCTCTGAGGCCGGGATGTTATGCGCTTGCGCACAGCGGTACGGCAGCACTCAGTCTCAATGTGCGGCGGGTATCGATTGCATTTACCGCCGGTTCAATTGTGGGGTCGCTGCTTGCCGGCATCGCGATGAAAGCGCCAGGTAGCGATATACCGAGGTGACCGTTCGCTATGCTAAGCGGCGCGCTGACTGCTTATGCGCTCGGACTACATGAAGACCGGAGTCAGCCCGGAAGTTCGTCTTCGTCGGGCTGAGCCGGTTCTAAAACAGGGGAAACGTTAGCGCGCCCCAACTTTCTGCTGCCGCCACAAGCACAACACATCGCAAGCAATATGCGCAGCCGCGAGCGCGGTGATCTCGCTCTGATCGTACGCGGGTGCGACCTCCACAACATCGGCACCGACCAGATTCAGCGCCCCAAGTCCACGCACGATCGCCAGCCCCTGCGCCGACGACAACCCGCCCGCCACCGGCGTACCGGTACCCGGCGCGAAAGCCGGATCGAGGCAATCGATATCGAAAGTCAGATACGCCGGCCGCATACCGACGATCGACACAATACGCTCCACCGCGGCACGCACACCATGCTCGTGCACCCAGGCAGCATCAAGAATATTGATGCCCAGAAAATCGTCGTTCCATGTACGGATACCGATCTGTACCGACGTAGCCGGATCGATCAATCCATCCTTCACCGCCTTGTAGAACATCGACCCATGATTGAGGCTATCGGGACTGTCGTCGGCCCACGTATCGCAGTGCGCGTCGAAGTGAATCAGCGATAGCGGCTTGCCGTACTTCTCCGCATGCGCGATCAGCAGCGGATACGTGATGTAGTGATCGCCGCCGAACGTCAGCATCTTCGCGTTCGAACGCAGGATCGTGCGTGCGTGTTCGACGATGGCGGGTTTGATCGTCAGCGGGTTGTGCGCGTCGAACCAGCAATCGCCGTAGTCGGTCACGGCGAGGTCGTCGAACGGATTGAAACCCCATGGGTACGGATGCAGCTCCGAGAGTTGCACGCTCGCCGCCCGCACCGCCGCGGGCCCAAGGCGCGCACCCGAGCGAAAGGTAGTGGCGAGGTCGAGCGGTACGCCGGACACGACGGCATCGACGCCGTCGAGGTCGCGCGTATAGCGTCGTCGCATGAACGACAGCACGCCCGCATAAGTGTTTTCGATCGAGGAGCCGTAAAGGGACGGACGGCGTATTGCGCCGTCGCCATAGAGCAGTTCGGTCATGGAGTGAACCTGCAGGAACAGGCCGGCGGTATGCGTTGCTTCTTAGTGAGCATACCGGCCGGCGACGGATTCATTGGGAACGCGGCGGTGCACGCATCACATGGCGCATACCGCCGCGCTGGCGCGCGAATCCTTTAGCGCAACCGCACGAGCGTGGACTTCAGCTCGGTGTACTTCTCCAGTGCGTGCAACGACTTGTCGCGGCCGTTACCCGATTGCTTGTAGCCGCCGAACGGGAAGTTCATATCGCCCCCTTCGTCGTAGCAGTTGACCCACACGGTGCCGGCCCGCAGGCTGCGTGCAACTTCGTGCGCGGTGGTCAGGTTTCCCGTCCATACGGCGGCGGCGAGACCGTAGTCGCTATCGTTCGCGATGCGTACCGCCTCTTCAACGGTATCGAACGTGATCACCGACAGCACCGGTCCGAAAATTTCCTCACGCGCGATCTTCGCATCGGGCTTCACATCGAACACGGTCGGCTCGATGTAAAAGCCACCGCTCTCCTGCTTCACACGCGAGCCGCCCAGCAGCAATTTCGCTTCGGCCCGACCAGCCTCGATATAACCAAGCACTCGATCGAGCTGCACCTGATCGACGATCGCCCCCATCGACGTCTGCGGATCGAGCGGGTTGCCCGGCGTATACCCACGCGCGGCCACAGCGAGCCGTTCAAGAAACGCATCCTTGATGTCGCGATGCACGAGCAGCCGCGAACCCGCCGTACACATCTCGCCCATGTTGTAGAAAATCGCGCCCGCTGCCGCGTTAGCCGCGCGATCGAGATCCGGACAATCGGGCAGCACGATGTTCGGCGACTTGCCGCCCAGTTCGAGCCAGACGCGCTTCAGATTCGATTGCCCTGCGTACTGCATGATCAGCTTGCCGACATTCGTCGATCCGGTGAACGCGAGGCAATCGACATCCGCATGCAGCGCGAGCAGCTTGCCCGGCTCGCCGCCGCCCGGCACGACGTTAAAGACGCCGGCCGGAATGCCTGCGTCGAGCGCGAGCTGGGCGACGCGGATCGCGGTGAGCGGCGACTTCTCCGACGGCTTGAGCACGACACTGTTGCCGGCCGCAAGCGCCGGGCCGAATTTCCACGCGGCCATCAGCAGCGGAAAATTCCATGGCACAACTGCTGCAACGACACCGATCGGCTCACGTGTGACGAGACCGACCAGATGATGATCGGACGGCACCACCTCGCCGCCCACCTTATCGATCGCTTCGGCGTACCACTCGACGCAATAGGCCGCACCCGGCACGTCGACACTCGTCGTGTCGGCGATCGGCTTACCGGCATCGAGTGTTTCGAGCAACGATAGTTCGTCGCGATGCTCGCGCATCAGCTTGGCCCAGCGCAGCAGCACCGACTTGCGCTTGCGCGGATTGAGGCCTGACCACACGCGCGCATCGAATGCGCGACGCGCAGCGGCGACTGCGGCATCGACATCCGCGGCACCGCTATCGGCCACCTTCGCAAGCAACTTGCCGTCGATCGGGCTCACGCAGTCGAACGTGCGCCCGCTCTGTGCATCGCGATACGCACCATCGATAAACGCGCGGCCTTCGATCGAAAGCGTAGCGGCCTTGTCCTGCCAGTAAGCCAGTGAGTTCTTGTCCATCGGGATGCCTCAATGTTGTGAGTACAACGAACGCGTTGGCGCGGCCTAGAAGGTCGGTGGCGAATTCGCCGACACGACCTCGCAGACCTGCTCCGCGCTGGGATTGCGAAAGCGGTGCGGAAAACGGCTCTCGAAGTAATAGCTGTCGCCGGGGTCGAGCAGCCACGTCGTTTCGTTGACGGTCAGCTCGAGCTGGCCGCTCACCACGACGCCGCCTTCGTGCCCCGCGTGTTGCAGCATCTCCGGGCCGGTATCGGAAAGCGGCTGATACACCTCGCGCATGATGCACATGTTGCGGTCCTTCATACCGGAGCCCGCGAGATAGAACTCGATCGACTCATTGCCGAGATTCGGCATGTCCACGCGGCGCGACACGACACCGCGACTAGCCTCCACTTCGAACGTAAAGAATTCGGCGAGGCTCATCGGAATCGACTCGAGCAGTTTCTTCAGCGAGCCCACCGACGGGCTCACACGATTCTGCTCGATCAGCGAGATCGTTCCGTTCGTCACGCCCGCGCGTTTGGCCAGCTCGCGCTGCGACAGACCATGCTTCTTGCGGATGTACTGCAGACGGGTCGCTACTTCGATGGACATCGATACGCTCGTAGAACAAGGGGGCCGTGCGCGAAATGCGGCACGCGAGTGTTGAATATTCTAATCACTTTATTGCACGCGCTGCCTGGGAAAACCCCGAAAGCCAAGCGAAATAATCGCTCGCGCAAGCGCCGTTCCCATCCTGCATAGTCAGGTAGAATGCCTCGGGTAAGCCCTGATGATGGTTTCGCAAAAAGCATTTGACGGCATTTTTGACTCGTATATCCTGAACTACAGGTCGTCGTCATACGGTCATCAGCGCCTCCCTGCAAAGCTTTTGCGGTGCAGCGAAACTGCCGGGCCAGTACATGTACGGCAAGACCGGCGTCACGTTTCTTTAAACGCCCTGTGCGTTGTATCGAGCGAGACGTTCAACACTGTCAACGCCAAGTCGAGTGTAATCGTGAGAGTCCGAGGCCCTTTGGTAAGGTGGGATCGTAGTCAGCCGGCGAGATGTCTTCGCGCTGACCGCACCATCGCCGACGGCAGCAACGGCAGGCTTGCGTTTCGCCGGTTTCTGTCCGTCTTCACGATCCTTTCCCGTCGCTCCGTTCGCCGTCACAACGCTATTTCTGCGCGCGCGTTTATCGCTGTGCGCACCGACGAAGTCGCGTCGCTGCTGCCGTAGCGCCTTTCTTTTTTAGCCGTTCGCCTCGTTCGTCTGCGTCAGCGCGCTGTGCGTTTTTTACGCCTGTGTTAGCACGCGGTTACGTGCCGCCTGTGCAGTCTGTGCGACGCACTCGAACGAAGCGAACGGCTCATCTGTTTATCACGCGCGGCGCGGTCCGCTGACGACCTCCGCCCGCCTCTTCCGGTGGCCTTGCGTATTGCGCACGGCAGCGGAATCGTGCCGCGCATACGGTGCAGCGCAAGCCGCACCGCGTTCAATCCAGATACTGCAACGCGCCATGCAAACCAGACCAGTCGTCGGTATCAGCGCCGACAGAAACATGATGGGTGTGCACCCGTCGCACATGACCGGCGAAAAGTACATCGCTGCGATCGTCGACGGTTCGCAGGCCCTTGCGCTGCTGCTGCCCGCGCTCGGCGACCGGCAGGCCAGCGCCGACATCCTGCAGGCGGTCGACGGGCTGCTGTTTACCGGCAGCTATTCGAACGTCGAGCCGCAGCGTTACGGCGGTCACGCAAGCGCACCCGGCACGTTGCACGATCCCGCCCGCGACGCAACAACGCTGCCGCTGATGCGCGCAGCGATCGCGGCGGGCGTGCCGGTACTGGCGATCTGCAGGGGGGTTCAGGAAATGAACGTGGTGTTCGGCGGCACGCTGCATCAAATCGTCCACACGGTGGAAGGTCTCCACGACCACCGTGAAAACAAGGAGGACACGCTGGACACGCAGTACGGACCGTCCCATTCGCTGCAGTTGACGCCTGGCGGCGTGCTGCAGCAGCTCGCAGCGGGTGCCGCGCAGGTGCGCGTCAATTCGCTGCATGGCCAGGGTATCGAGCGGCTCGGCGCCGGTCTCGTGACCGAAGCCGTGGCGCCGGACGGTCTGATTGAAGCGGTGAGCGTCGAGGGCGCGCGCGCCTTTGCGCTCGGTGTGCAGTGGCATCCGGAATGGAAGTTTGCTGCCGACCCGCTTTCCACAGCGATATTCCGCGCGTTCGGCGATGCTTGCCGGGCTCGAATACGGAACAGGGCCGGAGCCCTGAGCGCAGGCTGAGTGCAGCATCCGCTGCTGCCAGCCTTGCGGTCAACCGGCCCGAGAAAACCTAGAGAGATAAATCATGCATGAGATCGACGAATTCCTGAAGAAGCATCGCATCACCGAGATCGAAGCGATCATCCCCGACATGGCGGGTATCGCGCGCGGCAAGATCATTCCGCGCAGCAAGTTCGAATCCGGAGAATCGATGCGCCTGCCCCAGGCCGTGATGATCCAGACCGTTACCGGCGACTATCCGGAAGACGGCACGCTCACCGGCGTCACCGATCCCGACATGGTGTGCGTCCCCGATCCATCCACTATCCGCATCATCCCGTGGGCCGTCGATCCTACCGCACAGGTCATTCACGATTGTGTTCACTTCGACGGTACGCCGGTCGAAATCTCGCCGCGCCGCGTGCTGCGCCGCGTGCTCGAGTTGTACAAGGCGAAGGGCTGGAAGCCGGTCGTCGCACCGGAGCTCGAGTTTTATCTCGTCGACATGAACAAGGACCCGGACCTGCCGCTACAACCGCCGATCGGCCGTACCGGTCGTCCGGAAACCGGACGCCAGGCGTATTCGATCGAAGCGGTCAACGAGTTCGATCCGCTCTTCGAAGACATCTACGAGTACTGCGACGTTCAGGAACTGGAAGTCGACACGCTGATCCACGAAGTGGGCGCCGCGCAGATGGAAATCAACTTCATGCACGGCGATCCGCTCAATCTCGCCGACCGCGTGTTCCTGTTCAAGCGCACGGTGCGCGAGGCGGCGCTGCGGCATCACATGTACGCGACGTTCATGGCAAAGCCGATGGAAAACGAACCCGGCTCGGCCATGCACATCCACCAGAGCCTCGTCGACGAGGAAACCGGTCAGAGCGTCTTCACCGGCCCGGACGGCAAACCGACCGAGCTGTTCCACAGCTACATCGCCGGGCTGCAGAAATACACCCCCGCGTTGATGCCGATCTTCGCGCCGTACATCAACTCGTATCGCCGGCTGTCGCGCTTTATGGCCGCGCCGATCAACGTGCAGTGGGGTTACGACAACCGCACGGTCGGCTTCCGCATTCCGCATTCGGGACCGGCCGCGCGCCGTGTCGAGAACCGCATTCCTGGCGTGGACTGCAATCCGTACCTCGCGATCGCCGCCACGCTGGCGGCCGGTTATCTCGGCATGACCCAGAAGCTCAAGCCCACCGAACCGCTCACCACCGACGGCTACGAACAGCCTTACCAGTTGCCGCGCAATCTCGAAGAGGGACTGACCTTGATGGGCGCCTGCGAACCAATGGCCGGCATTCTCGGCGAACCGTTCGTCAAGGCGTACCTCGCCTTGAAGGAAACCGAATACGGTGCGTTCTTCCGCGTGATCAGTTCGTGGGAACGCCGGCATCTGCTGCTGCACGTCTGACCGACCGACGTATAGCGCTCAAAGAAATGGAGGCAACATGAGTTACAGAATCGAAGATTCCGCGTATATCCTGCCCGCGCAACCCGCGGGCGGCCAGACACTGCCCTCGCGCAGCACCGCCGAATACCGCGCGCTCGATGCCGCGCATCACATTCACCCGTTCTCCGACATGGGTGCGCTGAACCGCGCGGGCAGCCGCGTGATCGTCAAGGCGAAGGGTGTGTACCTGTGGGATTCGGACGGCAACAAGATCATCGACGGCATGGCCGGCCTGTGGTGCGTGAACGTCGGCTACGGCCGCAAGGAACTCGCCGAAGCCGCGTATGGGCAGATGATGGAACTGCCGTTCTACAACACGTTCTTCAAGACCACGCATCCGCCGGTGATCGAGCTGTCGGCGCTGCTCGCCGAACTCACGCCCGAGCCGTTCAATCACTTCTTCTATTGCAACAGCGGTTCGGAAGGCAACGACACGGTACTGCGCATCGTCCATCAATACTGGGTCACGCAAGGCAAGCAGTCGAAAAAGTACGTGATCTCGCGGCGCAACGGCTATCACGGCTCGACGATCGCGGGCGGCACGCTCGGTGGCATGGGTTACATGCATGAGCAGATGCCGTCGAAGGTCGAGCACATCGTCCATATCGACCAGCCGTATTTCTTCGGCGAGGCCGAAGGCAATCTCACGCCGGAAGAGTTCGGCCTTGCGCGGGCGCAGCAGCTCGAAGCGAAGATTCTCGAACTCGGCGCGGAGAACGTCGCCGCGTTTATCGGTGAGCCTTTCCAGGGGGCGGGCGGCGTGATCTTCCCGCCGTCTACCTACTGGCCGGAAATCCAGCGCATCTGCCGCAAGTACGACATCCTGCTCGTCGCCGATGAAGTGATCGGCGGGTTCGGGCGCACCGGCGAATGGTTCTCGCATCAGCACTTCGGCTTCGAGCCCGACCTGATCACGCTCGCGAAAGGGCTGACCAGCGGCTACGTGCCGATGGGCGCCGTCGGCCTGCACGACCGCATCGCGAAGGCGATCATCGAGCACGGCGAGTTCAATCACGGCCTCACCTACTCCGGGCACCCGGTCGCGGCCGCGGTCGCGGTCGCCAACCTGAAGCTGCTGCGCGACGAGAAGATCGTCGAGCGCGTGAAGACCGACACCGGTCCTTACTTCCAGAAGCTGCTGCGCGAAACCTTCGCGCAACATCCGATCGTCGGCGACATTTCCGGTGTCGGACTCGTCGCAGGTCTGCAACTCGCGCAGGAGCCGAAGACGAGAAAGCGTTTTGCCAACGGCGGCGAGGTCGGCACGATCTGCCGCGACTTCTGCTTCAACGGCAACCTCATCATGCGCGCGACCGGCGACCGGATGCTGCTGTCGCCGCCGCTCGTCATCACGAAGCAGGAAATCGACGAGATCGTGTCGACGGCGAAGAAGGCTCTCGACTCAACCGCACAGCAAGTAGGTGTTTCGTAACGGCAGTCCGTCCCGGCATGCGCGCGCCACACCCCACACGCGACACGCGCTCTGCCGGGTCCTTACCTTCAAAGGAAAAACCATGAGCGCTAGTCAATCTGGACGTCCTCCTCGTCTTGCGGTCGCGGGGGCCGCGCTGGCTGTTATTGCCGGGCTTTGCACCGTGCTGCCGCCACCGGCCCGCGCCGCCGATACCGAACTGAACGTCTACAACTGGTCCGACTACATCGCGAAGGACACGATTCCGAACTTCGAAAAAGAGACCGGCATCCATGTGAAGTACGACAACTACGACAGCGACGACACGCTGCAAGCAAAGCTACTGGCAGGCAGTTCCGGCTATGACATCGTGGTGCCGACGTCGAACTACATGGCCAAGCAGATTCAGGCGGGCGTCTATCAGAAGCTCGACAAGGCGCAGATGCCGAACCTGAAGAATCTCGATCCCGTCCTGATGAAGATGATCGCCGATGCCGATCCCGGCAATCAGTACGGCGTGCCGTGGGCTTACGGCACCGATGGCGTCGGCTATAACGTACAGGCCGTGCAGAAAGCGCTCGGCGCGAATGCACCGGTGGACAGCTGGGCGCTGGTCCTCGATCCGGCCAACCTGTCCAAACTAAAGGGCTGCGGCGTATCGTTCCTCGACCAGGCGGTCGACGTGTTTGCTGCAACGCTCCAGTACATGCATAAAGACCCGAACAGCACGAACCCCGCCGACTATCAGGCCGCGTTCGAAGTGCTGAAGAAGGTCCGCCCCTACATCACGCAATTCAACTCATCGGGCTACATCAACGACCTCGCCAACAACGACATCTGCGTTGCACTCGGCTGGTCCGGCGACGTCGGTATCGCGCGCCGCCGCACCCAGGAAGCGAAGCGCTCGTATGAGATCAAGTTCTCGAACGCGAAGGAAGGCGGCCTGCTGTGGTTCGACGTGATGGTCGTGCCGAAGGATGCGCCGCACGCGGAAGCCGCGATGAAGTGGATCAACTACATCGAGGACCCGAAGGTCAACGCCGCGATCACCAACGAAGTGTTCTATCCGACTGCCAACAAGTCCGCGCGCCAGTTTGTGACGCCGGGCGTGTCGGGGGACACCACCGTCTATCCGGGCGACGAAGTGCTGAGCAAGATGACCTTGATGCGGCCGATGCCGACGGACATCCTGCGGCTGCAGAACCGCCTGTGGGCGCAATTGAAGACAGGCCACTGAGAGAGCGGTGGCCAACGGTTTTTCCACGAACGTGCTTGAACGCTGACGATAACCGCGACACAGGGGTCGCTCGATCCCTGTGTCGTTCGAAACAGGCAACAGGCAGTTAGCCTGCGCGACCAACGCGCAGTCCCATGTTTTCCAGGTCGTAGGCATCTTTATGGCACCTTGCGAGCCGCTGTTGCGTCTTGCGCAGGGGGAGTCGCGCCCGCGATCCGCAACGAATGGTTACACCATGATATCGACGCCTCCTATTCAAGCCGCTCAGGCGGCCGGTCAAACGGTTGCGACAAAAACGAAATCGGATGAATTCGTCCGGATCGAAAACGTCGTGAAGAAGTTCGGCGACAGTATTGCTGTCGACAATGTCAATTTGAGTATCGCGAAGAATGAACTGTTTGCGTTGCTCGGTAGCTCAGGGTGCGGGAAATCTACCCTGCTGCGAATGCTCGCGGGACTGGAAACAGCCACCTCGGGGCGCATCTTCGTCGACGGCGAAGATCTCGCTGCGCTGCCGCCGTATCGCCGTCCGGTGAACATGATGTTCCAGTCGTATGCGCTCTTTCCGCATATGAGCGTCGAGGCGAACGTCGCGTTCGGCCTCAAGCAGGAAGGCACACCGAAGAACGAGATTAAAGAGCGCGTCGCAGACGTTCTGAACCTCGTACAGATGAGCAAGTACACGCAGCGCAAACCGCATCAGTTGTCGGGCGGCCAGCAGCAGCGTGTGGCGCTGGCGCGCTCGCTGGTGAAGCGGCCCAAGCTGCTGCTGCTCGACGAGCCGATGTCCGCGCTCGACAAAAAGATCCGTCAGAAGACCCAGCTCGAACTCGTCAACATCATCGAGAAAGTCGACGTGACCTGCGTGATGGTGACGCACGATCAGGAAGAAGCGATGACCATGGCCGGCCGCCTCGCCGTGATGAGCGAAGGCCGCATCGTGCAGATCGGCTCGCCGACGCAGGTCTACGAATTTCCGAACAGCCGTTTTTCGGCGGAATTCATCGGCACGACAAATATGTTCGAGGGTCACGTCGTCGAGGACGAGCCGGATCACATCTTCGTCGAGAGCGAAGACCTCGAAACGCGCATGTACGTGAGCCACGGGATTACCGGGCCGCTCGGCATGCCGGTCGGCATTTCGGTGCGGCCGGAACGTATCAAGGTCTCGCGCGAGCGGCCGTCCTCGCCGCATAACTGGGCACGCGGCGTGGTGTCCGACGTTGCCTACATGGGCAGCTACTCGCTGTATCACGTGCGTCTGCCGAGCGGCAAGATCGTCGTATCGAACCTGTCTAGCTCGCATCTGATGAACGAAGGCGCGCCGGACTACAACGACGATGTGTTCGTCTACTGGTCGCCTAATAGCGGCGTGGTGCTCACACAATGAAAACCACCACTCCCTCCTCCACTACCGTGCTCGCCCCTGGCGCGCACGCTTCGTCCACGTCGATCGGTGCGTGGTTTCGCCGCCTGTTGCCGTCGGGTCGCACCACCGTAATCGGCGTGCCGTTCATCTGGCTCACGCTGTTTTTCGCGCTGCCGTTCGTGCTGGTGCTGAAGATCAGCTTTGCCGACCTGCGCCTCGGCATTCCACCGTACACCGAACTGCTGACGGTAAAAGACGGCGTCGTGCATTTCGCGCTGCAGCTAGGACACTATCTGTTCCTGCTGCAGGACGACCTGTATGTGGCGACCTACATCAGCTCGCTAAAAATGGCCGGTGTGTCGACGATCTGTTGCCTGCTGATCGGCTATCCGATCGCCTACTACATCGCGCGCGCCGAGCCCGCCACGCGCAACATATTGATGATGGGCGTGATGCTGCCGTTCTGGACGTCGTTCCTGATCCGTGTGTATGCGTGGATCGGCATCCTGAAGGACGACGGCCTGCTCAATCACACGCTGATGGCGCTCGGCGTCATTCACTCGCCGTTTCGCCTCTATCACACCGACATCGGTGTCTATATCGGCATGGTCTATTCGTACCTGCCGTTCATGGTGATGCCGCTCTACGCACACCTCGTGAAGATGGACCTGACGCTGCTCGAAGCCGCCTACGATCTCGGCGCCAAACCGTGGACCGCATTCACGCGTATCACGCTGCCGCTGTCGAAGAACGGCATCATCGCGGGCAGCCTGCTGGTGTTCATTCCGGCGGTCGGCGAGTACGTGATTCCGGAACTGCTTGGCGGTGCCGACACATTGATGATCGGCCGGGTGATGTGGGATGAGTTCTTCAACAACATGGACTGGCCGATGGCATCCGCCGTCACGGTCGCGATGGTCTTGCTGCTACTCGTGCCGATGGCCGTATTCCAGTACTACCAGGTCAAGGAACTGGAGGGCGCGAAATGATCCGGCCGAACAAATCCCTGTCTGCCGGCGTGCTGACGCTCGGTTTCCTGTTTCTCTACATTCCGATCATCAGCCTCGTCGTGTTCTCGTTCAACGAGTCGAAGCTCGTCACGGTGTGGTCCGGTTTCTCGTTCAAGTGGTACAGCGCGCTGTTGCAGGACGACGAGTTGCTGACCGCGGCGTGGCTGTCGCTGAAGATCGGTTTGCTGACCGCGTGTGCGTCAGTAGTGATCGGTACGTGGGCCGGCTTTGTGCTTGCGCGCTTCGGGCGGTTTCGCGGCTTCACGCTGTTCGCCGGAATGATCAACGCGCCGCTCGTGATTCCCGAGGTGATCCAGGGCATCTCGCTGCTACTGCTCTTCGTTGCGCTCGAACAGATGCTCGGCTGGCCGAAGGGCCGCGGCATCTTCACGATCTGGATCGGCCACGTGATGCTGTGCGTGTCGTACGTCGCGATCATCGTGCAGTCGCGCGTGAAGGAGCTGAACAAATCGCTTGAAGAAGCCGCGCTCGATCTCGGCGCAACGCCGCTCAAGGTGTTCTTCCTGATCACGCTGCCGCTGATCTCGCAAGCGCTGATGGCCGGCTGGTTGCTGTCGTTCACGCTCTCCATCGACGATCTCGTGCTGTCCGCGTTCCTCTCCGGTCCCGGTTCGACGACGCTACCGCTCGTGGTGTTCTCGCGTGTGCGTCTCGGCCTGAATCCGGAAATGAATGCACTCGCAACGATCTTCATCACGATCGTCACGATCGGTGTGATCGCTGCCAACCAGTGGATCCTCGCACGCGATCGCAAACGCACCCGCGACACGCAGATGGCATTCGCCGCTGCAATGGCCAGCGACGCCGACGCTCACGTTCCTCAACCCGCCGCCGTCAGGAAACCGCTCGACGCGGCCCGCGCATAAGCAGCAGTGCCTTGCAATACGACTAACAAGGAGAAAATAGATGAAGAAGAAACTTATCTGTCTGCTGGTCGCGGGGGCCTTGCCAGGCGTCGCGTTCGCGGACTCGACCAGCGATCAGATCAAGGCGATGCAGGCCGAGTTGCATGCGCTGCAAAAAGAAGTCAAGGAACTGCGTGCGCAGGTCGCGGGGAAGAAGGCGGCTCCTGGCACGCCTGCGGTAGCGACGGGAGGCGGAGCCGCCGCACCCGAGGTAGCGGTCGCGCCGGTCGACGTCTCGTCGCCCGATTACGGCAAGGCTCGGGCCACGTTGACCAACGACGAAGTCGGCTCGATGAAACAGCAGATCGCGAATCAGCAGTTGAAGGTGGATTCGCTCGTCGACGCGGCCAATACCGGACCGCTTGCGGGTCTGTCGGTCACCGGCTACATCGATCCGACGTACATCTATAACCGCGCGGCAAGCAGCTCGTCGTTCCTGTTCGCGAATCACGAAAGCAGCTACAACTACTTCAACAGCACGTTCGGCGATCTGTACCTCGACATCAAGAAGACCTTCGGTGTCGGGCCAATGGCGCCGTCCGCCGAAATTACCTTGATGCCGAACCGCGGCAACGGCATCACGCTGTTGCAGAACGAGCACGGCAACATCGGCAACAACCTGCTGAACACCGCTGTCATTACCGTGCCGGTCACGGCGACGACGACCGTCGTGGCGGGTTTGATGCCGAGCTTCGGTGGCTATGAAGTGCAGCAGTCGAACCAGATGCTGACGCTCACGCACAATCTGCTGTATGACTTCTCCGACCCGGGCAGCTATATCGGCGTCGGCTTGAACTACACCGGCGACGGCAGCCCGTGGGCGTGGAAGTTCATGCTCGGCAACGAACAATACCGGACCTATGGCTCGGTGGTACAGGTCGGCACCAATTCGCTCGGCGACCCGATCACCAGCAGCAACAAGATCCCGACCTTCACTGCGCGCGTCGACTACACGTGGTCGAGTGCGCTCGATATCGGCGGTTCGTTCAATATCGGCCGCCAGACGCTGGCATCGGCGCAGGCAACCGATGCCAACGGCCAGCCGGTTCCTGGCTCGTTCGTCTACGGTGTCGGTGGGCAGTCGCGTAATGCGTTCGGCGCGTTCTTCTTCGGTGAAGCCGACGCGACCTATACGCAGGCCGACGTGCAGTACAACGCCGAACTCGATTACGGCCAGCAGCAGAACGCGGCGTACAACGGCGGCCAGGCACAGTGGTATGGCATCTCGCTGCTCGCCCACCGCAAGTTCTCGATGCCGGTGGTGGGACGCATGGGCGTGACCGCGCGCTATGACGCACTCGTCGACAGCAAGAACGGCGGCGGTGGTGGCGGTGTCGCGCTGAACGCGAACGGTATGGATACGGCGGATGGCTTCGGCATCGGCGCGGATTGCCTGGCCAGTTCGAAGGCCGGTGGTGGCCTCGGTTTCGAGTGCAAGGGTGCCATCCATCAGGACGTCGCGCTCGATCTGCTGTTCTATCCGACTCAACAGCTCACGGTGAAGGTCGAATACCGGCACGACTGGGCCAACAAGCAGGTGTTCCTGCGCAACGACGGCTCGTATGCGAAGTCCAACGATCTGCTCGGCACGCAGTTGATCTACGCGTTCTAATGGTTCGGGCCGAGGCGTGCTGTGGTGCAGGCAGCGCATGATTGCATCGCAGCGCGTTTCGGCCTCTCTGGTTTTTCTTGCCTATGACTGGTTTTTCGCAGCAACCCCATGTCGCGTCGTACTACGCGGCAACCATTAACGACACGACCCGCCATGCGCCGCTCGACAGCACGATTGCCGTCGATATCTGCGTGATCGGCGGTGGCTTGACCGGTATCTCCACCGCACTGAATCTCGCCGAGCGCGGCCATTCGGTTGCGGTACTCGAAGCATCGAAAGTAGGCTGGGCCGCGAGCGGACGTAACGGCGGGCAATTGATTGCCGGTTTCGCATGCGGTATCGACGCGTTCGCGCAGTACCTGCCCGAAGAAGACGTGCAGCGCATCTGGGCGATGGGCCAGGAGACGCTCGATATCGTTCGTATGCGCGTCGAGAAGCACCGCATCGACTGCGATCTGACCTCGGGCTACCTCACGGCCGCGAACAAGCCTCGCGACGTCGACGAATTGCGCCGCGCACGCGACGATGCCGCGACGCGCTTTGGCTACGACCGGCTGCGTTATGTCGAACGCGACGCGCTCGAGCAATACGTGCAGTCGTCGCGCTACCTCGGCGGCCTGTTCGATCCCGATAGCGGCCATCTGCATCCACTCAACTACACACTCGGTCTCGCACGCGCCGCGAGTGCTGCAGGGGCGCGCATTTTCGAAGATAGCTGTGTCACCGCGCTGCGCCGCGAAAACGGCCACCATGTTGTGCAGACGGAGCGCGGTACCGTACACGCCCAGTTCGTCGTGCTCGCCTGCAACACCTACCTCAATACGCTTGCACCGGCCGTCGCGCGCAAGATCATGCCGGTCGGCACCTACGTGGTTGCAACCGAACCGCTCGGTGAGGCGCGAGCACAGGCATTGATGCCCGCGCAGGCCGCGATCTGCGACACGCGCTTCGTACTCGACTACTTCCGCCCCTCTCCCGATGGTCGCGTGCTGTGGGGCGGCAAGGTCAGCTACTCGACGCGTGCGCCGCGCGATCTCGGCGAAGCGATGCGCCGCGACATGCTGAAGACGTTTCCGCAACTCGCCGACGTGAAGATCGATTACGCATGGGGCGGTCTCGTCGACATCACGATGAATCGTGCGCCGCACTTCGGCCGCATCGAACCTACCATCTATTTCGCCCAGGGCTTCTCGGGGCACGGTGTCAATACGACCGGGCTCGCCGGTAAGCTGATCGCGGAAGCGATCGACGGCCAGGCGTCGCGCTTCGATCTGTTCGGCAAGATTCGCCACCGCGATTTTCCGGGCGGCGCTACACTGCGCACCCCGGCTCTCGTGCTCGCGATGGCCTGGTATCGAATGAAGGATCTGCTTTGATGGCTGACAGTCTCGATCTGCGTGCGGACGCGTTGATCCGCAACTCCTGGTACGAAGCCAGCGCCCCGCGCCCCGCTACCGACGATCCGTCGTTACAAGGCGCGCATGACGCCGACGTATGCGTGATCGGTGCGGGTTATGCGGGTTTGTCGGTGGCGCTCGAATGCCGTGCGCGCGGGCTGTCGGTGATCGTGCTCGATGCGCACCGGCCCGGCTGGGGTGCGTCGGGGCGTAACGGCGGCCAGACGCTGGTCGGTTTTGCCAAGGACGAGGTGATCGAACGGCAGTTGGGGCTCGACGGTGCGCGCGCTGCCTGGGCGCTGTCGGTCGAAGGTGTGCGGCTCGTGCGCGAGCGCATCGAGCGCTATGGTATCGACTGCGATTTCACGCCCGGCTATCTGACTGTCGCGACGCGGCCCAAGCGTGTGCCGGACCTGCGTGCATGGATGGACGCTGCCACGCAGCGTTGGGGCTATACGCAGCTCAGCTGGCTCGATACCGATGCGATCCGCGCGCGCGTGGCATCGCAGCGCTATCTGGCCGGCGTCTACGATCCGCTCTCCGGGCATCTGCATCCGCTCAAATACTGTCTCGGTCTCGCCGATGCCGCGCGGCGCGAAGGTGCTCAGCTATTTGCGCATTCACCGGTGCTCGAAGTCGTGCGCGGCGCGCAACCGCGCGTGCGTACCTCGGCCGGCGAAGTGCGCTGTCGCTTTGTCGCGGCTTGCGGCAATGCGACGCTCGGCGGTGTGCTGCCGGCGGCGGTCGCGGCGCGCATCGCGCCGATCGCGTCGTATATCGTTGCCACCGAACCGCTCGGCGAAGCGCGCGCGAATGCGTTGATCGCAGGGCGTGAAGCGATCTGCGACAACAATTTCTTTCTCGATTACTTTCGCTTGTCCGCCGATCATCGGGTGCTGTTTGGCGGTCGTGCGAGTTCGACTGGCGCGTCGCCGGCGCAACTCACCGAGGCGATCCGTCAACGGATGCTCGCGGTCTTTCCGCAACTCGCCGATGTGCGTACGGCATACGCGTGGGGCGGGTTCGTCGATGTCACGCGGAACCGCGCGCCCGACTTCGGCATGATCGATCCGAATTACTTCTATGTGCAGGGGTTTTCAGGGCATGGTGTCGCGCTGACCGGTATCGCGGGATGTGTCGTTGCTCAGGCGATCGCGGGTGACAGCGCTGCGTTCGATCTGTTCGCCGCGCTCCGGCATGCGCGCTTTCCGGGTGGGCCGGCGTTGCGGGGGCCGGCGCTTGAGATTGGGATGTTGTATCACCGGGTGCGGGAGCTTTTTTAGGCTCGCGCGCCCGGAACCTGTTCAGGCCGTTTCCGGTTTCCCGACAGCCCACGTACCAATCACCTCCTCAATCGCCCGCGCCGCCGACAGCAGCGCTGCCTCCCCGCGCACCTTCCCCACGATCTGAATGCCAACGGGCAACCCGCTCGCGCTCATTCCGCATGGAATCGCGATGACCGGCATGCCGGTGAGCGTGACCGCATAACTGATTGCGAGCCAGTCGATATACGTCTCGAAGTGCTTGCCGGCCGCGTCGCGGATATCGCGAGCTTCGACTGGAAACGGCAGCACGATCGCAGCCGGACAGATCAGCACATCGTAGTGTTGCAGCAACGCATTCATCTTGTGGAACAGCTCGCCACGTGTGCGGTGTGCCGAGACCATCGCGCGGTTATCCACCTGCAAGCCGAACTCGATGTTCCAGATCACGTTCGGGTTCAACACATCGCGATGCTGGGCGAGCACATCCTCGTAGTTCGCCGCGTAGGCCACACCACGCAGTGCGTGGAACGCGTGCGTCGCCGCGCTCAGATCGATGTCGCTCTGCTCCACGCCGATGCCTGCGTTGGTCAATCGATCCATCGCCTGGCGACAGATTGCGAGAATTTCCGGCTCGGCGGTAGCAATTCCAAGTCCTTCGCTAAACGCGACGCGCGCTGGACGCTGCGGCTGGCGTGCGTGTTCGAGAAACGAGGTCGTCGGCTCGCTCAACGACAACGGTGCGGAGACTACTTCGCCACACATCGCGTCGAGCAGCAGCGCTGCATCCGTGACGTTGCGCGCCATCGGCCCGTGAATACCGAGCGTGTCGAAAGGATTGGCAGCCGGGCCGTATGCGACGCGCCCGGCCGTCGGACGCAAGCCCACTACGCCGCAAAACGAAGAAGGCGTACGCAGCGAGCCCGCGAGATCCGAACCCTGCGCGATCCAGGCCGTGCCCGATGCCAGCGCCGCAGCTGCACCGCCGGACGACCCGCCCGCCGAGCGCGACAAGTCCCACGGATTACGCGTAATACCGAACACGCTGTTATAGGTATGTCCGCCCGAGCCGAACTCAGGCGTGTTGGACTTTGCGTAGACCACGCCGCCGCGCGCTTCGAGTAGCGTCACACCGGCATCCGAGGTCTCCGGAACGCGCTCACGATAGACCCGCGAGCCACGCGTCGTGCGCACACCGGCCACATCGGTCAAGTCCTTGATCGGTACCGGTAAGCCGCACAGCAAACCGCGCTCGCTAACCGGCTTCTTGAGCAACGCATCGGCATGCGCGTGCGCGCGCTCGAAACACAGCGTGGGCAGCGCATTGACCTGCGGCTCGACGCGCGCAATCTGCGCGGCCAGCGTATCGAGCAGGTCATGCGGACTCACTGTTTCTTCGCGTAAGAGATCGACGACTTCGCACGCGCTGCGCTCAATCAGACTCAGGTCGACGGACATGGTGGCTACTGGTTTTGTGGTGGGAGCGAGCGGTAGTTTCGCACGGTGTATTGATGGGTGCAGTCAACCCGGCAAGCTTATTCGTGGTTCAGCGGCTCCGCCGCTTCGCATGCGGGAGCCTGATCAACGAAAGCACCTTCCTGCCGAATGCCGATGGCGTAACCCTCGCGCGCGTTTCAGCAGGCGGCCGTATATAGGTCCAGTAATCGTGGCCCATCAATTCGATCAACCGTCGATGGATGATCGACAGACGTTCGAGCGCGGCCGCGGCCTGGCGGGCAAGTTCGTCCGTGGCGAAGCCGTAGCCTGCCAGCTTGTCTTCATCGTCCTCCCAGTTCCACTCGAGCAGGTAAGTCATCTCGCCGCGAGACACGATGCGCACAGCCCATCCCTGATCGAGGTAGTCCCACACTTCCCGCTGCACGAGACCGCGAGACGCTGCCAGTGCCTCCAGAGCCTCCGCCGTCTCCGCGATCCAATCGATCCAGACAAAGCTCGTCAGGTCCTGTCCCGCGGCAATGAACGCCGGCTTCACCGCGAAGTGAGGAAATCCCCCCGTCTGTACCTCTCGTGCCTTTCCGTGCGCACTGGCAATGGCGATCAGTTGTTCGTAATAGCGCGCGAGATGGCTTTCGCGACCCAGCAGATCGCCGGTCGATAGATGTGTGTGCGCCGGCGACGCCAGGCCGAATTCGCGCAGCGGTTCGCTCAGACGCTCGCGCTCATCGTCGGACAAATCGCCGCCGGAGACGACGAAACGGCCGTCGTCGATGAGGAACACCGCATCGCACGAAAAATCGCGGACATGGGTTGCCGCCGCAATCCAGTCGTCGCCGTATCCATCTTCTATCGACATCGCGTCTCCCTGTGCGTTGCGCCGGTCTTCATAAGCCCCGTCATCCGGTATGTCCGCGGCTCGCTCAAGCGCCTACCGATCCTTACATCACCGACCGTGACATTGTCATGTCGCCAAAATCTGTGTTGTTTTTGTGCATTTTGTGGTGATTTGTTGCAACGAGTGTGTATGTTTTCGCTTGTCCCGGTTCTCGCGTCGGGACGATCCATCACCGGCGAACAACGTAGCGGAGCGTTTGATGTCCCGGCACTTACAAAAAGTTTTTATCTGGATAATCACGAGTTTAGGACCGCTGTCGTGCGCTGTCCTGCTCGGCGGTTGTGGTGGAGACATTGGCGCATCGGCACCGTCAGGTCAGGTCGGTCAGGCTGCGCCCGGCGGTGCATCGACGACGACACCGCCGGCAGGCGGTACTTCGACCTCGCAACCCACGGGCCAGGCACGTCAGAAAGCGCTCGTGATTGGTGTGTCGGGCGTGCAGTACAGCGCGCTGCAACAGGCGCTCGCCCAGCACCAGGCGCCTAATCTCGCGCAGATGGCCATCGTGCCGGCGCTCGCAGGTGGCATCGCGGGAACGCCCACGCAACAGGCCACGCTCGCGGCGCCCGGCTGGGCCACCGTATTGACCGGCACATGGGCCAACCGGCACGGCGTGCGCCAGGACGATGCGACGCAGACCATCGCAGCCGATACCGTCTTCAAGCTCGCGAAGCTGGCCAACGCGCAAGGCACTGCTGAAATCGCGAGCTGGAGCACGCTCGATGCGTTGCTGTCCGGCGATGCGGATGCATCGGTCGATTGCGCGGGGGTCGATAGCTGTGTCGTCAAGGCCGCGACTGCGGCGATTTTGACCGGCAACGACGATCTGATTTTCGCCAATCTGAGCGGACCGGCAGTCGCCGCGCAGAGCGCCGGTCTACAGGCTGGTTATGTGAGCGCGCTTGCCACGGCAGATCAGGAAATCGGCCAACTACAGACTGCGATCGCCGCGCGTCAGAAGCAGAACGGCGTCAACGAAAACTGGCTCGTCATCGTGACAACCGATGAAGGGCTCGACGCTACCGGCTCGGAAAGCGGCCTTCCGTTGCTGTCGAACGAGACGGCCTTCATCGCGTCGAATCAGCCTTTGACGGTAGGCTCGACCACTGCGTCGACAGGCACAATCGCTGCGAAGCCGACACTCGCGCAATTGCAGGCGGGCGCAACGCAGGCCGATATCACACCAACCGTATTGAGCTGGTTCGGTGCAGTAGCAAACCCCGCGCTCTACGCGATCGACGGCACGTCGCTCATCGGCAAGATCGGCCCTCGCCTGCTGCAGGCAACGCCGGGCAGCGATCAGGCCAGCCTGAATCTGTCGTGGGCCCTGCCGCCCGTCACACCTTCACAGCTCTTGCTGTACCGCGACGGCACATTGCTCGCAACGTTGTCGGGGAACACGCAGTCGTATGCCGACACTCAGCTCGGTAAAACGACCAGTGGCGCCTACTCGTTCAACTACACGCTGGCCGCGGACGGCGCGGCCGTCTCCACGCTCGCGCAGATCAACTACGTGCAGTCGGTAGTACTCGACCCGACGCTCGGTTCGGGCCTGATCCACTTCTTCTCGTTCGACAAGGGGCTCGCGGACGCGATCGCTCCGGGCGTGGCGCTCGCGCAATTCAACGCGACATCGACGACGACAGCCTCGTTCGTTCCCGACAGTTTCGGCTTCAACGCGTTGCAGGTTGCATCGCTAATCAGCACGCCGAACGCAGGGAACGGCATGAAGCTCACCGACGACGTCAGCAACAAACCGCAGTTCTCGTTTGGCTTCTGGTTCTACTCGAACGACGGTCAGAGCGACTCGCCGGTAATCAGCAACAAGAACTGGTGGTCGGGCGGCAACCCCGGTTTCAACATCGCAGAAGAAAGCGGCAGCCAGTTGAAATTCAATATCTCCGACGGCTCCAGCCGCTCCGATGCAGCGCTCAATTTCACGAAGAACGCGTGGGTCTACGTCGCCATGACCGTCGACACGACCGCGCAAACCGCAGTTGGCTACATCTACGACCCGACGTACGGCATGGAGTCCGCCACGCTCAGCATGAGCGGTTTCAACATGAGCAAGATTGCCGGCGTCTATTCGACCATCGGCTTTAACGAGGACGCGACGGGCAACTACTACACGCGAACCACCGACAGCGGCGGCAACCTCGGCACGATGACCTTCAACGACATCGCGATGTGGAACAAGGTGCTGACCTCGGCACAGGTTCTATCGCTCGGCGCTTCGACGCATTCGCTGTCGACGCTCGTACCCGGATCCGGAGGGAACTGATGAACGCTTTCTATTCAATGACTATCACGCGTGCGCGCTCTGCTGTTTTGCTGGGAGCGGTGCTCTGTGCGTCGGCGGTGCTGCTCAGCGCGTGCGGCGGCGATTCGAAGTCGACATCTGGAAGCACGGGTCCTGGATCGTCGGCACAGACACCGCCCGCTCAGGGTGCATCGACGCCGGCGGGCGGATCGGCCCCTTCGGGCGCGTCGACACCGGCCAATACGAAGGCCGTACTTCACTGCGCGCCGTAAGCCGTAAGCCGCGAGTCGAGAACTGGACAACCCAGAGCAATTCGCCATACCCGAACCCCACAAGGTGCTCCGATGGTTTCGAATCCAAGACGTAACTTTCTGAAGTTCGCCGCAGGCTCGCTCGGCGCGACAGCCGCGGCTTCGATGATGCCCGCCGTGATCCGTGACGCGTTGGCGACACCCGCATCGAACACGACCGGCACGCTCAACGACGTGCAGCACATCATCGTGTTCATGCAGGAGAACCGCGCGTTCGATCATTACTACGGCTCGTTGCGCGGTGTGCGTGGCTTCAACGACCGGATGGCGATCACGCTGCCGAACGGCGACCCGGTGTGGAAGCAACCGACGAGCAACGGCGGCTACATGTTGCCGTTTCATGTCGACACGTCGACCACCAGCGCGACCTGCGAAGAAGCCGCGACGATGGACTACCCCACCGACATCGCGATGTGGAACAACGGGCTGTATAACGCGTGGAATACCGCGCGCAGCCCGGTGCTCGGAATGAGCTACTACACGCGCGCTGACTTGCCGTTCTACTACTCGCTCGCCGATGCATTCACGATCTGCGATCAGTATCACTGTTCAACGCTCACGCAGACCAATCCGAACCGTCTGCATCTGTTTAGCGGCAGCAATGGGTTGTCCGTCGGTCAGCACCCGACGCTCGACAACACCGAGCCGACGCCCGGCTTCAGTTGGCCCACGGTTGCCGAAACACTCGAGGCGGCGAATATCAGCTGGAAGGTGTACCAGCAGTCGGACAACTTCGACGATAACGGCTTCGCCTGGTTCCAGAGCTTCAAGACGGCGCCGACCACGAGCCCGCTGTACCAGAAGGGCATCGCCGTCGTGAACGATCTCGCCCAGGCGCTCGCGGCAGACGTTGCCGCCGGTACGTTGCCGCAAGTGTCGTGGATCGTCGCGCCGGCCGCGCTGTCGGAGCATCCCGACTATCACCCCGCAGCCGGCGAAGATCTCACCGCGCGCCTGTTGACCGCACTCGTCTCCAACCCGGACGTGTGGTCGAAAACCGTCTTCCTGCTGAACTACGACGAACAAGGCGGTTTCTTCGATCACGATCCGCCGCCCACGCCACCCGCATCGGCCGCACAGGCGACGATGTCCACGACGGGCGAACTCTATGCCGGCAAACCGATCGGCCTCGGCTTCCGCGTGCCGATGATGATGATCTCGCCGTGGTCGAAAGGCGGGTATGTCTGTTCGCAGGTATTCGATCACACCTCGGTGATCCAGTTTATCGAGCAGCGCTTCGGCGTTCACTGTCCCAACATCAGCCCGTGGCGTCGCGCGATCTGCGGCGATCTGACCTCGGCCTTCAACTTCAAGAATCCGGATGCGGTGTGGCCCAAAGCATCGATTCCGGATACCAGCGAGTACGTCGCGCAGGCCAACCTGCAATGCAGCACGCTGCCCTACCCCACGGTGCCGACAGTCCAGTCGATGCCGAGACAGGAACCGGGCACACGTCCTTCACGTGCATTGCCGTATGAGTTCCACGCAAGCGCACGTGTCGACCCGGCAAGTTCGACGTTCTGGTTGATCGTCGCCAACGGCGGCAGCGTTGGAGCAGCATTCTCGGCATACGACCTCGCGACGCCGACCAATCCGCCGCGTCGCTATGCAGTCGATGCCGGCGCACAGCTTTCCGATAGCTGGAGCGGTACCGCACTGACCGGCACGAAGTACGGCATCGCCTTGCACGGCGCGAACGGCTTCCTGCGTGCGTTTGCCGGCGACGTGGCGGCGACTGCCGCGGTGAACGCGGCGAACCCCGAGATCCGCGTCTGCTACGACGTGGCCAATAGCGCCGTGTATCTGACGCTGATGAACAGCGGCCAGGGACCCTGCACGTTCACCGTCACATCGAACGCGTATCGCACCGATGGACCATGGACTTTCACGGTGGCCGCCGGCAGCACCGCGGGTACCGACTGGCCCGTTTCGGCAAGCCAGAACTGGTACGACTTCAGCGTCACGGTCGACGTACAGCCCACGTTCCTGCGCCGCTTCGCCGGACGCCTGGAAAGCGGCAGCGAACTGAGCAGCGATCCCGCTGCCGCGTAGCGCATCGGCGGCGCACGGCATGACGGCTGCCGGCGTGTCCTGCCGGCAGTCATGACACCTCTTACCTGACGACAGCGATGACCTCTAAAGACAGACGCAACTTCCTTCGCCTCGGTGCCGCCACGCTGGGTTCGGTTGCAGCGGGTTCGTTCTGGCCTCGACTGATCGAGAATGCTCTGGCAGTCCCGGCCAGCAATCCGACCGGAACGCCGGGTCTCGCCGACATCGAGCACGTTGTCATCTTCATGCAGGAGAACCGCTCGTTCGACCACTACTACGGCGCGATGAAAGGGGTGCGTGGCTATGGCGATCCACGCCCCACGTCGATTCCGAGCGGCAACTATGTGTGGTACCAGGCGGAAGGAACCAATCCGGGCTCGCTGTCGTTCTCGGCCCATGTCGATGTGTCGCTGTGGACGACCCCTTCGGGTTGGTATCAGACCAACCGCACCATACAGTCCAGCGAATACGTGTTGCCGTTCGCGTTGAACAAGACGGGCAATGTCGCCTTCCAGTATATGAACGACCTGAATCACAGCTGGAAGCAATCGCAGGACACGTGGAAGAACTGGGACACATGGGTACCGACGAAAAGCCGGCAATCGATGGGCTTTCTGACCGCCAACGAGTTGCCCTTTTACTACCCGCTCGCCAATGCGTTCTCGATTTTCGACGACTACCATTGTTCGGTATTTTCCGCGACGGATCCGAACCGGTTTTATCTGTGGTCGGGCACGTGTCCGCCGCCGATGAACTTTCCGGACAGCTACAACGTCGAGAGCGGTGGCTATTTCGCCGACATCGCCGACGACAACAACAGCAAGATCACGCCCGCCATGTATGGACAAAGCCCCGCCGCGCGAGCGACCGCGGTGGCGGCAGGTGTGGCGGACTGGCAAACCTATGCCGAAACATTGTCGGACAGCGGCATCACGTGGAAGCTCTATCAGGAAGACGAGAACTTCGGCGACAACTATCTCCAGTACTTCAAGAACTTCCGCATCGATAACACCGGGACGACTATCGACAAGTCGAAAGATCCCTATTTCCAGACACTTTATCAACGCGGGCGCGTTTTCGCGGCATCGACGGCTAACGTTGGAGATGCTTTAGTCGCAGAGTTTGCACGCGACGTCGCGGCGGGTATGGAGCCCGACAACCCCGCTCCAGGCACGATCAAGCCAGGTCTGCCGCGCGTTTCGTGGATCGTGGCGCCGACGAAATTCTCGGAGCATCCAAGCGCGTCACCAGGCGATGGCGAGTCGTTCACGGCGCGGCTGCTGAACATCCTCGTCAACGAGAACCCGGACGTTTTCTCGAAGACCGTGTTCATGTTGATGTACGACGAGAACGACGGTTACTTCGATCACGTCCCTCCCCCCGTTCCGCCGATCAGCGCGCACTACGGACAGATGACGCTGGCCGATGCGGGCGCCGCCGAAAACATGTCTTCAGTTCCGGTCGGCCTTGGACCGCGTGTGCCGATGCTGATCGTCTCGCCATGGACGAAGGGCGGCAAGGTCAGCTCGCAAACTTCCGATCACAGCTCCGTGCTGCGCTTTCTCGAACAATGGCTGACGGCGAAGGGCCTGGCGTCCGCGGATGCGAGCAAGTGCGCGTTGATCTCGGACTGGCGCCGCGCTGTGTGCGGCGATCTGACCGAGGCGTTCGACTTCAGTCAACCGGCCGCGACGGGCACGCTCAATACCACGACGACGTTCAAGAACGGCACCGTGAGCGCCGCCGTGCCGGTGCCGCAGACCTTTCCCGCACTGCCTGGACCGCCGACACAAACCGCATGCCGGCTCGGCTACGAGTTCTTCGTCCACGCGCAGGTGGCAAGCGGACAGTTCTCGTTGACGTTCGCCAATACCGGATCAGTCGGCGCCGCGTTCATCGCGTACTGGATGCCGATGGCGGATGCGCAAACCACGTATCACTACACGATCGAAGCCGGCAAGTCGCTCAATGCCACACCGGTGTCGATCGGCAGCGATGGTGTGTACGACTGGGCCGTGCATGGTCCGAACGGTTTTCTGCGTGAGTTCCGCGGCAACGTGAACAACGTGAGACAACTTGCGCAGGCGCCCGAGGTCGCGGTCTGTTACGACGTCGCTGGAGCCAATCTGCAGATCACACTCGATAACCGCAACAGCACCGTGGCCTGCGTCTTCCAGTTGACGGACAACGCCTATTACCAGAACAAGCCAGTCGCGATAACGGTCGCTGCAGGGGCTGAACAATCGGTGACGTGGCTCGGTTCGTCGGACACGCTCAATGGCAGCACGATCTCTTCGGGCTGGTATGACGTCAGCATTCGTGTAGCCGGCGACACTGCGTGGTTGAGGCGCGTGGCTGGAGGCGTGCAGGCGCAATCGGGTGCGCTCAGGACCGATCCTGCTAACGGCAATCCGGCATTGTTCAAACCATCGTTTGCGTTGCAGCCTGTCGCAGCCGGCACGCTCCGGGTGGACTACGTGACGCCGCCGTGGAATCACCGGCCGTTGAACTGGTTCGGTGTGTTCAAGGCAACGGATATGCCGGGTGCAGGCAACGAACTGCTGCGTACGAACGCTCCACGCGGTGTGGGTTCGGCCGTGCTGTTGACCGCAGGTCTACCCCCGGGCAGTACAACGTGTTCTATTTCTTCGACAACGTGTATACGGTGCTCGCGGGTCCGACTGCGTTCTCGGTTTAGCGTCGTCAGGTTGTCGTCTCGAAGAGAGTGTCATGGTCAAGCATCTGCATCTGATCTCAGGCTTGCCGCGTTCGGGCTCGACGCTGTTATGCGCGCTGCTGCGACAGAACCCTCGCTATACGGCGGCCATGACGAGCCCGGTGGCCATGCTGTGCGGCGCGATGCATCAAAAGATGTGCGACCCCGAGTTCGGTGCCTTCTTCGACGCCGAAAAACGCGCCCGCATGCTGCGCGGCGTGTTCGACAGCTACTACGCTGACAGTCCGTCCGACCAGGTTGTATTCGACACCAATCGCACCTGGACCGGTCGCTTGCCGTTGCTCGGCGAGCTGTATCCGCAGTCGCGTGTGATCTGCTGCGTGCGCGACGTAGCCTGGATTATCGACAGCATCGAGCAGATGCTGGCGAAAAATCCGCTGCAGCTATCGCGGATATTCCGGCTTCAACCTGGCGCCTCGGTCTATGCGCGCTCGGACGTGCTGATGAATCCCGATAACGGTCTGATCGGTCTTGCCTGGAGCAATCTGCGCGAGGCGTGGTTCGGTAACGATGCGAAGCGGCTGATCGTCGTGCCGTATGAACATCTGTCGCGCGAACCCGGTAGAACCATGCAACGCCTCTATGAAGCACTCGGCGAGCCGGACTTCACGCACGATTTCGATAACGTCGTCTACGACGAACCCGATTACGACGCCCTACTCGGCATGCCTGGCATGCACAAAGTCCGGCAGAAGGTCGCGCATCACGACCGGGCGCCTTGCATCCCGCCCGATCTGTACACGAAAGTGTCGGGCGCGAACTTCTGGCTCAAGCGGGAGATGAATCCGCGCGGTGTGGTGATTGTCTAGCTCCGGCAAAATTACCAGGGCATATCATTTCGGCACGGATTTAACAAATTCACCTGCTTTCCTGATATCCATTTCAGCGATTTCGCATTAATTACAAAATGCTTTCCATTTAATGCACATCAAACTTCAACAAATTACAAATTACATCAAAAAAAGTTTGACAGTAAGTTTCTCGCCTTATATCTTTTAATCACTCAAATTTCATCGGTCATCCGTTTATTAATCGCCGCACTTGCTGGCGAGGCTTGCACACAGAACAATGCATTAAGAATCGCCATCGGATAGACGGTATTCGGGAAAGCTTTTCGCATTGGCTTGCGCGTTGATTTGCGCATTGACCTGATTACCCATCAAGCCCGTCATTGTGCATATGCAAATCTGAATTTGATAAACGAAAATTAATCGATATAAGCATAAGTGAATTGCTTTTCACTACCCTGATAATCAGAGGATTTATCTCTTAACTCGCAATCGATATTCAACAGGAGAGAACGCCTATGTCGAGTTGAGGCGCCGGGTATTTGTCGTTGCTATTCCTGAGATTGAGTACTTCCCATGCCTTTTATGCGCGTTACGTCATCGTAGCCGTGGATCGGCACGTCGATTCTTCGTCAACCATCGTGGAGTTGAAACAATGAAGAAAGCTGTGCGTATCAATAGTGCATTTTCCGGAAATTTCGCCAAAGCGCTGCTGCCGCTCGCCATTGCCGCAACCCTCGTGCCGATGTCCGCGCACGCAGCGGATAGCTGGGTGGCGACCCGCACCGGTGCTTTCCTGTTGCCCGCGGCACATCCCGCCGGCGCGGTAGCGCAATCGGAAGCCCGCACCACATCTGCGGCCACCGGTTATGCACTCGGCGATGCAGCGAACGAACTCACCAATACTCTGGTGACGCCGCTCGAAATCAGCCAACCCCTGCACGTTACGGTCGTCCTGAAGGGCCGCAATGACAGCCAGCTCGATACGTTCCTGCGCGAGGTCAACCAGCCCGGTAGCCCGAATTACCGGCAGTATCTGACGCCGGAGCAGTTCAAGGCCCGCTACGCGCCGACTGACGCTCAGGTCCAGGCAGTCGTCGAACATCTGAAGGCAAGCGGTTTCACGAACATCTCGGTGTCCGAGAATAACAAGCTGATTTCTGCGGACGGCAACGCCAATAACGCACAGAGCGGCTTTCACACGAATCTGAAGCGCTTTAACTACCGCGGCAAACAGGTTTTCGCCAACGACTCGGCGGCACTGGTTCCGTCCTCGTTGAGTTCAAGCGTGGAGTCGGTGCTCGGCTTGCAGAACGCAGGCGTGCCGCATCGGTTGATTCGCCGTTTTGTGCCGGCTAATGCTGCGCTTGCGAGCGCAAATGCTGAGGTGAATACCGAGGCCAAAGCGGCTGCGGGCAGTCAGGTCGCGCACCAGCCGACCGACTTCGCCAAGATTTACGATGCGGCCGGTCTGCCGGCTGCGACCAACACCACGGTGGGCATCATCACCTGGGGCGATCTGACCCAGACGATCGCCGATCTGAAAACCTTCACGACGAGCGCGAAGCTGGCGACCGTCAACACCAAGGTGGTCGCAGGTGGCAAAGGCACGCTGGCTGATGACGGCGACCCGAGCGAATGGGATCTGGACAGCCAGGACATCATCGGGACATCCGGCGGCGTCAAGCAACTGATCTTCTATTCGGCGATCAACGGCGACAGCCAGGATAGCGGCCTGACCGATGCAACGTTGACGGACGCTTACAACAAGGCGGTGACCGACAATCTGGCCAAGGTTATCAACGTCTCGCTCGGGCTCGATGAAGCGTCGGCGAATTCGGACGGCTCGCTCGCCGCCGACGACGCGGTCTTCAAGCAGGCTGTTGCACAAGGTCAGATCTTCTCGGTGTCGTCGGGAGATGCGGGTGTGTATCAGTGGTCGACTTCGCCGCAGGGCGCGCCCGGCTACATCGGCACCAGCAGCGATGGCAGCACGGTGAAAACAACCATCAATCTGTCGAAGTACAGCGTGTCGTCGCCGGCCAGTTCGCCGTATGTGGTTGCAGTCGGCGGCACGACGCTGTCGACCACGAACAAGACCACGTGGGCTGGCGAAACCGTGTGGAACGAAGGCTGGGCATTTGCCGATACCGACCAGTTCGGCGACCCGGTGGACGACTCCGTGCGGATCTGGGCGACAGGCGGCGGTGTGAGCCAGTATGAAACGGCGCCGACGTGGCAAACCACCGCATTGGGCAAGACGGTCACCAAGCGCGTAGTGCCGGACGTCGCGTTCGATGCTGCTTCCGGGACGGGTGCCTTGATTGTCATCAACGGTCAGGCGGGACAACAGGTTGGCGGCACGAGCCTGGCGTCGCCGATTTTCGTCGGGGGATGGGCGCGGGTCGAATCGGCTCACCAGAACAGCCTGGGCTTGCCTACGTCGGGTTTCTATCAGACCTTCGTGAAGGACGCGTCGAACACTCATGACGTGACTTCGGGTAACAACGGTTACGGTGGCAAGGGTTATGCCGCGAAGGCTGGTTGGGATGACGACACGGGCTTCGGCAGCCTGGACTTTACGAAGCTGAGCGCGACGTACAAGTGATGACTCGGCTGCGCTGTCTGTCCTGCTGGTGTGGGGCGGGTAGTTGAAATGAACACCCCTTTTCGAAGGGGTGTTTTTACATGCGGGTCCTGCTTACAACGACGCGTTAATCCTCGCGCAGCGGATGATGCCCGGCGTCAGTAACTTCCGTGCATCCCTGTACGACGATATCCGACTCACGAGGCAGTGCGAGCATATTGAAGGAAGACAGATTGCGATAGACGTTCTCGTCCTCGCCAAGGAAATTCTTCGGATTGAATAGCGGGGATACGTGCCACCACAACCGGTATTCTTGCGCCCATAGCCATTCGATCAGTGCTTGCGATTTCTCTACGCGATCGTTTTCGAGGTACAGCGCCGGTCGGGATCGCTTCAATATCTGACATGCACCCTGCAGCGCTGCCAGTTCAAAGCCTTCGACGTCGAGCTTGATCAGGGAAACGTCCCTGTCGCCGAGCACGTCATCAAGCCGGACGCACGGAACTGCCATGAGATCGGGCGATGTTGCTTCGGACTGCATCGACACACCGCCGAAGTTGCCTGGCTGCGTGTAAGTCTGGCTCGGAAACCAGACTGTTCCGGCTTCGAGGCCACATGCGACCGGCCACGCACGCACATTGCCGATACTGTTCAATGCCAGGTTGGCGCACAGATTCTGGAAGACAAACGGCTGAGGTTCAAATGCAATCACCTCGGCGCCAGCAGCCGCAGCGAGTTTTGCCAGCGGCACCGTGTGCGATCCGATGTTCGCGCCGACTTCGACAACGACACCCGCATCTCTGACCATCTGCGACAGAAATTGAGTCTCGATCTCACCATATTCGCCGTAGCGGATCAGCGCCTGACCGATGTAAATGTCGTTGCGGTTAGCCAGCATGAACCCGTGGCGCGATCGCACGAGTGCATAGGGCGGTGCGGTGTTGATCACGAGGTTCGGTTCGCGAGCGGGGGCAATTGGACTTGTCGGCGGATTGTTCATTGGTGCGCGGACCGTGGCTGCAAATTTAATCGGTTCATCGTCGTTTTACCTGCTGCGTGGCGCGAACGCCGTTCATTCCGGTTTTTGCGCATCCGGGAGCAGGAACTGACTCCTGTCTTCCCCGCTGATCCAGAGCGGAGCGCGCCCGCGACCAGACCAGGTCGCACCCGTCGCTGGGTTCCAGTATTTCGGGGCCACGCGGGTTCCTGTACGTCGTGCGCGTCGCGGGGCATCGGTTTTGTTGTCGATGGTGATGCCGTACTCCGCCAGCAACGCCACGACACGTTCAGCAATTAACCTTGCCTCCTGTTCTCTTGCCAGATCTATTTCAAACTCGATCTTTTTCAATTCGAGCTTCAATTCAACCAGTTTTTCCATCATCCGCTCCGGCTATTTCGATACGTGCGTACATGACTCACCTAGCTCATGTACGCAGTGCCATTTACCACTGATAGGAAGCGCCTGCTCCGTACACGCTTCCTGCTGCGCCCGAACTCACGCCACCTCTCACGTTAATGTTGCCCGTGACGCGAGCAGTAAATCCGATGGCAAGCGCAGCGTAGCCCTGGTAGACACCGGTCCCGACTCCCACAGACACCGTCTTTCCTGGGTCTACTCCTGGGATCATCGCCAGCGCAGTCGCGGCGGCGACACCCGAATACGCTTTACGCGCGACGCCATTCACGTGGTCCTGCACGGCGTTCAATTGCCCCATGTTGACGGCATCGGTTCGATTGACGCCAGGCGCAACGTTCGCGACCCGTCGCTCGTTGCCTGGGGCCCCCACCGAGACGGTATTGGCTTGATCGGCAACCGAGCCACTTCCCAACGCGACAGCGTTTGGTGCTGTCACCGACGAGTTTGTGCCGATCGCGGTTCCATCGTTAGCCGATACGGACGAATTCTGACCAATCGCCGTGCTGTTAGCCCCGGTTGCCTTTGCGCTTTCACCGAGCGCCGTGCTATTGGGCGCCGAGGCAACGGAGTTCTGCCCGAGCGTGCTGCTGTTCGCTCCTGTCGAATTGCCGAGCTTCTCGTTGTTACTGGAAAGATTCTTCGACAGCGCAGCGACATCGTTACTGGTGTTGCTCAGGGCGGTCGTCAACGAGTCGAGTCCCGCCGATGTCGAGGTGGACAGGGAAGCGACTTCGCTGTTGGTGGCGTCCAGGCCCGTCGACAGCGACGCTACGTTGCTGTTGGTCGTCGACAGTTCTGTTGTTAGCGAATCGACATCGCTTTTTACGTTACTGATACCTGTGGATGCCGAGGTAGACAGCGATGCCATGTTGCTGTTCGTGCTGTCCAGGCTGGTCGACAGTGAGCTGAGGCCCGTCGACGCCGAGGTGGAAAGTGCGGCGACATTGCTGTTGGCTGTGTCCAGACCTGTCGACAGCGATGCCACGTTGTTGTTGGTCGTGTTCAAACCCGTCGACAGTGAACCGAGTCCGGTCGAGGTCGTGGTGGACAACGATGCGACATTGTTGTTGGTGGTATCCAGACCTGTCGACAGCGATGCGACGTTGTTGTTGGTTGTGTCCAGACCCGTCGACAGTGAGCTGAGGCCGGTCGACGTCGTTGTCGACAGCGAAGCCACGTTGCTGTTGGTCGTGTCCAGTCCAGTCGATAGCGAGCTGAGGCCAGTCGATGTCGTCGTCGACAGCGAAGCAACATTGCTGTTGGTCGTGTCCAGTCCGGTCGACAGCGAGCTGAGGCCAGTCGAGGTCGTCGTCGACAGCGAAGCCACATTGCTGTTGGTCGTGTCCAGACCCGTCGACAGCGAGCTGAGGCCAGTCGAGGTCGTTGTCGACAGCGAAGCCACATTGCTGTTGGTCGTGTCCAGACCCGTCGACAGCGAGCTGAGGCCGGTCGACGTCGTCGTCGACAACGAAGCGACATTGCTGTTAGTCGTGTCCAGACCCGTCGACAGCGAGCTGAGGCCGGTCGACGTCGTCGTCGACAGCGAAGCCACGTTGCTGTTGGTCGTGTCCAGTCCAGTCGACAGCGAGCTGAGGCCAGTCGAGGTCGTTGTCGACAGCGAAGCCACATTGCTGTTAGTCGTGTCCAGACCCGTCGACAGCGAGCTGAGGCCGGTCGACGTCGTCGTCGACAGCGAAGCCACATTGCTGTTAGTCGTGTCCAGACCCGTCGACAGCGAGCTGAGGCCGGTCGACGTCGTCGTCGACAGCGAAGCCACGTTGCTGTTGGTCGTGTCCAGTCCAGTCGACAGCGAGCTGAGGCCGGTCGACGTCGTCGTCGACAGCGAAGCCACATTGCTGTTGGTCGTGTCCAGTCCAGTCGACAGCGAGCTGAGACCGGTCGACGTCGTCGTCGACAACGAAGCCACATTGCTGTTGGTCGTATCCAGACCCGTCGACAGCGAGTTGAGGCCAGTCGAGGTCGTCGTCGACAACGAAGCCACATTGCTGTTGGTCGTATCCAGACCCGTCGACAGTGAACTAAGGCCAGCCGACGTCGTCGTCGACAGCGATGTGACATTGCTGTTGGTCGTGTCCAGACCCGTCGATAGTGAGCTGAGGCCAGTCGAGGTCGTCGTCGACAGCGATGCAACATTGCTGTTGGTCGTATCCAGACCCGTCGACAGCGAGCTGAGGCCGGTCGACGTCGTCGTCGACAGCGATGCGACATTGCTGTTGGTCGTGTCCAGTCCAGTCGATAGCGAGTTGAGGCCAGTCGATGTCGTCGTCGACAGCGAAGCCACGTTGCTGTTGGTCGTGTCCAGACCCGTCGACAGTGAGCCGAGCCCTGCCAACGTCGAGGTGGACAGCGAGGCGACATTGCTATTGGTCTCCGACAGGCCGGTCGACAGCGAGTTGACACCGCTTTGCGCGGTGCTGATACCGGTGGAAGTCGAGGTAGATAGCGACGTCAATTGCTGATAGTTAACCGCATCAGTTGCATTGACACCATCGGCCACATTGGTCAGGACCACGGGTGCCGTGGAACTGGTGCCACCCAACGTAACCTTGGTATGGTCCGCGTCGTCATACTGGACGGAGTTGGCTACACCCGTCGACAGCGATGCGACATTGCTGTTGGTGGTGTCCAGGCTGGTCGATAGTGAGCTAAGCCCTGCTGTCGAGTTGGCAACGCCCGTCGACAGCGAGGCAAGATTGCTATTGGTCTCCGACAGGCCAGTCGACAGTGAGTTGACACCGCTTTGCGCGGTACTGATACCGGTGGAGGCCGAGGTCGACAGCGACGCGACGTTACTGTTGGTCGTGTCCAGACCCGTCGACAGTGAGTTGAGGCCAGTCGAGGTCGTCGTCGACAACGAAGCCACATTGCTGTTGGTCGTATCCAGCCCCGTCGACAGTGAGCTAAGGCCGGTCGAGGTCGTCGTCGACAACGAAGCCACATTGCTGTTGGTCGTATCCAGCCCCGTCGACAGTGAGCTAAGGCCGGTCGAGGTCGTCGTCGACAACGAAGCCACATTGCTGTTGGTCGTATCCAGCCCCGTCGACAGTGAGCTGAGGCCGGTCGAGGTCGTCGTCGACAACGAAGCAACATTGCTGTTGGTCGTGTCCAGACCCGTCGACAGTGAGCTGAGGCCAGTCGATGTCGTCGTCGACAACGACGCCACATTGCTGTTGGTCGTGTCCAGACCGGTCGACAGTGAGCTGAGGCCGGTCGAGGTCGTCGTCGACAACGAAGCAACATTGCTATTGGTCGTGTCGAGTCCGGTCGACAGTGAGCTGAGGCCAGTCGACGTCGTCGTCGACAACGAAGCAACATTGCTGTTAGTCGTGTCCAGACCCGTCGACAGTGAATTGACACCGCTTTGGGC
The DNA here is from genome assembly GCF_007556815.1 of Paraburkholderia megapolitana. Lineage (NCBI taxonomy): Bacteria > Pseudomonadati > Pseudomonadota > Betaproteobacteria > Burkholderiales > Burkholderiaceae > Paraburkholderia > Paraburkholderia megapolitana. The sequence continues at coordinate 348,680 of NZ_CP041743.1, forward strand.
GGTGCTAATACCGGTGGAGGCGGAGGTCGACAGCGAGCTAAGGCCAGTCGACAGTGAGTTGACACCGCTTTGCGCGGTGCTGATGCCTGTAGAAGTTGACGTAGACAGCGAAGCCACGTTGCTGTTGGTGGTGTCCAGTCCAGTCGACAGCAAGTTGACCGCCGTACTGGTCGCAAACAGCTGCGAGCCATTGACCGCATCGGTGCTACCTGTCGTGATCCGGCCCGCGGCCACGTTTGTGATCTGGCGTTCGGTGCCCGTGGCGCCGACCGATACCACGCCCGTCGGCGCACCTCCGGCGAAGTCGTAGTTCTGCCCTCCAACCACTCCGCTCGCAGTGGCAATGGCCGCCGCAGTGAGCGAGTTGCTACCGAGCGCTACGGAGTTGAGCGTCGAGGCAGACGCGTTGGCGCCCAACGCCAGCGAAGATCCCTCTCCCGCCCACGCCCCAGATCCGAGGGCAGTAGACTGAGTTCCGAGCGCTCTCGCCAAAGATCCAAGGGCAGTCGACTGGCTTTCGGACGCTGTCGCCAAGACTCCGAGGGCAGTCGAGTTGGAACCGAGCGCTTTCGCCGAAGCTCCGAGGGCAGTTGAGCTGGTTCCCAGCGCGCTCGCCCCGGATCCGATGGCAGTCGTGAATTCTTGCGACGCTGTCGCACCGGTTCCAAGGGCAGTCGTATTATTGGCGAGCGCTCTCGCACCGTTTCCGAGGGCAGTTGCCTGAGTTCCGGACGCTGTCGCACCGACTCCTATGGCAGTCGAGTTTACTCCAGACGCTGTTGTCGACGAGACATTCGTCGAGGTTGACGGCTCGCATCCAATGGCAATCGCACCAGTCGCAGCATCCGGAGCAAACCCGTTCCCCGCCTTGTATTGAGCCTCCGCAGTACCCGCATACCCCCCAAAAATCAACACCGCAGCCGTCACGGCCTGAACAATCGCAGACTTATTCGGCTTGCCTCTCGCCGAAGCAATTTCCGACACGGCAGTCCAGGCGCCAAGCGATTCATTCCATACGCTTCGATATGCTCGATTCATTTCCACTCCTAGATGGTGAATATCCTTTCGGGCGCCCAGATCGCGTGTCAATCTATCGATCTAAAAATCGCGATACCCTCGGCGCGGTCTTTTCCTTCTCGTCGCATCGTGTCCAGTCGAAGTACTCAACAGGCTGTTGAAGTACGCTTCACGTGCGACTCTGCATTTCCTGTGTTGACGGAGCGCGCTCTACGCCTTCGCTCTTGCAAAGCCACCGCGATGAGTGATCGCGGTGGCGTACGTCATCGTTACTTCGTTTCTTTGGCACGAAGCACTTGTAATCGGCGCATGCCTGAACCAGCGCGCCATTCACACTTAAGTTCATCCAGCAGGGAATCCAGCTAACGAATCGCCCGGGTCGTATTTCGTTACCACCGGACTGACAAAACAGCGGAGCGACTCCGATCTCATCCAGCCGCAAGCAGAAATTTACCGAGCACCACTCACGCCGGAAATAGGATCACTCCCAAAAGTGAGATGAGCCTGTTAGAAACTCCAGGATCCTGCGTGACCTGTACCGGTCAGCCCGGTGGCATTGCGGAAGTCGCCCGGTAACACGAAGCGGAATGCGCAGTGGAAGTGGAAAATCTGGAACGCCGCACTCGTAACCCTGGGCTGCAAGGACGGCGCGATTGAAGGTCTGATATCTATCGCGCCGATTCGCGGCACGGCACCACACACGCATTGCGGGCGATGACCATGCAATGCGAAGCCTGACAACTTTCAGGTTCTAATTCGCCCTGGAGTCAATCACATGCTTCACAAAATCGTGAGCAGACATCGGGGCAGAGAATGCATTCCCTTGTCCCACCCGGCATCCCAATCGACGCAGCAAGGTCATGCAACCTTCGCTCTCGATTCCTTCCGCTACGATGCCCACGTCCAGAAGCCGCGCAAGATCAATCGCGGCCGCCACGATCCCCCGGCAAGTCACGAGATTTTCGATGTCGCGCACAAATGAGGCGTCGATCTTGATCTCGTCGAATGGCATCCTGGCAACCCGCTCGAGAGCAGCAGGCCTCACTCCAAAACCGTTCAGCGACACGATGAACCCACACGCACGCAGCGTATTCAGAGCCGTCGACAGGGTGAGGTCATCGACCGTATGCGCGTCATCGATCAACTCGATCTTCAGCAAACCGGGCGACAGGTTCGCGCCGTGCATGCTGCTGGTCAGTCGCTGGACAAATTCGGGCGTACAGATTGCCTGCGATGAGATACCAACGGCCATAGGCACCTCGGCACGCCGGGCACGCAACTCATGAAGCACGCTGACCACGCGGTTTCTCATGAAACCGAACAGCAGCAAATCCAGGCCAAGGCGCCGAACAACCGGGAAAAGCTGTGTCGAAGGGATATCGCCCAACGTAGGGTGCCGCCAGCCTGCCAGCACTTCGGCCCCGACAATGTCGCGTGTTTGCAGGTCGTGCTGCGGCTGGAACTCCACATACAGACCATCGCCGGATATCACCGCCCTGACGACTTCTTCGTCAGTTAGCGATTCGATGTCAATGCAATTGTCGGCCTTGACCGTGTGCTGCCGGGTCAGCGCAGTGAGCGCATCATGCAGACCCAATGGACCGCCGCTACGGGTAATCTCGACCTGCAAACCCGTCCGCCTTGCGAGGCTGGCATGGCACTCCAGGGCGCTCAGATCGATTCCCCCTACGCGAGCAAACTCCCGGTCGTTGACCACCGCGTTTCGTCCAAGCCAGGCGCTTCGACGTGGCCGCGCAACGGCAGGCGAGTATTCGCCCCACCACAGGACCCGCGGGCGCTGGTGGGCAGGAAGACGGGTGTTTGCCCTGAGCGTCTCGGGCAGGAGCAACGCACTGTGATCGTCCGAGTCAAGATCGGCCACGATGATGTCGAACGTCGACTCACTCAAGCGAGAAATGGCATCCGCCAGCGACGACGCATTTTCAAAGCGTTCGACGCCCATGTTCCCCAGAATCGAGAACAGTTTTTGCGCGCGAACCGGGTCGGACACCAAAGTCATCACGCTGAGGGCGGAGAATTCGGGCAGTGATGTCGCTTGTTGGTCAGCCATGTCCGTCTGCCAGTTTTGAAGAAAGCGAAAGTCTATCTGCGCGCTTTAGACCGCCCTATCGGATCAGGACTAAAAGCGATATGAAAACCCCAACGCGACTCCAGCTAGAATGCTGACCAGACCCACATCCGGCACCGTCGCCCGCGCGCATTGAGACCGCGAGCGCAAGACCGGCCCACCCAGGAGACCGTCGTGACATCACCCGCTCAACCGCACTCCGCTGCGCCCCCCATCGACCCCGGCACCATCTCCGCCCGCCTCGATCGCCTGCCCGCCACACGTTCGATCTGGAAGCTCGTCGTGCTGCTAAGCCTCGGGTTTTTTTTCGAACTGTATGACCTGCTCTATACCGGCTATGTCGCACCAGGTCTCGTGAAGAGCGGCCTGCTCACTCCGACGACACAGGGTCTGTTCGGCACCACCGGCGTAGCAAGTTTTATCGCGGCGTTGTTTGCGGGGCTGTTCATCGGCACCATCGCGTGCGGCTTTCTCGCCGACCGCTTCGGCCGGCGCGCGATCTTCACGTATTCACTGCTGTGGTACACCGTCGCGAATGTCGTGATGGCGTTTCAGGAAACCGCCACCGGTCTCAACTTCTGGCGCTTCGTCGCGGGCGTCGGGATCGGCGTCGAACTCGTCACGATCGGCACCTACATCTCCGAGCTCGTGCCCAAGCACGTTCGCGGTCGCGCGTTTGCCTGTGAGCAGGCCGTCGGCTTCCTGTCGGTACCGGTGGTCGCGTTTCTCTCTTATCTGCTGGTGCCGCATGCGCCGTTCGGAATCGACGGTTGGCGCTGGGTCGTGCTGATCGGCGCGCATGGCGCGCTGTTCGTCTGGTGGATTCGCCGGGCGCTGCCGGAAAGCCCGCGCTGGCTCGCACAACAGGGTCGGCTCGATGAAGCGGACCGCGTGATGTGCGCGCTCGAAGCAAAGGTCGAAGCGGAATCGGGGCGTCCGCTGCCGCCGCCTGCCGCTGCCGTGCCGGTACTTGCGCAGGGGCGCTTCGCGGATATGTGGGTACCGCCGTACCGCAACCGCACACTGATGCTGGTGATCTTCAACGTATTCCAGACCGTCGGGTTCTACGGCTTCGCCAACTGGGTGCCGACGCTGCTGATCAAGCAGGGCATCACCGTCACGACGAGCCTGATGTACTCGACGCTGATCGCGCTCGCCGCTCCCGTCGGGCCGTTGATCGGCCTCTTCATCGCCGATCGTCTCGAGCGCAAGACGGTGATCGTGTTAATGGCCGGGGCGAACATCGTGTGTGGCCTGTGGTTCAGTCAGGTTGCGAACGCGGTGCTACTCGTGAGCCTCGGCATCTGTCTGACGCTCGCGAACAACATCATGTCGTATAGCTTCCATGCGTATCAGTCGGAGCTTTTCCCGACCAGTATTCGTGCGCGTGCGGTTGGCTTTGTCTATTCGTGGAGCCGCTTCTCGGCGATCTTCACAGCCTTTCTGATCGCGGGAGTTCTCCGGGAGTTTGGGACGGTTGGCGTGTTCGTGTTTATCGCCGGGGCGATGGCGATGGTGATGCTGGCCATCGGCCTGATGGGACCGCGTACCCGTGGTATTGCACTCGAGGAGATTTCTCACTAACGCCAGCGTGCGTGCCCTGTGACACTCAGGTCGACGGGCACGCCGATGGCCAGCACGACGCGCTACGCTTCCAGCGCAAGCGTCGCAAACGTAGCGAGCCAATGCTCGCCCATGTAGTCGCCGGCTACGTGCGCGAGGGCGCTGTCCAGATGCCGCTCCGCCGCATCGAGAAGCGGTGCGCGACGTGCGTCGTCAGCAGGCAGTGCGCGGGCCAGCGAACGCTGGCACCATGCACGACTCAGGTTCAAACCATCCAGATGAGCGATCTTGCCGTCGCTGCGGTCGGTCACGGTGACCGGCGTGAACAGCGTGGCCGGCTGGCTCCGTGCGAGATCGGGCAGAAAGCGCGTGAACCAGTCCGCAAATTGCGCTGCCGGTAGCACACGCCGCATCAGCTCGGCTTCCATCAGCGACGGCGACAGAAACTCGTCGCCCGCGGGCTCCCATGCCTGGCAAGCCGCATCGTTCAGATACCAGCGCTTCGCGGTCTCGACAATTAGCACAGCGAGTGCATCGCGCGATGTCTGCCGCGCGAAATCGAGTGTCAACGCCAACGCAAACGCCATGTTGAAATGCGTGCCGACTCGCAACGGATACGTCGCCTTCGGCAGAAATTCCTCGAAGCGCTCGACGAAGGCATCGGTCAGCGGTGCGAACGTGGTTGCCCATCGTTCGGCATGTGGATGCGTCGAGGTATGTAGCTGACCAGCAAGCGCGAGCAACCAGGCCCAGCCATACGGCCGCTCGAACCCGCGATTGTGCGGTAGGTCGAGATACGCGCGTTCGCCCGCCACGTTCTCCGCAGTGAAATGACCATCGACCACGGCAACCACTCGCCCTGCTTCCGGCAGATCGGGAAAGCGCTCCAGAAGATGCAGCACGAGCCAGTAGCCGTGCACGCACGAGTGCCAGTCGTAGCTGCCGTAGAAAATCGGATGCAGCGCGCGCGGACCTTGCACGTCCTGCGGACCCGCGAGCGCATGAGTCAGTTTGTTCGGGTATTCGCGCGTCAGATGGTCGAGCGCAAGCGTCGCGAATTTCGATGCAATAGCAGAGGTGAGTTGGGCGGTCATCGGCGTCTCTTCGGAAAGCCAGCAGAAGTGAGGACAGGCGAAGCAGGAACGCATTGTGCCTCGATTGCGCTGCCGCTGCTATGTATGCCGATACGCGCCGCCGCCGCACGCGCCATGTAGCGCGGCTTAGCGACGCAACCTCTCACTACTGAACCGGCAACACCGATCTGCTCGTCGGAGCGACTGAAACGAGCAGCGCTGCGCAGAGCGATAGTCCGGACACTATGAGCAGACCCGCTACTGTCCAGCCACAGTGTTCTTTAAGCGCGCCGAAAACGTAAGCGACAAGCGGTACCGGTAGATAGAAACTGCTGAAAAAGAGACCAATTGCCCAGCTTTCCCGAGACGGTGCAAGGGATTCGCTCATCCACGTCAGCAGATTGACATAGGCGCCCGCACCGATGACAACGCCGAACACAGCTGACATTATGATATGGAAGGTCGGCGATCCACTCAAACCACCGAACAGTGCGCCACCTACGATGGCCGCTGCCACAAAGCCACCGATTAACGTTCTGCGCGACCCGTACGTGTGGCCAAGCCAACCGCCGTGTAACGCAAACAATGTACCAAACCCATAGGCACCGACCGCCACATTGGCCAGGCTTGGCGGGAACCGTTGGCTTTCTTGCAGGTAAGGCACGTACTGCAGCAGATAACCGTACACTGCAAAGCTAAGCAAGATCACCGCTGCGGTAGGCAACAACAGATGTGTGGACCGGCGAACTTGTGTAGTCCTATGGCGCGTGTCGCCTGGTGACTTGAACGCGTCACCTCTGTTCTTTTCGGTAAAGGCCGGCTTGACGAGCCATACAACAAGAAAAGTGGCAGGCAATGCTGTCAAACCAAGCACTGTATGGAGGATCCTCCAGCCGTATGCGTGGAAAACAACGCCTCCTAAATTGGGTCCAAGAGCGGCACCGATCCCAAAGGTGAATGTAAACGCACCGGCCACCAGCGCGCGATTTTTTGGAAAATTGGCCATCCCGATGGCAAGGACGGCCACCAGGTGTACTCCAATCCCGATTCCGGTCAGAAATCTCAGCGCAATATATTGCGGTACGTTTTGTACATAGGCCACCAGACCCGTTCCGATAGAAAACAGGGCTAGCCCGCCGATGACGAGATGTTTCCGCGGTACGCGACCTGCCAGCCAGGCAGCGGGAAGTGCCGAGATGCCTGCGCCGAAATATAAGGCCACATACGACGTACTGAATTGCTGGGCCGACATGGCGAGTGCGAGCTGGACACTCGGGATGACGACGGAGAACACTTGCCTGTCCAGCACGCTGACTACACAGGTCAGCATCAAGACAATGAACATGCCGTGAGATCCGGAATTTTCCTCCGGGTAACGTGTACTACGCATTGTTTCGATCATTTTTCGTGCTGCTCAACTCGGTCGACTTCGTGCCAGCAGCGCACGAAGTCGCGTAGCACGCTGGCGGAGAATTCCTCGTCTTCGAAATATTCTCCGGTGCGCAGCAAATGATCCAGTTGTTCGCCCATCTCCGCCATTTGCTCCCAACCGAGTGTTAGCGCTGCGCCGTGTATGCGATGTGCAGCGCGAGCAGCAAGGTCTACCTCACCTAGCACAATCGCTTCGAGCAGCGCTGTTACGTCATCCGTCATCAAGCGACGAATCTTCTCCGAGTTGAAATCGGTGTGATCGGGTTGCGCATCTGGAAGCGGTCTCGCTTCGACACCGCACCAGAGCGAAATCACGTCCTCGAGTTTCGCAAGGCGGATCGGCTTGCTCAACACGCCGTCCATTCCCGCGTCGAAACAACGCTCCGTATGCGCGCTCCCCGTTGATGCAGAGATCGCGACGATCGGGCAGCGTTCGCGTTTCCTTTCTGTCTCCAGGTTGCGCATGGTGGCCGCCAGCGTATATCCGTCCATATCCTGTAGATGGCAGTCCAGCAGGATGAGGTCGAATGTATGGGCGGAAAACTCGTGTATTGCCGTCGCACCATCTTGCGCGACGGTGGCTTTGCAGCCCAATCGCGCAACCTGGGCCGCCAGCACCTCCTGATTCGCCGGCGTGTCTTCCACGATCAGAACGTGTGCAGCAGAATTCGCGCTTGACGATGCATGCACCGAAATCAAAGCCGCCGGCACTTGCGTAGCGGGCAGTCGATCGGATTCACTGGCAATCGCGGCGCGTAGCGAAACGGTTATCGTCGTGCCTGTTCCGACAACGCTGTGCATCGCGACGGTACCGTGCATCAAGGTTACCAATTCGCGGCAAATGACCAGGCCCAGTCCAGTGCCTCCCGATGTCCTGTATGACTGATCGGCCTGGGAGTAAGGTTTGAACAAAGTTGCTTGCACCGCTGCGGAAATTCCGGCGCCGCTATCGATCACCTTAATTTCCAGATGTTTGTGCTTTTCGTCGTCGCCATCGGTTGTGGAGACTTTTATCTTCACTTCGCCAGTCGACGTGAATTTAATGGCGTTCGATACGAGGTTATGTACAACCTGAGCGAGGCGAGACTCGTCCAGCATCAGCAGGCCAATGGCCGGTTGAATCTGCGTTGTCAGCGCGATGCCCTTCTCGCTCGCGCGCAACTGATGCAGATCCGCGACGTCATTCACGAGGGTTTGAATATCGACGGGACCTGGCATCAGCTTGAGTTGTCCCGCCTCCAGCCTGGTGATATCCAGCACGTTGTCCAGCAGTCGTAACAGCATGTTCGCGCCCGCGTTGGCGAGATTGACGAAATGCTGCTGGCGCTGGTCGAGCGTGGTGTAACGCAGCAGTTCTACGGCTGCGAGGACGGAATTCATCGGTGAGCGAATCTCATGACTCATCACCGCGAGGAACATCGTCTTCTCGCGCTCGCTGCGGATTGCCCGCTTATGCAGCCGGTTTGCCTGCCATGCCAGACCGATTAGAAGCACGATGGCGAGGCTGATCAATGCAAGCTCGTGGGCGTAATAGCCAGCGACAACACTGAGGGAAAGCGCGCCATGTTCGGTGGCGGCAAGCCAGCTGGCTCTTATGTCGTTTGCCTGAGATGCCGTAATAGCCGCCAGGGCTTTTTGTACGATCGAGTAGAGAACCGGCTGGTCACTGCTCACCGCCATCGAAAGATTCGACATCAGTCCGGTCGCAACACCCGATATTTGCAGAATCTCCTCGTACTGATGCAGCAGATACGGGATCAGAGAGGCTTCGCTGCCGAGGGTGACATCGGCTCTGCCGTCGGCGACCATCTCCAGCGCTTCTTCGGTCGAGCGGCCGATGACAACCCGACTTTGTGGAGCCCGGCTGCGAATGATCGGCCCTAGCGCGCTCGCGGACGACAGCGCAATGACTTTGCCATTCAGATCCTCAATATCGAAGACAACCGGTTCCTTGCTTCGCGTCACTATGATCGTGGCGCCCGAATAAAAAGGCGTGGTATAGGAGACCCCATCGGTCTGCGGCAATGTGCCGGCGCTTCGCACTGAAGACACCAGATCGACCTGGTTCTGTCTGAGCAGGTTAGTCCGTTGCTCGGCGGTTTCCGTTTCGACGTAGACAAACTTCAATCCCGTCTTGAGGGCAATGTTGGCGAGGTATTCGGCTGACAGGCCGTGCAAGGTTCCACCTTGCATGTACTCGATAGGCACCGAGTAGGCGCCGACCGCGACTCGCAATACAGGGTGATGGTGAATCCAGGCCTGCTCGTCGGAAGTCAGTCCGAGAGGGTTTGCATCCGGTGCTGCAGAGGCCCACGGATTGACAAGGCCGAGCAAAATCCACAGCACACAGAAACGGAACACCCTCATGACGACTGCGCCGTGTGCTTGATCTTGAAAAGTTCGTTGTTCGACGTGACGCCCAGTTTGCGAAATGCCGCTGTTTTCTGGGTACTGATCGTCTTGAGGCTGCGATTGAATTTCTGTGCGATCTCAGTGATGGTCATGCCGTCGAGATAGCATCGAATCACCTCGCGCTCCCTCGCCGACAAGCCGGCGCCGGACAGAATATCCGTTCCGGCTTCCGGGTCGTATGACGTGCTGGTGTCGGCGATGCGGTAGGACATGTCCGTGTTGAGGTAGATGACCCCGGTTGCAACCGAACGTATCGCCTTGACGAGTTCGGTCATATCCGCGCCTTTGCCCACGAATCCCCGCGCGCCAACCCGCAGGGCCAGGGCGACCGTACCCGGGTCATGGTGTGTGGAGAGGATCAGGATCCGGCACTCGGGCGCCTTGACACGCACGGCACGGATCAGCGACGCACCGTCCAGTTCGTCCGCGCTCAGCGAGTAGTCGAGCAACAGCACGTCGATCGGCGTAGCGCGCAACCCAGCCAGGAGTTCACGGCTGGTGGCGTAGACCCCCACTATGTCTAGATCGGCTTCGGCACCGAGGCAGCTGACCAGGCCGTGACGGACGATGGCGTGGTCATCGAGTACTGCAACGCGTAGTCGTTTCATGAAAAGAGCTCACACATCGGCCGTCCCTTCCTTTCATTAGTCATTCAATTTCGAGCGTGCAGCAATTGTCAAAAAAATCGAATCACTAAAGTAATGTAGCAAGAATCCGCCGGAAAACAACGAGCGGGAGTGCGATAGGCGGCCGGCCCGCAAAGCTACCCGGAACGACCGTTGCGTCAACGAGGGAAGAAACGCCGTGATCGACCTTGCGAGGCGTCGATGTCAGTTCATTTTGAAGTCACAGCTATTTGTCGATCGATAATTCGACCAATAATCTATTTTTCACAAGAATAAATTGAAATTCAGCAGACCCTGCACTGTATGGACAACGTTCCGCTCGAAAAATAGGACTATTCCTATTTCCTTCATTACGTTTGTTAAGGAATGTTAATTGGAGGGGTGCTGATGATCCGACGCAGACACCGCCTTTTCCACCACGTCGTTCAACCAGTCGTTGATGCTGACATCAGCCAGTTCGGCACGGATGGCGATCTTCTGCCGCAATTCGTCCGATTTTGGGCGAAAGGTCATTTTCCCTTTCCAGGTCTTCTCCGGCTGGATTCCGTTTTCTGCGCAATACCCCAGATATTCGTCGACGACCGTCCGGAAACTAAGATCGAGCTCGATACCGTCTTTTCCGGCAAACGACAGCACCGTTTTGGCTCCAAGTACGGACCCATAAAGCATCTGGTCATCCGCGTCATATTCGACCTTACCAATAAAGCCTTTATATTCGACAGCATTCTTCACAATCCACTCCTTCAATCAAGAACACTTGCATCCATACATTGCCGGAGGATGCCTGGCTATCTGCAAATGGGTCCTCAAGTCATGCACCGCGCCTTTGTCCATTAACGGTTTCGGGTGAGGTCGATGCGAAATCCAGATAACGCCATTGCCAAAGTCGCTCCTCATGCCGCTCTTCGTGCGGTTGACCTTCGATCCCAACATCGTCAACAACCGCTCGACGTCGTTCCAGTCGACGTTTGGTGACGCAGGAAGCCTGACGACTTCGCACAAGATCTTGCAGAGCTTCGAGTTCAACGGCATCTGGTTTCTCCATGGTGTCATAAAGTGACACCACAATCAAGCGTCACGAAATATCGGTGGCTGATGTGTGGTGCTCCGCCCAGCTACAAGGCATAAGGGTTCCTCGATCATCCCCGAAGGACCGGCCCCACACTCCTCTAACGAATGGCCAGCAATCGCAGCCCTCTCCCGATTTACCCGAATCCGCCACCCAACGTGCTGTGACGCACAATTCAATATCTCGATTACTCCGGTTGATCTGTCGGGAAAATCACATGGACTCCTTTCTCGCAATGCACCAATGCCAGTTTCTTGACACGCATTGTCGAGACTGCTGTACTAAATAAACTAGAGTGATTTAATCGACACCGCCCGCGGCACGCCGAGCCGCAAACGGTCAGTCGTCAACGAGAGGCGCAACGAACGCCCATCCATCTCTGATCGACATCGTCAACTACCGGAGGAGCAACCCATGAATCAGCATTCCCGCAAGCACCCTGTCGCACGGCGACTCGTTTCGATATGCGTGGCCGCATCCGCGGTCTGGTGCGCGAGCGCGACGCTTGCCGCCGACCAACCGGTCGTCGGCCTCATCACGAAGACCGACACGAATCCGTACTTCGTGAAGATGAAACAGGGTGCCGAAGGCGCGGCACAGAAGAGCGGTGCCAAGCTGCTCACCGCCGCGGGCAAGTTCGACGGCGACAACGCAAGCCAGGTCACCGCCATCGAAAACATGGTGACCGCCGGCGCGAAGGCCATCCTGATCACGCCGAGCGATACGAAGGCAATCGTGCCGAGCATCCAGAAGGCACGCGCCGCCGGCACGATGGTGATCGCACTCGATACGGCGACCGAGCCGCAAACCGCTACCGATGCCCTCTTCGCCACCGACAACTTCAAAGCCGGCGTCCTGATCGGCCAATACGCGAAGGCGGCTCTCGGCAACAAGCCGGCGAAGATCGCGACACTCGATCTCGCGCCCGGTATCTCGGTTGGTGTGCAGCGACACAACGGCTTCCTGCAGGGCTTCGGTGTGAAGGAAGGCGACGCGGCGATTGTCTGCAGCCAGGACACACGCGGCGACCAGGCGAAGGGACAGACGGCAATGGAAAACTGCCTGCAGAAGTCACCGGACATCAACGTCGTCTACACGATCAACGAACCGGCCGCGGCAGGCGCGTATCGCGCGCTGAAGTCCGCGGGCAAGGACAAGAGCGTGATGATCGTCTCGATCGACGGCGGCTGCGAAGGCGTGCGCAACGTCAAGGCCGGCGAGATCGCGGCAACCTCGCAGCAGTACCCGCTGAAGATGGCCGAACTCGGTGTGGAAGCCGGCGTCGAGTATGCGAAGACCGGCAAGAAGGTCGCCGGCTATCGCGACACGGGCGTCACGCTGATCACCGACAAACCGATGGCCGGTGTCGACAGCAAGGACACGAAGTTCGGTCTCGACAACTGCTGGGGTAACAAGTAACGCGCGGGCAGCGGGACGCGCTCGGGCCCGTCTCGCACCAGCATTGAAGGCAGTGCGCCGCCGCGCACCGCCCCGAATGCTCCCCTCAGCGCACCGCGCTACGCCTTTGCATCGAGGAAATCATCATGTCGACTCCCACCGCGTCCGCGTCCTCATCGCGCCGCCTCGCCGACCGTCTGCCGTCGCTTGCGGAAATCGGTCCGCTCATCGCGTTGCTACTGGCGGGACTGTTCTTCGTCTCGCAGAGCGATCGCTTCCTGTCGTTCCAGAATCTGTCGCTGATCCTGCAGCAGACGATGGTCGTCGCCGTCATTGCGATCGGCCAGACGCTGATCGTGCTGACGGGCGGCATCGATCTGTCCTGCGGCATGGTGATGGCGTTCGGCTCGATCATCATGACCAAGTTCGCGGTCGTGCTCGGTGTACCACCGGTGCTGGCGATCTTCTGTGGGATCGCAGCGAGCATGTTGTTTGGCGCGCTCAACGGCGTGCTGATCACGCGCATCAAGCTGCCACCGTTCATCGTGACGCTCGGCACGTTGAACATCGCGTTCGCGATTACGCAGATCTATTCGAATGCGGAGAGCGTCTCCAGCCTGCCCGACGCGATCATGTTCTTCGGCAACACGTTCCGGGTCGGTCCCGCGGAGATCACTTACGGCACCGTGCTCGCGCTGCTGATGTATCTCGTCGCCTGGTTCGTGCTACGCGATACGGTGCCGGGGCGCCATCTATATGCACTCGGCAACAACGCAGAAGCTGCGCGCCTGATGGGCCTGTCCTCGCAACGCATCCTTCTCACGGTCTATACGCTCGCCGGCGCGATCTACGGGATTGCCGCGCTGCTGTCGGTTTCGCGTACCGGAGTCGGCGATCCGCAGGCGGGACAGACGGAGAACCTCGACAGCATTACGGCCGTTGTGCTCGGTGGGACGAGTCTGTTCGGCGGGCGCGGCTCGGTGGTGGGCACGTTGCTCGGCGCGTTGATTGTCGGCGTGTTCCGCAATGGCCTCACGTTGATCGGCGTGTCGTCGGTGTACCAGGTGCTGATCACCGGCATGCTGGTGATTCTCGCAGTCGCCGCCGACAAACTCTCACACCGTCGCGCGTAAGCGCAGGGACACAGGAGATCGATATGTCGACACCTCAATCCACTGCCGCTGCGTCCGGCACAGTCACACCGGTGCTGCAGGCTCGCGGCCTCGTCAAGCGCTACGGCCAGGTCACCGCGCTCGACGGCTGCGATTTCGAAGTCCTGCCCGGCGAAATCCTCGCGGTAATCGGCGATAACGGCGCGGGCAAATCGTCGCTGATCAAGGCGTTGTCCGGCGCGACTGTGCCCGACGAAGGCGAGATCCTGCTCGACGGCAAGCCGGTGAAATTCCGCAGTCCGCTCGACGCGCGCGAGCAAGGCATCGAAACCGTCTATCAGGAACTCGCGGTCGCACCGGCGATGAGCATCGCGGAAAATCTGTTCCTCGCGCGCGAAATCGTCAAGCGTGGCTGGCGCGGCTCGATCCTCAAGATGATCGACAAGCGCCGCATGCTGGAGGAAGCAACCGCGCACATGAAGGATCTGCAGATCGGCATCCGCTCGATGCGGCAGGCCGTCGAAACATTATCGGGCGGCCAGCGCCAGGGCGTCGCTGTCGCGCGCAGCGCGGCCTTTGCGCGACATGTAGTGATTCTCGACGAACCGACAGCCGCACTCGGCGTGAAGGAAGGCAACATGGTGCTGGAACTGATTCGCCGCGTGCGAGATCGTGGCTTGCCCGTCATCCTGATCAGCCACAACATGCCGCACGTGTTCGAGGTCGCCGATCGTATCCACATCCAGCGTCTTGGCCGGCGCGCGGCAGTCGTCAACACGAAGGACATCCATATGTCCGAAGCGGTGGCGATCATGACCGGTGCGAAGGAAGCGGACGTCAAGGCGATCGCATGATCTCTCTGCGCAACTTCGCGCACAACTGACAGACACGCTCATGAATCCCCCTACCCGTTCGCCGCCCAGACGCACGGTCGGCTCGAACCAGGTCGGCATGCGCCAGTTCAACGAGCGGATCGTGCTGCAGGCAATTCGCCTGCACGGCCCGTTGCCGAAGGCCGACGTCGGCCGGCTCACACGGCTGTCGATGCAGACTGTGTCGATGATCGTCGAACGGCTGATTAGCGATGGACTGCTTGCCAAGCAGCCGCGTGTGCGTGGTCGCATCGGTCAACCGTCGGTGCCGATTGCGCTACGGCCCGACGGCGCGTTCACGATCGGCATCAAGGTCGGGCGCCGCAGCCTCGATGTGCTAGCGATGGATTTCACCGGCAACGTCTGCTGCCGCGAGGTGCTCGACTACGCGTATCCCGACCCGCGTATGCTGTTTCCCGCACTCGAAAGCAAGCTTGCGCGCGTGAACGATGCGCTCGGCGCGCGGGCCGCGAAAGTGGTCGGTGTCGGTGTGGCTGCGCCGTTATGGCTCGGTGGCTGGCGCGACTTTCTCGGTGCGCCGCAAGAAGCGCTCGATGCATGGCACGACATCGACATCCGCAGCCGCATCGAAGCGATGACCGGCCTGCCCGTCGAATTCGCGAAAGACACGACAGCAGCGTGCGCCGCCGAACTCGTGATGGGCCAGGGACGTGGCATTCACAACTTTCTGTATCTGTTCGTCGGCACGTTTATCGGCGGTGGGCTCGTGATCGATGGGCGCCTGCACAGCGGTCCGCACGACAATGCCGGCGCGGTCGGTTCGATCCCGCTACCGGGCGCTACACGTCAGGGTACGCAGCAGCCGGCGCGGCAGCTGTTGCACGCGGCATCCGGTTTCGTGCTCGAACAGGCGATCGCCGCAGCGGGCGAACCACCGGCTGCTGCACACGACCATCGTGCGCTGTCAGCCGACCTGTGGCGCCACACCGAACAGTGGCTCGATACTGCGTGCCCGGCGATTGCCGGCGCGTTAACGAACGCCGCAGCGCTACTCGATCTCGATGCAGTGGTGATCGACGGGGAGCTCGACCGGCAACTCGTGCGCGAAATCATTCGTCGCACGGAGCGCGTGCTCGATGGTTTCGAATGGGAGGGGATAGTGCGACCGCAACTGCTCGAAGGAACCATCGGTGCAGACGCACGTGCGATGGGCGGCGCAATATTGCCGCTCTATGCGCATTTTGCCCCGGTACACGAGCTGTTTTTGAAGCCGGCCGCTGAGGCCGATCAATGAGATCGCGCTCAGTCCAAGTACGTCACACCATCACGATGACTGAGATGTTGTAGGACCGGATCTTCCGTGTGGACCGCGACGAGATTCATGCCGGCAGAGAAACAACGATATCCCAACTCATCGACCAATGCTCTGATCGCGGCCTCGTCAGATTTGAAAATTTCGATCAAAAGTATCGGCTTGATATTTTGCAGCGTCTTACGGGCTCCGCGCAGCACCTCAACCTCCATACTTTCGACATCGAGCTTGATGAGATCGACACGCTGAAGATCCAGCGAATCGATACTCACCATCGGCACCGTTACGCCCCGCGATGGCTCGTACGAAATGCTCTGACCGATATCTTCGGTGTTCTCTCTCTGACGCAATTCGAAGCTGCCAAAGCTGGCGTGTGCGAAATAATCTGGCTGGGGAATAATCAATTCTCCGCAGTGCTCACCGAGTGCGGCAAGCCTCGCGCGTGCGTTCAGGCAATTATTGATGGCAATGTTGCCTGCCAGCGCGTAGTAGAGAATCTCCTGTGCCTCAAAGCCAAGCACCCGTCCCCAGCCATGCATGTGGCGACCCCATTCGATCGTATGCACGCCAATATTGGCACCACCGTCGATGGCAAAAACGCCATCGCCGAAATAGTGGCGACGCCAGGTGAGCAGTACAAGTACGAAGTTCACTTCACTCGCGCTGAAACTCGACGTTTGCAGAATATCTTGTCCTACACCGTAGACGTCCCCGGAGCTTTTAACGTTGTAGTCGTTACGATTGACAATCATCGTGCCGTGATTCGAGGCCGCGAGTATGAAGGCAATTGGACGAGCGGGAAATGACATGGAGTAGGTGCCCCTGTGAAGACTCTTTCCCTGCCAGAGTAGCGCACCCGTATCGCGAAGGAAAGACAGATGAGGGTACGGCTCTTCGTTATCCCCGTGACGTGCTCATTGCGCAGTCAGCCACGTTGCAGCATCTTGCACAACCGAATCCCAGTCGCCTTCCCGCGTTTGCCGCAACACGGTTGCGCCTTCGATCCACGGCGTCGTCGTTCCCTGCGTACCCCAACGCCAGTCTCCAGATGTATTAACCGGCACACAAGTCGGTTTGCTCATCATTGCCGCAAGATTGGCGACCGCCGAATCCACCGCGAACACCGCGTCCAGCTCGCCAATGCATGCAGCCGTATCGTCGAAATGGAAGATACCCGGCAGGTAGCGGCTGACATCGCCAGCGGGTGTGCCGGCTTGCGCTTCAACGAGCGGATGGTGCAGATTGACGAAATGCACGCGCTCCGTCACAGCGGGATTCGTCGTAATCCGGTTCAGCATCTCGAGCGGCAGGCTACGGCGTGCGGCCCAGCAACGCGCGATGCTGCCCAGCTCGGGCATATGCCGTTGACGGCAGTCCCAAAACAAGCCGACAAGTCTCTTTCCCGGATGTTGCGAACGCAACTGCTGTGCCCACTCCCTCGCAATCTGCTGCTTCGTTGAGGGAGCCCGCAGGTACGCGCGAAAACGATATCCGGACACCGGGTGACTCGCATTGAGCAACGGCAAGCGAAGCAGCGTTGCGTGCAGATGCGGCGCGAACGCCTGCACCCTCGCCTGCACCGCGTCAGGCAACGGCGCGTGCGATTGCTGCGGACTCTCCATACTGACGACTTCGCAATCGGGAAGCGACGCCTGCATCAGTTGATGAATCTGCGGCGCGCAAGTAATCATCATGCTCGCACCCGCTGCCCGCCAGTCGGCCACACATGCTGCCAGCAGGAAGTTGTCGCCGAAACCGAGCTGGTGCGTGATCAGCACGCGCTGCCCGCGCAAGTCGGGTTCGCCGGTCCACTCGGGAATGTCTGCCGGACGGTAGCTGAAGGCGTCGCCAGAGTCGCTGCGCATCTGCCAGTGGGTGAAGCCGCGCGGGTCGCCCGCCTTGAGCATCGCCTCGCCCAGCAGGGACTCCGCCTCCGCGTGCACGTGCATGCTGTCAGCGATCTGCCGCACCTCGTCCAGCAACGGAATAGCCCTTGCGAGATCGCCGGCCATCATCAGACTGTAGCCGAGCCTCAGTCGGTAAATCGCGGACTCGCCGAATGTCGACAGATCGTGTGCCAACATGCCGGCCGCTTCGGCATGGCGTCCCAACAGATTGAGTGCGGTAGCGCGCATCGCCCGAAAATCGGCGTGATGAGGACTGAGCGCCAATGCCCGGTCGGCCCACGGAAGCAAGCGGTCCTCGCGCTTGAGGACGGTCAATATTTCGATCGCCTCCCATATGATCGATAGATCGTGCGGGTTGTTCGTATGACGTTCGGACGCGGCTTGTAGTCGCTGTTCCAACTCGATGGTCGCGTTATCTGCCGAATTGTGCATCGCCACGTTGACTAACCTTGCGTAGAGCTTGTGTATTACGAGGTAGCTTCGTCCAGCAGGTATCACGCCTGATCAGGGAACCGCGAATTTGCCGCAGTCACGAGCAGAATTTCCGTAAGCGCATGTCGAAGCAACGACTGCGAAGATTCTATCCGATGATTCGATATGGCGATCGAATGAGGGAGATAGCGCAACCGCAATTGCTCGATGCGACCTTCTGCAGCACGCCCGGTTCAGCTCGCTTCAGCGCCGTGCGCCACGGGCGTACCACCAGCGGCCGCGGGCACCGACCCGTCATCGAGTAGCGGTTGCAAGGCCGGCGCGAGCGACTTCAGCAACTGCACCGACAGTGCACTCGTAAAGTCGTAATGCGCCGCATACGGTTCGTGCACATACGCAGTCAGCGTACCGAAGAAGCGGTCGCCAATAGCAAACACGAAGGTCGCGCTGCGGTTCACCTTGCGCGACTCGATCAACCGCGCGCCTCGCGCAAATACATTGAAGCGCTGGTCGCCGGTGCCGGTCTTGCCGTACACCTCGAGCGTTCTACCGTCGGGAAGCGCAATGCCTTGCGCAAGACGCTTCGCGGTTCCACCGTTCACGACATCGCGCAACAGCCCCCGGGTAACGGCGGCGATCTCGGGGGACACCAGTGGCTGCGGTGCCGCCGCTACTCGCGTGAAGCGCGTTTCGTAAGGTGTGCCCTGAGCAAAATCGAGCGACGTGATGCTCTGCGTTGGAAGCTTGTTGCCGTCGTTGGCAACGATGCCGATCAATTGCGCGAGTGCGACCGGTCGATCGCCCGACGCGCCGATTGCCGCTGCATACGACGGCGTGAGATTCGCAAACGGATAACCCAGCGTCTGCCACGACTTGCCGATCGCGTCATAAGCACGCAACTCGACCATATGCCGGATACGGCGATCCTGCGTCGCGTGATAGCGCGTCCTGAACAGCCAGCTATAGGATGCGAAGCGCGCGTCCTGGCTCGCGTCCTGTACCTGTTTCGCCGTTGCATCGGGATGACTGCGCAGATAGTCGAGCGTCCATAACTCCAGAGGATGCACACTCGCGATGTAGCCACGATCGTTCAAACTAAAGTGGTCGGCACTGTACTTCGTATAGAGCTTCGCCAGATCGTCGTCCGATAGCGAGGCCGCCGGCGTGCCCTTCAACGCAGCACGCATCTGCGTGTCGAACCACGATAGCGTGCCGTCGGGGGCGACACTGCGCAACACGGTTGCAACTTTCGCCGGCGATCTGTGCACGCCGAGCAGCAAGATGGCAAGCGCTTCGTCGGATGTCTTGTCGTGGTACTTCGTGTAAAAACGATTCATGTACACGCGACTTTCTTCATCGACGAAACGGCGCAAATACATCTGACGTGTCGCCGGATCGTCGAGCCATTGTGACGACGGCCCCGATGTCTCGATCATCTCGTAGCGCACGATGTCGCGCATCAACCGCACGAAGACGAGGTTCACCGAATGCTGGAACGCGCGATGTACCGTCAGGATGCGACCGTTGTCGCTCGACTCGAAGTTGGTAAACACCTGCGCGCCGCCACCCGTATAGAACGTTTCGCCGGCGCTCGCCGAATACTTGCGCTCGACCGCGGCATCGAGCATCGCGCGCAATGAATGATCGGGCGTCTTCGCCAGGTAGTCGAGCGCCCAGCGCGTCAGCACGTCCTGCCGGTCGGGCTGCACGGCGCGCAGTTGGGCGGCGCTCAGCGACGCATAGCGCGCATGCAGCGTCGACACGATCTGCAAGTATGTAATGATCGTGCGCAGCTTCGCGGTCGAACCGAGATTCAGGCGTGCACCCGAAT
This sequence comes from Paraburkholderia megapolitana, assembly GCF_007556815.1. Classification (NCBI taxonomy): domain Bacteria; kingdom Pseudomonadati; phylum Pseudomonadota; class Betaproteobacteria; order Burkholderiales; family Burkholderiaceae; genus Paraburkholderia; species Paraburkholderia megapolitana. Next base: position 368,785 of record NZ_CP041743.1, read on the forward strand.
TGATGTCGAACGGCTGGTCGACGCTGTCGGTCTGCACCCGTACGAGGTTCGCGCCGCCGCGCCGTTCAAACAGCGTGAAGCTGTAGGTGATCTTCGACGGATCGTCCTGGGTGCGTAGCATCTCGAATCCATACAGGCCGGCGGCCGCTGCGCCATCGCGGGTCGCAGCGGCGGCAAGCCGCTCGCTCACGGCCTGCTGGACGGTATTGTCGAGCGTCGCTGTTGCATGCAGATCGAGGCGATCAAGATCGTAGAGGTTCGTCACGCCGAGCGTGCCGAGCAGTTGCGCCCGCAACGAGGTCACCGCCTTGCGCGTGACAAACGATGCGGCCGGCGGCGCCTTCGATGTCCGCTGCAAAACCAGCGGTGCATTGAGCGCGGCGTCGCGCAGCGACAATGAGATGACGCCGCCTGAAGCGAGCAGCCGGAGGTAACTGTCGGTCAGCCGCTGGAGCTCCGGATAGTCGCGTTGCAGAAAGAACGACGGCGCGCGCTGCGCAATCATCAACGACAGAACCTGCCGGAACGCGAGCCCCTGCGCGGCGAGCTGATCGGGATCGTTCGACACCGGCTCCTTCAGGATGCGATTCACCTCGGCGAAATCGCGCCCGTACCACGCCGCCAGACCATCGCCAATCCCGTTGATTTCGCCGATGCCCGGTTGCGCGGCAAGCGGCACCGAATTCAGATACCGGACCACGATCTGCCGCCGTGCCGGCATCGTTTGCGCTCCGTGCAGATAGGCGCGTATCGAAGCGGAGGCGATCTGCCGTAGCTTTTCCGGCGGCGTCGCCGTACGACCACCTGCGGAGTGACGGAATTTCTCGATTTGTGTCGCCAGTGTGCTGCCGCCAGGTGTCTGCTGATGCGCCTTGAAGACGCGCACGCCCTGATCGGCGAGTGCACGGCTAAAACGGCCCCAGTCGATCGCGGGATTACGGTTCGGCTGATCCGCATCGAGCAGGTAGCGGTCTTCGATGAACAGCAGCGCGTTCACGACCACCGGCGGCACGGCCGCGTAGTCGTTATAGATTCGCGCGGGATAACGCGCACTAAAAAGCGGCGCACCGGTAGCGTCGAACAACTGCAGCCCCGCCTGATCCTTCTCGTCGTAGGGCAGGAAAAACCCGTCTTCCGCGAGATCGACCATGCGCGCCGAATCGCGTGCCTGGGCCGCTATGCCATAGCCTCGTTGAGTCAGGCGTCGCTCGAACGACGGCAGCAGCGCATAGCCGAGCCGGACGTCGTAGGGGCCTTGAGCGGGGAAATGGATGCTGTTGCTGGGACCGTCGCTAACGGTAAAACCGACGTCGCGCGTCAGCTCGGACAGGTAGTGCGCCTGCAGCCGCGAGGTTTCGATTTCGAGCTGTGCTACGCGGACCGCGATCGCCACGGCCAGCAGGAATGCAATGAAAAGTAGCCACTTGAACCGCGTCCAGAAAGACGCGGTGCCGATCCCGCGAAGCGGTATGCGAACCAGCGGCCGATTCATGGCTGCCTTCCCTGCCTGCAATTGTGTTGCAAGTGCGGCGACAAAAGCGTCGCTTGAATATCAGTCTAGCGCCCTTTAAAGAAACGGGTTGTGCCACTGTTGTGCCGTAAAAACATTTACTTTCGACCGCGCCATACGCGTCAAACACGACTAGAATATTTAGTCCGCAGTAAGCGAATCCTCCCTGTTTCAACATCCCACCATCGCCTGCATCACGTCCACCGCCGAAGCACCCCGCACAACGCGTCCTACTGGACGAATACCGGTTTCCAGCACCTTTCCCCGCATTTTGCTGATAGCCTGCGCATTCATCGAAATCCGCGGCTAACCTCGCTAACCTTCATGCAAAGTTTCTACGAAGCAACGGTCGTGCGGCCCGAACGGCCGCCGCTTACCGGCACGCAAAGCGCATCGGTGTGTATCGTCGGCGGTGGGCTTGCCGGGCTGTCGACGGCGCTCGGGCTCGTCGAACGCGGCATGCGCGACGTGGTCGTGCTCGAAGCGCAACAGGTCGGCTTCGGTGCGTCGGGTCGCAACGGCGGCTTTGTGTTCGGCGGCTACAGCCTCGACTGCGCCGACCTGCTGCGTACGTTGGGACCGGTCCACGCCAAGGCGCTCTACACGCTCACCACCGACGCGGTCGAGTTGATGCGCGAACGCATCCGCCGCTACCAGATCGATTGCGATGCGACCCACGCGGGGGTGATCCTCGCCAACTGGTTCGACGAGCCGGCTCGCCTCGAATCGCAGCGCCGGCTGATGAAGGATGCTTTCGACGTCGACTGGGAACCCGTGAGCCGCACCGACCTCGCCGCACAGCTTCGGACCAGCCGCTATTACGGCGGCCTGCTGGAGCGCAACGCATTCCACTTTCATCCGCTGAAATACGTGCTGGGTGTCGCCGCTGCCGCGGTGGCAGCCGGGGCACGCATCCATGAGCATTCGCCGGTCGTGCGGCTCGAACCGCAACCCGGTGGCGGTTTTCTGGTGCGCACCGCCAACGGCACCGTCGAAGCCCAACATGTCGTGATGGCGGGCGGCGGCTATGCACGCAACGTCTATCGCCGTGTCGAGCGTGCGGTACTGCCGATCGCCACCTACGTCGTGGCAACCGAGCCGCTCGGCGCACGTCTGAAAGATGCAATCGACTGCGCATCGGCGGTCTACGACACGCGCTTTGCCTTCGACTACTACCGTCCGTTGCCCGATACGCGCATCCTGTGGGGCGGCCGCATCTCGGTGCTCGAACGTTCGCCGGGCAGCATCGCGCGGTTGCTGCGGCGCGATCTGTTGCGGGTGTACCCGCAACTCCACGATGTACATATCGACTACGCGTGGGGCGGTTTGATGAGCTACGCGCGGCACAAGATGCCGCAGATCGGCCGCAGCCCCGACGGCGTCTGGTATGGCGTCGGCTTCGGCGGCCATGGCATGGCGCCCACTACCGTATCCGGCGAACTGCTGGCGGCGGCGATCTCCGGCGAAAAACCGCTGCCGGACGCGTTCGCCGCGTTCGGGCTCACACGTACCTTCGGCGTGGCCGGGCTCGCGGCCGCCCAGCTCACGTACACCACGATGCAGACGCGCGATGCGATCGCCGGGCGCCGCCGGGGTTCATCGTAAGCATGCCGAAACCCTTCCGCGGAAATGCAAAAAGAGCCGTTAAAAACAGGCTCAAAACTACTGGATCGGTAACCAGACCGGCGATTTTGCCATGCTAGAATGCGCGCTCATCGCCGCTGAAAACGCACCATGAAACAGGCAACCCAGGCTGCCCCGCCCGACCCGGACGGTCCTCCATCCGAAAGCCGCCGTAAGTACGATCCCGAACAGACGAAGCGCAACATTCTCGATGTCGCCACCCAGGAGTTTTCCGCCATGGGACTGGCGGGCGCGCGCGTCGATGCGATCGCCGAACGCACGCACACCACGAAACGCATGCTGTATTACTACTTCCGCAGCAAGGAAGGGTTGTACGAAGCCGTGCTCGAGAAGGTGTACAGCGACATCCGCGCGCTCGAACAGGACCTGCACATCAGCGAACTTACGCCCGTCGAAGGCCTGTGCACGCTGGTCGAATTCACCTTCGACTATCACGACATACACCGCGATTTCGTACGTCTTGTCACGATCGAGAATATCCACGGCGCAAGGTATGCCGCGCAGTTGACGTCGTTCAAGTCGCTCAACGCCAGCGCGATCCAGACGATCCATGACCTGCTTGCACGCGGTGTGGCCACCGGAGACTTTCGCGCCGACATCGACGCGATCGACCTGCATCTGTTGATCAGTTCGCTGTGCTTTCACCGGGTCAGCAACCGGCACACGTTCGGTACCGCGTTTGGCCGCGACCTGTCGCATCCGGGAATGCGGGAACAGCATCGCGCGATGATCGTCGATGCGACGCTACGCTTCGTGAAGCGCTGACACTCGTTAGCGCTAGTCAACGCTCGTCAACGCGCCGAGTCAGCCTGAAGCACGATCCGCCGGATATCGCCGACCACGAAGAGATACGACGCCGCGCCGGCCAGCGCAATCGCACCGATAAGCGCAAGCGCCCACACGAACGATCCGGTCGCCGCAACGATGAAGCCCACCGCGAGCGGCGTCACGATGCCCGCCAGATTCGCGGCAAAATTGAAAATTCCGCCAGTTACGCCGAGCAATCCCTCCGGTGCGATGTCCGACACGAGCGTCCAGCCGAGCGCCGCCATCCCCTGCGCGAAAAACGCAATCGAAAGGATTGCGATCACCGCCCCATTGCTCTCTACGTAGTTCGCCAGCACGATCGTCGAAGCAAGCAGCAGCCCCGCGATGATCGGCAGCTTGCGTGCGACGTTCGCCGATCGGCCGTGCCGTAGCAGCCAGTCAGAAAGCGTCCCACCGAACATCACGCCAAGCGACGCCGCAATGAACGGCATGATCGCGAAGAAGCCGATCTTGAGCCAGCCCATGTGACGCTCGGTTGCGAGGTAGGTTGGGAACCAGGTGAGGAAGAATACGAGCGTCGCATTGCCCGCGAACTGGCCGAGACAGATGCCTGTCAGTTGACGGTGCTTGAGCAAACGCCCGATCGTGCGCCACTTGAAGCCGCCTTTCTGCGCGCCCGTCGCCGTCACGTCTACCGGCAACGTCTGCGTGAGACCGCCACCAGCCTCGATGTACTCCAGTTCCGCGGCATTCGCCGCCGGATGGTCGCGCGGCTCGCGATAGCACCGCCACCACACAATGCCGAACACGATACCCACACCGCCCACCACATAAAACAGCGCACGCCAGCCGAAAGCACCCATCAGCGCGAACAGGAACGGGCTAAAGAACGCAAGGCCAATATATTCGCCGACCGTATACGTACCGGTCGCCATCGCGCGTTCGCTCTGCGGAAACCATGTTGCGACGACGCGGCTATTGACCGGAAAACACGGGGCCTCGGTGACGCCGAGTCCAAGCCGGCACGCGAACAGCGCGGCCGCACTGCTTACGAACCCTTGCGCGAGTGTGAAAAGCGACCAGAGCGTCATCGACAGAAAGTACGTGACCTTGCTGCCGAAGCGATCGAGAAACAGACCGCCCGGTATCTGCGACGCGACATAGCTCCATGAGAACGCCGAGAACATCACGCCCATCAACGCCGCGTTGATCCCGAGTTCTTTCGTCAACTGCGGCGCGGCGATGCCGAGCACGGTCCGGTCGAGATAGTTGATCATCGTGCCGACCGCCAGCAGCGCGAGCACCCGGTAGCGGGCGTTCGAGCGACGCATGGCCGGTTGCGAAGCGCCGCCGGAGGCGGTCGTCGTATCGCTTCGCTGGGACAGTTCGGTGGAAGTGGATGGTGGTGTCGGTTTAATTCAGCTGTCTCCTGGCTAACGAAATGCGCGGCACTACCGGCGCAGCAGCGTCTGCAGATGCGCGAACATCCTCTCCGCGTCGGGTTCATGCCCCGTGAAGAGACGCAACGCATCGGCTGCCTGATACGCGGCCATTCCGCCGCCCGCAAGCGTGCGACAGCCGGCCGCTTCGGCGGCTTCCAGCAGTGCGGTGCGAATCGGGAAATAGACGATATCTGCCACCCACAGCGCGGGGTGCAGCAGTTCGGCGGGTAGCGGCAAACCCGGCTGCTTCGCCATACCGGTCGGCGTCGCGTGGATCAGCCCCTGCGCCTGCGCCATCGCATGTTCGAGCGAGCCGCCCGCCGCCACCGACGCGGCTGGGAAACGCGCTTGCAGTTCGCTAGCGAGCGCATCGGCACGCGCCGCATCAACATCGAACAGCGTGAGCGCGCGCGTACCGAGCATCAGCGCCGCATGCGCGACCGCCGCTCCCGCGCCGCCGGCGCCGAGTTGCACGACGCACTCAAGCTGCGCACCTGGCAGGCCACGGCGAAACGCGCGCGCAAAGCCTGACCAGTCAGTGTTATGACCGATGCGCTTGCCGTCCTTGAGCAACACGGTATTGACCGCGCCGAGCGCACGCGCATCGTCGGACAGCGCATCGAGAAGCGGAACGATCTGCTGCTTGCACGGATAGGTAATGTTCAGACCGTCGAAACCCATCCGCTCGGCAGCGACCAGCAACGCCGGCAGCGCAGCCGTATCGAGCCGCAGCACATCCAGATCGATCCGCCTATACACATACTGCAAGCCGAGTTGCCTGCCCTCTTCTTCGTGCATCGCCGGGCTCAGCGAAGCGCTGATCCCGCTACCGATCAATCCCACCAGAAACGATGACTTCATCGGGCATTGCCCCGCTGCATAAGATCCCCCCGTTCGGAACCGGCATCGCCACAACACCGGCCACACAATTGTTTGACAACTTTATCAAAAATACGTGTATGTTTGACAAAAATCCGGAACACGATTCCGGAAACGATTTCATAAACGCCGCATCAGCGGCTTGAACGACAAAGGTAAGGAGACAGGTATGGAGAGGACACAACCCCGTCGCCGGTTGAGCAAGATGCTGTTCGCAGCCGGCGCCACGCTCGTGGCCAGTCCGGCATTCGCACAAAGCAGCGTGACGCTGTACGGCATCGCCGATAACTCCATCGCGTACGCCAATAACCAGAAAGGCCATTCGGACTGGTATCTGCGCCAGGGCAACCTGTATGCATCGAAGTTCGGTCTGCGCGGCAACGAGGATCTGGGCGGTGGCACGAGCGCAATCTTCGATCTGCAGGCGGGCTACGATCTGAACTCGGGCGCGGCGTCGTCGAGCGGCTTGCTGTTCAACCGCCAGGCGTTCGTCGGTCTGCAAAACCAGACTTACGGCACGTTCACGATGGGCCGCCAGTACACGCCGTATTTCCTGCTGGTCGGCCCGCTCGCCTCGAGCAACTGGCTGACGGGTGCGACCGGTGCGCATCCCGGCGATATCGACGGGCTCGACACGACGATCCGCATCAACAATGCGCTGGTCTACACATCACCGACCTGGTACGGACTGCAGGCAAGCGCGATGTACGCGCTGGGCGGCATCGCGGGCAGCACCGGCAAAGGTCAGACCCTGAGCGGCGCGCTGCACTATTCGAACGGGCCGGTCGGGCTCGCCGCCGGTTACCTGCGCATCGATAATGCCGGCTCGACGACCGGCTTCGATCCGGCATCGACGGGGAGCTTCGGTACGTCGACGCTGAACCAGGGCTATATCTCGGCGCGCGCGATCCAGCACATCGCCGTAGCCGGCGACTACACGATCGGAAGTCTGATGCTCGGCCTCACGTACACGAATGTCGAGTACATGGCGGGCGGTCGCTCGATCTTCGCCGACACCGCCGTCTTCAACACCTACGGCGCGCTCGGCGTGTACCGCTTCACGCCTGCATTCGATATCGCCGGTGCTTTCTCGTACACGCTGGCCTCGAAGGCGAATGGCATCTCGAGCGCGGCACGCTACCAGCAGTACTCGCTAAAGCAGTCTTACCACCTGTCGAAGCGCACGACGCTGTATGCGCTCGAAGCGTGGCAGCACGCGACCGGGCAAACGCTCGGCGCGCAAGGCGCGGGCGATATCGTCAATGCCGCGCCGGTGGTTGGCGACTCGCAGAACTCAACACCGTCGTCGACGAGTTCGCAGTTCGTCGGCATGCTCGGTATCGCGGTCGCTTTCTAGCGCTTTAACGTTCCTGATACGCATCGTCTGGCTAGTTTGCCGGCGGTTACCCCGCCGGCGGCGCCAGGTGCCATATTCACAGGTCGATATAATGCTCGTTTGGGCCGGCGGCACGTGAAGCGAAACTGAACTACGACGTAAAGCTCCATTTCACGCTGTCCGCATCGATCGAAAACCAAGGAGGAATATGAGGAAGCTTGCGATTTCCCTGTCAGTCCCGCTGCTGCTCGCCGCCTGTGGGCAGTTCCAGAACCCCGATGCCGGCGACCCGGTCGCCGATACGTTGACCCGGCGCCCCGTCGATGACGTCATCCAGTGTCTGACCCAGGAGGCCGCGAAACACAACACGAGCTTCCAGACGAGCGCGATCCCGCAAGGCAAGATGCTCGATTTCGGCGACTCGAATATCGTCAAGGTACGCAGCGATAACGGCGGAACGACGTACCGCTTTTATGCGGGCAAGCGCCACATGTCAAACCTCTGGCTCGAGAGCGCGGGCAAAACCTGCGCATCGTAATGTGCACGGGCGCCGCAGGGTAACCGTCAGTAATGGTCGGCGGATGATAAAAGCCGCGGAATCACGGCGATCTTAAGAATGGTTTAAGTCTTGGTCCGCATCATCCGTCGAACAGACTTGCACGAGGTGCGCCCATGAAGACTAGAGACATTCCCGCGGAAGCTGCGCCGGCCGCCCCGAAAAAGCCAACCATCCTGCGCCGCCTGCTGAGCCATCACGAACTCGCGACCTTGCTGTTGCTGCTGAACGCGCCGATCCAGGCGTTCGCGAAACCGGAAATTCCGATGCTTCAGGAAGCCGGTCTGGTTGAGACAGTCGCTTCCGACGCCGGTGTACCGCAAATCCGACTCACACCTGAAGGCAATGCGGTCCTGCGCGGCCTCGGCATCAGATAAGAAACACGTAACAAGAAGTAAGTAGCGCAGCGCCGAACCTCGACTCAGTATCAGCGCCTGTTTGTACCCGTCACGCCTGCCACACCGCATAACCCGCTTCACGCAGCCCGATCCCCAGTTCGACTTCCATGTCCCGTGCACCGTCGTACGGCAGCGGATTGAACACCTCGTAGAGCTCGGGCATCAAACGCACACCATATTCGCGCACGTAGCGATTCGCCTGAATGTCGGCCTTGTGACGGTCGAAGCGCAGATCGGGATCGAGCCCGGTCATTCCCACATAGACACACGGTTTGTCGAACCGGTATTCCGGATTCGCGCGGCGAAAGCGCGCCTCGTTCCAGACCGTATCCGCGAGCAAGACCACATACACGTAATAGCGCAGACGGGGTGTGCGGGCGGCCATGTCGGTTGCACTCAGCCGCGCACGTGGCCATGCAGCAGCGTACGGTACTCGCTCGGTGTGACGCCGACGGTCGCCTTGAACTGCCGCGTGAATGCGCTGTGATCGGTGTAGCCGCACAGCGCGGCGACGTCGGTGACCTTGTCATGCGACATCAGCAGCGCGGTGGCCGCGTCGAGTCGCGTCTTCAACAGCACCTGGCGCGGCGTCAGGTGAAACACCTTGTGGAAGTAGCGTTCGAGCTGCGCCACCGACATGTCCGCCATCGCCGCCAGTTGTTTCAGATTCAGCGGCTGCACGTAGTTGTCCTGGATGTACTGGACCACCGCGGCAAGACGGCTATACGCGGGATGGCTGCCTTCGTCGGCTCGCAAATCGCGCGAAATACCGGCAAGACCGACTACGCGACCAGCCGCATCGCGCAGCGGCTGCTTGCAGGTCAGGCACCAACCGGGCTGGCGGCCCGCGTAGAGATGCAGCTCCAGCTGATCGACCATCTGGTTGCCTACGTCGATCACTGCCTTGTCCTGCGCGGTATAGATGCGGCCGAAGCGGCGCGGAAAGACATCTTCGGCGGTCTTGCCGAGCAATGCCTGCTTGTCCTTCTGGCCGCAGCGCGACGCGAGCGTGCGGTTCACGAGCGCATAGCGCGCGTGCGCGTCCTTCACGAAGAACACGACGTCGGGCATCGCATCGAAGATCGGTTCGAGCAGCGTGAAGTGCGCGAGCATACCGCTTAGCGTTGCGTCTGCCGGATAGAGTGGCAGCAGCGAATCGAGCGATGTCGGCGAATCGGTCGGGGGAACCGGCATGGTCATCTTGCGGAGCGCGTCTATCGAGCGCGAAGAGCGTCGGTGCGGCCGATTATAGGGCCGCGCGGCAGGTGAAAGAATCCGGGGGTAACCGGGGTGGAAGTGCGGGCTCGCGCGTGGGGGTTTGTGGTGATCGATGCGCCGGTTGACGAGCCTATTCGTCCGCCGGTCGATACACCGGTTCATGCAGCGGTGTGTGCCCCCACCCGATCCGCAGCCATCAGCGTCTCGATCCGCGTCGCGCCGAGCGGCGGACGCCACTGCGCCACGTCCCAACCGAACAGTGTCTGCGCAGCCGTTCCGCAAACCCGCCCCTGGCACGCACCCATCCCGCAGCGCGTGTGCAGGCGCGCCGCACGCCAGTCCGGCTGCGCGCGAACCTCCCCGCAGGTCACGTCTTCGCAGCGGCACAGCAGTGTGTTGTCGGGTGGCATCGCTAGTGCTGCTTCGCCCAGTGCGAACGCCGTGTGCAGCCTTGCAGCGAAGCGCTGCCAGCGTGCACGCTGCGCGCGTAGATGCGCCGCTTCGGATGTATTGCCCGCACCGCCACCCACCGCCCAACCCGCAATCTCCCCTTCGACGCACGCCAGCTCCACGCCGCCGACGCCGGTGCATTCTCCGGCCGCATACACGCCGTCGACGGATGTTCGTTGTGCATCGTCAACGGCGATGCTGCCATCTGCACGCATCGCACAACCGAGCGCCCTCGCAAGCTCGACGTTCGGTGTGAGCCCGTAACCGCACGCCACGCGATCGCATGCAAGCGTCACCGCGCGGCCGTCGGCGCGACGGATCTCGACCGCTTCGACACGTTCCGCACCGCGCGCTGCGCGCACCACGCTGCCGCTCCAATAGCGAGAACCCACGAAGCCGTGCGTCAACTTGAATGCCTGCCACAGCTTCGACGGTGTCACTGCAAGCGAAGCGCCGAAGCGCATGAGCGCAGCTCGCGGCGCCTGCTCGACGACAGCCAGTACCTGTGCGCCCGCATCGCGCGCGGTCGCGAATGCGGCGAGCAGCAGTGGCCCGCTGCCGGCTATCACGATGCGCTCGCCGCGCACCGGCATGCCGCCTTTGATGAGCGCCTGCAAGCCGCCTGCGCCGGTCACGCCGGGCAGCGTCCAGCCGGCAAACGGCAACAACCGTTCGCGCGCACCGGTCGCGAGAATCAGGCGGTCGTAGGCAATCGTGGCACCGCCCCGCTCCGCCGATTCCACCAGCAGACCGCGCGCGTCGAGCGGCGCAACGATACGGGTCGAGGGCCATACGGTTATCTGCGATGCGTCGTCGGCGAGCGCGGCGAGCCGCTCGCGCAACGCGGCCTGCGGCGGATGAGCCGGCCCCTGACGCCACACCTGCCCGCCCACGCGCGGATTGTCGTCGAGCACCGCGACGCGCGCGCCCGAGCGCGCAGCCGTACGCGCCGCGCTGAGTCCAGCCGGCCCTGCGCCGACAATAACGACGTCGTAGTGCTCATTCATCGCGCGACACCGCCCGTCGTTTCGACTACCAGCCCATCGCGGCACAGAGTCTGACAGCCCAGCACGTGCGCACGGCCGTCGATCGTTACGCGACATTCCTGGCACACACCCATCCCGCACACGGCGGCTCTCGGCTGACCGCTCACCGACGTACGCGTGCCGCGAACACCTTCGATTGCAAGAGCGGCCGCAACGCTCGTACCCGCAGGCACAGCAACCACGCGGCCGTCGATCGTCACCTGCACCCGTGCGTCATTCATTGCAGCGTCTCCATCTCCGGTCCGTCATGCGCGGGCGCAAAGCGCTGCGGTAAATATGGAGCGACGGGAATCGGCGGATCGGTGCGCAGGATCTGTGCGGCGAGCAGCTTCGCAGTAGCAAGCGATGTCGTGACACCGAGCCCCTCATGGCCCACGGCGAGCCACACACCAGGCGCGGCATCGCCGGCTGGGCCGATCAACGGTAAGCCGTCCGGCGAAGCGGCCCGAAACCCGGTCCACGCACGCAGCCCGTTGAGCGTCGGCAACTCGGGCAGATAGCGCGCCGCGCGCCGCAGCATCTGTGCAAGCACCGGCATCTCGACTGCAGGATCGGTTGTATCGAACTGGCGCGACGAGCCGAGCAGCAACTGGCCGGTCGGCCGCGGCTGCGCATTGAACGCAACGGACGTTCCTGTCGCGTGATGCGCGCTCTTGATATAGCCGAGCTCGAGCAGTTGATGCCGGATCAACCCCGGGTAGCGATCGGTGATCAGCAGATGACCCTTCTTCGGTCGCAACGGCACCGACGGCACGAGCCGCCGCGCGCCACTGCCGTTCGCGACGATTACACGCGCGCCTCGCACGTGCTCGCCGTTGGCGAGCGTGACGCCTTCGGCATCGACGGCTACGACTTCGGCACCGGTCCGCACGCGGATTTTCGCCGCAGCCGGCGACGCTTCGAGCAGCCACTGCGCGGCGGTCGGTGCGTAGACGATGCTGTCGTCGGTAATGCGCAAGCCCCCGGCCATGCCGGGCGCGAGCGCCGGCTCGCAGGCTCGCAACGCGGCGGCGTCGAGCAGCTCGCCGGCTACACCCTGCGATGCGAACGCTTCGTGCATCGCGAGGGCCGCGCGCCATTCTTCATCGTCGGCGGCGACCCACAGCGTACCGCAGCGCGCGAACGCGTCGCGCGCGCGCAACTCGGGTGCGAGCGCGAGCCACAGTACGCGTGCATAGCGGGTCAATGCGAACTCGGCGGGCGAATCGTTCATCACGACGAGATGCCCCATGCCCGCGGCAGTCGCGCCGCCACCGATCCCTTGCGCATCGATCACGTCGACCCGCAGCCCGTACGCCGCCAGTTCCGCCGCGCATGCTGCGCCAACAATCCCCGCGCCGACGACGATCGCATCTGCAATAGTGTGTGAGCCCATCCCGGCGCTCATGCGGTATGCACGCCCCACGCGAACGGATCGTGCTCGTCGAAACATAAACGTCCTTCCGCCATGATGTACGCACGACCGGTAATAGTCGGCACCACGGTGCGCCCGTCGCCACTGTGCCGATAACTCGCATCGAACACACTGCCGATGATGCTCTCCTGGCGCCACACTGCCCCTTCGGCCAGCTTGCCGTCCGCCGCGAGACACGCGACCTTTGCGCTCGTGCCGGTGCCGCAAGGCGAGCGATCGTACGCGCTGCCTGGACACAGCACGAAACTGCGGCTGTCGATACCGTCGCGCGAACCCGGGCCAAACAGTTCGATGTGATCGATCAATGCGCCGTCCGCGCCGGTGATGCCCTGCGCGATAAGCGCGTCGCGCATCGCGTCGCTGAACGCGGTCAGCTCGGCGATGTTCGACGGCACGAGCGCACGGCCGTGATCCGCAACCAGAAAGAACCAGTTACCGCCCCAGCCGATATCGCCGGTGAAGCTACCGTATCCAGGTACATCGACGCTCACGTCCTTGCGAAACCGCGACGCGGGCACGTTGCGCAGCGCGACGCTGCCGTCGTCGTTGAGCGTCGCTTCGACGACGCCGACCGGCGTTTCGATGCGATGCCGTCCCGGTCCGATGCGGCCCATATGCGCAAGCGACACGACAAGTCCGATCGTGCCGTGTCCGCACATGCCGAGATAGCCGACGTTGTTGAAAAAGATCACACCTGCCGCGCATTCCGGGTCGTTCGGTTCGCACAGCAACGCGCCGACCATCACGTCCGAGCCGCGCGGTTCGGTGACGATGCCTGCGCGCCACGCGTCGAAGTGCGAGCGAAACCGCTCGAGTCGTTCAGCGAGCGTGCCACTGCCGAGATCCGGGCCGCCCGAGGTGACGAGGCGGGTCGGCTCGCCGCCGGTATGGGAGTCGATGATGTTCAGGGTTTTCATGCCGCCATGGTAGAAACCCGACGGCTGCGAGTCTTGGCGCCGTTGCGCGTCGATTGTGACGATTTCGGCACAAAGCGAGAATCGGGTCTGCTGTAACCGCGGCGACGTGCGCCAGCAACGCGCCGGTTGTGCCGAAATCGTCATGCGGTACGCGCGAATCGCGCAAGACGCATTGTTTTTCCATGCTTAAACTGCGACTCACTCAATACCACCCGAAACATTCAGGAGAGCAGTCGTGGCGCATATCTGGGAAGGCGTATGGCCTGCGGTCACCACCAAGTTCAACGCGGATTTCAGCATAGACCGTGCGTGGACCGGGAAGAACATCGACGCGCAGATCGAGGCGGGGGTCGACGGCATCATCGTGTGCGGTTCGTTGGGAGAGGCATCGACGCTTTCTCTCGACGAGAAGCTTGAGGTGCTCGATATCGCGGTGGAAGCATCGCATGGTCGCGTGCCGGTGCTGCTGACGATTGCCGAAAACAGCACACTCGATGGCTGCCGCCAGGCCGAAGCCGGTGCAAAGCACGGCGCGAGCGGCTACATGGTCTTGCCGGGCCTGCGCTATCTGTCGGACCGGCGCGAGACGCTGCATCACTTCCGCTCGGTGGCAAGCGCGAGCGCGCTGCCGCTGATGATCTACAACAACCCGCTCGCGTACGGCGTCGACATGACGCCCGAGATGTTCGCCGAGATCGCCGATGAAAAGAAAATCGTCGCGATCAAGGAATCGTGCGGCGACGTGCGCCGCGTGACCGACCTGATCAACGCAGTCGGCGACCGTTTCGCGATTCTGTGCGGCGTCGACAACCTCGCAATGGAAGCCCTGCTGATGGGCGCACATGGCTGGGTGGCCGGTCTCGTCTGCGCGTTTCCGCACGAGACTGTGGCGATCTACAAGCTGCTGAAAGCGGGCCGCCTCGAAGAAGCGCGCGCGATCTACCGCTGGTTCGCGCCGCTGCTCGCACTCGATGTCTCCGCAAAGCTCGTGCAGAACATCAAGCTCGCGGAAACGATCGTCGGTCTTGGCACCGAGCCTGTGCGTCCGCCGCGTCTGCCGCTCGTCGGCGACGAACGCAAGGCTGTCGAAGCGCTGATCCGCCACGCGATCGAAGCGCGCCCAGCCCTTCCGTCGCTGTAAAACAGCGCCGCTTTCGCAGTTGCCCTGGTTTCAGCAGTTGCACTACCCGCACTACCACGGCTGTCGACGTAACGCCGACGGCGCCGCACATCGTGCGCGCCGTCGCGCATCCATAACGGGGGAGATCACAGTGAAGCTCAAGGTACGGCATTTCGCGGTCGCATCGCTTGCGACGGTGGCAGCGCTTGGAGGCGGCATTGCTCGTGCAGCGTCGGGGGATATCGTCAAGATCGGCTTCGCTGCGCCGCTCACCGGCCCGCAGTCGAACTACGGCATCGACATGCAAAAAGGCGCGCAACTCGCAGTCGACGATTTCAACGCGACGAATCCGACTATCGGTGGCAAGCCGGTCAAGTTCGTGCTCGAAGCCGAAGACGACCAGGCCGATCCGCGCACCGGTACGACGGTTGCGCAACGACTGATCGACGAGAACGTGCGCGGCATCATCGGCCACTTCAATTCGGGTACCAGCATTCCGGCTTCGGATCTGTACGACCACGCGGGCCTGCCGCAGATTTCGATGGCGACCTCGCCGCAATACACGGCACGCGGCTACAAGACAACGTACCGTCTGCTCACGAGCGATTCGCAGGCGGGCAGCATCATGGGTACGTATGTCGTGAAGACGCTGAAATACCGGCGCATAGCGATCATCGACGACCGCACCGCCTACGGCCAGGGCATCGCCGACGAATTCGCGAACGCCGTGCAGGCCGCGGGCGGCACCGTGATCAAGCGCGACTTCACCAACGACAAGGCACTCGATTTCGCCGCGATCCTGACCAACCTCAAGGGCATGAACCCCGATGCGATCTTCTACGGCGGCGGCGACGCACAATCGTCGCCGATGATCCGCAAGATGCGCCAGCTCGGCATCGGGTCGGCATTCATCACCGGCGAGATGTCGAAGTCACCGACGTTCCTGAAGGTGGGCGGCAGCGCGGCGGAAGGTGCGATCGTCTACATGGGCGGTTTGCCGAACCAGCGGATGCCGGGCTTCAAGGGCTTCGAAACGCGCTATGAAGCGCGCTTCCACGAGAACCCCGTCACCTACGCGCCGTATTCATACGACGGCACGATCGCGCTGCTCACCGCGATGAAAAACGCGAACTCCACCGATCCGAAGATCTACACACCGTTTTTGCAGAAGACCGATTTGAAGGGCGTGACGTCAAGCGACATCGCCTACGATTCGAAGGGCGATCTGAAAGATGCACCGGTGACGATCTATAAAGTGCAGCAAGGCGCGTTCCTGCCGATCGATACGATCGGCGGCAGGAGCTAGATGGCGCCGATGGTATGCCTTTGAAGCTTTACGCCGCGGCGGCGTGCCACGCCGCCGCGGCGCGATAGACGCACGCAAACCTGCATCGATAGTTCAGATGACGCCGAAACATCGGCTGTGACATGGCTATACCATGTCTCTCATGAACACGACCTCCACCCCCGCCTCTCCTCACGTCCCGTTCACGCCTGCGCTCGCGCGCATCCTTGCGACGGTCAGCGTGGCCTTCGTTGTCACGCAGCTCGACGTGACTATCGTCAACATTGCGCTTGCGCGGATCGGCACGGATCTGCAGGCGAACGTCGCCGGTCTGCAATGGATCGTCGACGCGTACACGCTGTCGTTTGCGGTACTGATGCTGTCAGCCGGTGTGCTCGGCGACCGGCTCGGCGCGCGTCGCACCTTCGCGGCCGGTATTGCGCTGTTCGCGCTCGCGTCGCTCGCCTGTGGACTCGCGACGAACGCCACGACGCTCGTGGCCGCGCGTGCGCTGCAAGGCATCGGCGCCGCGGCGATGCTGCCGAACTCACTAGCACTGCTCAATCAGGCGTGTCGGCACGATCCGAAACTGCGTGCCCGTGCGGTCGGTTTGTGGACTGCCGCTGGTGCAGTATCCATTGCAGCGGGCCCGGTGATCGGCGGGCTGCTAATCGCGGCATTCGGCTGGCGCAGCATCTTTCTTGTCAATCTACCGCTCTGCGTGGCCGGCTTCATCGCGACCTTTGCGTGGGTGCCAGGTCCAGCGCGTTCGACCGCTGCGTCCAGCAATGCGACGCAGTCACCGCGCGGTCTCGACCTTCCCGGCCAGTGCCTCGCAGTCGTCACGCTGACCGCGTTCACGGCTGCGGTCATCGAATGGCGGCCGCTTGGCCTCACGCATCCTCTCGTGGCGGGTGGTTTCGTGCTCGCGCTGGTGGCCGGCAGTCTCTTCATCGCAGTCGAACGCCGGGTGCGCGCCCCGATGATGCCGCTACCGCTGTTCGGCAACCGCACCTTCAGCGCTTCGGTGCTATTCGGTATCTGCGTGAACCTGACCTACTACGGCGTCGTGTTCGTACTGAGCCTGTATCTGCAACGCGTACGTGGTGACACGCCGTTGCAGGCCGGTCTCGCGTTCCTGCCGCTCACCGGCGGGTTTCTGATCTCGAACGTCGCGAGCGGCTGGGTTGTCGCGCGATATGGCGTGCGTGTGCCGATGATTGTCGGTGCGTTGACCGCGGCGCTCGGCTATGGGCTGCTGCATTTCGTGAATGCCGATACGTCGCTGGTCGGGCTACTGGTGCCGTTCCTGTTGATCCCTTCGGGTATGGGCCTCGCGGTCCCCGCGATGACCACCGCTGTGCTCGCGAGCGTCGAACCGCAGCGTGCCGGCACCGCGTCCGCCATTCTTAATACCGCGCGCCAGGCCGGCGGCGCGGTTGGCGTCGCGACCTTCGGCGCACTCGCAAGCGGGGCAGGTGTCGCGCATATTGTGTTTGGGGTGCAGGCTGCGACCGCAGTCTCGGCGGGATTGCTGCTGATCGGCGCAGTGCTCGGGTGCCTGGTGCATCCCGAGCCGCATGCACGACACGCGACGAAGACGGATGCGCGCACTGCGACGTAGTTGCGTACCAAGAACCAACACCCACGATACGTATGCATCGTGGGTGCCATGACAGATGAAACTACAGCGCAGCCTCCTGGACTTCACCCGAGCTCAGTGCGCGCTCTATCAACCCTTCGCTCTTTGCCTTGCTGATCGCATTTGCGATCAGTTGTGCCGGTTGCTCGATCTCGGCCTTCAACGCACCGAAAAATCCGGATGCATCGAACACGACGAGCGTCAACGCCGAATCGGCCTCGCTGATAATCACACGATTGTGCGACGTCGGCCCTTCGCCGAGGCTCGCGCAGAATGCCTTCACCTCGCCACCGATCGTCTGCTCAAAACTTTGAATCATCACGTCACTCCCAATGCAGAACCGCATTTGCAAACATCGCGCGCGGCGAACCGTGCCCGCGTTATCTGATTACCTGCCGAGACCGCTACGCGGTGCGCGCGCACCGTCGATGCTGATACGTCCCGCCCCTGTCGTGCAGAGCAACAGAAAGCCGCCGGCGATGCCTACGTTCTTCAGGAAATGGATCAGCATGTCGTGCTGCATGACGGGGTCGGTGATATTCCAGAAGTCGTGCCCGAGGACCGCGGTCGCGATCGTATAGACGGCCAGGATGAAGCCGAGCGGACGGATCTTGAAGCCGAGCACGAGAAACAGACCACCGAGCGTTTCGACCGCGACGGCGATCGGCGCAGCGATCTGCACGACCGGCACGCCCTTCGATTGCATGTAGCTGACAAAGCCCGCGTATCCGAGCAGTTTCGTCACGCCGCCCCACAGGAACAACACAGCGAGAGCAAGGCGTGCAATGAAGATTACGCCGGAATCGACGGGACGCGTCATGAGGGGGGCTCCTGTAATGAATTAAGCAGAAGACCGGGAAGCGCTGCGGCAGTTCCCGGGCGCTGACGTCAGCATATGTGCATTACCCACCTTTTCCAAGCGAAACCGTATGCCGCGAACGCCCGTGCCATGCGGCCCCCGGGTCGAAAAGCCGTGAAAATCGCCTAAAAACACGTGACCCGCACGTGCATCTGCTTGTTATAATCTTTTCATGAAATCGAGCGAAACATAACGCGCTCACACCTTCACAACCTGACGCGTAGTGACGCGTTGTCACCGGGACCACCATGCTGAAATCCGAACGCCTGCGGGCGCTGGCCGACGCACTGGCGAGACAGAACGTGATGCGTCTGCGCGATGCCGCCACCTTGCTTGGGGTATCGGAAATGACTGTGCGCCGCGATATTGCGGCGAGCCCTGGGCATTTCACGTATCTGGGCGGGTATATCGTCAGCGCGACCGATGTGCCGAACACGGCCGGTTATTCGCTGGAGCAGGAGAAGGATCATTTCGCGCAGGCGAAGGCGGATGCGTCGGCGTATGCGGCGAAACTGATTGGCGATAACGAGACGTTGTTTATCGATTGCGGTACGACGTTGGCGACGCTGGCGCGCTTGATTCCTGCGGAGCGGCACGTGACGGTGGTGTGTTACTCGCTGAACGTGGCGGAGATTTTGCGGCGCAAGCCGAATGTGCGAATGATCTTGCTGGGCGGGGTGTATGTGCCGTCGTCGGATTCGTTTGCGGGCGATGAGAGTCTCGAGACGTTACGACGCATGGGGATCAACAAGGCGTTCATCTCTGCGGGCGGGGTCGATGTGGAGCGCGGTGTGACGTGCTGGAATTTTCATGAGGTGGCGTTGAAGCAGGCGGCGATGGCGAGCGCGGTGGAGCGGCATCTCGTGGTGGATACGAGCAAGTTTGGTTTGTTGAAGGCGGTGAGGTTTTCGCAGATCGACGATTTCGATTCGATCATTACGGAGAAGGGGCAGGAGATTCGAAAACGGAAGTGATTTTTTTTCTGCCTGTGCAGTCGGCTTTTCTTTTGCGCCTCGCGGCTGGATTGTTTGCCTGGGCCAGCGGCTTCTTGTTAGCGCCTCGCGGCTGGTTTGTTTGCCTGTGCAGGCGGCTTCTTGTTAGCGCCTCGCGGCGCAGGCGTTGCCCCTGTGCGGGGCGGCACCTTCTTTCTTTGCCGCGGCAAAGAAAGAAGGCAAAGAAAGCCGCTCGAAACGTTACCTAGTCCTTTCCATGTGTAGTCTTCGTGGCCCGCACCTAAGTGTCGCCCTCGCAATGACACGATAGTGGTCCGAGACGAGGTCATCCCTCGCACCTTCTGCTGTAGTGACAAGGCGCTCATTCGTTCCGGCGGGCTTCGCCGCCGATGGGCATAACCTGCCTCGTCTTTGTTTGGTGCCTCTCGTATTCGATCTCGGCTTCTTGCCCGCGATGTCGACACGTCGGTGTGTGCAGTAGCAGAATTGACGGGCCTCGATACGAATCGAGCAGTCCCGTCATGTGTTGCCAGCCAGAACGGAGGAAGACCATGCCACGCAAACTTGTGCTACCGCTCATTCTTATTTCCATCGGAGTCCTGATAGAGCTATTTCATCCTTTCAATGCGATGGCCGCGACGCTAGGACCCGGCTGGGGCGACCTGCTGAATGGCAGTGCCGGACTCGCATGCCTGGTTGTCGCTCTGGTCGTTGTGCTTATTACCCGCAAGCGGGAGGGCTAACACCTGCCGTCCCGTCCCCTCCCCCGTGATCACCCAACCGCGAGCACGCAGTGCGAGCGGGATGAATGATTGCCTTGTCACTACCGCAGAAGGTGCGAGGGATGATCTCGTCTCGGACCACCGCCGTTTCAGTGCGAGGACGACACTTAGGTGCGGGCCACGAAGGCGGCACATGGAAAGGACCCGGTAACGTTTCGAGCGGCTTTCTTTGCCTTCTTTCTTTGCCGCGGCAAAGAAAGAAGGTGCCGCCCCGCACAGGGGCAACGCCTGCGCCGCGAGGCGCTAATAACGAGCCGCCTGCACAGGCAAAAACAAAAAAATCGCCGGATGACAGCCGAGGGACCGTCAACCAGCGAGAGAGAAATCAACCACTGAGAGAAAAAGAGAGGACAGCAAAAACAAAACGAAAATGCACAGCGAAATCTGAAGCAAAAAATCACCTCCGCTGAAAAGCAAACATAGTCCCGGCAATCAGGATGAACGCCCCGACAATCACCTTCTGCCAGGTACTCGGCACCCCAACCAGTATCAATACGCCGTTGATCAGCGTCACCAGCACCACCCCCAGCAAGGTCCCGCAACCGTCCCGGTGCCCCCCGTAATCCGTGCCCCACCCAGTATCACAGCCGCAATCACATCGAGTTCCGAACCCACCAGATCGAACGGATTCGCGAGGCGATTATTCGACACATGCAAAATGCCCGCGATACCCGCCAGCATCCCCGTATAACCAAACACAAAAAGATGAATCGCCCGCAGGTTGTAGCCAAGCCGTTCCGCAATCGCGAGACTGCCGCCCATCGCGTACACACCACGCCCCATCATCGTGCGGTTCAAAAGCCACCACGTCACCCCCGCCGCGAGAAACAGCGCCACCACCGAAACCGGCAGCACTGCGCGCAACCCATCGGCGGTGTGATAGAAAAACAGCGGCACGCGGCCGAACCGGTCCATGCTGTACGGGATGTTCATGAAGAACGTCGTCCCGACAAAAGTCAGCAGGATGCCGCGGTACAGATACTGTGTGCCGATCGTCACGATCAGCGAAGGCGCCTTCAACCGGTGCACCAGCAACCCGTTGATCACACCGAGCACGACACCGCCCAGCGCACCCAGCAGCAGGATCAATGCAAACGGTGCGTCCGGCCACCACGCGAACACAGCCTTGGTGATCGAATACATCGTCAACGCGCCGATCGCCGTGAACGACACATCGATACCGCCCGATGCGAGCACCACGAGCGTCCCCAGCGCAAACAACGACATCGTCGTCGCCGAGTGCAGCAGATCGAACAGCGTCGCGAGCTGGAAGAAGCGCGGATTGATCGCCCCGACAATCACACAGATCGCCACGATCAACGCCATCGTGAGCCATTCGGGATTGCGCGTCAGCCTCGTGCCGAGGCTCGGCGGTTTGACTCGCGGCGCAACGTCGATGACGGGCGGCGGGTTCATGGTCGGGTCGGTACGCGAATTCATACTGGATAACACCCTCGATTATGCTGCGTCCGACAGCAACGCACGGTACAGCCCCGCCTCGTCCAGCTCGTCCGCACGGTACTCATTGGCCACACGTCCTTTCTTCATCAACAGAATGCGGTCGCAGTTTTGCAGCAGCTCAGGCAGATCGTCGCTGATCAGAATGATGCCGATGCCGCGCTTCGATAGTTGCTGCATGATCCGGTAGATGATGTCCTTCGAACCCACGTCGACACCGACCGTCGGTCCATGCAGGATCAGCACGTGCGGATCGATTGCGAGCCAGCGGCCGATCAGCACGCGCTGCTGGTTGCCGCCGGACAGTGATTGCACCGGCTTGTCGACGCCCGGCGTCGCGATCTGCAGATCGTTCACCGTCTGCTCGGCAAGTGCCTGCGCGCGCTTGCTGTCGACCTGGCCGAAGCGGTCGCGCAGGTTCGTGATCAGCGCGGTGATCACGTTGTCGCGAATCGATTTATCGAGAAACAACCCTTCGTTCAGGCGGTCTTCCGGCACGTAACCGATTCGCTGCTGGCGCGCATCCGAAGGTGTGCGCAATCTGATCGGCCGGCCTTCGAGCACGACCGTCCCGCTCTGCGCCGGCGCCACGCCGGCAAGCGCGCGCGCCAGTTCGTTGCGGCCCGAATCGAGCAACCCCGTCACGCCGACAATCTCGCCGCGGTGCAGCGCGAACGTCACGTCGCTGAATTGCCCCGCGCGCGACAGGCCGCGCACGTCGAGCACGATGTCCTGACCAAGGCCGCCTTCGCGGTAACGTTCGGTCGACAGATGGCGCCCTGTCATCAGTTCGCTGATCTGCGCCTTCGTATAGTTTGCAATCGGTCCCTGCGCCATCTTCTGGCCGTCGCGCAGCACGATGACCTCGCCGCCAATCGCATAACACTCGTCGAGCTTGTGGCTGACGAACAGCACCGTGACGCCCTGCGCACGCAGATTCGCGAGCACGGCGATCAGGTTGTCGACTTCCTTTTGCGTGAGCGAGGTTGTCGGTTCGTCCATGATGACGAAGCGCGCCTCGCTCGCAATCGCACGCGCGATCGCCACCAGTTGGCGCGTCGCGAGCGGCAGCTGTTCGACCAGTGTGCCGAGAAACGCAGCATCGCCAGGCAGGCCGACCGACTGCAGCGCACGCGCCGCCGTGCGAGCCAGTGCACGACGATCGAACGTTCGCGCAAGACGTCCGCCGTGTTCTGCAAGTTCCGAGGTCAGCCCGACGTTTTCGGCGACGCTCATGTTCGGCAGCAACGACAGGTCCTGATAGACTGTTTCGATGCCGGCGGCCAGCGCTTCGAGCGCGCTCAATCGCGCGTGCCGCACACCTTCGACGATCAGTTCGCCTTCGTCGGGCGGCTGCGCACCGGAGATGATCTTGATCAGCGTGCTCTTGCCGCAGCCGTTCTCGCCGAGCAGGTGATAGATCTGCCCGCGCTCGAACGACAGGCTCACGCCGCGCAGCGCATGCACGCCTGTGAACCGTTTATGTACGCCGACCACCTGCAGGAACGGCGTGGATGTGACCGCTTGATTCGTCATGACGCACCGCGAAGATAACGCACCGGTATGGCTACCGGCGCGCCGTTAGTCTGATCGAAGCGTGCGATCAGAACGGATACTGCTTGTAGTTCGACTTGTCGACGTTCACCCAACCCTGACCGCGCACGATGATGCCCTTGCCCGGTCCCTTCGCCACAGTCACCTTGTTGTAGCCCGGAATGCCGAGATCGGCGCCGTTCTCGACGGTCTTGCCATCGAGCAACAGCTTCGCGATCTTGTTCATCGCGAGGCCGGCAAGCTTCGGATCCCAGAACGCGATGCCGTTCACCGCGCCGCTTTCGAGGAACTTGCCCGCTTCGGTCGGCAGGCCCGTGCCGTACACGCAGATCTTGCCCTGCAGGCCCGCTTCTTCGACCGCTCGACCGATACCGATGATGTCGAGCGACGACGACCCCTGGAAGCCCTTCAGGTCCGGATGCTTGCGCAGCACTTCTTTCGCGACTTCGTAGGCGCGCTCGCCATCGTTATTGGTTTCGAGTTTCGGTTCGACGAGATTCATCTTCGGATACTTCGCCTTCGCGTTGTCGATGCCGCCGTCGGCCCACTGCACCTGCGAGCGGCTGCCCAGCGAGCCGACCAGCACCGCCCACTTGCCTTCGTCGTGCATGCACGATGCGAGCCGTTCGTTGAGACCGGCGCCGTACGCCGTGTTGTCGAACGCCTCGATGTCGACCATCGTGTTCTTCTCGTTGTCGGCCTCGTGCGTGACGACCTTGATGCCGCGATCCATCGCTTTCTTCAGCGCAGGTTCAAGGGTGGGCGGATCGTATGGCACCACCGCGATCGCGTTGACTTTCTTCGCGATCAGATCTTCGATGATCTTCAACTGTTGCGCTGCATCTGCGCGTCCCGGTCCGGTCTGGTAAGCGGTCACGCCCGGCGTGTCCTTCGCGAATTCCTTCACGCCGTCATCCATCCGGTTGAACCAGCTGATGCCCGTCACCTTGACGACCGTGACGATCGTCTCGTTGGTTGCCGCCTGCGCCGCGACGATCACGCCTGCTGCGAGAGTCCCCGCTGCCACGGCGGCAGCCAGTCGAGTCAGTTTCATGCCATGTCTCCTTTTTTGTGGTCCTTAAAGCCCCGGCAGCCTCAACCTTGAGGCAGCCTCGTTGATATCGCTATGGCATCGGGGTGACAGGGGAAGAGGCACCTCGAGGACCATGTAGGTCAGATGCTCGAGCGCCAGTCCCATTTCCCGGTGGTCCAGATAACCCCGGATGATTTTTCCACCATCGACCAAGCCAAGAGAAGCCGACGCCCCATGCTGATGCGCACTCGAAAGCTGGTCAGGCAACAATGCCTCCACCTCGCCGAGAACCCTCAAAATGAGCTTCGTCACACGATCGCTACTCATCTTTACTCCATCATCGCGCCTGCTCAGTTGCGTTCGATTGCGTTCGATTGCGCTCGTCTAAGGCTTCGTCTGCACGCGGTCGGCGCGCACGAAGCCGAAGATCGCACGCACCCGTTCGCCACCCGCAAACGCAAGCGACAGCAGCAACAGGAAACCCCATGTGCAGTCGCCGAAGAACTGCGACACGCCGAGTAGATTGAACAGGCTCGATAGAAATTGCAGCACGGTTGCTGCAAAGAACACACAGATAATGCGTCCGTAGCCGCCGGCGGGATTCACGCCGCCCATTACGGCGATCAGGATCGCGATCAGCAGATACGAATTGCCGTAGTCCCACTTCGCGCTCGACGTATGCGACGTGCTGATCAAACCCGCCAGCGATGCGAGTACGCCGCACATCGCATAGGTAAGCACGAGCATGCGCGTACGCGGAATTCCCGCGTAAAACGCGGCCTTCGGGTTCGTGCCCATCAGATACAGGCGCAGGCCGAATGGGCTGCGCCTGAGCAGCCAGCCCAGCACGACGATTGCCGCGATGAAGATGACAAACGAAATCGGTACCTGAAACACGGTGCCGTTGCCGATGTCCGACAGAGGATCGACGTAGTCGACGTGCACCGAAGCACCATTGCTGAGCACCACGGCAAAGCCGGTGAACAGCAACTGCGTGCCGAGCGTGCAGAGAATCGGTGTGAGTTGCAACCGAGCGATCACGACGCCGTTCAGCAGCCCACCGAGCAGCCCCATCGCAACCACGATCACGCAAAACAGCGACGTATAGAGCACCGGCGAATCGTCGCCGCTTACGAAGTGCGGCACGATCAGCGCGGCGACCATCCCCGACAGATTGGCAAGTCCGACGCCCGACAGATCGATGCCGCCGTTGCCGGAAATCATCGATAGCATGATGCCGAGCGCAAGCAGGCCGAGTTCGGGTAGCTGACTACCCATCGACTGCAGGTTGTCGATTCCGACGAACAAGCCATGCGACAGTACCGTCGCAATCACCACGACCAGTACGTTGACGATGAGCAGAAAATTCAGTTGCCGGTCGGCGAACAGCTTTCCGGCGGCAGGCAAGGACTTCATGATGACGACCAGCTCCTTCTGACTGCGGGACTGCCTGTAACCTGTATCGCGACATCGACAACGGCCTGCACGAAAGTCCTATCGACTCCCGGCGCGCGCTGCGTCGCTCAACACCTGATTCACTTCGCTCAAACTCGGCATCGACGGCGCGGTGCCCGGCCGCGTAACGGAGATGCCCGCTAGCGCACAGCCGAAGCGCATCGCTTCAACGGGGTCGGCGCCGCGCGCAAGCGCCGCTGCGAACCCGCCGGTAAAGCCGTCGCCCGCGCCCGCGGTTTCGACCACCTTGCCGCAGCGGAACGCCGGCACCAGCACCGACTGCTGCGCCGAATGCAGCAACGCGCCCGCTTCGCCGAGCGTAATGATGGCTGTGCCGACGCCCTTCTCGAGCAGCAGCTCAGCGGCACGGCGCGCGTCGTCGATCGATTCGATCGGCACACCCGTCAGCGCTTCGGCTTCCGTTTCGTTTGGCGTGATGTAGTCGCACAGCGGATAGAGATCGTCGGGCAGCGGCATAGCCGGCGCCGGATTGAACACGGTGATCACACCATGTCGCCGCGCGACTTCGAGACCGCGCCGCGCAGCCGGCAGCGGCTGCTCGAGCTGCGTGACGAACACACGCGCAGCGGCGATATCGGCTTCGATTGCATCGACGTCGGTGGCGCTCATCGTGCCGGCCGCACCGGCCGCGACGATGATCGCGTTCATGCCGGTCGTCTCGTCGACGAAGATGTGTGCGGCACCAGTCGATAGATTGTCGACTGTCGTGGCGCGCGCGGTGATGCCTTCGGTCGCCCATGTCGCGCGTGCAATCTCGCCGAACGCATCATTGCCGATGCGCGTGCAGAACACCACATCGGCGCCTGCTCGCGCGGCCGCAACCGCCTGATTCGAGCCCTTACCGCCTGGCCCCATCGCGAACGCGGTACCGGCAATCGTTTCGCCGATCAGCGGCATGCGCGCGGCGCGAAACGTCAGATCGGTTACGTAGATGCCGAGGATGACAACCCGGCCGCCGCGTTCGGGCTGCGTGTTCATGCGTCGTTCCTTGCGGGGTCGCGTGGCGCGTCCGGCGCGAGCAATACGCCCTTGCTGAAAACGAAGCAGCCGTAGCCGCGCTGTTCGCCGGTTGCGATCACGCAGTAAGCCTTGCGGGCACGCTCGTAAAACGCAAACCGTTCGATCGAGGCAAGCGGCACGCTGCGACCTTCGGCTGCGTCGATTTCAGCCTGCACTTCACGTTGCACAGCCGGAATCGTGTTCGGCTCGCCGACCACTTCCATACGCAGCGCCGGATGTTCGACGAACGTATCGAGCGGCATCACCGACAGCACCGCGCGAACCGCGCGCGCCGAATCGACGCCGTCGAGGCGCAGCACCTTGCCAAGCACGGTTGCGCGGGCGACGGAGTCGCCGGGGAAATTCGCGTCGCAGATCACCAGTTCGTCGCCGTGTCCCATTGCGCGCAGCGCATGCAGGATGTCGGCGTTCAACAGCGGGTCCAGATTCTTCAGCACATCGTCTCCTTCGTGTCGGTTGCGCGGGTTCGCACGTTGAGTGCCTGCGCGCCTGCGGATATCGCGGACGCTCAGTCGCCGTACGGTATCCAGATATTTTTCACTTGTATAGCTTCACGCAGCCACACGGGCCCTTCGCTCGACCGGTCGAACCAGTCGAACTGGCGGCCGTAATCGACGAAGGTGCGCTTCAGGTTGCCGATCGACTCGCGTTCGACTAACGCCGAGTGCGCTTCACTGCCGAAGCACCACAGCGCGTCGACGTCGTCGTGCTTCGCAAGCGCACCGAGCAGCGCGTCGCGTTCGCCGGTCACGATGTTCAGTGCGCCGTCGGGCACGTCCGAGGTTTCGACGACCTGGTAAAAGTCGGTTGCTGCGAGCGGGCACGTCGTGCTCGGCAGCACGACCACGCGGTTGCCGAGTGCAAGCGCCGGCGCCACCAGCGAGATAAACGACAGCAGCGGCGCTTCATCGGGACACGCGATGCCGATCACGCCGAGCGGTTCGTGCATCGCCAGCGCGACGCCGCGTAGCGGCGGCGTATGCACCGCGCCATCGAACTTGTCGGCCCATGCCGCGTAGGTGAAGAGGCGCGCCACCGAGGCATCGACTTCCGCCCGTGCGACTGCTTCGCCGGTGCCGGTACGCGCCATCAACTGCCGCGCGAATTCCGCAGCGCGCACGGTGAGATTTTCGGCGAGGAAGTACAGCACCTGCGCGCGGTTATGTGCGGTGGTCTGCGACCACTTCTGCGCGCTGCGCGCGGCGGCCACGGCATTGCGGATGTCCTTGCGGTTGCCACTGCCGACTTCGCCGGCCAGTGTGCCGTCGTGCGCATACACCGGCAGCACGTAACCGCTGTCGGGCCGTACCTGCTTGCCGCCGATAAACAGCTTCGCGGTGCGATCGACGGTCTGCAGCAGTGCGGTATCGGTGGCGAAGTCCGATTCCGTTTCCTCGTGCGCGGCCGCTTGCGGCGCCGGACGACGCATCGCAAGATCGAGCCATGCGAGCGGCTGCAGATATTCGTAGAGACCTTCACGGCCGCCTTCGCGTCCATAGCCCGACTCGCGATAACCACCGAAGCCGACCGCCGCATCGAACAGATTGGTCGCGTTGACCCACACGACGCCCGCAGCCAGTTGCGGTGCGATGTCCAGCGCGCGGCCGATAGTCTCGCTCCACACGCTGGCTGCGAGACCGTAGCGCGTGTTGTTCGCGAGCGCGACGGCTTCGTCGGGTGTACGAAAGCTCATCGCCACCAGCACCGGGCCGAAGATTTCTTCCTGAGCCAACGTCGATGCAGGTGCGACACCGGTGACGAGCGTCGGCGGATAAAAGCAGCCTCCCGACGGCAGACCGGTCTCCGACGCCTGCCACACCGCGCAACCTTCGCGACGACCGGTTTCGACGAGACCGCGAATGCGTTCGAGTTGCACCGGATCGACGATCGCGCCGATATCGATGCTCTTGTCGAGCGACGGGCCGACGCGCAGCGTCTGCATGCGGCGCTTGAGCTTGTCGATGAAGCGCGCCTCGACACCTTCCTGCACGAGCAGCCGCGAACCCGCGCAGCACACCTGCCCCTGGTTGAACCAGATCGCGTCGACCACGCCCTCGACGGCACCGTCGAGATCCGCATCGTCGAACACGATGAACGGCGACTTACCGCCGAGTTCAAGCGTAAGCGACTTGCCCGAGCCCGCGGTGCGCGAACGGATCAACCGCCCCACTTCCGTCGACCCGGTGAACGCAATCTTGTCGACCTGCGGATGCTCGACGAGCGCGGCGCCTGTGCTGCCGTCACCGCTTACGACATTCAGCACGCCGGCAGGCAACCCCGCACGTTGCGCAAGTTCAGCGAACAACAACGCAGTGAGCGGCGTGTATTCAGCGGGCTTCAGTACGACGCAGTTGCCGGTGGCGAGCGCCGGTGCAATCTTCCATGCGAGCATGAGCAGCGGGAAATTCCACGGCACGATCTGACCGATCACGCCGAGCGGTGCCCAGCCTGCGAATTCGCTGTCCTGCAACTGCGCCCAGCCCGCGTGATACAGGAAATGCCGCGCGACGAGCGGCACATCGATGTCGCGCGTCTCGCGGATCGGCTTGCCGTTGTCGAGTGCTTCGAGCACGGCGAAGAGCCGGCTGTGCCGCTGCACCATGCGCGCAAGCGCATACAGATGCCGGGCACGCCCTGCACCACCGAGCGCGCGCCATGCCGGCTGCGCTTTACGCGCGGCGAGCACCGCCGCATTTACGTCGGCGGCATCGCCTTGCGCAACGTGTGCAAGCAGTTCACCGCTCGCAGGCGCATGCGTTTCGAAACGCTGGCCGGCAGCCGGCGCACGCCACGCACCATCGATGAAATGCCCGAAGGTCGACTCGTGCTGCGCGAGCCACGCGCGTACGGGTTGATCGTCCTCGGGGCGGGACCGTACTCCATCGAAGAAAAATACTCGGCTACGCTCATGAGATCGGTCTGTTCAGGCAACGGGGTGACGATTGAAGGCGGAATAACGGCCGCTCGCGTAGTGCTCGAGCTGGCGTTCGATGTCGGCAAGCAGGCTCGATGCGCCGATCCGGAACAGTTCCGGCTCGAGCCACGCACGGCCGAGTTCTTCCTTCATCAGGATCTGGTACGAAAGCACGGACTTCGCGCTGGAGACACCGCCCGCCGGCTTGAAACCGATCAGCACGCCGGTACGCGCGTGATATTCGCGGATCATCCGCACCATCACGAGCGCAACGTCGAGCGTCGCGTTGACGCCTTCCTTGCCGGTCGACGTCTTGATGAAATCGGCGCCGGCCATCATGCATACCATCGATGCACGCGCAACGTTCGACAGCGTGCGGATGTCGCCGGTGGCCAGAATCGCCTTCAGATGCGCGGGGCCGCACGCGGCGCGGAATTCGCGCACTTCGTCGTAGAGCGCCTGCCAGTTGCCGGTGAGCACGTGTTCGCGCGTGATGACGATGTCGATTTCGGCCGCGCCGTCGGCCACCGACGCCTCGATTTCCTTCAGCTTCAGCGGATGGGGAATAAGCCCGGCCGGAAAACCCGTCGACACCGCGGCAACGGGGATGCCGCTGCCTTGCAGCGCATCGACTGCCGCGGCGACGAAGCGATGGTAGACGCACACCGCCCCCGTCGAGATGGCGTGCGGCGCGATGCCGAGTGCGTCGAGCAGGTCTGCCCGCACCGGTTGGCGTGCCTTGGCGCACAGGCGCCGGACGCGCCCTTCGGTGTCGTCGCCGCTCAGCGTGGTGAGATCGATACAGGTGATCGCCTTCAGCAGCCATGCCGCCTGGGCGTCTTTCTTGACCGTGCGCCGCGTGGCGAGCGTGGCAGTGCGCCGCTCGACCGCCGACTGATTGACACGCAGGCCATCGAGCCAGCCGGCGTCGAACGGCATGCCCGGATTGCGCAGCGGCTGAACGGCGGCGCCGCGGTGCAATGCGACGACCGGCTGGGATAGCGTGGACAGCGTGGGAGCTTCAAACATGAGACATCCGTGTGTTTCGTGCAGCGCGCATCAACCGCTGATGGCTGATGGTGGGTTGTTCCCACATATGCTACATCGATTGAGAGGATCATAACAAGCTTCGTTACGATCATTTCCATCTGTGTTTTCCCGGATATCCCTTTCCTGCCCCCTCAAAAAACCCGAACCTCCCGTCCAGCGATTCGGGCCAGGCGGCTAGGCGGCGAGAGGCACCGCCCTTTGAATCTTCTCGAGTTCGTCGGCGAGTTCCTCCTTGGCCATCGCCGTATCGTGGTCAAGCTGCAGGCCGGTCCAGAATTCGTCGCTTGTGCCAAAGTAGCGGGACAGGCGCAGCCCCGTATCGACGGTAATCGCCCGGTTACCGGCGATGATTTCGCCGATGCGGCGCTGCTGAACACCAATGTCTTTTGACAGACGATAGGCGGTGATGCCCATCGGGCGGAGAAACTCTTCTTGCAGGATTTCGCCCGGGGTCGGGTACACGACTGCGCGTGTCATGATGATTCTCCAGTTAGTGGTAGTCGACGATCTCGACGTCAAGCGCGTTGCCATTCTCGAAGAAAAAACACACGCGCCACTGGTCGTTGATGCGAATGCTGTACTGCCCCTTCCGGTCGCCCTTGAGCGCTTCGAACCGGTTGTTCGGCGGGATGCGCAGGTCGTTGAGATTCGCCGCACGGTGAAGCATGGCAAGCTTGCGCATCGCGACAGTCTCGATGTTCACGAATCGCGCCACGCGCGTGCCTGAAAACATGGTTTCGGTATCGGGACATTTGAAGTTCGAGATCATGTGAAATAGTATTGATGCGCGATAGTATTGTCAAACGATAGTAACGACCCGCAGCAACATCCCGCATCGACAACGACGCGAAACGTTGCGTTACCCTCACCTGCGGCGCAGTTCACCGACTACCTTCAGCACGCAGACCATAAGGACATCCGCCGTGACCCGCAATATCCCGATCGGACAACTCGGCCCCGCCGATCTCGACGCCTATTTCCAGTTGCGGCTGCGCGGCCTCGCCGAGCATCCCGAAGCATTCGGCCAGAGTCACGCCGAAGCGCTCGCGAAGGGCGCGGCGCAGCATGAAGTGATGCTCGATGGCAGATCCGCTGCCGAGGGTAATTTCATCCTCGGCGCGTCGCTGTCGGCAGAGGGTCCGCTAGTCGGCACGATCGCCATGGTGCGTTCGCCGGGGGAGCGCAAACGGCACAGGGCATCGGTGGTCGGCATGTATGTCGTACCGGAGGCAAGCCGACAGGGCGTAGGCCGCGCTTTGCTCGAAGCGCTGCTCGCACGCGCCGCGCGGATCGACGGCGTGCGCCAGCTGGAGCTGGGTGTGACGAGCACGAATGTTGCCGCGCGCAGGCTGTATGAATCGTTTGGCTTTGTCGCGTACGGCCGTGAGATCGACGCATTGCGCGTGGGCAGCGAGTATCACGACGCCGATCTGATGGTGTGTTTCATCACGCCGCGCGTGCCTTCCAGTTAGAGAATTAGAGAGCAAGACTCGGCGCGTCACGTAACGCCTGTCTCCGTACACTGACTTCATTGCGAATGTTCAGAGGAACAGGCCATGCCCAGTCATTTCATGCTGCAGGACACGTTGCCCGGCGTCGAGCCTCGGGACTTGATTGAATCGAAATCGAGCGAAGTAAGTAACGCGCACAGCGACGACGCCACACTCGACCGACCATCGATTGCCTCCACCGCATCGATCTCGCATCGCGTCGATACCGCCGACTGGCCACGCATCGCGCGCGAACTCGACCAGTACGGCTGCGCGATGCTGCCCGGCCTGCTGGACGCACGCGAATGCAATGCACTGGCCGCGCTGTACCCGCGCGACGATCTCTATCGCAGCCGCGTCGTCATGGCGCGCCACGGTTTCGGACGCGGCGAATATCGCTACTTCGACTATCCGTTGCCGGATGTCGTCGGCGGTTTGCGCGAAGCGTTGTATCCGCATTTCGTACCGGTGGCAAACCGCTGGAACGAGACGATGGGCATCGAGGTCCGCTACCCGACCACGCATGCGGCATTTCTGCGCCGCTGTCACGACGCGGGTCAGTTGCGCCCGACTCCGTTGATCCTGCAATACGGCAAGGACGACTACAACTGTCTGCATCAAGACCTGTACGGCGAGCACGTGTTTCCATTACAGGCGGCGATCCTGCTATCCGAACCGGACGTTGACTTCAGCGGCGGCGAATTCGTGATGACCGAGCAGCGCCCGCGGATGCAGTCGCGTGTGGAGGTCGTCCCCTTGCGCCAGGGCGATGCGGCGATCTTCGCCGTGCATCACCGGCCGGTGCAGGGCACGCGCGGGCCGTATCGCGTCAATCTGCGGCACGGCGTGAGCCGTTTGCGTTCGGGGCGGCGGCATACGCTGGGCGTGATCTTTCACGACGCACTGTGAGATTCGGCCCGGTAGCCGGACACGAACAATTTTCCTGTATTTGTAACAACGTCTGCACCATCTTGCGGCATCCGTACTTGTCCCTATTTGCCCGCAACCCACCCCGCCGAATTCGCATCTTTTACCGTTTTGTTTGAATTCATTCTTTTCAATTACCCAACGGATTTGACATTTCAGCTAATTTAGTAGAACTCCCCCAAGCCAAGAATCCATTCCGTTAAACGCTTGTGTATCAACGCTCTCCATCGATTGACCCCGACCACGACAGGCCCAAAAGACCCTTTCCAAAATTGCATTACACGCAGATGAAAAACTTACCGAAATTCAACGTCACTTTTTCAGATATTTTTTTGAAAAGGTATTGATTTCCTGAATTCCCCTTCATACAATTCGCTCCAAGGTGTTACGAGTTGTAACACCTTGTATCAACTAGTCACTCCTTGTATCAAAGAGGAGGACTGATCGCCAGGCGGCAAGGTCGTCGGCGGGGGGTTACAAGAGCATAAACGGCAGGAAATGCCGACGGGTAATACGGGGCTTCGGAAACATAACTAAATGGACCGTAGCAGCGAGACGCTGGAGTCAATCCGCGAAATCAATTTGTCGTACATCATGCTCGCGCAGCGCATGTTGCGCGAGGACAAGCCTGTCGGGATGTTCCGGCTGGGACTGTCATCGGAGCTGGCCGATCTGCTTGCCGGACTGTCGCTCGCACAGATCGTCAAGCTGGCCGCCTCCGATCAGCTTTTATGTTTTTTCCGCTTCAACGACCATGCCATGTTGTCGGCGTTGACGCAGACCACGAAACATGCAGAAGTAGCGCCGACTCACGCGGCTATCCTGCTAGCAGGCCAGCCGGCCGAGCAGTTTGCCTGACGAGGAACCGCAACCATGACTGCGATGCTCAAGCGAAGCCTGACCGAAGACGCACAAGACGTCTTTCGCGCCATCGCGCTGATCGAACTCGGCGCGCGCATGCAGGTGCTGGAAAGCGAGCTCACGCTGTCGCGCGACCGGATGATCCGCCTGTATCGCGAGGTCAAAGGCGTGTCGCCTCCGAAGGGCATGCTGCCGTTTTCCGCAGACTGGTACATGACGTGGCTGGCTAACATTCACGCGTCGCTTTTCTATAATACGTATCTGTTCCTGAAGAACGAGGCGCGTTGCTCGCATCTCGACGCGCTGACCAAGGGCTACAGGCTGTACCTCGAACACTGCCGGCATAGCGAAACCGAGCCGGTGCTGGATTTGACCCGTGCCTGGACGCTCGTGCGTTTCTTCGACGCGAACATCCTGCAACTGACACCGTGCTGCCGTTGCGGCGGCAAGTTCGTTGCGCACAAGCATGATTTGCAGCAAAACGTCGTGTGCGGGGCTTGTCAGCCACCGTCACGCGCCGGTAAAACAAAAAAGGCGGCCGCCGCCGCGAAACAGGAAGTGCCGACGATTGCAGAAGCGGCCTGATAGGGGGTGAAATAAAGCGGCTCGCAAGAAGCCGTTTTCGGAGTGCGGCGGGTAAAAAGCCTCATGAAGCCGTGTCACGTGGCCACGTGACACGGCTCGTTTTTTTAGGGCGCAGCAAAAACCTTCATCCGATCCAGCCGAACGTCTGCACCGCGAGCCACAGGTTCGCCACGCTGATCGCCACGAACAGGAACCACGCCAGCACGCGGGTGGGCAGCCGGTTCGCGAAGGCGCCCATCAGCGTGCGGTCGTCGGTCATCCGGATCAGCGGATAGAGCGCGAAAGGCAATTGCAGGCTCAACACCACCTGGCTTGCGACCAGCAGTTTGCCGACCGCATCGTTACCGAGCATCGATACGCCGATCAAAGCCGGAATCAACGCCAGCGCGCGCGTGATAAAGCGGCGCTGCCAGCACGGAATCTTCATCTTGAGGAAGCCTTCCATGATCACCTGGCCGGCAATCGTCCCGGTGAAGGTCGAGCTCTGTCCCGACGCAAGCAGCGTGATCGCGAACAGCACGGCGGCAAAACCGGTTCCGACGATCGGCGCAAGCAGCTTGTAGGCATCCTCGATTTCGGTCACCTGGTTGTGGCCCGTCGCGTTGAATGCGGCAGCCGCGAGAATCAGGATCGCGGCGTTAATCAGCAGTGCGAGCGTCAGCGAGACGAGCGTGTCGATGCGCGACAGGCCGATCGCCGATGCGATGCTGCGCGCGTCGCGCTTCACCGCGCGCGTTTGCACGATCGACGAATGCAGATACAGGTTGTGCGGCATGACGGTCGCACCGAGGATGCCGATCGCAAGATACAGCGGCTCGCGCTCGCTGACAGCCGACCACGACGGCACGAGCCCCTGCATCACCGACGGCCAGTGCGGCTGCACGAGCGCGAGTTCGATTACGTAGCCGAGGCCGATCGTCGCGACGAGGCCCAGCATGATCGCTTCGAGATCGCGGAAGTTCTTGCCCTTCAGGCCGAGCACGATCAGCGTATCGAACGCGGTGAGCAACACGCCAACCGTCAGCGAACACTTGAACAGCAGATGAAACGCAAGCGCACCGCCCAGCACTTCGGCCAGGTCGCAGGCAACGATCGACAGTTCGGCCAGCAGCCATTGTCCGCGCGCGACCATCGGCGAATAGCGGCTGCTCGATAGTTGCGCGAGATCCTGGCCGGTGACGATACCAAGCCGCATGCTCAGACATTGCAGCACCATCGCCGCGAGACTCGACAGCACGACGACGAACAGCAGGCTATAGCCGTAGCGCGAACCGGCTTCGATATCGGTGGCCCAGTTGCCCGGGTCCATATAGCCGATCGATATCAGCAGGCCGGGGCCGGCAAACTGCAGGAGTTTCTTCCAGAACGGCGCGGACGGCGAAACCGCGACGGTGCCCTGTACTTCAGATGGACAGAACGGCGCGGTGGCGGTGGTCGGGAGTTTGAACTGCAAGCCGGTTTCCTCGCGGTGGGAAGCACCGCTAGGCCTCGTCGGCGGGGGCGGCGAACGGCCTCAAGTGTACAGAGAAACTTCCGGCAATGTCCCGTTCAGCGCGTAGCGACCGACGTCGCGCACGCGGTAGTCGAGCGGGTCGTGCAGCGTGTGCACGCGTGCGTTGCGCCAGAAGCGGTCGAGCGCGAGCGGTGCGCCGGTCGCGCGGGCGCCGCATGCGTCGAAGAGGTTTTCGCTGACGTCGAGCGCGGCGCGATGCGCGACGATCTTTGCTTCCGATGTGGCTAGTGCGACGTGGGCGCGTTCGTCGGCGGTTAGAGCAGTGCCCTTTTGCCATGCGTCGTCGAGTGCCTCGGCGGCGCGCGTGGCAAGCGCTTCCGCACTCACCGCCTGCAGACGCATTTCGCCGAAGCGCTGGATGACGTAGGGATCGTCGGTGGCAGTCGCTACGCCTGACGTGATCCACGGGCGGCCGTGCTGCGTGACATAACGGCGCGCTTCTTCGAGTGCGCCTTGCGCAATGCCGACGAACAGGTTGGTCAGCACCAGTTGCGACACGAGTGTGCGCAGTGTTGCACGCGGTGTCGGCGGGGCTTCGGAGCGATGCAACACCTCGTCGGCTGCGAGCGTTACGTGCTCGAACGACACGCTGCCGCTATCGGTCTGGCGCTGACCGATCGGATTCCAGTCGTCGTGCACCGTGATACCCGCGCGCGTGGTCGGCACGACGCCGAACACCGGTTTGCCAGTTGCGGGATCGTGTGCGGATACGGTCATCATCTGCGAGCCGCGCGTGCCCGAGCAGAAACCCTTCGTGCCATCGATGCGATACCCGCCATCCGCCGTCGCGGTCGCGATGAGCCGCGTGTCGAGCGGATTGACGGCATTGCCCCACCACCACCGTGCGTCAACGGTGCCGCGCAGATAGCGTGCGCGCTGCGCGTCGTTACCCCATACATCGACACTGACCACCTGTAGACACTGGAATCCGAGCAGATGCGCGAGCGCACTGTCGACTGTCGCGATCGCGCGGATTGTCCGGTAGATGTCGGTCCAGCGCGCGCCCGCACCGCCGAATTCGCGCGGCACAGCGAGCGTCAGCAGCCCGGCATCGGCGATCCATTGTTTTTCTTCGGCGGCATGCCCGCCGTCGCGGTCGCGCTGCGCAGCGGTCGCGCGCAATGCATCGAGCAGGTTGTCGAGGTCACGTGTGCTTTGAGTTGTGACGGGGACAGGTTTGCGTAGATCGTTCAAGCGACCTCCTCCGCGCACACAACGCGGGCAATCAACGCACGTCGATTCAAAAATCCCGCCACGTGAAATCGCAACAGAATGAATGTCTTCTGCGTCATATCGGTGTTCCCTGAAAGACCGCGACGCTCACGCGCGCCGCGCGAGACGCCGGACAAAGCGGTCGCCGACGAACTGCACCGCCGTCACGATGACGATGAGCAGCACGATCACCGTGACCATCACGGTCGTATCGAAGCGCTGATAACCGTAGCGGATCGCGAGATCACCAAGCCCGCCCGCGCCGACCGCGCCCGCCATGGCCGACGAGCCGATCATCGCCACGACCGTGATCGTGAAGCCACCGAGAATACCCGGCAGCGCTTCGGGCAGCAACACGTGCCAGACGATGTGGCGACGCTGCGCACCCATCGCCTGCGCGGCTTCGATCAAACCGCGATCGACCTCGCGCAGACTCACTTCCGCCACGCGCGCAAAAAACGGAATCGCGGCGATGCTGAGCGGCACGATCGCGGCCCAGACGCCGATCGTCGTTCCAACCAGCAACCGTGTGAGCGGCAGCAGCGCGACCAGCAGGATGATGAACGGCGTCGAGCGAAACGCATTGACCAGCGCGCCGAGTGTCGTATTCACCGCGCGACGTTCGAAGATGCCGCCGCGCGTCGTCGTCACCAGGATGAGTGCCAGCGGAATACCGATCAACGCCGCGATCACCGCCGATACGCCCACCATCACGATGGTGTCGCGAATCGCACCGACCAGCTCGGATAGCCAGAGATCAGACATAGCCGAGCACCTCCACACGGTTCGCGTAACGTTTTGCCTGCGCGACCAGGGAGGCGACCTGGGTTTGCAATCCTTCGTGTGTAACGTCGGCATGAGCGCTACTTAATTGCGCTGCGACAATCAATCGTCCTTGCGCATGCCCTTGAATCCGGTCGATACCGCCATGTACGAAGCTCACGCGACCGCCGCCGCCCGCGCCAAGCGCACTGACGAGGCCGCCCAGATCGGGCTCACGCGAATCGGCGCCGGTGAAGCGCACGTCGAGCAGCACCTGGGCCGCGTCGGGCGCTGCTTCGTCCAGAGATTTCACGCGCGCCGCAAGCTCGGCCGGCAGATCGTGAACCAGTGTGCGCAGCAACGCACGCGTCGCGTCGTGCTGCGGATCGCCGAACACACGCCACACGGGACCCACCTCGACGACTTCGCCGCGTTCGAGTACCGCGACCGTATCGCACACCTCGCGGATCACTTCCATTTCGTGCGTGATCAGTACGATCGTCAGACCGAGACGCCGGTTGATATCGCGCAGCAGCGTGAGAATCGCCTGCGTCGTTTCCGGATCGAGTGCGGATGTCGCTTCGTCGCACAGCAGGATGTCGGGATCGTGTACCAGTGCGCGTGCGATGCCGACCCGCTGTTTCTGCCCACCGGAGAGGCTGGCCGGCCACGCGTCGCGTTTCGCGGAAAGCCCGACTAGCTCGAGCAGTGCATCGACTTTTTCGTCGATGGCGGCTTTCGGCACGCCGGCTATCTTGAGCGGTAGCGCAATGTTGCCGTGCACGGTTTTCGCGGACAGCAGGTTGAAATGCTGGAACACCATGCCGGTGCGGCGCCGCAGGCCGACCAGCCCGCGCTCGTCGAGGCCTCCGACGCTCACACCGTTCACGCGCACGGTGCCGGACGTCGGCTTTTCGAGTCCGTTGACGAGACGCAGCAGCGTCGACTTACCCGCCCCGCTACGACCGATGATGCCAAACACTTCACCGCGTGCCACCGAAAGCTCGACGTTCGCCAGGGCAATCGCGTTCGCGCCGCGCGGTCCGGCAAAGGATTTGCCAATGCCATCGAACTGCACGGCAGGTAGCGCGGCATCGCGTGCCGTATGGTCCGCGGCTCGCGCAGGCGCATCCTCGATAAAACCGGGCCAATCGAAAAGCGACGTCATGCTTCAACCGATGTATTCGCACGCCGCCGATACTGCGCACCCACGTGCACATCGGGCAACCGCGCCCGACCCGCGCCGAAGAGCTTCTCGCGCAGCGTCGGCGCGGCGGCGTAGTCTTCCTTGTAAACCCCGCGGTTCTGCAGCTCAGGCACGACGAGATCAACGAAATCGACGAACGATTCGGGCATCACGGTACGCGTCAAATTGAATCCGTCGACACCCGCCTCTTCAATCCACGACACCAGTTCGTCGGCGATCTGCTGCGGCGAGCCGACCACCGGCTTCGCACGACCGCCTAATGTCATCTGTTCGAGCACCTTGCGCTTGGTCCACACACCGGTGGTACTTTTCTTCGAAATCGCCTCGACCGCCGATTGCATCGACTCGGTCTTCACATACGAAATCGGTTCGTCGAGTTCGTACTGCGAGAAGTCGATGCCGGTCGAACTGGAGAAGTGCGCAATACCGCCTTCGGCACTCGCATAGCGGCGATATTCCTCGAATTTTTCCTGCGCGGCGCGTTCGGTTTCACCGACCACGACCGTGATGCCGGCAAAGATCTTGATGTCGTCAGGGGCACGACCGAAACGCACGGCACGAGCGCGAATGTCATCGACGATCGAACGCGTCAGTTGCTTGTTCTGCCCGCCAACGAACACGCACTCCGCATGTCTTGCAGCAAAATCGACACCGCGTTGCGACGATCCCGCCTGATACAACACCGGCGTACGCTGCAACGACGGCTCGCTCAGGTGGATCGCATCGATCGAATAGTACGGGCCATCGTGCTTCACGCGATGCACCTTGTCCGGATGCGAGAACACGCGCGCCGCGCGGTCGCGTACCACGGCGTCGTCTTCCCAGCTCTGTTCCCACAGCTTGTACACGACGTTCATGTAATCGTCGGCGCGGTCGTACCGGTCGTCGTGCGCGATCTGCTGCGTGAGCCCCATGCCGCGTGCGGCGCTGTCCAGATAGCCGGTCACGATGTTCCAGCCGACGCGGCCCTTGGTCAGATGATCGAGTGTCGACATACGCCGGGCGAACAGATACGGCGGTTCATACGTGAGATTCGCCGTCACGCCGAAGCCGAGATGCTTCGTTACCGCGGCCATCGCGGGCACGATCAGCGTGGGGTCGTTGATCGGAATCTGTACCGATTCGCGCAACGGCGTATCCGGGCCGCCTTGATAGATGTCGTACACCCCGACAATATCCGCCAGAAAAATTCCGTCGAACTTGCCGCGCTCGAGTGTGCGCGCGAGGTCGGTCCAGTAGTCGAGATCGGTGTAGTGCGCCGAGCGGTCGCGCGGATGTGTCCACAAACCGTGATTGATGTGGCCGACCGCATTCATATTGAACGCGTTCAGCAGGATTTTCTTCTTCGTCATTGCGTGGCTCCGTCGTGCTCGCTGCGTTGCGTTGCCGTTACCACGCGACGGCGTAGAGATTGCCGAACGCCTTGTCGAGCGCGGTGCGCACCGCCGGCGAATGCTGATAGATCGAGATGAACTTGCGGATGCGCGGATCGTTCACGCTGTCGGGCCGCACCACCCACTGGATCGCGAAGATCTTGTTCTCGGTGCCGTCGAAGAGCAGCGCACTGTTCGGATCGGTCGTGCCGGCGAGCTTGATGAAGCTCGGATAGCCTTGCGCGAGATCGACGTCGTCGAGCGAGCGGGCGAGTTGCGACGCTTCGAGTTGCACGATCTTCAGATGTTTCGGGTTATCAACGATATCGAGCGTGGTCGCGCGGTAGTCGATGCCCGGTTTCAGCTTGATCAGCCCCGCACGTTGCAGCAACAGCAGGCCGCGACCACCGTTCACCGGGTCGTTCGCAATCGCCACGGTCGCACCGTCTTTCAACTCGTCGAAGCGCTTCACCTTCTTCGAGTACAAGCCGATCTTCATGATCGTGCCCGGTGCAATCGCAACAAAGTTATAACCGCCCTGCTTCTTCGCGTTCTCGAGAAACGGAATGTGCTGGAAATAGTTGACGTCGATGTCCTTGTTCGCCAGCGCCGCGTTTGGCGTATTCCAGTCGGTGAATTCGATGATCTTCACATCGAGACCCTGATCTTTTGCTTCGCGCGCCGCGATTTTCAGTGCTTCGATCTGCGGGCTCGTCGCGGTGCCGATCTTCAACGTGGACAGATCGCCGGCCACGGCAGCAGACGCGGACGCCGCAAACACGAATGCGCTACCCAGAGCGAGCATGGGCGAGCGCCCCGCCACGCGGAAGAAGCGCCGCACGCTGGACAGGAAAAATTTCATGGTGAACTCAATCGACGAGGTTGGTCGGGGTGTACCGCTTCCGGCCTGACAGCGGAGATCGGCGCCGCCGGTGTCGGGCGTGCCGTGGGCGGCTTGGGACGCTTGATGCGCGATGCGTAGACGAACTAGCGGATCAGCGCGGACAGCGGAAATGCGGGCAGGTCATCGCCTCTCTCCAGATGAGGTGCAGACGATGATAGGGCCGCTCCTGAGCGCGGTCTACGAACGGATTTTCGAATGGAAATCGCGAAATGCGATATGGATGGGCGAAACTGGGCAGTCGCGTCGCTGCCTTCGCTGCGAAATAAAAAAAGCTGGTGACCTGGGAGCACCGCCGGGTACACCCAGATCGCCAGCTAACACAAGGAACCTGGAAGGAACCTGCGTGGGAGCCACCGTTAGCGCTTGACGCGCCGAATTAACTTAACGCTTCGCAATCTGCTGTTGCGCATCGCTGTTCGCTACATCGGCCGCAGCCGTAGCGGGCATTCCATCCCAACCACCGCCGAGCGCACGGATCAGGTTGACCGTCGACACCGCTTGAGTACCAGTCAGACGGCTCGCCTGCAACTGCGACACCAGCACCGAACGCTCGCTGTCGATCACGTTGAGATAGCTCACCTGCCCTTCCTCATACTGCGTCTGCGACAGATGCGCCGCGCGCTGCGACGCGACCACTGCGTCGTTTTGCGCACTGATCTGATCGTCAAGCAGACGCAGATCGGCGAGGTTGTCCTCGACTTCGCGGAACGCGACGAGCACCTGCTGACGATACTGCGCCACATCTTCGTCGTACTTCGCGCGAGCCTGGCTGAGACCGGCGCGGCGGCGACCGCCGTCGAAGATCGGCAGCGTCAACGCAGTACCGGCCAAAGGCCCAAGCAGGAAGGTCCGGCTCGACCACATGAACAGGCTGCCCAACGTCGCCGACTCATAACCAAGCGCACCGGTAATATCGAGCTTCGGGAAGAACGCCGACTTCGCCAGACCGACGCGCGCATTGGCCGCAGCCATCGCACGCTCAGCCGCCGAAATATCCGGACGACGTTCGAGCAGCGCGGACGGCAAACCTGCCGGCACACGCGCAACGACCGGCGCGAGCGGCGTTTCCGGGAACGAGAAATCGGCGGGCGCCTTGCCGAGCAGGATGGCAAGACTGTGCTCCGACGCTGCACGTTGACGCGCTACGCCCACCGCATCGGCGCGTGCCGATGCGAGTTCGTTGCGAGCCTGCGCGACGTCGAGTTCGCTGATATCGCCTTCCTTGAAACGGCGCTCGGTCAGCTTCAGCGAGTCCTCACGCAATTTGACGGTCTGGCGGTACAGCCCCTGATCGGTGTCGAACTGGCGCAACTGGAAGTAGTTCTGCGCGACATCGGCCTGCAGCGCGAGCTGCACCGAGCGGAACAGCGCTTCGCTCTGCTGTGCGTCGGCACGTGCCGCGTTGACATTCGATCCAACCCGCCCGAACAGATCCGCTTCGTACGAAACGGTACCCTGCGCGCGCCACAACGTCGTGGTCGTCGAACCATTGTTCTGCGGCAGGAACTGCGATGCCGCCGACGCCGTTTCGCGCGTCGGCCCAAAGCCCGCATCGAGCGACGGGAACCACGCGGAGCGAGCCGCCTGGGTCAGCGCACGCGCCTGCTGCACGCGTGCGGCCGCCGCCTTCAGATCCTGATTCGCCGTCGCAGCCTGCTGCTCCAGATCGTTCAGCGTCGAATCGCCGAACACGGTCCACCATTCGCCGCGATGCTCGGCATCGGCCGGTTGCGCGGGCTTCCACGTGCCCGCATCCTGCGCACTGATCGCAGGCGCTTCCTTGAAGGAGGCCGGTGTCGGCGCATCGGGCCGCTTATACGTCGGCTCTACAGAGCAGGCGGCGAGCAGCATCAACAGCAAGCCGCTCGCGGCCGCCCGGCTCCAGCCGGGCAAAGATTCAAGCCTTTTCATTATTGGTTTCTCCTCAGGCGTGCGTCGCCGGCAACGCTTGATGCGGCGAATCCTTCTGCGCCACATGAATCTTGCCGCCCGCGAGCGTACGCAGTACCACATAGAACACCGGTGTCAGCATCAGGCCGAACAGCGTCACGCCGAGCATGCCGAAGAACACCGCGATACCCATTGCATGGCGCATTTCCGAACCCGCGCCGGTCGACAGTACGAGCGGTACCACGCCCATGATGAAAGCGATCGACGTCATCAGGATCGGGCGCAGACGCATGCGGCTCGCCTCGATGGCCGCCGACAGCGGTGAATGGCCATCGTGTTCGAGCTCGCGCGCGAACTCGACGATCAGGATCGCGTTTTTCGACGCCAGCCCCACCAGCACCATCAAGCCGATCTGCGTGAAGATGTTGTTGTCGCCCTGCGTGAGCCACACGCCGGTCAGCGCGGACAACAGGCTCATCGGCACGATCAGGATCACCGCAAGCGGCAACGACAGGCTTTCATACAACGCAGCGAGCACGAGGAACACGAGCAGCACGCTGATCGGGAACACCCACATGCCGGCATTGCCCGCCAGCATCTGCTGGTACGTCAGGTCGGTCCATTCGAGCTTCACGCCGCGCGGCAAGGTTTCCGCCGCGATGCGTTCGGCCGCAGCCTG
This sequence comes from Paraburkholderia megapolitana, assembly GCF_007556815.1. Classification (NCBI taxonomy): domain Bacteria; kingdom Pseudomonadati; phylum Pseudomonadota; class Betaproteobacteria; order Burkholderiales; family Burkholderiaceae; genus Paraburkholderia; species Paraburkholderia megapolitana. The sequence goes on from NZ_CP041743.1 coordinate 412,912, forward strand.
CGCCTGGTTCGTCGAGTAGCCCGGCGCCGGACCGCTGTTGATGTCCGCAGCGGTGTAGCCGTTGTAGCGCACCACCATTTCCGGGCCGTACGTCGGCGTTACGGTGACGAGCGACGACAGCGGCACCATATCGCCGGCGGCGTTACGCGTCTTCAGTTGCAGGATGTCGTCCGCGCGCTGCCGGAACGGCGCGTCGGCCTGCACCCGCACCTGGTATACGCGACCGAAGCGGTTGAAGTCGTTCACATACAGCGAGCCGAGATAGATCTGCATCGTGTTGAACACATCGGTGACCGGCACGCCGAGCTGCTTCGCTTTCACACGGTCCAGATCGACGTTCAGCTGGGGCACGTTGATCTGATAGCTGGAGAAGGTCGGCCCGAGTTCAGGCGTCGTCGCGGCCTTCTTGATGAACGCCTGACTTGCGTTGTTCAACTCCGCATAACCAACCGCACCGTGGTCTTCCAGCTGCAGCTTGAAACCACCAAGCGTACCGAGGCCGAGCACCGGCGGCGGCGGAAACACCGCCACGAACGAATCCTTGATCGTGCCGTACTGCTGGTTCAGCGCACCGGCAATCGCACCGGCCGACAACGTCTTGCTACCGCGTTCCTTGAACGGCTTGAGCGTCACGAACACAATGCCCGCGCTGGAACTGTTGGTGAAACCGTTCACTGACAGACCCGGGAACGCCACCGCACTTTCGACACCCGGCTGCTTCAGCGCAATCGCGCTCATGTCGCGGATTACCTTCTCCGTGCGATCGAGCGATGCACCGTTCGGCAGCTGCGCGAAAGCGATCAGGTATTCCTTGTCCTGCGCCGGCACGAAGCCGCCAGGCACGATGTGCGTGATCAGCGCGGTCGCGCCGAGCAGCACCGCATACACGACTAGCATCGCGCCCTTGCGCTTGAGCGCACCGTTCACACCGCGGCTATACGCGGTCGAACCACGCCGGAACACCTTGTTGAAGCCGGCGAAGAAACGGCCGAGTACACGATCCATCACGCGCGTCAGCACGTCCGGCTTCGCGCCGTGGTCGCGCAGCAGCAACGATGCAAGCGCCGGCGACAGCGTCAGCGAGTTGAACGCCGAGATCACCGTCGAGATCGCGATGGTCATCGCAAACTGCTTGTAGAACTGACCGGTCAGGCCCGTCATGAATGCGAGCGGCACGAACACGGCAACCAACGTGAGCGCGATGGCGATAATCGGCCCGCTCACTTCCTGCATCGCCTTATAGGTCGCATCGCGTGCACTGAGCCCGCTTTCGATGTTCCGCTCGACGTTCTCCACCACCACGATCGCATCGTCGACGACGATCCCGATCGCGAGCACCATCCCGAACAGCGACAACGCGTTGATCGAGAAACCGAACGCCAGCAGCAGCGAGAACGTCCCGATGATCGACACCGGCACAGCGATCAATGGAATGATCGACGCGCGCCACGTTTGCAGGAACACGATCACCACGATCACGACCAGCGCGATGGCTTCGAGCAGCGTATGCACGACCGCCTCGATACTCGAGCGCACGAACTGCGTCGGGTCATAGACGATCTTGTAGTCGACGCCAGCCGGGAAGTCCTGCTGCAATTCCTTCATGGTTGCCCGAACTTCGTCGGAAATCTGCAGCGAGTTCGCGCCCGGCGACTGGTTGATCGCGAGTGCGACGGCCGGCTTGTTGTCGAGCAACGAACGCAGACCGTATTCCGATGCGGCAAGCTCGATCCGCCCGAGGTCGCGCAGATACGTGACGGCGCCATCGGGCGCGGTCTTCACGACGATGTCGCCGAATTCGCCTTCCGTGCGCAGACGGCCGCGAGCGTTCACCGACAACTGCAACGGCGTGCCCGGCACCGACGGCGACGCGCCGATCGTCCCGGCCGCGACCTGGATGTTCTGCTCGCGAATTGCATTGACGACATCGGTAGCGGTCAGGTCGCGCTGTGCGACCTTCTGCGGATCGAGCCAGATGCGCATCGAGTAGTCGCCGGCGCCCCACAGCTGCACCTGGCCGACGCCCTTGATCCGTTCGAGCCGGTCCTTGACGTTCAGCAGCGCATAGTTGCGCAGGTACGTCATGTCGTACTGGTTGTTCGGCGAGATCAGGTGGACCACCATCGTCAGCGTCGGCGAACTCTTGATCGTCGTCACGCCGAGCCGCTGTACGTCATCGGGCAGACGCGGCAACGCCTGGTTCACGCGGTTCTGCACGAGCTGCGTGGCGAGGTCCGGGTTGGTGCCGAGCTTGAACGTGACGGTAAGCGTCAGGTTGCCGTCGCTATTGGCCTGCGACTGCATGTACAGCATGTTCTCGACGCCGTTGATCTGCTCTTCGAGTGGCGACGCAACCGCTTCCGCGATCACCTTCGGATTCGCACCGGGATACTGCGCATGAACCACGACCGAAGGCGGCACCACTTCCGGATATTCGGAGATCGGCAGCTGGAACAGCGAAATCACGCCTCCCAGCAGGATCAGGACCGACAGCACACCCGCGAAGATTGGCCGGTCGATAAAGAATTTAGATATGTTCATTGGAGGCTCTTGATGTTGGAGCGCTTGCGCGTGTCGAACGGTGCGAGCTCATGGCTCGCGCGGTTCAGCCTGGACGACAGATCGCGTCCGCGGTTCACGAATTCTTCTCCGCCTTCGCTTGCGTCTGTGCCGGCGCTTGGGCGTCTGCCTGGGCCGGTGCCGGCTTCGCTGCAGGTGTTTTCGTCTGCGCAACCGGTGCCGCATTCGGATCGACGTCGGCGTTCATCGGCACCATGTGTGCGCGCACCTGATCGCCCGGCCGCACACGCTGCGTACCGTTCACGACGATGCGGTCACCGGCCGCGAGACCGCTCTTGATGACACGCAGGCCTTCCTGTTGCGCACCGAGTGTCACTTCGCGGTACGCGACGTGATCATCCTTGTCGACGACGAACACGAACTTCTTGTCCTGATCGGTATTGACCGCAGCATCGTCGATCATCACCGCCGGATGCGGCACGCTGCCGCTGACCTTCACGCGTGCGTACAGCCCTGGCACGAGTACACCGTCCGCGTTATCGAAACGCGCGCGCACGCGGATCGTGCCTGACGACGTATCGAGCCGGTTGTCCACCGATTCGATCGTGCCGCTGCGCGAGTAACCGGTTTCGTCGGCGAGGCCGAGTTCGACCGGCACCTTGCCGTCCTTCACGCGGCTGATGTACTGCAGATAGGTTTGTTCGTCGGCATCGAACGATGCGTAGATCGGCGAGACGGAAACGAGTGTGGTGAGCGGCGCGGCGCTGGCGCCCGCCGACACGACGTTGCCGAGCGTGATTTCCGCACGCGATACGCGACCCGACACCGGCGCGACGATCTTCGTGTAGCCGAGGTTGATGCGCGCGGTTTCGAGCGCAGCTTCAGCGGCCTTCTGGTTTGCATTGGCTTCGCGCGACGCGTTCTGCTTCTCGTCGTAGTCGCGTTTCGCGATTGCGTTGTCGCTGAGCAGGCGCTGCGCGCGTTCCCAGTCGCTCTGCGCATAACCGCTGCGTGCCTGCGTGGCAGCGAGCTGCGCCGCCGCGCGATCGACTTCAGCCTGATACGGACGCGGATCGATGACGAACAGCGTGTCGCCCTTTTTCACGAGCGCGCCGTCCTTGAAATTCACCGAGACGATCGTGCCCGACACGAGCGGGCGCACATCGACCTTCTCGATGGCTTCGAGGCGGCCCGAATAGCTTTGCCAGTCGGTGATCGTCTTCTGGACGACCGTCGCCACATCGACTTCGGGAACGATCGCCGACGCAGACTGCGCCGGCGCGCGTGCATCGACGCGGATCGCGCCCAGCGTACCGAGCCCGGCTACGACGAGGACTGCGACCGTGGCGATTGCCAGGCGGGGGCGGGAGAGCGGAAGAATGGACATGTTGGCTCCAAGGTGGTTTCTGTGATCAATCAGGTTGTTTGTTTGGCTGCGCGCGCGTCCCGGACCTCGCGGGCCTCGCGACTGTCGCGGACATCGCGGGTGTCGCGCATCGCGAAGCGGCACTGAAAAAAGCGCACGGCTTCCTCGAGGGCGGCCGGATGTTCGGCAACGGCGGCATGCGACACGCTCGGGTAGCGGACCACCTGGGTCAGCACGCCCGCGTCGATCAGGCTGCTCGCGTACTTCTCGGCCTCGACGTGCAGCACATCGTTTTGTGCGGTGATGACCAGCGTGGCCGGCAGACCTGCAAGCCGCGCCGATTCGAGGGGCGCAGCATACGGATGCATGCGCTGCGACGCCTGCGGCAAATACGCGCGGTAGCAGGCAGCGCACTCGCTCGCGGTGATGTCCGAACTCAGTCGACGCTCGTCGCCGAGCCGCGTGAGGCTTGGATCGAGCATTGGACCGAACAGCGCCTGCGCATCGATGCGCACGTCGCCGCGATCGCGCCCGATGAACGCGAGACAGTTGGCCAGTTGCCCACCGGCGTCATGGCCCGCCACGCCCAAACGCCGCGTATTGCCGCCGAACGTGCGCGCGTTGGTCTGCGCCCAGAGCGCCGCGAGGTGCGCGTCTTCGGGTGCGGCGGGAAACGGAAAGCGCGGCGCGAGCGAATAGCCGACCGACACTACGAGAGCCGGTAAGCGCTCTGCTAAATAGCGTGCGGCGCTGTCGGCGGCATCGATCGAGCCGCGCACGAAACCGCCGCCGTGGAAGTACAGCAGCACCGGCAGCCCCGACTTGGCGGCAGGCCGGTACAGACGCAGCGTGATCGGCTGTGCGTAGCCCTCGATCTGTACATCGGTGAGTTCCAGCGAGGCGCCGTCCTCCACGAGGCCCGGGGCCGAGGGAGTGAAGGAGTACGGCGATTTGAATGCATCCATGTCGAGCAGCGCAATGCGCACAGAAAGGCGATGGTGCGAATTGTGGGTTCAGCAGACTCGCAAATAAATGCCTATAATCCGGCAACACAATTCGGTGCACCTGAACAATCGCCTCGCTTATCGGCTGGGCGGCTTCTCTCCAGATGCACCTGCCCTTTCGGAGGTCTGCAATGGACCGGCTTCAGGCCATGCAAGTGTTCACCCGGGTCGTCGACACCAACAGTTTCACGCGCGCAGCGGAAACGCTCGACATGCCGCGCGCGTCGGTCACGACCATCATTCAGAATCTCGAAGCGTTTCTTGGCGTACGCCTGATGCACCGGACCACCCGGCGCCTCTCGTTGACGCCCGATGGCGCCGCCTACTACGAGCGTTGCGTGCGGATTCTCGCGGATGTCGAGGAAACCGAAGCAAGCTTCCAGAGCGGCAACAAGAAGCCACACGGCAAGCTGCGTATCGATATGCCGGGCTCGATCGGCCGGTTGATCGTGATTCCTTCTCTGTGCGAATTCCACACTCGCTACCCGGATATTGATCTGCAGCTCGGTTTGACAGACCGGCCGGTGGATTTGCTCCAAGAGGGTGTGGATTGCGTGGTGCGCGTGGGCGCGCTGCAGGATTCGTCGCTGGTGGCGCGACGTATCGGGTTATTCGAAGGCGTGTCGTGTGCGTCGCCCGATTACCTCGCAAAGTTTGGCACACCGCAGACATTCGAAGATCTCGAGCAGCATAAGGCTGTGAATTACTTTTCGAGTCGTACGGGACGTGTGATCGACTGGGCTTTTCTGGTGGACGGCAAGGAAGTCGAGGCGAAGATGCAGGGCATCGTGTCGGTCAACGATGCGGATGCTTATGTCACCTGTGGGCTGGAGGGATTCGGTTTGATCCAGCCGGCGCGCTTCATGGTGCTGCCGCATTTGCAGTCGGGGCAACTGGTGGAGGTGCTGCCGCATCTGAAGCCGCTGCCGATGCCGATTTCGGCGGTGTATCCGCATAGCCGGCATCTGTCGTCGAAGGTGCGGGTGTTTGTCGACTGGATTGCCGAGGTGTTCGATCGGTGTCCGTTGTTGAGTGGGCGGGCAAGTCTTGACAAGACTTGTACGATGCGCACGCCTGAGCAGCGGGAGGCGGCTTCTGCGCTGGATACTCCTGTTATGACTGAATGGGTCGCATAGGGTTTTGTTTGCTTGCCTGTGCAGGCGGCTGTCGTTTGCTTTGGCCGGCGGCCTAGCTTTAGCGCCTCTCGGCTGGATTGTTTGCCTGTGCAGGCGGCTTTGTTTTAGCGCCTCGCGGCGCAGGCGTTGCCCCTGTGCGGGGCGGCACCTTCTTTCTTTGCCGCGGCAAAGAAAGAAGGCAAAGAAAGCCGCTCGAGACGTTACCGTGTCCTTTCCATGTGCAGTCTTCGTGGCCCGCACCTAAGTGTCGCCATCGCACTGACACGGTAGTGGTCCGAGACGAGATCATCCCTCGCACTTTCTGCTGTAGTGACAAGGCGCTCATCCGTTCCGGCGCGCTTCGCCGCCGATGGACATAACCGTCCTCGTTCGGCGTGCCTTCAGCTCTTCGATTTCAGCCTCTTCTTTGTCCTTCAGACTGACTCCTTGCCCCTCAAATTGCGCCTTTAATCTCGTCACCAACTTCCCGTTCAGGCTTGGTGTTTAAGCTGTTTCCAACGTTCGCCTACGGCTTTGTCGTCGCGCTTCCAAGGAAGGATTTCCGATGTGGTCACTCAACCGCGAGCACGTAGTGCGAGCGGGATGAATGACGGCCTGGTCACTAAGGTTTGTGGTGCGAGGGATGGTCTCGTCTCGAACCACTACCGTTTCAGTGCGAGGGCGACACTTAGGTGCGGGCCACGAAGGCCGCACATGGAAAGGACACGGTAACGTCTCGAGCGGCTTTCTTTGCCTTCTTTCTTTGCCGCGGCAAAGAAAGAAGGTGCCGCCCCGCACAGGGGCAACGCCTGCGCCGCGAGGCGCTAAAACAAAGCCGCCTGCACAGGCAAACAATCCAGCCGCGAGGCGCCAAATCGCAGCCGCCTGCATAGGCAAAAGAGGGGCGCTAACGAAAAACCGCCTGCAAGGACAAAGGACAAACGACAGCCGCCTGCCAGGGCAAAAAAAAGATTGTTCCATTTCCCCAACAATTCATTTCACAAAACCGCGATTTATCGCCGGAGCACGAAGGCCTACATTTCACCCTGTCGCAACGCCGACTAACGAGCGTTGCAAACGAATCACAGGAGTGAACCATGAAACACCACCTAATCGCAGGTCTCCTGCTCTCTCTCGCCGCAAGCACAGCAGCATTCGCCGACGGTGGCATCGGCCGGGCAGGCACCTACAACGATTACACGTGGGCCAACAGCAACGCCACCCGGGCACCGAAAACCCGCGAAGAAGTTCGCGCGGAACTCGCGCAGGCCTATCGCGACGGCTCGCTGCCAGCACTTAGCCGCAACGTGTATCCGAACAAAAGCCTGATCGCCAGCACGCAAGCGGAGCGTATCGCTGCGCAGGAACGCAACGCCGACAACGCCACCCGTGTCGCGCGCGGCGAGTAACGCAGCGCGCGCGTTACGTGCGACGTCGATCTGAAACATCGCGCGTGTCCGGCGCACACACCAACACCGGACACACATCACTCGAAGGAGCTCATCATGAACCCATCCGAACTCGACGACTGGTCAACCGATACGCCCGTGTGGACGCCCTACCGCGCGCATTGAATCACCACACGGGCAGTGTGCCTTACCGATGCGGCACGCCGTCGCGCCACTCGCCCCAATGCGTCGCAATGTCCTGCACCAGCGGATTGCCCGCGTTATACAGGTTGTCGACTGCAATCGAGAAACCACCCTGCGCCGCGTAGTTCAACAGATTGTCCGCACTCGTCTGGCCCGCATACGGCCGGTCGAAATCGGACCCTGAACGCAGCACCGCTACGCGGCTCAGATCGACACGCTTCACCGTGGCCGCACGGGTCAACGCTTCATAGGTGGAGTTGTCTTCCTGTTGCGTCGTGCAATACACGCCCTTGCCGTCGGTCAGGATGTTGGTCCAGTCGCGTGCACGTTGGCCGAGATCCGTACCCGACCACCATGTATCACCCGCCAGCGTGTCGCACTGAATGACGCTCGGTGGCTGGTTCGCCGGCGCATAGCTGAATTTGGCGCGTGCGGCCTGTGCCTGAGCGTTGTCTTCGAGCGTCACGTTGCGCGACAGCGCGAATGCAGCATCCGCAAGCTGCGTATTGAGCTGGAATACTTCGGTCTTATAGTCGAGCGGCGGTTTTTGCGTGGGGCCTGTCGTGTTGATACCCAGGTAGCCGGTGGTCCAGCCCGGCGGAATTTCACGTCCGTCGATTTCCCACTGGATGCCGAAGTCGACCAGATATTTGGCCCACGCCGCGGAACCGACCGTGCCGCGCAACGGATCGATACCAGCAATGCCCGCCACCATGAAGTACGTATGTCGCAGATCGAATTTCGGCGAGAACGTCAGCGCCATCGTCGAAGCGGCAGCATTCGCGTGACCCATGCCGGTCGTCATCACGCAGATGTCCTGCTTGTTGCAATGCACGGTCGGATAGTCCGGCGACAACCCGGCCACTGTGATTTCCTGCCACGGTCCGAGATGGTCGAGCCAGACCTGGCCCTCCGGCGCAAACATGGAGATGATCATCACCTTCACATGGCGTGCCTGCGAGCCAGAGTCGTTTTGTGCGAAGCTGTTGCTGTCGTCGGCATTCGCCGCTAGCGGCGAAACAGCACACGCCGCCAGCATCAAGGCCGGGATGGCACTAAAAGTACGGATCAACATAGGAGGTCCTTCCTTTGTTCTATGCAGCGTTGGGAGGAATAACTTGCCTGTATTGCAGATGCGGCAGGATGCCGGATAGGGTCCGGCGCCTCCTGCGAGGGGTGACGTAAAGCGGAACCAAGTATACGTGGCCGCATTTCTTTTGCCATCACGCATTTTTTACGCAGTCCACGTCATTATCAAATCTGATTCAGTAATTTATGCGGATCGACTCGTTAATCGCGACGCGCCGCTTCTTATAATCGAACGCCTTCCTGGTTCGTCCCCGAACTTTCCCACAGGAGCAGCACGATGGACTATGTCAAACTCGGCCGCACCGGCATCGACGTCTCGCGTCTGTGTCTCGGCTGCATGAGCTACGGCGCCCCCGATCGCGGCGCGCACGCGTGGTCACTCGACGAAGCGCAGGCACGTCCGTTCATCAAGCAGGCGCTCGATCACGGCATCAACTTCTTCGATACCGCCAACGTCTACTCGCTCGGCTCGAGCGAGGAAATCGTCGGACGTGCACTGAAGGATCTCGCGCGTCGCGACGAGATCGTACTCGCCACCAAGGTCTTCAACCGGATGCGTCCAGGACCGAACGGCGCCGGCCTGTCGCGCAAGGCAATCATGGCGGAAATCGACGCCAGTCTGCACCGGCTCGGTACCGACTACGTCGATCTTTATCAGATTCATCGCTGGGACTATCACACGCCGATTGAAGAAACCATGGAAGCGCTCCATGACGTCGTGAAAGCCGGCAAGGCGCGCTATATCGGCGCGTCGTCGATGTACGCATGGCAATTCTCGAAGGCGCTGCATGTCGCGGAGCAGCACGGCTGGACCCGCTTCGTCACGATGCAGAATTACGTGAATCTGCTGTATCGCGAGGAAGAGCGCGAGATGCTGCCGCTGTGCGAAAGCGAAGGCATCGGTGTCATTCCGTGGAGTCCGCTTGCCCGTGGTCGCCTGACGCGCGAATGGAACACGAGCAGCGCGCGTTCGGAAACTGACGAATACGGCCGCACGCTGTACGCGCACACCGAAGAGGCCGATCGCAAGGTGGTCGAGCGGGTCGGCGAAATCGCAGCCGCGCGCGGTGTGCCGCGTGCACAGGTTGCGCTCGCATGGGTGCTGCAGAAGAAACCCATCACAGCGCCGATTGTCGGTGCAACCAAACTACATCACCTGGACGATGCAGTCGCCGCGCTGTCGCTCGAACTCAGCAGCGACGAGATCGCAAAACTCGAAGAGCTTTACGTGCCGCACACGGTGGCCGGGTTCAAATAAAAATAGTCCTATACGCGGAGCCGGACGCGCTCGCCGGTTCCGCGAACTCGTCGACGCTGCCGAAGAAGCACACAGCTTCATCGCGACAGCGGTCACATCATCGGCCACATTCGACCTCGTAGCGTGCACAGCAAAACTGTACAGCTAAACTGTACATATGCTATGCTCCGCCCATGGTCAAACAAGCACTCACATCCGAAGCCGCCCAGCTCGCCGCTCTAGCCGGCGAACTGCGCATTTCCCTAAGCAAGCTGATTCGTCGGGTACGGGAGCAGGCCTCCGCAGGCGATTTCACTTCGTCGCAGCAATCGGTGCTGCTGCGTCTGGAGCGCGACGGGCCCGCCACCGTGTCCGCCCTCGCCCGTGCCGAAAGCGTGCGCCCGCAGTCCATGCGCATTACGGTCGCCGGTCTCGAGGCGATGGGTGCCATCAGTGGCGAACCCGATCCGGATGACGGCCGGCAAACCCTGATCACGCTGACCTCCACTTTCCGGAAGACCGTCAAGGCGAGCCGCGCCGCCAAAGAAGACTGGCTCGTCCACGCATTGCAAGCGCAACTGTCCGCACAGGAACAGGAGCAACTCGCCGCTGCGGTGAAACTGCTGCAACGGCTTGCCGACTTCTGAGTCCTCCCTTCGCTCTCGCAGGAAACACATGGCCCTCACCACACTCGATCCCGACACCGCCCTCATCGTCATCGACCTGCAAAAAGGTATCGTCGCTCTCCCGCTCGTTCACTCCATCGACGCAGTCGTAGAACGATCGCGCGCACTACTCGATGCGTTTCGCGAACGCGGTTTACCGGTCGTCCTGGTCAACGTCGCAGGCGGCGCACCAGGCCGCGTCGAACGGCCGCGCCAGGGCGCGCCGTTCCCGCCCGACTGGACCGAGCTCATTGCCGAACTCGATCGACAACCTGGTGACATCGTCGTCACGAAGCACACCTGGGGTGCCTTCGCCAGCACCGATCTCGCCGACCAGCTGAAGAAGCTGGGCGTGACCCAGGTCGTCATCGCGGGTGTGGCGACCGGAACCGGTGTCGAATCGACCGCTCGCCAGGCTTATGAACTGGGGTTCAACGTGACGCTCGCGCTCGACGCGATGACTGACGGGCGCCCCGAAGCACACGACTACAGCATCAACAACGTCTTTCCGCGGCTCGGCGAAACCGGCACGGCCCAGGACATCATCGATCTGCTCAAAACAAGGAGTGCCTGAAAATGAACTGGCATCATCTCGTGTCATGGTTTTTCGGCGGCGCAGTGCTTGCGAACGCCGTGCCGCATCTGGTTAGCGGCTTGATGGGAAAGCCGTTTCAGAGTCCTTTTGCGACGCCTCGCGGAGAAGGGTTTTCGTCGTCGACGGTGAATGCGCTGTGGGGGTTTCTCAACCTGATCGTCGGCTATCTGCTCGTCTGTCGTGTCGGCGATTTCAATCTGGGCGACACCGTCGATGCGATCGTGCTAGGGCTCGGCATCCTCGCCATGAGCCTGTTCGCCGCGCGGCATTTTGGGCGCTTTAACGGCGGCAATACACCGGAGCATTCGTGAGCATTCCTGCAACGGGTGTCTTCCGTTCGCTGAAAAGCTTCAACTATCGGGTCTGGGCAGCCGGCGCACTGGTGTCCAATGTAGGCACATGGATGCAGCGCACGGCCCAGGACTGGTTGGTGCTGACTCAGCTCACGCATCACAACGCGTCGGCGGTTGGCACGGTCATGGCGCTGCAGTTCGGACCGCAGCTTCTGCTGCTGCCCTGGACCGGCTATGCCGCCGATCACTACAACCAGCGCAAACTGCTGATCGCCACCCAGGCAACGATGGGCGCGCTGGCGCTCGCACTGGGACTGCTGACGGTGACCGGCATCGTCCAGTTGTGGCATGTCTATGTGTTCGCGTTTCTGTTCGGTTGCGCGGCCGCGTTCGACGCACCAGTACGCCAGACCTTCGTCACCGAACTGGTCGGCGACGCGGATCTACCGAACGCCGTTGCACTCAACTCGACCTCGTTTAACGCCGCGCGGATGATCGGACCGGCCGCGTCCGGCCTCGTCATCGCATCGGTCGGTACCGGCTGGGCGTTTCTGATCAACGGCGCCAGTTTCGTTGCGGTGCTCGCTTCGCTGTCGTTGTTCCGTGCTTCCGAACTCCGCCCCAACGTGAGGGCACGCCGCACGCCCGGAGGTTTCACCGAAGGGTTCCGCTACGTGTGGTCGCGTCCGGATCTGCTGGCAATTCTGGTCATGTTGTTTCTGATCGGCACGTTCGGCCTGAACTTTCCGATCTTCATCTCGACGATGGCCGTCGGCGTCTTTCACGCCGATGCGCGAGGCTATGGTCTGCTGTCGTCGATGATGGCTATCGGTACCGTCTCCGGTGCGCTGCTGGCTGCCGGTCGCGACAGACCACAGTTCACATCGCTGATCATCGGCGCCGCGATGTTCGGAGTCGGTTGCACGCTAGCCGCGATCGCGCCGAGCTACTGGCTGTTCGGCAGCGCGCTGGTGGTGATCGGCGTCGCCGCCTTGACCTTTACCAACACGACCAACAGCCTGATGCAGTTGTCGACCGCGCCCGCCATGCGCGGGCGGGTAATGGCGATGCGGATTGGCGTTGCGCTCGGAGGGACGCCGATCGGTGCGCCGATCGTCGGTTGGGTGGCCGATCATCCTGGCCCACGATGGTCGCTCGGTGTGGGTGCGGCTTCGGGTTTTGCCGCGGCGCTTGTGGGCATTTACGCTTTGACGCGGCAGATACATCGGCCACGTCACGACAGCTAGCTAAACCGCAATCCTCGAACCGCGCACGCGGATGCCTAGCCGCACGAGCGCAATCACGGCGTTCGACAGCAACCGTAAATCGAGCGGCATGCTGCGACGGCGGATATCGAGCAACAACACGATGCGCACCTCGTCACTCGCATTGAGCACCTCATGCTCGAACGTGTCGTCCCACAACATGAACTCGCCTTCGTGCAACCGATGCGCGTGGCCGTCGACGGTCAGCGTGGCAGCGGGTCTGCCTTCAGAGTCGAGCGGCATCGACAGGACGAGATAGCCGCGCAGGATGCCGCGAAACGGTCCGCGATGCGGCGGGATGTGCTTGCCCGGCGCAAGAAACGAAAACGAGGCCGAGAGCACGTCGGGCGATTGAGCGACGAGCGCGGCGAGCGTCGGGCAGCGCGCGAGATTGCGCAGGAAGCGCACACCGTAGGCTTGCATGATGTACATGCGCCAATCGCGTCCGTCGCTAGCCGAGATATCGGCTTGCTCGCGCATGATTTCGTGGAAACGCGGGATGCTGGCGATACTCGCCGCGACCTGCAGCGCCTCAGTTCGAATGGCCTGCCAGTTCGTCTCGAAGGACACAGCATCGGGGAAATGTCGCGCGGCATCCAGCACGGCTGCGTCGTGCAAACGCCGGTCGTAGATGCGGCGCATGAGCCGCGCGCCGCTGTCGTAGAGCCGGCCCATGGCAGTGGTTGCGGCAATGGCAACGGTTCTGGCCTTCGAACGAACGCGGGTATGCATTATCAATTCACGCACTAATCAGATCGGTATCCGCAGGATGGGAATAAATCTTCCTGGAATGACAGTCGATTCTCTCTCGCCGATCTTTTCCGCTCCGAGCGACAGGTAGAACGGCACGGCATTGGGATCGGCTTCGATCACAAAACTCTGGATACCTCTGGCGCTTGCTTCTTCACGGAGCGCAGACCACAGTGCGCGAGCGATCCCCTGCCCCATATGGTCGGGGTGAACGAACAGCCACCCCGAAGTAATCTGATCTGAATCCAGCGATGCCCTCGCCCAGAACCCGATAATTTTTCCCTCAAGCTCGGCAACATAGGCGATCGCTCCTTCGATCGCCTCGGGCGTAATCGTGAGATCGGCCTGCCACAAGTCCAGCCAGTCTTTGGGGTAACCCCAGTGCGCTTTCGAAAGAAAGGCGAGCTTCGTGAGCTCGTCCGCGTCCGAGGGATGAGCCGCTCGAATAACAAACTGATGCTGCATTTCGCGCCCTTTGATAGGCACGCGGTTCGTACCGTCCATATCCGTCATGACCGTCACCACTTCACGAGAATTTCGCACAAGTTTAAAGCCGTGAGCCCATCCGCCGACGGATTTTCGATCCATCTACCGTTTAAAGATCCTTACACGAAAAGACTTCGGTCCGTTTTCGACAAGCACCGACGCATGCGTTGATCCCTCCATCGAGCTTCGCCCGAATAACCACGCTTTCCATCTACGACAGGAGAAGGGTTTGAAAGTTAGCCGAAGGGATTTCCTCGCGCTTGCGATAGCCGGGCTGATGGCGCAAACCTCGTCAGTCTCCTTTGCAGATCAGTCGCCTGATGCGCTGGACTGGCCGGGAGTCGAATGGGACCCCATCGCGCCCGAACAAGCCGGATGGTCGACCGATGCGCTCGCGCAGGCTCACGCCTACGCCCAGTCGGTCAATACGGCGGCGCTCGTCATCGTGCATCGCGGTCGCATGGTCGACGGCTTTGGCGACATCGTTCGCAAGCGCGGAATTCATTCGATACGAAAGAGTCTGCTCAGTGCGCTGATCGGCATCGCCGTTGCTGAGAACAAGATCGATCTCGACGCAACGCTCGCGAGCCTGGGTATCGACGACTCCCCTCCCAGCCTCACCGACGCCGAAAAGCAGGCGACCGTCCGGCAGTTACTGCAGGCACGTTCCGGCGTCTATCATCCGGCTCTTTACGAAACGCTCAGCGAGAAGCAACGTAGGCCGGCGCGCGGCAGTCATGCTGCCGGCACGTTCTGGTATTACAACAACTGGGATTTCAATGTGCTCGGTACGATCTATGAGCGTGCGGTCGGCGAATCGATTTTCGAAAGCTTCCGGCAGCGCATTGCTGGGCCGATTGGGATGCAGGACTACCGTCCGCAGGATGGTCGTTATATCCGCGGCGCGGATTCCATGTTTCCGGCTTACCCGTTCCGTATGAGCGCGCGCGATCTGGCGCGTTTCGGCCTGCTTTACCTTCGCTCCGGCCGATGGAATACCGAAACCATTGTTCCCGCAAGCTGGGTTGCGGAGAGCACCCAGGCGTGGTCGGAAACCTACCTTCATTCGGGCTATGGTTACCTCTGGTGGACCGGGTTTCCCGATCGCGGCGCGGCCCTCATGGATCTTCCGATCGGTGGTTTCTGGGCCGACGGTCACAACGGTCAGTACGTCGTTGTCGATCCGTTGCACGATCTGGTCGTCGTTCACCAGACCGATGCGGATAAGGTCAGGGTCACCGAAGGGCAAATGGGTCGTTTGATGCGGTTGATCTATGCGGCGGCGCATGTCAGCGATCCCGCTACCGACCCGGTCGATCCGAAAGGGTAACGACACACGCGCCGCAAAATGCCGCGCCTGCGGCACACGCGGCAATCCCGACTCGCTACGCAGCCACCGTGGTGATACTGGCCAGCGTTTGCCCCGCCGAAACGATCTCGCCAAGCCGGCAGTGCAGCGCGCTCAGCGTACCGGCCGCCGGCGCGTAGATGCGATTCTCCATCTTCATCGCTTCCACGATCGCGATCACATCGTCCTGTTCGACCCGACTGCCGATCTCGATCGGCAGCGCAACCACAGCACCGGGCATGCGCGTGACGACATCGCCGCCCTTCGACGTGTCGAGTTCGTCTGCAATGTCCTTGCGAGTCAGTAACTGGACCCGCGTACCCGCGACGCTCAATTCCAGCTCGTCGCCAAACCTCGCGGCAACCCAAACCCACTCGCCAATACGGCCTTTCCACACGCCGCCGGAGCGCGCGCCACTGACCTCGAAACGCTGCTCCCCGATCGCAACTTCCGCGCTTTGAGAATCGCGCCTGAGCAGGCAGACCTGCAACACCTGATTCTGAAACCGGTAACTGAGGCGACCCAGCGGTGCTTCAGGGTCGAGCGCGATCCGGTCCAGCGGGCCGATACTGCCTGCCCACGGCGAACGGACATCCTGCCCGGCGACGTCCGCACTATCCACGAAGGCCGCGCATGCGGCGGCCAGATCGAGCGTCGGCAGCGGCACAGTGCGCGCGATGAAATCGTCCACCAGATGCGTATCGACCTGTCCCGCCCGCACGCGTGGATCCTGCAACAGGCGTTGCGCAAAACCGAGGTTGCTCGTCAAGCCAAGCAAGGTTGTTTGTTCGATTGCGGCCGACAGCCGCCGCACGCTATCCGGACGATCCGTGCCATACGCAATCAACTTCGCAACCATCGGATCGTAGAAGGACGGCACCTGCCCTCGCCCGTCAAACGCAGCGTCCACCCGGCAGCTATCCGGCCACTGCACGAGCAAAGCCTCGCCTGGCATCGGGCAAAAATTCTGGTCAGGGTCTTCCGCATAGACCCGGCATTCGATCGCGTGGCCGGAAAATTCGATCGCATCCTGCTGCAATGGCAACGCCTCACCGGCCGCTACCCGCAATTGCCACTCGACCAGATCGAGACCGGTAATCGCTTCGGTCACCGGGTGTTCGACCTGCAGACGCGTATTGACCTCCAGAAAATAGAACTGGTCATCTGGTGCAAGAATGAACTCGAACGTGCCCGCGTTGACATACCCGATCGCCTGCGCACCGCGCACGGCCGCGGCCAGCAATCTGGCGCGCACATCCGCCGGCAGGTTGGTGGCGGGAGCTTCTTCGATGATTTTCTGGTGACGTCTCTGCAACGAGCACTCGCGCTCGAACAGATGCACGACGTTGCCGTGGCTATCGCCGAATATCTGAACCTCCAGATGCCGCGGCGTAGCGATATAGCGCTCCACCAGCAAACGACCATCGCCGAAATTCGCCTTGCCGATGCGAATCGCCGCGTCGATTGCAGCGTCCAGTTCGCTGTCCTGCGTGACCACCTGCATGCCTTTGCCGCCGCCGCCCGCCACCGGCTTGAGAATGACCGGGTAGCCGACTGCCTCGCAAGCCTCGCGGATCAGACCATGTGACTCGGTCGCCTCGCTCGAACCCGGAACCACCGGCACATCGGCATGAGCCAGCAGTTTCTTGGCCGTTGCCTTGTTACCCATGCTGTCGATGGTGTGCGCATCCGGTCCGATAAAGACCAGGCCGGCTCGTGCGACCGCAGCCGCGAAATCCGCATTTTCGGAGAGGAAGCCGTAGCCGGGATGAATGGCTTCGCAGCCCGTGCGAAGCGCAGCGGCAATGAGCGCTTGCGCGTTCAGGTAGCTGCTGCTGGCGGGGGCGTCGCCGATCAATTGAGTGTCGACGGCGCCCGCCAGATGTGCCGCATTCCGGTCCGCAGTTGAATACACCGACACGTACTCGACGTCGAGGCGCCGACAGGTTCGGGCGATGCGGCGCGCTATTTCGCCGCGATTGGCAATCAGTATCCGTTTGAACATGGGGTTACATCCTGAAGACGCCGAAGCGGGTTTCCTGGGGCGGCGCTGCCGCGGCGAGAGCGAGGCTCAAGGTCAGCCACTCGCGAGTCCGGGCGGGATCGATAATGGCGTCCACCCACATCCTCGCGGCGACATAGAGAGCTTGCCCCTGGCGCTCGTAGGACTCGCGGATCGGGCGCTTGAATGCCTCTTCCTCTTCGGGTGTAAACGTGGTGCCCTGTTTGGCCGCCTGTTCCGCGCGGATCAGGGCCAGCACGGTAGCGGCCTGTTCGCCGCCCACCACCGAGGTCTTGGCGTTAGGCCACATCGCCATGAACTGAGGACCGATCGCGCGGCCGCACATGGCGAGATTGCCCGCCCCGTAACTGCCGCCAATCAGGATGCTGAACTTCGGCACCCGCGCGCACGATGCCGCGTTCACCATCTTCGCGCCATGCTTGGCGATGCCACCCGACTCGTACTCCGCACCGACCATGAAGCCGTTGATGTTGTGCAGAAACAGCAGCGGAATCTGTCGCTGCGAACAAAGCTCGATGAAGTTGGTCGCCTTCTGCGCACTTTCCGAGAACAGCACTCCGTCGTTGATCAGCACACCCACCGGATAACCGCCTATATGACCCGTACCGCAGACGATCGTGGTACCGAAGCGCGCACGGTATTCCGCGAACTCGCTGTCATCGAGCAGGCGCGACAGAATTTCGCGAGCCGGAATGTGTTCGCGCGGATTGGCACTGATGATGCCGGGCAATTCTTCAGGATCGTGTCGTGGCGGCAGCGGTGCTTGCGGCGGTGGCGTTAGTTTGCCGCGCCCCCGGCGCGAGACGATTTCGCGCATCAGCACAATGGCGTGTTCGTCGCTGTTGGCGTAATGATCGGCGACACCGCTATCGCGCGTATGCACGTCGGCACCGCCCAGCGTCTCCGCATCGACGATCACGCCGGTTGCGGCCCGGACCAGTTGCGGGCCGCCGAGGAAAATCGAACCGTTGCCACGTACGATGATCGTCTCGTCGCTCATCGCTGGAATGTAGGCGCCGCCCGCGGTGCACGAACCCATCACAGCGGAAATTTGCGGCAAGCCCAACGCGGACATTTCGGCGATATTGCGAAAGATCTTGCCGAAGTGGTGCTCGTCCGGAAAGATCTCTTCCTGCAGCGGCAGATAGACGCCGCCCGAATCGACCAGGTACAGGCACGGCAAGCCCTGTTCTCGCGCAATCTGCTGGGTGCGCAAGTGCTTGCGCAAGGTCAGCGGGTAGTACGTGCCGCCCTTCACCGACGCGTCGTTGGCAAAAATCGCGACCGCATGCCCTTCTACTACGCCGATACCCGTGACAATGCCCGCGCATGGCACCGCGTGGTCGTAGACGTCGTGGGCCGCGGTCTGGCCGATCTCCATGAACGGCGTACCCGGGTCGAGCAACAGCGAGATGCGTTGCCGCGGTGCCAGCTTGCCTTTGGCTCGCTGACGCGTCTGCGCTTCCTTGCCGCCACCCAGCACAGCCGCCTCGCGCACAGCATCGATCTGCGCGCGCAATTCCCCGAAAGCCGCCATATTCCTGATAAACGCCTCTCCCGTCGACGGGATACGCGATTCGATACGTGACATGACTGGTATTCCTTTTTTTAAACTGGAGCAACCGAAAATCGGACCGGCTCCGACGCATCACACGTGCCGGGTTCGTACTTTCAATTTCACCTGAAGCAAGGTCAGCGCACCGAGTGCGAACACAGCGTAGGTCCACGTACCGTCGTGATGCAGTAACACCGACGCGGTCGCGGCTATGCCCGCTAGTCCTTGCTGCAGGAAGCCGCATAAGGCCATCGCGTGGGCACCGTAGTCGTGGGCATCGCTGACGGCGGTCGCCATGCTGTTGGGAAACAGCACCGCCTGGCCAAAAATCGTCAGGCAATACAGCCCGATGAAAATCCACAGCCCGGCGAAATGATTCAGCACACCAGCTAGCGAGGACACCAGCATCAGCGTGGTCGCGCAGGCAATCAGCGCCGCGCCGGCATGCATCAGTCGTACGCCGCCGAGCCGCTTCACCAGGCGATTAACCAGCATCGCGCCGCTGAAATACGCAACGCCGATCAGCAAGCCGATGCTGCCGAAGCCCGTCACGGCCACGCCGAAATGCTCCTGAAACACAAAAGGACTCACTTCCTGCAACGTCACGGTCGTGGCGAATCCCAACCCGCCCGCGCAGGCGGGCCACAGAAAACCGGGACGCTGCAGTACGCTCCAGTACGTACCGGCCATACCCGAGGTCACTGCTGTGCGGCGCCCCGTCTTCAAAGGCAACGAATACGACATGCCGATCGCCAGCGCGGCGGTCAGCGCCATCAGCACGAAACCCGCTTGCCAGTGACTGTACTGACCGATCAGACCGCCGATAAACTGCCCCCCACCCAGTGCCGTGATGAAGGCGATAGACAGCACGGAAAGTCGTCGCGCCAGTTCGTCGCCACGCCAGTTATCCCGCACGATAATTCTGGCGATGATCGCCGCGCCGCCACCCGCGATGCCCTGTATGGCGCGCAACACCAGCAGCTCCAGCGCCGAGGTACAACCTGCGAGCAGCAGACTCACGCTCACGAACAGCAGCAGCGAAATCAGCAAAGGGCCGCGTCTGCCCCAGCGCTCCGCGGCGGCACCCCAGAACAGTACCGGCAGCGCCGCGCCGATCACATAGGCGGAGATCGACAGCTCGACCGTTCCCTGAGTCATCTTCAGATCGCGCATGACGATGGGTAGCGACGGCAGATAAACCGTCGTCGCCATCTGCGCCATGAATACGATCAGACACGCCAGCGCCATCGCGCGAAAAGCCGATGCAGCGTTTTCCAGTGGCGTATCGGCAGCGAGAGCGGGCTTGTCACTCATGGTCGGCCTTGAGCTGGTTGAGGCTCGCGGCAAAGCGCCGGATGTCTTCGTGCTGCATGTTTGCCCGGATCATGATTCTCAAGCCGGCACGCCCTTTCGCGATCACCGGGAAGAAGATCGGCGAAGTGTAGAAACCTTGCTCCAGCAGGCTCTTGGCAAAGACAATCGTGTTGTCCTCGGAGCCGATGGAAATGAAGCGGATCGGCAATCCGTCGCCGCGGCTTTCCGAATCGATCAGCTCGTCGAAATAGCGGACGTTGTCCTGCAAGCGGTTTTGCAGGCGCGGCAATGCATCGGACCGGTGGATGGCGGCGGACGCGATGATCGCGCCCAGGCCGGCCGTATTGATTCGCTGCGACCAGGTAATCGGGCCGCCGAAACGCGTAGCCAGATTGTGGCGGTGGAGATTGTGACGCGGCCCAAGGAAGATGGCCCCACCCGATGCGCCGAAGCCCTTGTTCAACGAAGTGACGATCAGGGTCCGGTCATTGATCGCCCCCATCTCTTCGAGCACCAGCCCACGCCCGTGGCGCCCCAAGGTCGAAAAGCCATGTGCCTCGTCGAAGAACAGGAACAGGCCGTACTTGTCCTGCAGTTGCAGCAGTTCCTTGACCGGCGCCTGGCCACCCGTGCTATAGACGCCATCCGCAACATAAGCGACCCTCGGCCGACTCTTGCACAAGTCCTCCAGCGCATCGAGGTCGTTGTGCCGGATGGTGGCGACTTCCGCTTCGTCGGCGCAAATCGGCTTCATCATGTTCAGGCAGAAATGCGCGTTCTTGTCGAAGACCATGAGCGGCGCGACATCGTCGGTCAACGCACCCGAGGCGAGCAAGGGCAAGCTCGCCGCTGCAGCCGCGGCGCACGAGGGCGTGGTCAGAACATCGGCCTCGACGAGCTCCGCCAGCGCCTGCTCCGCGCGTTGCAGAATATCGAATTGAACCCGGATTCTGGAAATGGACGTATTGAGAGAACCTGTTTCCAGTACGGCGTCGGCGGCTGCCCGCAAAATATCAGGATGAGAATCGAGGCCGAGGTACGAATAGGACGACATGTTAAGAAACGATTTACCCGTGGCAAGCGCTTCATGTACGCCGTCGTTTAGATTGCGGGAAACGATATTGGCCAGTCCAGCCTGGGTGGTAACGTCCCAGAAGCTATTGCTGATCTGGATGGCCTTTTTTGTATTAGTGAATAAATGCATGGAATTTCCAGAGATGACCAGCCGGCGCCGATCCGTATCGGAAGATACAGATCACGCTATGCGATATGGCTATTTATCGAATCCGTTGGCCGCAGGTTAAAAATCAGAATGAACCGGAACTGCAAGACTGACGTTCAATGCGGCAAGCCTAGCTTTTCCTCCCGGAGAAACTAAGCAACTTTTCGGCATAACGATATTTATATTTACAAGCTATTGGACACCCATGCGGTTTTCACCAGAAACTCGCGCGCTTACGCTTTATCGAAGGTTTATTCTATTGACAGATTTTCTCGCGTCGCCTCTTAAATGCATCTATGCAGGCAGGAGGCCCGCCGCGCGATAGCCGTCAATTAACGCGTCGTAAAGCGAGATATCCGAGCGACTCCTCGCCATAAGCTGAGCGCCTGCTATAGCAGCGAAAATCGCACCGGCCCGTCGTTCAGCCTCTTTAGAATCGACTACGGCGGTAGCGGATAAAACCTTGCTCAACCACGCAATATTCACATCGGCAAACGTTCGCACCTCTTTCACCACGACTTCGGGCAAGTCATCGTGTTCGGCCGCCATGAAGCTGCAGAGGCACATTCGGTTATCGCGCTCGAGCGCCTTGCGAAACGTATCGGGATACTGGCGCAGACATTGGAGCGGATCTGCGGATTCGGCCAGCAATGCATCGAGCGCAGCCGCTGAGTCCTCCCAATAACGCTTCGCTACAGCCGCGCCGAGATCGGCCTTACTCGGAAAGTGGTGGTAGATGCTGGCGGCCTTAATGCCCACATCGTCCGCAAGGTCGCGAAAATTTAATCCGTTGTAGCCGTGCGCCTGCGCAATCGCCTTCGCGGCCGCCAGGATGCTCTCGCTGGTGCTTGAGTTCGATTCGTTTCTCATTGCTGCCGACCTCGAAAGCCAAAATGGACGTTGACGAGGATCATTCTAGCTCCTATATTTCAGCCTACCAAGTGTTAGGTAGACAAGGATAGCTATGAATTCCGCCATCGATTTCGATGCAACAACGCCCGCTGTGATGAAGATCCACGACTGGCCCACCGGCCCTTATCCGGCTCGCGTGCGTATAGCGTTAGCCGAGAAGAAGCTGCAATCGCAGGTTCGGTTCGTGACAGTCAATCTTCCGCAAGGCGAGCACAAGAAGCCCCAGTTTTTGCTCAAGAACTACTCAGGCACGCTGCCGGTACTCGAGCTCGACGATGGAACTTTCATTGCCGAATGCACGGCGATTACCGAATACCTCGATGCGCTCGACGGCACGCCGACGCTGACCGGCCGAACGCCGCGCGAGAGGGGCTTGATCCACATGATGAGCAAGCGCGCCGAACTGGAACTGCTCGACGCCATTAGCGTCTACTTCCATCACGCAACCCCAGGTCTTGGACCCGAGGTCGAGATTTATCAGAACGCCGAGTGGGGATTCCGTCAGCGCGATAAAGCGCTGAGGGGGATGCACTATTTCGACAGCGTTCTAAGAAAGCAACCGTTCGTCGCCGGTGCGGTTTTCTCGATGGCCGACATCACGGTTATCGGCGGTCTGATCTTTGCGGGGCTCGTGAATTTGCCGGTACCCGACGAATGCGAAGCGCTTCAAGCCTGGTACGCAAGAATGCAGGAGCGTCCCAGCGTAAAGAACCGCGTGACGATGTCGGAGCCGGCGCAGGTGTCCGCTTGAAGTCACCGCTGCAAACACGGCCGGTTACTTCACCCGCGGCACATCGGGTTCGAAAAACACCCACTTCGCCTGCGGGAACGCCGCCTGCAAATCCGCCTCGATCACATTGATCGCATCGACCATCGCGCGGCCGCTCGCGTAGTCGATCATCTCGGCCTGCACCGCGACGACGATATGCCGGCCCCATTGCAGCGTGATCAGATTGATGATGCTGCGAATCTCGCTGCGCGCCCGCAAATGCGCTTCGATCGCACGTCGCACTTCCGGGCTCGCCGATTCGCCGATCAGCATCGACTTCACTTCGCGTGCGACGAGCCATGCAATCACCATCAGCAGCACACCAACGCCGATCGACCCTAGCGCGTCGTACATCGGGTTGCCGGTCACCATCGTCAGCAGCACGGCGACGAACGCGATGGCGAGCCCCGCCAGCGCGGCAATGTCTTCGCCCGCCACCACCAGCAGGTCCGACTCGCGCGTCTCGCGAAACCACCGCCACATCGATTTATCCGGATGCTGTTTGCGAATCTCGCGAATCGCGCCCATCAGCGAAAAAGTTTCGAGCACAACCGAAATACCCAGCACAGCGAGCGCGACGAACGCATGCGACAGCGGCTCGTGCTCAAGCAGCCGGTGAATCCCTTCATAAACCGAGAACGCCCCGCCAACGAAAAACAGCAGCAACGCGACGATCAACGAGTAGAAGTAAATGGCGCGACCGGCACCCAGCGGATGCAGCACGGTCGCGGGCCGGCGCGCCTGGCGCAGCCCGAACAGCAGCAGCAACTGGTTGCCGCAATCGGCAGTGGAGTGGATCGCTTCGGCGAACATCGAGCCTGAGCCCGTGAATGCCGCGGCGGCGAACTTGCAAACCGCAATGCCGAGGTTGGCGGCAAGCGCGTAGAAAATGGCTTTCGGCGATTCTTCTGTCATCGTCGGGGCAGGCAGGTTGTGGTGCGATCGAGGGAACCGCCTTTTTAACACAACCGCCCGCCCCTGCTGCTGTGGTATCAGGCGCGCTCGAGTACGGCCATGTCGCGTACGACTACGAGCAGCATCGACAGACTTGCGCCGCCGGTTGCACGAAGATCGGCGAGCAGTCGCCCATATCGCTCCAGCGCTGCCGCGCGTCGCTCGCACCAGGCTTCGACGAGCGTGTCCGGTGTTTCCACGTGCTCGTGCGCATCGTCTTGCTGCCCGAGCACGCTCACCGTCAACGCACGTTTGAGCCGTGCGAGCTCCGCGAGCGCGGCGGCGCGTGCAAGCAGGTCCCAGTGCGTGGGCGTCGGCAGTGCCGCTGCACGCTCGCCAATCCAGCCGTAGTTCAGTTGCGTGCCCAGCGCGAAGTACACCCCCGCGACAAGCTCAAGGCTGCGCCCGGCAGTCGCTGCGACTTCGGCAATATCGAGCAGTGCCGCCGAAATCTCGCCGCTCGCGACCCGCACCGCAAGTTCGCTGTCCACCCCGGCATCGACCAGCTCGCGCTGCCGCGCGGAAAGCGCATCGAGATCGTCTTGCGGCAGCAGCGCCGGCCATTGCGGTGCGAGCCGCTGCGCCGCCTCGCGGCAACGCGCGAGCAGCCCCGCCATGCCGCCATCCTGCACCGCGCCCAGCTGCAACTGACGCAAAAACCATAGCGCGGCACGTTCGAGCAGCCGCGCGACCTCGACGAACATGCGTGCCTGCACGTCGTCGGCGACGCGGTTGTCGAGCGCGTCGATGTCGCGCCACACGCGGTCGAGATCGAACACATCGCGCGCCATCAGGCAAGCACGCACGATGTCGCCGGGCTGCGCATCGGTTTCCTCCATCAACCGGTGCACGAACGCACAACCGACGCGATTGATCAGTGCATTCGTCAGATATGTAGCCAGGATCTCGCGACGCAGCGGATGATGCCGCATCGGTTCGCTGAAGCGCTGACGCAGCGGCTTTGGAAAATAGTCGACCAGCATGCCGGCCACGAGCGGATCTTCGGGAAGATCGGAGTCGAGCAATGCGTCGTACAGCCACATCTTGCTGTACGCAAGCAGTACCGCTCGTTCGGGCGAGGTCAGACCGAGCTTCGCTGCCTGACGTTCGGCGATTTCCTCGTCGGAGGGTAGAAACTCGATAGTGCGGTTAAGCCGCCCCGCGCGTTCGAGCCAGCGCATCGTGCGCGTTTCCGCATCGAGCAGCTCGACGCTGTAGCGCCCCGCAATCGACAGCGCCTGTGTCTGGTAGTAGTTGTCCTGCAAGACGAGCAAGCCGACTTCATCGGTCATTTCCGCGAGCAGCGTATTGCGCTGCTTACCGGTCATCTCGCCGTCCGCGACCACGAGGCCGAGCAGGATCTTGATGTTGACCTCGTGATCCGAACAGTCGACACCTGCCGAATTGTCGATGGCATCGGTGTTGATCCGGCCGCCGTGCTGCGCGAACTCGATGCGGCCCAATTGTGTGAGGCCGAGATTGCCGCCTTCCGCGACCACCTTGCAGCGCAGCTCCGCGCCGTTCACACGCACGGCGTCGCTGCTGCGGTCGCCTACCTGCGCGTGCGTCTCGCGGCTCGCCTTTACGTAGGTACCGATGCCGCCGTTGTACAGCAGGTCGACCGGCGCGAGCAGCAACGCGCGGATCAGATCGTTGGGCGCCAGCGCAGCTGCATTGATACCGAGCACAGCCTGCATCGCCGTCGACACCGGGATCGTCTTCGCACTACGCGGAAACACCCCGCCGCCCGCGGAGATCAATGCCGGGTCGTAGTCGGCCCAGCTCGAACGCTCGAGCGTGAAGAGCCGGCTGCGCTCCGCGAGACTCGTCGCGGCATCGGGGTTCGGGTCGAGGAAGATATGCCGATGATCGAACGCAGCGACCAGACGGATATGCGGCGACAGCAACATGCCGTTGCCGAACACATCGCCCGACATGTCGCCGATGCCGACCACGGTGAAGTCGGTGGCCTGGGTGTCGACGCCCATCTCGCGAAAGTGCCGCTTCACCGATTCCCACGCGCCGCGCGCGGTGATCGCCATCTTCTTGTGGTCGTAACCCACCGAGCCGCCCGAAGCAAATGCGTCGTCGAGCCAGAAGCCGTAGTGCTGCGAGATCGCGTTCGCGTAGTCGGAGAAGGTCGCGGTGCCTTTGTCGGCAGCAACGACGAGGTAGGGGTCGTCGGGATCGTGCCGGATCACATCGACAGGCGGTACGATCGCGCCGGCCACACGGTTGTCGGTCAGATCGAGCAGCCCGCGCAGGAACGTCTGATAGCACGCAATACCTTCGCGCAACCACGCTTCGCGGTCGCCGGGCGGCGGCGGATTCTTCACGACGAAGCCGCCCTTCGAGCCGACCGGCACGATCACGACGTTCTTCACCATCTGTGCTTTCATCAAGCCGAGCACTTCCGTGCGGAAATCCTCGCGTCGATCGGACCAGCGCAAGCCACCGCGCGCGACGCGCCCGCCACGCAGATGCACGCCCTCGACACGCGGCGAATACACCCAGATCTCGAACATCGGTTTCGGTTCAGGCAAGCCCGGTACCTGCGACGGATCGAACTTGAACGACAGATACGGCTTCGGCTTGCCTTCCGCGTCGCGCTGATAGTAGTTGGTACGCTGCGTCGCGCCGATCACACCGAGAAACTGCCGCAGGATGCGGTCTTCGTCGAGATTCGGCACCTTGTCGAGCGCCGCTTCGATGCCCTTCCTCAATTGCGCGGTTCGGCTTTCGCGCGCTTCCGGTGTCTCGCCTGCGGTCGGCTCGAAACGCGCGATAAACAGTTCGACGAATCCGCGCGCAATTGCCGGGTTGCCGGTCAGCGCGCGTTCGATATACGCGTCGCTGAACGTCGAGCCAACCTGGCGCAGATACTTCGCATACGCGCGCAGGATCGTCACCTCGCGCGCACTCAGATGCGCACGCAAGACAAGCCGGTTGAAGTCGTCGTTCTCGATCTCGCCGGTCCACACCTGTTCGAACGCGTTCTCGAACAGGTCCTTGACACGCTCGATGTCGAACTCCGCGTCGTCGGCCAGTTCGAGGCCGAAGTCGTGCACCCACGCAGGTGTGGCGTGCGGTGTCTCGATCAGATAGGGCCGCTCTTCGTCGACACGCACACCGAGGTGTTCGAGCATCGGCAGGCTGCGCGACAGCGCAATCGGTTGGCCTGCGCGGTAAACCTTGAAGCGAAACGCGCGCGGCCCTGCTTCGATCGGGCGATACAGGTTCATCGCGAGCCGTTCGCTGCCCTGCACACGTTCGATCAGTTCGATGTCGCGCACCGCCGTGCGTGCGGGATAGTCGTCGCGATAGCCCGCGGGAAACGAATCCGCGTAGCGTTGCAACAACCGGTTGCCCTGCTCTTCGCCGGACGCGTCGAGCAATGCATCGGCGAGATCGTCCTGCCAGCGCCTCGTCACCTGCACGAGTCGCGTTTCAAGCTCGTGCGTATCGACCTCCGGCATCGCACCGGATTGCGCATGTACGACGAAGTGAATCCGCGCGAGCGTCGACTCGGACAGCAGCGGTGTGAATTCAACCGTTGCGCCATTGAACGCATCGGTCAGCAACAGTGCGATGCGACGACGCAGATCGGTGTTGTATTTATCGCGGGCAACGAACACGAGACACGACACGAACCGGTCGAAGCGGTCGCGTCGCACGAAGATCCGCGTGCGCTGATGCTCCTGCAACCGCAGCACGCCGAGCGCGATGTCATAGAGTTCGTTCTCGTCGGCCTGGAACAGTTCGTCGCGCGGATAGGTTTCGAGCACGGTGACGAGCGACTTGCCGAGATGGCCCTTCGGCAGGAAGCCCGCGCGCTTCACGATGTTCGCGCACTTGCGCCGCACGATCGGAATTTCCGCGCTCGACACCATATATGCGGTCGACGTGTACAAGCCAATAAAGCGCCGTTCGCCCTTCACGTTGCCGTCGGCATCGACGAGCTTCACGCCGACATAGTCGAGGTAACCGGGCCGATGCACGGTCGCGCGCGAGTTCGCCTTGGTCAGAAAGATCGGCGACGCACCGCGGATAATTTCCGCAGCGGCCGGCGGCAATGGTGTGACATCGGCGCTGCCGGGTTCGCGCAGCGCATCGCGCAAGATGCCGAGCCCCGATCCAGGCACGCCGCGCAGCCCGAAGCCGTCGCCGTGCGCGACCAGTTCGTAGTCGCGCTGGCCGAGAAACGTGAAATGATTGGCCGCCATCCATTCGAGGAACGCGCGGGCTTCGAGGCCTTCCGCGCCCTTCTCGCGAAGCTTCATCTCCTTGATCGTTGCGTGGGCGATCTCGACGATCCTCGGCCAGTCTTCGACGGCTGCGCGAACATCGCCGAGCACGTGCGCGATATCGTCGGACAGTGCCGTGAGCCGCGCCGCATCGCCGCAACGGTCCACTTCGAAATGAATGAAGGATGTGAGTTGCGATTGCAGCTTCGCCGCTGCGTCGCCCGTATCGTTGACTTCCTCGCCGCCTTCCGCCGCGCGTGCAATCGCGCCATCGCTGCCGCGCCAGATGCGAAACACCGGATGCACGACCGAATGCAGCGCAAGCCCCAGCCGGTTCACCGCCATCGACACCGAATCGACGAGAAACGGCATGTCGTCGTTGACGATCTCGATCACCGTGTGGTCCGAGTGCCAGCCGTGCTGTTCGAGTATCGGGTTATAGACGCGCAGACGTTCGGTACCTGGCACGAAGCGCTGCGCGGTTTGCCAGTGCGCCATCGCCGCGCCGTATAGATCGGCGACGCCGCGACTATGCAGGTCGTCCGCATCGACGAAGTCGTAGTAATGCCGCAGAAAGGGTTCGACGATGGCGAAGGCCGGTTCGGGCAACCGGCCGCGGGCGAACTCGACGATATCGTTGAACAGGTGCGCGACGGCTTCTTCGTTCTTCGCTTGCATGACGTCCTCCGCAACGGGCGACTATCGACTGCATCGTCGGGAAGGGAATTATGCGCCAGACTAGTGCATCAGGACATCTCGGATTGCTCCGGATGCTGTGCGAGCCACGTAGCGATCGTCTCGGCAGTCCACACGACATCGTCATGCGGCAGATCGTGGCCGGCCCATGCGTGCCGAATATGCGGCACCTGCCACGCCGCCGCGAGTTTTTCCGAGCACACCGGATCGACCAGCCGGTCGCCACCCGACGACAGCACGAGCGTCGCGCAACGCGGCGCAAGATCGTCCGCCCGAAAACGCGCGGCAGCCCACAACTGGCGCAACGCATTCATCCGCGACACCGGTGCCTGTTCGCGTATCGAGATCCAGTCGGCGAGATCGCTAGCGACCGTGTCGTGACGGTTGCATGTCAGACGATGAATCGCCGCTTCTGCCACGGGTGAGTCGCGCCAGTGCGCAGCGATCCGCAGCACCTCGGGCCACACCTGCGGACGCAACCGCTCGACTGCGCGACTGAACGGCCGCATGCTCGTATTGATCAGCACGAGCCGTTCGATCTCGTGCGGATACTGCTGCGCCCACGCAGTCGCCACCATGCCGCCGAGCGACATCGCGAGTACGCGGTACGGCGCCGGTGCGCCGCTTTGCAAGACGGCGAGACGCACGAAACCTACCGTGCTCGCCACGTTCGCCGGCGAGCGTAACCGCGCGAAATCGCCGTTGCCCGGCAGATCGATCAACAGCGGATCACCGGCGTCGGTCCTGTCGCGCAACACAGCGGGCAATGCGCCCCAGTGCCGCGTCTCGCGCGTCAGGCCACGCAACAAAACCCACGTACTCATGCGCCGGCCTTGCGATACCAATGATCGATTGCGCGTTGCTGCAGTTGCTGACGCCGCACGCCTTCGGGCAGCCAGCGCTGCGAGGCGTACGCGGCGCGCGTCAGAAAATCGAGCAGGTTTGCGTGACGCCGCAGCACGCGCGCGGTGCGATGCGCCTTCACAGGATTGAACATGCCCTGGCGTGAAAAGATCTGCCGCGGGTTCTTCTTGATCCATAGCCACGAGCCGAGTTCGAGTGTCATCGGCAGGAACACGTTTTGCGCGGGCGCACGGTCGTAGGCGCAGTCCCACAGGTCGCCATGCAGCAGGTATTGATGACTCTGCGGCTCGAACATGTAGCCATGATGCGGATGCGCGCGCTCGAACATCGTCTTTAGCGCGTACATCTCCGGTAGATGCGACATCGTGCGACGAGTACGCGCATACGGAAACCAGATGCTGTCGCGCCAGCCGTAGCCGGAATGACAATCGAGCGCGAGACTGAGCGGACGCGCGGCCAGATCGCGCTGCACGACATCGAGCAACGCAGCGGCTTCGCATTCCATCGGCGCACCGCGCCGCCCGCGATACCACGGCAACCACGCACCGAGCCGCTGGCCGCCCGCGAGCAGCGGTACGCGCGCATCGGCATCCTGCGGCGCGTTGCGCATCAGGTCGACACCGTTCGGATTCGCGCGCGTCGCGGCCCACATCCCGCCAGGATTGATGATCGGCATGAAGATCAGACGAATGGACTGCAGTTGCTGCACCAGCAGTTCGTCCCACTCAAGGCGCGCCAGCAACGCGCGCATGTACTCGAGCACGAGTTGCGTACCGATACGCTCAAGGCCGTGAATTCCGCCGAAAAACCCGATTGCCGGCGCCTGCGGATCGCGCGAGCCGATGCTCGCCGTATGGACCGCAAACGTTCTGCCATGCACGCGTGTTTCGCAGGCCGTGCCGATATCGAAGATCGCACTACCGTCGTCGAGGATCGATTTGAGATCCTCGTACTCCGCGAAACTATCGGGAAGAAAGCTCAGTGCCTGCATGGCAACGCTGTATACGAAGTGCAAGGTTATTGGGGACGGCTTGTGCCGATACCCGCAATATAGCCCGGTCGAGGTAAACAATGCATGACATGTCACGCACGGTAACTGTGATCTGTCACGGACGCGTCATATTGACAATCGCGTGACGCCCTGGAAGATATAGTCATCTAGACGTTATGATCCCTTCACTCAATAGTCATAGTCGCTTCCTAGAATGAGCCGCATCGCTCCGGTATCGGCCGGATGCAATGGCGAGGCATCTATGGAAGCAATCCTTATCGAACGTCTGAGCAAGACGTTCAGCAACGGTCGCAAGGCGCTTGACGAAATCGGCCTGCGTATCGAGCCCGGCGAAATGGTCGCGCTGATCGGCGCCTCCGGCTCGGGCAAGTCGACACTGTTGCGACACATTGCGGGGTTTGCTGTCTCCGATGCGCAGCCGTCGCGGATCTCGATCCTCGGTCGTCCGATCCAGCACGACGGGAAGCTGGTTCGCGAAGTACGCAGCATTCGCCGCGATATCGGCTTTGTTTTCCAGCAGTTCAATCTCGTGAACCGGCTGTCGGTGCAGACCAATGTGCTGATCGGCGCACTCGCGCGGCTGCCGTTCTGGCGCCGGCTCACCGGCACGTTTCCGCGCAGCGAACGTGCTCTCGCGATGACCGCGCTCGCCGAAGTCGGCATTAGCGGGCATGCGACCGAACGCGCAGCAAATCTGTCGGGCGGCCAGCAGCAGCGCGCTGCACTCGCGCGGGCGCTCGTGCAGCGGGCGCGCATCATTCTCGCGGACGAACCGATTGCCTCGCTCGATCCGGAATCGTCGCGCCGCGTGATGGAAATGCTGCGTGCGCTCAATATCAACCATCAGTTGACCGTGCTGGTGTCGCTGCATCAGGTCGACATCGCGATGCAGTTCTGCCCGCGCACGATCGCGCTGCGACAGGGCAAGGTCGTCTACGACGGACCGTCGGCGGCGCTCTCGCCGGCACTGCTGCAAAAGCTGTACGGCGATGCGGCGCGCGAGCTGTTCGAGGAACCGGCCGCCGCGGCCACCGACGAAGGCCGCGCCGTCACGACGCCCAGCGCGCCAGCCACCGCGTCGCCGTACGCGTTCGCACTCGATCCCGCGCATTCCACCTGATTCACCACACACAATCTCATTCGCTACATAAGCTTCACCACAGGAACAACCCGATGAAATTTCTCCGTACCCTGATCGCAGGCGTCGCTGCCTTTGCGTGCCTCGCCGCGCATGCCGAGGATCTGAACCTCGGCATCATCTCGACCGATTCGTCCGCGGTGCTCAAGCAGCGCTGGCAACCGCTGATCGACGACCTGAACCGGCAAACCGGCCTCAGCGTGAAAGCGTTCTTCGCCACCGACTACTCGGGGATCATCGAAGGAATGCGTTTCAACAAGGTGCAGATCGGCTATTTCGGCAATGCCTCGGCGATGGAAGCGGTGGATCGCTCGAACGGCGAAGTGTTTGCGAAGATCGTCTATGCGAACGGCGACGCCGGTTACTACTCGGTGCTGATCACCAATGTGAATAGCCGCTTCAAGACGCTCGACGATGTGTTCAAGAACACGAAGGACGTGACGCTCGGTTTCGGCGATCCGAACTCGACGTCCGGTTCGCTGATTCCTGGCTATTACCTGTTTGCGCAACACAATGCGCCAGTCAATACGTCGTTCAAGACCGTGCTGCCGTCGAGCCACGAAGCAAACCTGCTGGCCGTCGTGAACAACAAGATCGACATTGCAACGAACAACACCGAGATGCTCGATACGCTGAAGAAGCTGCATCCGGACAAGTTCGCGCAAGTGCGCGTGCTGTGGAAATCGCCGCTTATTGCATCCGATCCGCTGGTCTGGCGCCGCGATCTGCCGCAACCGACCAAGGACAAGCTGCGCAATTTCTTCCTGAACTACGCGAAGACCGATGCGCATGAGAAACAGGTGATGGCGAACATCACCGGGTACGGCGGTTTCGCGGCATCGTCGGATGCGCAGTTGCTGCCGATTCGTCAGGTCGCCCTGTTCCAGCAGAAGCAGAAGCTCGAAAGCGATACGCATCTGTCGGACGGCGATCGCAAGACGCAGATTGCTGCGCTCGATGCAAAACTTGCCGCGCTCGACGCGGCTGCGCCGAAACAATGAACGCCGCCGAGCTGGCCGCGAGCCGGACGCCGCGCGATACGGCGCTTGCGGACCTATCCAACCCATCCGCGGCTGCGACTGCGGATGCGGCCGGCAAGCGCGGCTGGTTGTCGCTGGTCGGCTGGATCGTCGCGTTAGCGGTGCTGGGCGCCGCGTGGCGCGGCGCCGACATGCGCCCGCTCGATCTGCTGTCCGACTCGGGCAACATGGGGCAGTTCGCGAAAGACTTCTTTCCGCCCGACTTCGGCGACTGGCGCATCTACGTTCAGGAATTGCTCGTGACGCTCGCGGTCGCCGTGTGGGGCACGGTGCTCGCGGTCGTCTGCGCGATTCCGTGCGGTCTGCTGTCGGCGCGCAACATGGCGCCGGTGTGGGTCGTGCAACCGGTGCGCCGGGTCATGGATGCGTGCCGCGCGATCAACGAGATGGTGTTTGCGATGTTGTTCATCGTCGCGGTCGGCCTCGGTCCGTTCGCCGGCGTGCTCGCGCTGTGGGTGCACACCACCGGTGTGCTGGCGAAGCTCTTCGCCGAAGCCGTCGAAGCGATCGATCCGCGCCCTGCCGAAGGTGTGCGCGCGACCGGCGCGACCGGGCTCGACGAGATTGTCTACGCCGTGTTGCCGCAAGTGCTGCCGCTGTGGATTTCGTATGTGCTGTACCGCTTCGAGTCGAACGTGCGTTCGGCGATGGTGGTCGGCATGGTGGGCGCGGGCGGCATCGGCGTCGTGCTGTACGAGGCGATCCGCTCGTTCAACTACGCGCAGACTGCTGCGGTGATGATCATGGTGATCGTGGTCGTCACGGCGATCGATCTGGTGTCTGCGTGGTTGCGGGAACGGGTGATCTAGGAGCGCAGCCCGGTCACTGCGGTAGTGCAGCCGGGCTATGCGGTGCGGCCGTCGCCGCCGATGCGCTAGCAGTCGCATTGAGATTGGCGAGATTCTCACCGCTCAATGCACGAGCGGTGAGCGCAAAGAAGTCATCGTAGGCGTCGGGCTTGATCACCGTCTTCGTCTGCGAATCGCCGTTGGTGTCATACACCGTGTTGTCGAAGCGCGCCCTGACGACGACACCGTGACCGTGTTCGGTGGCCCGCACGCTGACGAGCGCGGTCGTGTATTGATGGTCGGGCTTCGCAGGCAAGAACCCGAACTTGGCTTTGACCACGCCGCGTAACACCTCGCGCCACTTCGGAACCAGCGTCTCGCCGTGCCCGCCCTGGGCAATCCCGGTATCCGCTTCCGAGGTCACCGGCGCGTAGCCGTCCGCCTCCAGCGCGGCGACGACGGCATGCAATGCCTGCGGCCCTGTCGCGTTCGGATACGTGTGGTCACGAACCTTTTCCAGCGTGCTGTGCTCTTCCGCGGTCAGGTCGACGGTGACCTGGCGCGAGCTGTAGCGAACCGCCTTGCCGCCCGAACCGGTGACGCGCTCGTTCGAATCCGCATTCGGGTCCGCGCAGGCGCCAAGCAGCAGCAACGCCGCGACGACGGCCGCCACGGACGCTCCGCGCGGCGCCATTCGAAGACAATAGAAAAACTCGGATTTTCGACTTGAGCCAATCGGCATGAGAGCCCAGCCATTCAAGGGGAGAGTGCCATTCTGCGGGCGATCCCCCGCTTTCGCCAATTGAAAAATTCTGCTAGAAATAAAAGCAATACTTGGATATGAGAGCCGTCGATGCGTCGTTTGCCCCCGCTGAACGCCCTGCGCAGCTTCGAAGCCGCCGGCCGCCTGAAAAGCCTCTCGAAAGCCGCCGAAGAGCTGTGCGTCACGCATAGCGCGATCACCCAGCAGATCCGCGTGCTCGAAGATTATCTCGGGCAGAAACTGTTCGAGCGCAACGGCCGCACGCTGCAGATGACGCCGCGCGCGCGCCACTACCTCGCCGATGTCGCTAGTTGCCTCGGGCGGCTGACGGAGGCGACCGCGCAGATGAGCGGCGAAGAAGCGACCCGCGTGATCCGCATCAACACGTCGATGTCGTTTGCGCACGGCTGGCTGATTCCGCGGCTTGCCGCCTTTCAGGAACTGCACGCGGGCATCGACGTGCAGATCACCGTGTCGGCCGAACTCGGCATCGAGCAGGTCGACGAATCGAGCGATGCGGTCGTGCGTCGTTACGAGCCCAACTTCCGGCGCTACGGCTATGCGTCGCGACCGCTGATCGCCAACCGCGCAATCGCGATCTGCTCGCCACGGTTACGCGAACTCGCCCGTCTGCACGAACCCGCCGATCTGCGCAGCGCGCGGCTGCTGCACTACACCGACATCTCCGATGCGTGGCAGTACTGGTTCAACAGCGCCGGCGTGGCGACCGGCGAAACGCTCGGTGGGCGCTACTTCGACCAGTTCTTTCTACTGGTGCAGGCCGCGGCGAGCGGGCTCGGCATCGGGCTCGCGCCGCAGGCAATCGTCGAGGACGATATCCAGCAGGGACGGCTCGTCCAGCTGTTTCCCGAGGTGCAGCTCGAAGGCGCGCCGTTTCATTGCCTGTACCGCGACGCGCCGCACGACCGCGAATTGAACGTGTTTCTCGACTGGTTGTTCGCGAGCGCAGCGTGACGTCGTGTCAGGCCAACTGGCTCAAAGTTTCGTCGACGGCATCGGCGAGCGTGTTGAAGGCCGGCACGATCTCGTCGTCGGGCACACACGCATAGCCGAGCAGCAAACCCGACGGCGCGTTAGCCGGCTCCGCGTAGTAGCCCGACAACGCGCGCACGACGATGTTGCGTTTGAGCGCGGCGGCAGCGACCGCGCGGTCGTCGGTGCCGTCGGGCAGTTGCATCACCAGATGCAGGCCGGCATCGCCGCCCACCGCCGAGAACGCGCTACCGTAGCGTTGCGCAGCGGCATCGAGCAGCGTTTGCCGGCGCTGGCCATACAGCGTGCGCATCTTGCGGATATGCGACGTGAAATGCCCTTCCGCGATGAATTCCGCCAGCACTGCCTGCTGCAACAACTGCCCCTCGCGATACAGCTCCGCGCTTGCAGTTGCGAAGCTTTCGGCAAGCGCCTCGGGCACCACGATATAGCCGACCCGCAAGCCCGGAAACAGCGTCTTGCCGAAACTGCCGACGTAGATCACCTGCCCCGCCGTATCGAGCCCCTGCAGCGACGCGAGCGGCCGGCTGCCGTAGCGGTACTCGCTGTCGTAGTCGTCCTCGATGATCCAGCACTGGTTCTGGCGCGCGTATTCGAGCAGCATCCGGCGCCGCGCAAGACTCATCACCATGCCGAGCGGGTACTGGTGCGACGGCGTGACGAGCATCAGCTTCGGCGGCGCGGCGAGATCGGCGGGCGACGGGTTGATGCCTTCGTCGTCGACGGGGATCGGCCGCGACTGCAATCCCGATACGTGCAGGACGCTGCGCACGCCCCAGTAGCACGGGTCTTCGGTCCAGATCAGGTCGCCCGGATCGGACAGCAGCCGCACCGCGAGATCGACGGACTGGTGAATCCCGGTCGTGATGATGATCTGCCCCGGTGTGCAACGCACCGAGCGCGCTGTATGCAGGTAGTCGGCCAGCACGTGGCGCAGCAACGCGAGGCCGCCGCCGGGCGCATAGGTCAGCAGGTCGGGACGCGGGCGCCGCCAGTACTTCGTGTGCAACCGGCTCCAGACGCGCGCCGGAAACCGCGACACGTCCGGCACACCAGGCATGAACGCGCCGCCCTGCCGTTTCGAGACCCCCGCACCGGCAATCAGCCGCGCGCCGCGCACCGACAGCGCGGGTTCGGCGGACGTTGCCGCCGGCGCGAACGACGTCTGTTCCAACGCGGCATCGAAGGAGCCGACGATCTCGTCCGGTGCGCTTTCCGCAACGAACGTGCCGCGCCCGGTTGCCGACGTCACATAGCCTTCCAGCACCAGTTGCTCGAACACCTGCGTCACCGTATTGCGCGCAATGCCGAGTTCCGCGGCCAGCAGCCGCGACGACGGCACTTTGGTGCCGGCGGGCAGTTCGCGCGACAGGATCGCCTGTTGCAACAGGCGGTGCAGCTGCCGGTAGATCGGCTGGCCGTTGCCCCGGTCGAGCCGCTGCGCCAGCCAGTCGGACAAAACGCTCGCGCGCATGAAATTGGCTCCTACATTTTTATTGAAATGGCTCTGAAAGTAAGAGCCAAATCTGATTATAGTCGCAGCATGTGGCGACCCTCGCTGAGCATCGGAGCGTCGATGCAACGCGCGCGGCACAAGCCATCCCATCCAGACACGACCCACCGGCGCCCACCGGACATGAAGGAGATCGACGTGAAGAATGCCGAACTGAAGACTCGCAAAGATGCCGCCACCCCGCGCGGCGTCGGCGTGATGTGCGATTTCTACGCGGAGCGTGCTGAGAACTCCGAACTGTGGGACGTCGAAGGTCGTCGCTATATCGACTTCGCCGCCGGCATCGCGGTGAACAACACCGGCCATCGCCACCCGAAGATCGTCGCGGCGATCCGCGAACAGCTCGATCACTTCACGCACACCGCGTATCAGATCGTGCCGTACGCGTCGTATGTCGAGCTGGCCGAGAAGATCAACCGCCGCGCGCCCGGCGATCATCCGAAGAAGACCGCCTTCTTCACGACCGGTGCCGAGGCCGTCGAAAACGCGATCAAGATTGCGCGCGCGGCCACCGGCCGGCCCGGTGTGATCGCTTTCACGGGCGGCTTCCACGGCCGCACGATGATGGGCATGGCGCTGACCGGCAAGGTCGCGCCGTACAAGCTCGGCTTCGGTCCGTTCCCGTCCGACGTATTCCACGCACCGTTCCCGAATGCACTGCATGGCGTCTCGGTCGAAGACTCGCTGAAGGCGATCGAATTCCTGTTCAAGGCCGATATCGATCCGAAGCGCGTCGCGGCAATCATCTTCGAACCGGTGCAAGGCGAAGGCGGTTTCTATCAGGCACCGGTCGAATTCGTCCGCGCGCTGCGCAAGCTGTGCAACGAGCACGGCATCCTGCTGATCGCCGATGAAGTGCAGACCGGCTTCGCGCGCACCGGCAAGCTGTTCGCGATGCATCACTACGACGTCGTGCCCGATCTGATGACGATGGCGAAGAGCCTCGCCGGCGGTATGCCGCTGTCGGGCGTGGTCGGCCGCGCGGAGATCATGGATGCGGCGGCGCCGGGCGGACTCGGCGGCACGTATGCGGGTAACCCGCTGGCCGTCGCATCGGCGCACGCGGTACTCGACATCATCGATGAAGAAAAACTGTGCGAGCGCGCCGTCAAGCTCGGCGACCGCGTGAAGGCGACGCTCAACGCGTTGCAGCACGACGTGCCGCAGATCGCCGAAGTGCGCGGCCCGGGCGCGATGATCGCCGTCGAATTCTGCAAGCCGGGCGGCCACGAGCCGGATGCGGAGTTCACGAAGCGCGTACAGACGCGTGCGCTCGAACGCGGCTTGCTGCTGCTCGTGTGCGGCGTGTACTCGAATGTCGTGCGCTTCCTGTTCCCGCTGACGATCCAGGACAACGTGTTCGACGAAGCACTGACGATCCTCCAGGAAGTACTGAAGGAAAGCATCGTCGCAACGGCCTGACATCTTCCTTTTGCGGCAGCGCGATGTCCGTCATCGCGCTGCCGTATCCCCGCTTTTCTCTTGCCCCCGCTGCGAGACGACCATGCATTCAATCAAACTGAACGACCCCGCGCTGCTGCGGAACAAGGCCTATGTAGCAGGCCAATGGCTATCGTCGGACAACGAAAAGACGTTCGACGTGAACAACCCCGCCACCGGCGAAACGATCGGTTCCGTACCGAAGATGGGCCAGCAGGAAACCCGCCGCGCCATCGAAGCGGCAAACGCGGCATGGCCCGCGTGGCGTGCCAAAACGGCGAAGGAACGCGGCAAGATCCTGCGCACGTGGAGCGACCTGATGCTCCAGCACGCCGACGACCTCGCGCTCATTCTGACTATCGAGCAGGGCAAGCCGCTTGCCGAAGCGAAAGGCGAGATCCAGTACGCGGCTTCGTTTTTCGAATGGTTCGGCGAGGAAGGAAAACGCGTGAACGGCGACACGATTCCGTCGCCGGCCAGCGACCGCCGCATCGTTGTCACGAAAGAACCGATCGGCGTATGCGCTGCGATCACGCCGTGGAATTTCCCCGCTGCGATGATCACGCGCAAGGTCGGCCCCGCGCTGGCCGCCGGTTGTCCGATCGTCGTCAAGCCCGCCGAGGCCACACCGTTCTCCGCGCTCGCGCTTGCAGTGCTCGCCGAACGTGCGGGCGTGCCGGCCGGCGTGTTCAGCGTGATCACCGGCGATCCGCGTGCGATCGGCGCCGAGATGACCAGCAACCCGATCGTGCGCAAGCTGTCGTTCACCGGTTCGACGCCGGTGGGCCGTCTGCTGATGGAACAGTGCGCGCCGACCGTCAAGAAGGTGTCGCTCGAACTCGGCGGCAACGCGCCGTTCATCGTGTTCGACGATGCCGATCTGGATGCCGCGGTGGCCGGCGCGATCGCGTCGAAGTACCGCAACAGCGGCCAGACCTGTGTGTGTACGAATCGTTTTTACGTGCACGACAAGGTCTATGACGCGTTTGCCGCGAAGCTGCGCGATGCGGTGGGCCAGTTGAAGGTCGGTGACGGGACCGATGCAGGTGTCACGCAAGGTCCGTTGATCAACGAAGCGGCCGTACTAAAGGTCGAATCGCACATCGAAGATGCGTTGGCGAAAGGCGCGCGCATCGTCACCGGCGGCAAGCGTCATGCGCTCGGTCACGGCTTCTTCGAGCCAACCGTGCTTGCCGACGTCACGCCCGCGATGAAGGTCGCGCGCGACGAAACGTTTGGCCCGCTCGCGCCGCTGTTTCGCTTCTCGTCCGAAGAAGAAGTCATTCAGCTCGCCAACGATACCGAGTTCGGTCTTGCTGCGTACTTCTATAGTCGCGACATCGGCCGTGTGTGGCGTGTTGCCGAAGCGCTCGAATACGGCATGGTCGGTATCAACACCGGGTTGATCTCGAATGAAGTCGCACCGTTTGGTGGCGTCAAGCAGTCGGGGCTCGGTCGCGAAGGCTCGCACTACGGGATCGACGACTATGTCGTGATCAAGTATCTGTGTATGGGTGGGATTTAAACGCAGTGGGCGGTCACGGCACGCGAGGTTGCAACGCCGGATCGCTCACGTCGCGCAGAACGGCGCCGTAGCCGCTGTAGAGATTCCTCGCCGGCAACAGCTGCTGCGCAGCGAGTTGCCGGTGTACGGTACTCAGGTGATAGAACGGCATGCGCACGTAGAGATGATGTTCGATGTGATAGTGGATCGCATGCGGACCAAACAGGAACGTCTGCCATGAGCCGTGCGTGATGGTGCGCGCATTCTGGCTTTGATCGTCGCTGGCGGGCAGGCCGGCATGCTCGAGGATCGCGCGGATTCTTCCCATCAGCGGCAACAGCGTCACTGCGGGCAGCAACCACAAGCCCACGTATAGCAACGGATGTCCGCACCACGCCAGCACGCCGGCTAACAGGCCGTTGCTGACGAGCATCGATGCCACTTCGACAAACTGATCGTTGCGTGACTTCGCCACCTTTGGCAGCACATCCCGATAGACACCGCGCAGCATTCTGGTAGCGCTGACGAAGTAGGACACGCCGCATAGATCGGCGATGAGCCTGGCCGCCAACCTGCCACGCGAGACAGGATAGTCGTCGATACCGAAGACCACCGCGACCGGATCGTCATGCGCCATCGGCGCGAGGTGGTGTTTCAGATGCCCTGCCCGATAGGTTTGCAGCGACAGGAACAGTGGTCCCGCGGCAAACATCTGCCCGACGAAATCGTTCAGCCACTGGCGAGACAGCAACACCCCATGCGCGCTCTCATGCATCATCACCGCGAGCGCAAGCTGGCTGCGAGCAACAACGACAGCTGCTGCCACATGTACCCACGGATGTGGCCAATGCGCCGCCACCAGCAACGATACGACGATCAAGCCCCAGTCGGCGGCCAGCGCACCCAATGCATGCCACGGCTTCAACAGAAAGAGTTGATTATCCGGAACGAAGCGGTTCAGCGCCTCATTGCTTCCAGCACGCGAACTAGGCGATCTCACGCGAAGCTCCTACGTTCTGCCGTTTATGTTTATGCGCGAGGAAGCTGCATACCGCGGACAGCAGCACGCCACCCGCAACGTCGGCCACCGTGTGCTGCTTGACCGTAAGCGTCGACAGACAGATCAGCGCGCCCGCAAGTGCAACGAACCACCAGTGCCGGCTCGATCGCAGCATCAAACACGCAAGGCAGGTCACGGCCACGTGCAGGCTCGGAAAACCGTTGGACGGCAGATCCAGGCCCCACATGCGCGATAGCCGCTGGCGCAGAAAAGCATTCTCGATCAGCGCGGTATCGGGCCGCGGAATGAACTCCGGGAACATGAGAAAAGAAACGATACCGATGGCAAACGCGAGCAAAGTCGCGGTCTTGAACGCGTTGAAGTCGCTGGCCGGCGCATAGGCCGACAGTGCGACCACGAACGGAAAGAACAACACGTAGACGTACCACGACACCGGGATGAACGGGATGTAGCTATCCACAGGCGTGACGAAGCTGTAGCGCGGCACGATTGCTCGCTCGAGCGCAAAGAAAATGCTCAGACCCACCAGCATGCCGAGCAGCGCAACCAGCGCCTGCCGGTAGTCCGGACGTCCTGTGAACCGGCGAAGATTCATCATCGTGAGACCTCGAATGACTGGTGCGTTGCTATCGTCGCGCGTGCTCGCCACACAGCGCGAGCAACCGTGCGATCCATGCATCGACGCGTGCCTGGGCGCGCTCCCGGCCCGCCGGCACGGTCTGTTCCGCGCTCTTGCCGCTCGCTGTCAACTCGGTTGCCGCGTGCGCGACCTGCTCGCGAAAATCGTCGGCATCGCCGTGCCATGTGACCACCCGATGCACGAGCCCCAGCTGCGCGGCCCGCGCGGCATTGGTCGCCTGCTCGGGCTGATCGGTCAAGACCAGCATGATCGGACGGCGGTAGATCAGTGCAATCGATAGCGCCGCCATCCCCGGCGCCGACACGATCAACTGCGCGTGTGCGGCACGGCTCGCCCAGTCGGGATCGACGGCAAGCCAGCCGTCCTGCCCCGCATACCCTTCGCCGACCCGATGCGAGGTCAACCCGGCATCGGCAATGCCCGCACACAACGCGCCCGCGAGACCCGGATCACTGAAGTGCGGATTCAGATACACCGCCGCACCGTCCTGTTCCGCGTGCGGCTGCGGACCGACAAGCGGCACCGGCGTAGGCAACCGGTAGCGCGACGAACGCTCCGTTGCC
This sequence comes from Paraburkholderia megapolitana, assembly GCF_007556815.1. Taxonomy (NCBI): domain Bacteria; kingdom Pseudomonadati; phylum Pseudomonadota; class Betaproteobacteria; order Burkholderiales; family Burkholderiaceae; genus Paraburkholderia; species Paraburkholderia megapolitana. The sequence continues at coordinate 455,226 of NZ_CP041743.1, forward strand.
GCAAGCTCGTAGGCAAAGTCGTGCTCGATGCACGACCGCGCCGCCTCGATCTGCCTGCCGACTATCCACCCAAAGGCGCGCCCCACGCTGCGCGGCCGCACACCGTCGAAGTTGCCGAGCAGCGCGGCCTTGAGACTTCCTCCGTATACGTGCAGCACCTTGTGTCGCCAGCCAGGCAGCGTGCCCATGAACAACAATGCTGGATGAAACGAATCGTTGACGATCAGGTCGGCATGCCGGGCAACCCGGCACAGACGAGCGATATCGCGCAGCATCCTGCCGGGTCGAAAGATGTAGTGCGCAACGTTGCGATTGGTCGCGCCGCGCAGCATGTTCTGCCGGCTGTCGAACTGCACGGCGTAGTGGCTCGACAGAATCTCTGCTTCGATACCGAAGCCCGCGAGAAAGCGCTGCCCTGCATCGGATGTTGTCAGTACTTCGACCTGCGCGCCGTCCTGGCGCAAAGCGTGCACGAGCAACTGCGCGCGCATCAGATGGCCGCGCGCATCGGCCGTGGCCAGGTAGACGATGCGTGGCGTCATCGATGGACGACAGGTGAGCGCGAACCGACCTGCCGTCCGCCCGACAGACTGTGCAGCCAGCCAGCCGCATACATCGCCAGCGCGCCCGTTACGCCGAAGCCCGCTTCGATCGCGCGTATTTCGGCCAGCAGTCGCGCCAGCCGCTCCTGCTCGTGCGACGCCACCACGTGTTGCAGCGTGCGTGCACAAAGACGCACATGCCGGCGTTCGTCCTCCAGTACGCCCGACAGCAACGGGTACATGGCGTGCGCCGTCCCGATCACCTCGCAATGACGACGCAATACGCGCTCTGCCATCTGTTCGGCGCACAGGCCCGTCGCATACGCCGGTACTAGCAGACCGCTGGAGAAATGCGGCGCATGGCGACGCGCAAGACGCTGCCAGCGCACGATCTTGCGACGACTGACCCAGTCGGGCGCGAGACGCACCGTGCTGCTTGCGCCAGTTGCACGCAGTGCTTCCGCGAAGGCTTGCGCGTGACGTCGTTCGTCGGCGAGATGCTGTTCGACCTGGCGCGCCAGCCACGCGGGCGGTTGCGGCATCAGTTCCTCATGCAACGCCTGTTCGGTGGCCTCTTCGCCGGCGAGATACATGCGCAGCAGAAGCTGTTCGCCGCGCCGACTGTCATGCAGGCGCCGGATCGCCGCGCGCTTGATGCGATCGACGAGCCATGCCTGCAACGCCGCGATGCCATGTGGCACGGGTGCGGCGAGGCAGTCGTAGACAGCGGTCGCCTCGTGCACGACGCGCGCGTGATCGATGGTGCTCATGCGGGTTGCTTGCCGGTCGCATCCTTCGTCCGCGGCGCATTCGATGTACGTTGCACATCAGCGTCGCGGTGCGAAGCGAGGATCAACCCGATGAAACTGTCCTGCATGAACGAGCGTCCCGAAGCGGCCGCGCCTGCGAAGGCTTCTTCATGCCCGTTGAAACTCAGATACCCTTTGCCGTCGCGCGCCCCCAGCACGAGCTTGTCATGCGAGTGGAAGCCGTGCGTGCGCAGATCCTGCAGCAGCGCGCTGTCGTCGAGCCCGAAGAGAAACAGCTCGCGCTGGGTGACCCACAACGGAATCTGGCCACTCAGTGCTTCGATTTCAATCGTCCATGTGCCGCTCGCGAGCGTCTGGTTCAGGTCGGCATCGGCGCCGCTCGCCGAAAAACTGGCCCGCGCCACCGATTTCGACAGACGCCCCAAGCCGAGCGCGATCGTGATGTCGTCGGCGGTGGGGTTCTTCGCATCGCTCGGGCGCACGGCGACGAATTCTCGCGCCACCCGCGAAGCCAGCGACGGATGAGTGAGGACATCAATCGCCTGCTGCGGCGTCAGCACCACGCGCTCCGTCGTGCCCTCACGCACGCTGACCCGATACGGGTCCATCTTGACGTCGGTGAACTTGCCGCGCACGGGCGCATGCACGTAAATGTCGGGGCTCCACTTGCTGCCGGACTGGCGCAGCAGCAGATGCAGGCTCAATGGAACGCGTCGGCCGTCGGTGGCGACACCGCTACCTTGCAACAACACGTCGCCGACAACAGCGCCGTCGTGATCCGTCGCTCCGCTGGAAAACACGATCGTGTTCGCTGCGGTGTCGACCGCGGCGTGAACGTCGGCCAGGTCGAGCGCGACGCGATTGCAGTCTGTGGCGCTCTGATCGGTACTCGACAGTGGACAGCCGCTCTTCGATTCGAAGTGGAACACGCCGCGGCCCGTAAAGTCAGTCGTGGCGGCATGAGCACCCGCACTCAGCAGCATGAACGCAGCAACGACGGTGTGGCGAACCGGCAAGGAGACAGCGTAGATTCTTTTCATGGCAACCCCGGATAGGCAGATGACGGATGCGCAGCGAGCGCGACGATAGCGCGCGGCACGTGATCAGTGACGGTGATAAGACAACGCATCGGCGTCGCGCCCCACTGCGTGGCGGGCACCGAAACCGATACCGCGTACCACCGCGCCCAGCGTGTCGAGCAGCGATACCCCGACGACAAACCCCGTTGCCGCTATCCGGCGCAAGCCGTGCACCGGCGTCAGATCCTGATGGTTGAGTGCGCGCAAGCTGAACAGGAGTCGTCCCGCCATCACGCACAACGGGCCCAGCGGGCCGCTGCGTCCAAGCCATTGCAGCCAGTCGGGCATGTACGCCCGCACGAGGTACGGTGTGAGGCCGACGCTGTCTTCGCCGCGCATCCAGCGCAGCTTGACTATTTCGCGGCGCGTATCGGGCAGCCGGTGCTCGGTATGCGCGAGCGGCGCGTAGTGCACGGCCAGCCCGGCAGCCTGCAGACGCAGTCCCATGACCTGACAGTGCGCGCGATAGACACCGTCGAGCGGTTCATAGCGGTAGCGCTCGAACACCTCGCGACGAAACGCAACATTGTTCGCGTAGAAGTTGCGCGTGGCTCCGTCGCGCAGCGGACTCGGGAAGTACATGAAATCGATCGTCGTCAACGCGGTGCCTGCGATGCTTGCGGCGTAGCTGGTGCGTCCCGCGACGGCGATCGGTGCAACTGCGGCCGGCTGGTCGAAGGGCACGAGCAACTGGGCGAGCCAGTCGCCGTCCGGCACGCAATCGGCGTCGCCGAATGCCACGTAGGTGCAGCGCGCCGGATCGACTCTCTCGAAGCCGAGATTTTTTGCGTCGTAGTAACCGGTGCCTGGGCCGATCTCGACAAACTCCACCGGGCGCCCCGCCAGTCTGGCAATCTCGTCGCGCTCCTGCGGCGGCAAGCCATCGTGCGTGATGATCCACTGGGCAAAGGACGACGGCGGCACGGTTTGTTGCGCGAGCCGCACGATCAACCGTTTAAGACTCGCAATGGCCTTACGTATATCGCCGCCGCCGCGCAGATTATTGGTTTCCAGTACGAATGCCGTGCTGGCTGCGATGGTAGCCGCGCGATTTACTGCTCCTTCGGACTGATGCATGGTGACATCCTCAGCGATGACAGCGGTTTTGCCTGTTTCGGGAATGCTCTTGGTACGCGTAGGGTTTGAAAAGTCGTCCGTTATCCGATGCATGAAACCGGACGCGAAATCAGCCTCGTCCCGGTGGATTGTCCGGTCGCTCGAATGGGCGTTGAACAGGTGGAAATAACGCGTGGACGGATATGAAAGTCCCCACCGTGTCTGCCGAAGCGCCGCCCCGATAATCACATTGGGGAGGGTGGCTTGCAAAAGCCGCACTACAACCGGAATAAACCATGGCGGGCTCCCGAATTTCGTCCGGATTACCTTCCTTGCAAAAGGTTATTGCAAGGTTAATCCAGTTCTTTCTGTTTCTGTTCGGGCGATTCTAGCAAAATCGGGTTGTCTGTCACGCGGTATTGCAAAAAATAAATACGAGGCGGCCGTGTCCGGATACTCGAATATAGATTCTTCTATTTTTCTCTTCTCACCGTTCTTCTGGTTTTGCGGCGTGTCGTAAATATCGTCGAAACCTGAAGTGCTGTTGAACCGAAACGCCCTGCCCCCGCACACCGCCTGGCGTTTCGATTCACAACTCCACGTCAGTGAACTCGCGCGGGAATATGCCGCCGCACAACCGCAAGCGCGATCATCGCCACCGCCATCGCCGCACCGAGCATCGCGAGATACGAGAACGCGCCGCCCGTGGTGATCACCGCGGCGCCCGCAAACGCACTCGTAATCGCACCCAATCGACCAAACGCGAGCGCCGAAGCGGTACCGGTTGCCCGCATGCCGGTCGGATACACGTAGGCACACAGCGCGTACATCGTCGATTGCACGGCGTTGACGAACAGACCGTGCACGCCGAGACCGAAGATCAGCAACGCGGTGTTGCTCTTCGCATCGAGGCCGAGCATCAGTGCCGCGCTCAATGCAGCGCCGAGCGCGCAAATGAGTAACGGCCAGCGCGACCCGTAGCACGCGATCGCCACGGCACACGCCAGCGCGCCAACTACGCCGCCGAGGTTGTACGCAGTCAGCCCCGAGCCGGCCACCGAGAGCGACAGGCCCTGCGCGCTCAGCATCGTCGGTAACCAGCTGAATGCGCTGTACACCGCGACCAGACACATGAAGAACGCGATCCAGATGGCAATCGTGTCCCGCGCACGCCCTTGCATGAAAAGCGCGCTCACGCCGCGATGTTGCTCGGCGGCCTGCTCGCGGACGTCGGTGAATACAGCATCGGCGGGAACCTCGCGCGACATGCGGTTGAGCAAGCGCCCCAGTTCGCCCCAGCGCGCCGGACGGCGGGCGAGAAAGCGCGGCGACTCGGGCAATGCGAACAGCAGCAGCACGCTAAGCACGACAGGCAGCACCCCGCCGATCAGAAACAGACCGCGCCAGCCGTACGCTGGCAACACGCCATGCGCGAACAACCCCGCGAGCATCCCGCCGAGCGGCACGCAGACAATCGTTGCCGTCACCGCGAGCGTTCTGCGGCGCGCCGGCGTGAATTCGGCGGTCATCGTCGTCGAGCTGGGCAGCGCGCCGCCAATGCCGAGTCCCGCAATGAAACGCAACACGGCGATCGTCACGATGTCGGGTGCAAGGCCGATGCAACAGGTCGCCACGCCGAACAGCAGCACGCTACCGATCACCGCCCAGCGCCGACCGAAGCGGTCCGCAAAAATCCCCGCGCACGCACTGCCGATACCCATCCCGAACAGCCCCGCCGCGACCACCGGCGCGAACGCGCTGCGCGCAAGATTCCATTCCTTGAGCAACACGGGAATCGCAAAGCCGATCAGCTGACCGTCGAATCCGTCGACGACAATCGACAGCGCCGCCAGCAGCACTACCCATTTCTGTAGCGCCGTGTAAGGGCCGTCGTCGAGCGTGCGGCCGATGTCGACTGCGCGCGGGTCGGTATCGGAAACACCGGCCGCGCCGACGGCACCGGGTACGCTGACCGGCGAGCCGGCAAATTCCGTCGGCGGAACGTAGCTGTTCATTTTCGTGTCTCCATGTGTGGCGCGTATCGATCGACGCAAGCGTACCTGTTGCCTGCGTCCGCGCTTTTTATCATCCATCCAGTAAGGGTGCCGCCGACCTGCTTTGCGAATTACCGCTGTGCGCTCAGAACGGATAGTGCCGCGGCGTAGTCTGCACCGTGATCCAGCGCAGATCGGTGAATTCGGCAATCCCGGCCCGACCGCCGAAGCGCCCGAACCCACTGCTCTTCACGCCGCCGAACGGCATCTGCGCTTCGTCGTGCACGGTCGGGCCGTTCACATGGCAGATACCCGATTCGATACGCCGCGCAACATTCATCGCACGAGCAATATCGCGGCTGAATACCGCCGCCGACAAACCGTATTCGTTGTCGTTCGCGCATGCAAGCGCCGCTTCTTCGCCGTCGACGCGCACGATGCCCTTCACCGGACCAAACGATTCCTCGGTGTAGATCTTCATCTCGCGCGTGACGTGATCGAGCAACGTGGCCGGCATCAACGTGCTGTCTGCCTTGCCGCCGCACACGAGCGTTGCGCCTTTCGCGAGCGCATCGTCGATCAATGCGTTGCAACGTTCGACTGTCCGCATATCGACCACCGAGCCCAGCACGACCGGCCCCTGACGTGGATCGCCGAGCGGCAGGCTGCGCGCTTTCGCTGCGAGCCGGTCGACGAACGCATCGGCGATACGCCGGTCGACGATGATCCGTTCGGTCGACATACAGATCTGGCCTGAATTGGCGAACGCGCCGAACGCAGCCGCTGCGACGGCGGCGTCGAGGTCCGCATCGTCGAGCACGACGAGCGGCGCCTTGCCGCCCAGTTCGAGTACAGCCGGTTTCAGATGACGCGCGCAACTCTGCGCGATGATCCTGCCGACGTGAGTCGAGCCTGTGAAGTTGACGCGCCGCACTTTCGGATGCGCGATCATCGCTTCGACTACCGCAGCCGCATCGGCGGGTGCGTTCGTCACGAAGTTCACCACGCCGGGCGGCAAGCCCGCTTCCTGCAACGCCTCTACGATCAATCCGTGCGTGGCAGGACACACTTCCGAGCCCTTCAACACGACCGTATTGCCGCATGCGAGCGGTAACGCGATCGCGCGCACCGCGAGGATTACCGGCGCATTCCACGGCGCCATACCGAGTACAACGCCAGCGGGCTGACGCACGCCCATCGCGAGACTGCCGGGTACATCAGAGGGAATCAGCTCGCCTGCGATCTGCGTCGTCAGTGCGGCGGCTTCGATCAGGCCGCCCGCGGCAAGGTGTACGTTGAATCCGGCCCAGATGCCGGACGCACCGGTTTCTGCCGCCATCGCGGCGGCGAAGGCGTCGCTGCGTGCTTCGATCGCGTGCGCGGCTTTCATCAGCAGCGCGCGGCGCTCGCTGGGGCCGCTGGCGGACCATGCAGGGAACGCGGCTGCGGCAGCATCGACTGCGGCGAGCGCGTCGTCGACGGTGGCTGCCGGCGCACGCGTGGCGACTTCGCCATCGAGTGGATTACGGCGCTCGAAGGTCGCGCCGTTGCGCGCCTGCACGCGTTCGCCGTTGATCAACATCGAGATGTTTTGCATCGTTTGTCTCCTGTCTTTTTTCTGCGAAATCTTTGCTTGCTCAATCGCGTTACGCGACTATCACCTCGACGAGTCGCGGAGCACGTGCTTCCAGTGCATCGCGCAACATGTCGCGCAACGTCCCGGCATCGTTCGCTCGCACGCCAGGACAACCCATGCCCGCGGCAAGCGCGACGAAATCGATGCCCGGAAGTGCGGTGCCCTGCACCGGATCGGTTGCTGCGAAGCCAAACACCGGCGCGAATTCCTGAAGCGCAGCATAGCGCGCGTTGTTCAGAATCACGAACGTGATCGGTAGCTTCAGCTGTACGGCACTGTACAACGCCTGGATCGAATACATGCTGGAACCGTCGCCGATCAGCGCGATGACGCGGGTGCCGCGTTTCGCCAGTGCGATGCCGACGGCGGCCGGCATGCCGTAGCCGAGGCCGCCGCTGTCCATCGTGAAGAACGTGCCGCTGCGCGTGATCGGTAGATAGCTTTGCATCGCCGCGCGCGAGCTGGGCGCTTCTTCGACGACGATGTCGGCGGCATCGCGCAGTTCGGCAAGCGTCTGCAAGGCGAACGCCACCGACATCCGCTCCGACGGCGCCGATGACACCGGCGGCAGCGCGCGCGGCGGTCGCTCGCGCGGCGCAGGCAACGCGCGCAGCTTCGGTGCGGGACGCGCCAGCAGATCGACCACGCCGAGCCGGATATTGCCGACCACAGCCGTGCCGACCGGTGTCCACGCAGCGACGCCAGGATCGTCGATCAGTTGATAGAGCGAAGCACCGTCCGGCACGTGCGGGCCGTAACCTTCGACGTGATAGACGAAAGCCGGCGCGCCGATCACGAAGATCAGATCGTGACCGCCGAGCAATTCGACGATCTGTTCGCGCATGGCCGGCAGGAAACCGGCGAACAACCGGTGATCCTCCGGGAAAGCGCAGCGCCCCGACATCGGCGCGACGTAGACGCGCGCCCGATGACGCTCCGCGAGGCGCACGACGTCATCCCACGCGCCGGCGCGATCGATCGCACCGCCGATCACGAACGCGGGACGCTCGCACGCATCGAGTGCCGCGCCGATCCGCTCGAGCAGTTCAGGATCGGGGCGCGTTGCGGTACTGACGATGCGCGACGGCACGGGCTCGGCGGGACGATCCCAGTCGTCGACGGGAATCGATACGAGCACCGGCCCGCGCGGCTCCTGCATCGCAACATGGTACGCACGCGCGATCGCGAGCGGCACGTCTTCCGCGCGCGCCGGTTCGATGCTCCATTTCACATAGGGCTTCGGCAGTTCGGTGGCCTGCGTCGACGCGAGAAACGGATCGAACGGCAGGATCGAACGCGCCTGCTGGCCGGCGGTGATCACCATCGGCGTGCGGTTGCGAAAGGCGGTGAAGATGTTGCCCATGGCATTGCCGACGCCCGCCGCCGAATGCAGATTGACGAACGACGCGTTCGCACTGGCTTGGGCAAAGCCATCGGCCATGCCGACCACGACCGCTTCCTGAAGGCCCAGCACGTAGCGGAAATCGGCGGGGAAATCGCGAAACAGCGGTAGCTCGGTCGAGCCGGGGTTGGCGAAGATCGATGTCATGCCGACTCTGCGCAGCAGGTCGATCACGGCGTCGCGCACCGTGAAGGGTGCGTCGCGACGGGTGTTCGGGAGATCGGGATGAGGCGCGCTGCGGGTCATGCAATGGGCTCCTGTGGATGTGTGTTGTGGTTTTGATCGCGCCATTATCCAGGCCCCGATGCCTGACTGGAAATTGCCTTTTTGACGAAAAGGCATTACTTTTTGGCATGACTTTCCCCTAGTTCGATGTAGACCAGCGATGAACTTCAGTTTTCCGCAACTTCAGGCGTTCACGACGATCATTTCGAGCGGCAGTCTCGGCCGCGCCGCGGACGCGCTCCACATCACCCAACCCGCCCTCAGTCGTACGATCAAGAAACTCGAGACGGAGCTCGGCGCCGCGTTATTCGAACGTCATTCGAAAGGCATGCGCTTGACCGCGATCGGCGAAGCGCTGCTGCCGCACGCAACGTTGCTGCTGCGCGAAGCCGAAAGCGCTCACGAGGAAATCGACGCGATGCGCGGCCTCGCGAAGGGGACGATCCGCGTCGGCGCCGTGGCGAGCATCGCCACACTCGTGCTGCCGCTCGCGGTGAGCAGCGTACTTGCGCGCTGGCCGAATCTGCGTGTGGAGATCGTCGAAGGTGTTTGGGACCGGTTGGCCGATAGCCTGATGAAGCACGAGATCGATCTCGTGCTCAGCATGGCTGTGCCCGACACCAGCGAGATCGTCGCGATCTCCAGTTGCCGCTGGGAAGACACGAGCCATGTGGTTGCCGCGCTCGATCATCCGTTGCGCCGCAAAGCGGATTTATGTCTCGCCGATACGCTCGATCAGCAATGGTGTGCGCCGCCGCGCGGCACAGGTCCGTTCGAGCATATGCAGCAGGTATTCGCCGAACATGGACTGGGCATGCCCGCTATCGCGGTCGAAACGCGTTCGATCACGGTGCTGAAGAGTCTCGTCACGCGAGCCGGTTTTCTGAGCTGGATGGCCGCGCCGATGTACGACACGGAAAGCGCCGCGGGCGTGTTCGATACGCTGCCGGTTCCGGGGCTGGTCGGGCGGCGCACGTTGACGGCGTTTCGCAGACGCCAAGGGATTCTGCCGAGTCCGGCTTTGAAGTTGCTGGAACAACTCAATACGATCGTGCCGGAATACAACCAGCCTTAGCGGCGAGTACGAATGAAAAGGGGCGCTGCGAAAGTTGCGCATGCTTCGCATGACACGACTTTCGCAGCGCCCCTTGCTGAGGCACGGTCCGAAACGAACTCAGCCCGCCAGATCCGCCGGCAACTTGCCGCCGTTTGCTGCCAGCGCCTGCATGACCTGCTTGTGCAACCAGATGTTCATGCTCGCTGAATCGTTCGTGTCGCCGTCGTACTTGAGTTCCTGGGCAAGCTGCTTGCGGTGTTCGAGGCTGCTGTCGACACCGAGCGCCTTCATCGTATCGACGATCGATGTGCGCCAGTTCAGCGTTTGACCGCTATCCACAACCGCCTGGTCCATCACGGCTGCGACATCGACGTCGGCCAGCGGCGCGGGAGCCGGCGCGGCATCCGGGGCAGCGGCCTGCGCTGCGGCCGGGTCCGGAGTAGGTTCGGCCGCCGGCGCGGGTTGATCCGGCTTCGCCTTGCCGAACAGCTTGCTCACGATTTCGCCAAAGATGCTCATTTTTCATCTCCCATGGGTTGGTGATTCGCAGAAGCACTCAATCGCTCGCGGTGTGCGAGCTTGTCTATGCTACGCGATCTGTGTGTCAGGAAATGAGATGAGGAGTTTACTTACAGTCGTTACAGGTTTTTCTAGCATCTAGTAGATAGGCAATTGAGAGGTCGCCTTCACCTCCTGAAGAGAGAGATTTGAGTGCAGGGTCACAATTCCCGGTAGGTCCGAGAATATGCTCGTGAAGAATCGACTATATTCGTCGAGGTCCTTAGCGACGATCTGGACGAGATAGTCGGTATCGCCAGAAACTTTGTGGCAACTAAGAACATTCTGATGTGCGGCAAGGCGCGTCTCGATTTTGGTCAGCACTGGTTCGGAGTGATCTGCGACGCTCAGACGGACGAAAGCGAGGACCCCGAGTCCCAGTTTTTTAAGCTTGAGCCGTTCAACACAGCTATGACAACCACGGATGTTCACGATATTCAGCGAAGCTCACACAACGCATTGCGACGCGTATGAGGTAATGAAAGATGCAGTAGCCGAGCGCTGCATCATCCTCATCGATTTCTCCCAGACAAGGCAGAACATCTGATGCAAACGCTCGCAATGGCGGTTCTTCCAATACTCCTCGCTCTGGTAGCAGGCTATATCACTGGACGCTTTATCAACTCGAGAATACGGAACAGCCTGATCCGGTTGATCACTCCACTGGTGTGGCTCCTCCTGCTTTCGATCGGATATCAGTTCGGCGATGTGCTTGGACGAGCAACGGAGGTGACACACGCTGTAGCAGTTGCACTCCTGCTTGCTACGCTAACGACGATTTTTCCCTGGCTGTTCATCGCGCTGGCACACCGTCTCGACGAGACGACCCCGCGGTTTTCGAGTCCTGGCGGCGGAACATTCAACGCTGTTCTGAAACCGCTTAAGGAGTGCACGATAGCGCTTCTCATGGTCGCGACGGGCGTCTTGCTCAGCTTCGTAGAAATACCCGCGCACCTGTCGAACATGCCTCTCCCGTCGACCGATCAACTTCTGTATGCATTGATCTGGCTGATAGGCGTCGATCTCGTAGGTCTCTCTGTCAACAGTAAATGGCTCTCCCTGCGAGTGCTCTCGATCCCCGTTCTTGTGATACTCGGTTCGCTGACCGGTGGTGCAATCGCTTCGGCAGTGGGCGGTCCATCACTGGCAGTAGCGCTCGGACTCTCAAGCGGCTTCGGATGGTTCACGCTGTCCGGCGTGCTGGTAGCCGGTTATCTCGGGAACACGTACGGCACGATAGCGTTACTCACCGACCTGTTCCGCGAGTTGCTTGCAATCGTTCTCCTGTACAGCCCGGGCGCGCGATTTTCAGAATCATGTATTGGAGCGAGCGGTGCGACAGCGCTGGATTCGACGCTCCCCATCATCAAGCAGACCTGCAGGGCTGCGGATATCCCCACGGCGCTAGTCAGCGGTCTTATTCTGACCTTGATTGCGCCGTTTCTGATCACTCTGTTTCTGATGAAGTGACAGAGTCACGGCATTGAACGCGGTCCCCTTCGCAAGCACCGCCAACGCTTCGTTTTGCCCTTCGGCCAGGTCAACTACGATTCGACTCATTACCCTTCCCTCCCAATTGCGCAGATCGCATCACCTCGAACTATACTGGGCAACCTGGAGGTTTCAATGACCGATCACGAAAGACTGCACCCCCTGCGCCCGTTCCTGAAAAACTGGGTGTGGGAACATGGCCGGGTTGGGACGCGTTATCTGGACTGCCTCGACGGCCAGATCAAGTTCGACGAAGGCAAGAAGTCGCATTTCGCAGCCGAGCAATATGTCTACGTGCCGATTGGCAAGATCCTCGAAGAGGATCGCTCCACGGATGGACCTGCCGTCCAGGAAGCCGGCCTCGCCCGCTTTTTGCGGGCGGCGCAACTCGGCAAACCGGAGGAAGCCGGTTCAGTCGCCGAGGTTCAGCGCGCCGTGCAGGACTGCATCGAACTCGGCCTCTTCAGCGCGTATCAACTGGAAGCTCAGCAGGCATCAGCCCGCTATGCTGAAGAGGCCATGTTCGATGACGAGATCCGCGCGGCTGTCGTCGAGGATATCCGGCGTGTTTATGTCGGGATGCGCGAGCAACTGGCGCTCTACGATTTCAGTGTGCTGTACGGCCTGCCCGCGCCGCTGCTGATCAGCGAAATGCCGTTCATCGACTGGCGCGTGCAGGCCCGTCCTGCCCTGCCGTTTGTCTCGCTTCCGCTCGGGCCTTACTGCCTGCTCGTAGGTGCGCCGTCGGGCAGGAAGAGCAAGACCGCGCCCGTGGTCTGGAAAGCCGCCGCGGCGATGGGTCCGTTGAAGGACCACAACCGCTGGATCGGGGAGCATGCGCGTCTGTGGCTCGTGGCAACCACCGACGATCAACTCGTCGCGGCACAAGGCCGTTTCGCTCCCGCCAGCGACGACGTGAAGCAAGAGGATGCGAAGCCCTGATTGAAGTCGACCGTGCAGTGCGCGGTCGCCCTTTCACAAGGCACGTCCTTAACGCACCGCTCAACCCGCCGATCCCCCCCCGGCGCAGTCATGTTGTGAATCATCAAGGTCTGCGGATTCGACAGCGGAATTTCCGCAGCACGCAGAGCCTTCAGAATCTCGAACAACAACTCGCTCTTCGTCGAACCTGAAATGCGCGGGCTGATCACGTAGCCGGTCACGCTGAGCGTGATCCCATCCGGCGTGAGCTGGCTGAATGTCACCGACGGCGCAGGCTTGTCGAGAATCGCCGGATGCGCCTCGTACGCACCCAGCAGAATGTCGCGAATCTGCTCTGGGTCGGTGTTAAGCGGAAACGTCAGCATCAACGTCGCCACCCCTTGCGTACTGTTGCCCATCGTCACGTTGCGCAGGTTCTGCGAGATCAGCTGCGAATTCGGCACGATCACCGTAGACCGATCGCTCAACTGGATTTCCGTGGCACGCACATTGATGCGCCGGATATCGCCCTCCACACCGCTGATGCTGATCATGTCACCGACTTTCACGGGTCGCTCGGTCAGCAGGATCAGACCGGACACGAAATTCTTGACGATCTCCTGCAAACCAAAACCGATCCCCACCGACAACGCACTGACAATCCACGCGAGGTTGCTCCACTGCACGCCCAGTAACGCGAGGATCAGCAGCACGAGGACCACGTAGCCAAGGTTGCTGAACAGCGTAACGAGCGAGATGCGCATACCCGGTTCGACGCCGCTCTTGGGCAGCAACTCGGCATCGAGCCAGCGGCGCACGGTGCGCAGCAGATAAACACCAACGATCAACGCAATCAGCGCGTTCAGAATATGCGCAGGAACGATATTCAATCGCTGCAACCGGTCCGCACCGAATGCATTAAGCAGGCTGTCGAGCAGATCCCCTGGTGTCGTGCCGAAGCCACCGGTAAACAATGCGAACACGGCGAGCAGCATCAACAGGCTCGACCCGCCGCCTGCGAGGATCGTCGACACCTGATCGAGATGCATGTCCTGCAGACCGAAGAGATGCTTGATCGCCTTGCCGCTCGCGTGATGTGGCGAGAAGAAGCTTTCGCAGAGATCTTTCGTCAGTTGCGTCAGCAGGTACATGCTGCACAGCACGAGGTCGAACCATACGAGCTCGTAGGTCAGAAACCGCGCGATCGAAATGTAGCCGATCAGCAGCGCGAACAGCGATACCACCACCGTCAACGTGACGGCTCCGTGGATCAGACCGGCAAACGTCGAACGTGCTTCGGGCGATTCGCCCGCGGCGGCGAGCGCCGAGCGCACCCGGTTGGCCCGTATCAGCGACGCGCCAATGGTCAGTACCACGACGAGCGATACGAGCCCACGACCGAAGAGCGTCACCTGCAGGCTCGTATCGACGGTCCGGTTCAACTGTTCGAGCGCACCCGATAGCAGCAGCAACCCTGCCAGAGCCGTGGGGAACGGCTTCATCGCCAGCGCCACCGGATCGGCGATCGCTGGCAGACGCCACGATGGATGATGCGTGCACAGCAACGCGCGACCGAGACCCGCGATCAGTGCGCAGGTCCACGCGAGCTTCGCGAGCGCATCGGCAAAGTCCTGCAGCGACGGTGTGAGTTCCGCGTGGCGCGTCAACGCGAGGTACACAAACTGCACGGCAACGCCCGTCGCCAGCAAGGTGCCAAGCGTCACTGACAGCGCCAGCGCGCTGCGCCGCAGGCGACCTTCGGGCAAATGGTGAAAGCACACATACGCCATGCCGCGATCGATCAAACGACGGCCCACCGTCCATACCACCACGGCGAGCAGCAGCAGAAGGAGCGTGCCGGCTTTTTGCCCCGGCTGCCATGCAGCTTCGAGCACCGGTGCGACCTCCGCGCCGAAGGCGCTGAGGCTCTGCACGTCGTCGGGATTCGGTTTGAACAGCGGCGACCAGAACTGTCCGCCCAGGATACTGCCAGAACGAAATGCCAGCTGATTCTTCAGCAACCCGTGCTGTAGCCGCGCGATCTGCGCAATCAGATTGATGAGCGCGGTCTTTGTGTCGGCGGCCTGCTTGAGTTGGGCATCCAGTTGCACCTTGCGCTTGTCGAGCCCGGAGCGCTGCTGCGCGACGGCGGGCGCTTCGGTTGTGGCGCCCGCGGCGGGCGGCGGACCGAGCACATCGATCTGCGTCTGCAGTTGCGCACGCACGGGCTGCAATTCTGCGATCAGCTTGTCGGTATCGGCTACCAGTTGCTGGGCTGCATCGTCGAATCCGGACAGTTGCTTGAAGCTCGTCGCTCCGCCGGCCTGCTGCTTGATGCGGTCCTGTGCGCCCTGCAGCCGTTTTAGTTCAGCTTGTGCGGCCTCGGGCGTGATTGCGACGGTAGTGGGTGCCTCAAGAACCGGCGCGCTGGCGGCGACAACAGCGGCAGCATCGGTGTTGCCTGTGCCGGCGGCATCCGCAGCCGGCAATGCCGCCGCACTCAGCGTGAGCGCGGCGACCACAGCGATGTGTGAAAAGAACTTTAGCGACATATTCAGGATGGGTTTCGATGCATGACGTAAGCGAGGAGTAGCAAAAAACATATCCGGCATTCGCCATAGCTTGCCACAACCGCCCCACCTATCCCGAATTGGGCTGTTTCAGCCGCCTGGCCGCTACCCGCTGGCCAGGCTTTTTCCCTTAAATGGGCACGAAGTGTGAAGTCAAGGCGCCCTCAAAACGAGGTTGCCCAACGACGATCTCGATTGACGATGTAAGTACGACTCTCGAGCCGGCTCTGGATCAACTCGCACCGCTGCTGCATTGGAAGGAGACTCTGCCGAGGAAGTCCGCTTTTTACCTCTACTGCACCGAGCCATTCTCCGCTGCCCACATCCGGGCCGTGCCCTTCTCCATCTGAAATGTCGAAGTAGTTCTTGTCCAGGTATGAAAACCATTCCTGCGTGCATGGCTGAGTCGTCGGCGCCCGCGGCACACGGATTGTCGCGATGACCCACGCAAGAACGATAAACACACCAATGCCAGTGAAGATTTTGAGACTTTTGATAACCATTCCTTACCTACGATTGCTTGCGGGTTTCGTCGCCGTTTCAGCAGGCTTGCGCTGCACATGCAAGCACGGCCGGCAGACGTTACCGCGGTATTGAGAAACATGCTAAATCGAGACAGCCGTCCGTCTCCTCCTTCGATGACAAAACTGTGTGAGCCTATCTAGTACTACGAAGATTGGCAATGCGGCGAGTGGGCGAAATCAGGTAGGCGTACAGAGAAGTCGTAAAAAAAGCGCAGCCCGATGTATCGGGCTGCGCTTTTTGCTGATCGACTCCCCAGCGGAGAGTCGGTCGATTACGGCTGCGACTGCAGATAACGCTTCACATCGTCGAAAGTAACCTTGCCCGTCTTGTTGACGTCGATCTGGTTGAAGTTATTGGCGATATAACCCAAGCGACTCTTCTGCGCCTGTTGCTGCGTCAGCGAACCGTTGCCGGTAGCAGCGGCCGCATCGAAATTCGTTTTCAGACGCGCCATTGCCTGAGCCTGCAGCGTATCGCCCGTCGATGCCGCCGGTGCCGGTGTGACTGGCCTGTTGGCCGGAAAGAACGGGCCGTCCACACCGTGTCTGACAACGCGGGTAGACGGTTGGGTCACATCGCTGGCCTGAGCCGTGCCGGCGATTGCAGCAAGCGCAAATACCGTCAGATAAAGTGCCTTTTTCATAGCAGTTCCTTTATGCCTTCCTTGATCATAGTCGTTCCGTGCGTCATTGACGCCGGTTCCACGAACAGCAGCCGGCGCTTAAGGCGTGCCGGCCGGTGGCTGGTCAGACCAGGGTTTCGGCAACTGGTGGAAACGCATTGCGCCTTCGATCGGGAAGCCATAGTAGTAGCTGACCAGATCGCGTTTCATGTGCGGCCGCGAAGTGTCTTCCAGGTAGATCATGTGGCCGCCGGCATAGTGCGTGACCTGAATATCCGGGTGGATACCCTTCACACTCTTTAGCCGCCCCAGATCCTTCTCGGTCATGAAAAACGGTGTGACCAGATCGTGGTAGCCGTTTTCAACCAGTACCTTGAGATGCGGATTCAGCGTCAGTGCGGCCAGCAGATCGGGAATCGTGTCCGGTTCCGCCAGGCCGCCGTGGCTGAAGTCCCAGTTCTCGTTGGCGGTATCGCTCAAGGTCACGTAGGTCGTATTCGGCGCGGTGTATTTCAGGTAGTTGGGCAGTTGCTGGTTCAGGATGATCGGGAACGGCGTGGACATCAATGCATCCGACGGATCGGAATCGCTGGCGATGATCGGGCTGTTGTTCGCCGCCGAAACCCGACCATCGTAACTGCCGATGGTGTAACCGGGAACCAGTGCGGTATTCAACGGATTCGGCCCGAGGTAAGCGGTCAGCGCACTGACGTTGACGGTGCTCTCCGCCGAGAGTTGCGTGTACACCGCCGGCGTCGGGAATACCGGTGGGTTAGCGAGCCCGAGGAAGGTCGGTCCGTACGGCAGGAATTGCGCGTAATCCCGAGTCGAAAAGTCGCGCATCATCTGTGCGAAGTTACGCAGCCACGGTAGCGGCGGTGTTACCTGTACACCAAACGGCGGTGGCGGCGTAACCAGCCCGAAGAATGCAGCCACTTCGGCATAGCCCGGCAACAGCGACACCGTGTAGTCGGTAGCACGCTGCAAGTCCGACGTGCTTGGGTACTGATCGTTGTAGTCGAGAATGCACGACTGCAGGACGATCCCGGTCAGCTTCACGCCAGCCTGTTGAAGCAATGGCGCGAGCACATCGGTACGCGGCGTGCCATACGATTCGCCGTACAGATAGATAGGCGAATTAGGCCGCGGGTTCACCGCCAGATAGCGCAGGATGAAATCGCGCATCACGCCGGCATCCTGATCGACACCCCAGAACGTCTGATTGGAGTTGGGCAACACCGCTTCGGAGAAGCCGGTGCCGGGAGGATCGATGAAGACCATGTCGGTGGTATCGATCAGACTCTCTTCGTTATCCACGAGCGGGAAGTTAGGCCAGCCGGTCGTGTACGGATCGGGCGTCGCGACTCTGCTTGGCGCAAATGAACCGAGCCGTAGCCAGATCGACGAAGACCCGGGGCCGCCGTTATAGAAGAAGGTGACCGGACGCGGGAACGGTCCTCTGTTCTTCGCGATGTACGCAACGTAGAACATCGACGCTTCAGGATTGCCGTTCGCATCCATTGCGGTTAGATGCCCGGTCGTGGTGGTGTAGTCGACCCGCCTGCCGCTGTCCTTATAGGTCAACTGGTGATAAGCCACGCCGGCCTTTTCGTTCACGGCCGATGCCGCCAGACCATCGGTGGCGCCGAATGCGTAAGCGGTGTTATCCACGTACGGTTGATCGGGCGGAAAAGCATAGGCCGCGGGCGGCGCGAGCACTATCCCGCACACACCGGCAGCCAGCGTCAGCGCCGGCGCTACCGTGCGCATGAATCTTCGAAGTTTTTGCGGAGCAATCCTGACATTCAATTGACGATCTGCTTTCATCTTGTTGTCCTTTCCTGTTAATAGCATTCCACCGCACTCGTGCCGACATAGGCCGCGCCATATTGCGAACCTGTCGCCACACCCAGCCTGACCAGTTGCTGGGTGCCACAGCCCGCTAAATCACGACCGGATGGGCTGGTGTAGTGGTACGTGCCACGGTTTCAGAACAGACTTCTGCGACGCCTACTGGAATGCATGACACTTCCCCATGTAATCTGGAATCCTGCCCGATACGCCGGCAGCACAGGCATGGCGAACGCTATCTGTGACGCGACGATGTCTTGCGAGGAAACATGGGGATGCGACGGCGTGACGGAACGTACATCGTGCGACATACGCTTCGTTACCGGGAACTGTTATCCCTTTCTTCTTTGCAGATGAAGAGCGCGGACACATTGCTTCATTCCGCGCTTTGATACGCCTCTGGTTTTTCTGAAGAATTACATGCGCAATATTAGGCCGGCCATCTGGAACGTCAAGAAGATCTTATGCTGCGGCAATACTCAAATGCGGTGTGAGTGTGCTGCACCGCATTAGCAGATTCTTTGCACGCGACTGCGGCAGTTTTACGGCTTCTTGACATGGCGTGTGCTGAAATGAGTGTGTAGTGAAGGAACAAACAGACGGGGCCGCCAACGCAATGAAAAACCGCGATATCGATGCATTGATCGAGGTACTCCAGCTCTACGCGCATCATCGCCTGAGCGATGTGGCACGCGGTGCCGATACGCCGGCGCTCGCAGCGCTGATGGTCGAGAAGTTCGGCGAAGGGATTGCGCGGGCAACGCGCGTGCTCGGTGTCGAAGGCTCCGATGAGCTGCGACGGGAAATCGATCGTCTCGTGCGCGAAGTGGACCCGCACTACCCCACTCATCTTCAGTACCGCTTTGAAGCGCGACCGGCAGGACTGGCCATCAACGGTGCGGCGCACTGATTCGCAAATCGGGTAACGCGCTTAAGCGATTCGGTAGCGCAGTTCAGCAAGACGTGCCGCTACATAGCCGTATTCGACCGCTTTTCCAGTCGCGTTTGCCTTCGGTGAGCGCGACTGGAAAAGCGGTTGGTATGTATAGCGGCAGGGCGTTCCATGAATGAACCGGCTTGCACCGATTCCGGGCGCAAGGTCGAGCGTGATTTTTACTCCACCTTAATGCCGGTTTGTGTAGCCTGACGGTATGTAATCGAAACCGGTGGTGATATGACACGCCCGATGACAAGCATGCGGAGTTTCCTCGGAAGCCGCAAAGGCCCGCTTCAACCGCAAGCGCGTCCCACGGCAAGCCGCAACGTGATCATTCATGTAACGCTCGACGAGCAGCACGCCACGCCGTTACGTCAGGCATTGATCCGCGATTGCGCCGATCAGCCGTGGACCATCCGCATCGCCCCGTTGCCTGGAACAGGCCGCGTGCGGCTCTCGCTCTATCTGCCGAAAACAGCGGTGAGCGGCGCACTGCAGCGCGTTGCGCATCTGGCTCCAGCCGCCGAACTGGGGCAACTGCTGGAAGTGCCCGACACACCGACAAGCGTCTGGCGCGGCCTCATGCATGCCGAGTCGCCACGCGACGACATACCCGCTCAACCTGCCGACAGCAGCGCGAACAACGAGAAGGGCGGCGACACGCTCGCGCAACTGATCACCCAGGACCATGTGTTACTCGGGCTGCAAGCAACCGACAAACAAAGGCTCTTCATCGAACTCGGCCGTTTCTTCGAGCGGCACCACGGGTTATCGGCAGCAGCGGTGACGGCAGGTCTCCAGACACGCGAAGCGCTCGGCTCGACGGGACTGGGCCAGGGCGTGGCGGTGCCGCACGGGCAGATCAAGGGGCTACGCCACGCGCTGGCGTTATACGTGCGCCCCGCTACGCCGATTTCCTTCGACGCACCGGACGGTCACCCGGTGACCGATATGGTCGTGCTGCTCGTGCCGCAATGGGCGAACAGCGCGCATCTGCGTCTGCTGGCCGATGTCGCGCGGCACTTCTGCGATCATCATTTCCGCGAGCAGTTGCACGCCTGTGTCGATGCACGGGCCGTGTGTCATCTTTTCACCGGCTATTGCGTGCTGGACGATGCATCGCACAATGTAGCCGGCGGTTGAATCCGCCCGGGACTACGTTCCGGTATGTCGCGCAGGAATGGCTGTTATGCCTTCGGCCCGCCTACCGGTCGTTTCGTCCATCTCCGATCATGCAGTCATGCCGAACTGCACAGCCACCGAGGCGCCGCAACCGAAAACCGGTTTGCCGGCGAACTCTATCTCCGGATAACGGCTGACAGCAGCGGACATCAACTCAATCATCGGAGAACATCATGTCGCTTCAGGACAAACTCGACGCTTTCAAGGCAGATTTCAAGGCCGGCAAACCGCCCTATAACGCACCGGCGGACATCCACCCGATCATGGAGCGCGCCACCGCCGAACTCATCGCCACCGGCCAGGCAAGCCGCGCCGTGAAAGCCGGTGATCGCGCGCCAGACTTCAGCCTGAAAGACCAGGAGGACAACGAGGTTTCGTTGGCCGGGTTGCTCGAGAAGGGTCCGCTTGTCGTGACGTTCTATCGCGGCGTCTGGTGTCCGTATTGCAATCTCGAACTGAAGGCGCTTAACGAAGCGCTGCCTGAACTGCAACGCTATGGGGCTAACGTGGTGGCGATCTCGCCGCAGTTGCAAGTCAACAGCCGCAAGGCGGTGCGCGTCAACGAACTAGGCTTCCCGGTGCTCAGCGACACGCACAACGAGACGGCGAACGCGTTTGGACTGCGCTTTGCCATGCCCGACTATCTCGTCGAGCTGTATAAGAAACTCAAGAACGATCTGCCTGCGATCAATGGCGATCCGGGCTGGACGCTGCCGATGCCCGCGCGTTACGTGATCGGCACGGATGGCATCGTTGCCTACTCCGAGGTGAACCCGGACTACACACGTCGTCCCGATCCGTCGGAGATGTTGCCGATTCTGAAAAAGCTGACGCAGATGGCGTGATCTCGTTCTCCGCGAGCCGAACCGCTGCAATTCCCGTGTGCCGCAAGCCGATAACTACGCAATATCGGTTTCCGCTTGAGGCGCACCGGACAACACGCTTTCGACAAAAGCGACAAACGCACGCGCCTTCGATGTGACGCGTCGCCCCGACGGAAACACGGCCCACAGGTCTATCGGCGGTAACTGCCAGTCCGTCAGTACCGCACGCACGGTGCCGTCGGCCAGTTCGGGTTCGAACATCCACTGCGAAGCGATGGCGATACCCATATCGGACAGCACCGCTGTGCGAATGCCTTCCGCAGCACTCACGCGCACCCTGCCCGACACCACCACGGCGACTTCCTTACCGCTCTGGCTAAACGACCACGACTCGCCTCCGCCGCGCTGCGAATACACGATGGCCTGGTGTCCGCTCAGATCTGCCGGTGTCACCGGCACGCCGGCTTCGGCGAAATAGGCCGGTGTGCCGACGACGAACCTGGGGCTGCGGGCAATGCGTCGCGCGGTCATCGCGGAATCGTCGAGAGCGCCCATGCGTAGCGCCACGTCCATGCCCTCTTCGAACAGATCGATATTGCGGTCGTCGAGCACGATGTCGATCTCGAGTTGCGGATGTTCGTCGAGAAAGCGCTTCAGCGCCGGCAAAATATGCAGACGCGCGAACGTCACCGCCGCCGACACGCGCAACCGCCCCGACAGACTTTCCGACGATTGCCTCGCTGCATGCTCCGCTTCTTCCGCTTCGTCGATCGCAACCTTGGCGTGTTCGTAAAAGCGCTGACCTGCATCGGTCGTGTTGAGCCCGCGCGTCGAACGCAACAGCAAGCGCGCACCGACCCGTTCCTCGAGTTGTGCAATCGACTTCGATACGGCCGGCTGCCCCACATCGAGCCGACGCGCCGCGGCCGAGAAGGAACCCGCCTCGACGACGGCGACAAACGTTTCCATGGCTGTCATGCGGTCCATATCCGGGCCTCGCTGCTGAACGAAGGCTCAACGGTAGCACTGAAAACGGCAGCATCGCTTGATTTAAAGAATGAACGGTCTTAATATCAGCGTCACCATGACACGACCCTCTTCATCCGCCAGACATTCCCCGCCTCCGCCCGAACGCGGACGGCCTCGCGAGTTCGATATCGACGAAGTCACGCAAGCCGCCAGTCAGGTCTTCTGGGAGCAGGGTTATAACGCTACCTCCATCGAAACCTTGTGTCAGTCGACGGGACTTTTTCGGGCAAGCCTCTACAGTGCGTTCGGCGACAAGCACGGGCTGCTCGTCGCCGCCTTCGATCACTATGCGCAAGGCGCCGTGGCTCGTTTGAAGGAACGGCTGGAAGCGGACTTGCCGCCGCGCGAAACATTGCGCAATGCATTGCTGTACTACACACAGGTCGCCGCAAAACTATCGGGGCGGTACGGCTGCTTCATCACGAATGCGGCCATCGAACTACTGCCTGCCGATGAAGCACTGCGTCCGCATATCGAAAGCACGCTGCGCCGCATCGCCTTGCATTTGGCGGCCGCCGTGGTTCGCGGACAGCAAACCGGCGACTTCAATACCACGCTCGACGAACAGGCTGTCAGCATGTTTCTGTTATGCGTCATCCAGGGTATGCGGGTGCTGGGAAAGATCGACACGCAGGAGCAGGAACTGGTTTCGATCGTCGATATGACGATGCGCGTGCTGGTCTAAAATTTTTTTGCCCATTTATGGAACGATCATTCATGAATAAGCCAATCGAGTTACCGGTGGTATCGGCAATGGCTGCTGCGTCGAGCCATCGCCTCTACGGCAAGGGCGTGTTGCTGTGCATGATCGCGACAGTACTGATGGGCATCATGTTCCCGGTGATGACGAATGCGCTGACGCATATCGACCCGTTCACGTTCACATCGCTGCGATACCTGATCGCCGGTACGGCGTTTCTGGTTCTGCTGCTGATCAAGGAAGGCGCCGGTGCGCTCCGCGCAAATGGGGAATCGATTGCACTGGCGTGGCTACTCGGCTCGGTGGGGTTTTGCGGCTTCGGTTCGTTCGTATTTCTTGGCCAACAGCTGGCCGGCCCCGAAGGTGCATTGACCGCCTCGATCATGATGGCAACCCAACCGATGATGGGCCTGCTCGTGAATTCGATCGTGCGCAGGAGCGCGCCGCCGCTGTTCTCGTTTCTGTTTATCCTGATGTCGTTCGCGGGTGTCTCGCTGGTTGTCACGAAGGGGGATATCGCCGCGGCGTTGAGCGAACCGCAGCATTACTCGGCGAATGCGCTCATCGTGGTCGGAGCCTTGTGCTGGGTGATCTATACGTTCAGCGCGGCGCATTTCAGGAACTGGTCCGCACTGAAATATACGACGATGACCACATGGCTCGGACTGACCACGATCCTCGGTCTCAACGCGCTGCTATTCGCGCTTCATGTCATCGCCGTACCTTCCGCATCGGCTTTGCGCGCCATCGTCCCTCACCTGCTTTACATGGGGCCGGTCGCGGGTTTCCTGGCGATCCTGTTCTGGAACATGGGCAACCGGATTCTTACGCCGCTTAACGGCGTGCTGTTCATGGACGTCTTGCCTGTCACGACATTCATCGTTTCGTCACTGACCGGTGTGATTCCGGCGCGCGCACAAATCGCGGGAGCGTGCATGACGGGGGCCGCACTGATCTTCAACAATGTCTACCTGCGCCGTCGAGCCTGGCAGCGTCCGATCACCCGGTGAATACCGGCCACGAACCACGCGCACTTTACGAACGTCACGCGGACATGCCAGGATGTTCGCCTCGATGCGCATTGGGCGGCGTTTTTCTGCTGATTAAGCTATATTCGCTCGAACCCCGTGCCTCTCTACTTCCACGTCACCCCGTTCCCACGCGATGAACAATAACCTGGCATCCGGAACCTCCTCTCCACCACAAGCTGTCTCCGTGCCCATTACGCGAAGCGCGATCTTCATCGTCGCGACTCTTGCACCGGATACCGACAGTCATCAAACCGTCCGCGACTGGTGCGCCGACGTCGCCGCACTGGTCAGAGCCGTAGGCAAACGCGTCCCGGGCGGTGGCTTGTCGTGCGTGTGCGGCTTCAGCTCCACCGCATGGGACACGCTGTTCGGCGCGCCGCGCCCGGCGGGCCTGCATCCGTTCCGCGAATTCGGCTCGGGCGACCGCGTGGCCGTCGCGACACCCGGCGATCTCCTGCTGCATATCCGCGCGGACCGGATGGACCTGTGCTTCGAACTGGCCACGCAACTGCTGGGGCGTCTCGGCACGGCGGTGACGACGGTCGACGAAGTACACGGGTTCCGCAACTTCGACATGCGCAGCATGGTCGGTTTCGTCGATGGAACTGAAAATCCCGAGGGTGATGAAGCCGTTGCGTTCACCGTGATCGGCGACGAAGACGCGGAGTTTGCCGGCGGCAGTTATGTCATCGTGCAGAAATATCTGCACGATATGGATGGCTGGAACGCGCTGCCGGTCGAAGCGCAGGAACGCATCATCGGTCGCACGAAACTCTCCGATATCGAACTCGACGATTCGATCAAACCGACCTCGTCGCATAGTTCGCTCACCACGCTCGATGAGAACGGTACGGAAGTGAAAATCCTGCGCGACAACATGCCATTCGGCAGGCCGGGTTCGCGCGAGTTCGGTACGTATTTCATCGGCTATGCGCGTTCGCCGCAACCGATCGAACAGATGATGGAAAACATGTTCGTCGGTCGTCCGCCCGGCAACTACGACCGTCTGCTCGACTTTAGCCGCGCGGTGACTGGTGGTCTGTTCTTCGTGCCGTCGCAAGCGCTGTTCGAAGCGCTCGCGGAGCGCGGGCAACCCGCGGCAACCTCTGCACCCGACAGCGCCAATCCCGCCTCGCCATCCGTGCAGAACGACGACGGATCGCTCAACATCGGTTCTCTCAAAGGAATACCCGGCCATGAATAATCTGCACCGCGAGCTAGCTCCTATCTCCGCCGAGGCGTGGGAACAGATCGAAGAGGAAGTGGCCAGAACCTTCAGGCGCTCGGTTGCGGGCCGGCGAGTGGTCGATTTCAAGGGTCCTGGCGGCTCCACACTCGCGGCGGTCGGCACCGGTCATCAGATCAATATCGCGGCGCCACTGCAAGGCATGACCGCGCGGCAACGCGAGGTCAAGGCCGTCGTCGAACTGCGCGTGCCGTTCGAGTTGCGGCGCGAAGCAGTCGATGACGTCGAGCGCGGCGCGAACGATTCCGACTGGCAACCGGCAAAGGACGCGGCGACGCAGCTCGCCTATTCGGAAGACCAGGCGATTTTCGACGGCTACAAGGCTGCGGGCATCGTAGGGATTCGCGAAGGCACATCGAATCCGCTGTTGACGCTGCCCGCCGAAGTAAGCGACTACCCGGCGGCCATTGCGAAGGCGCTTGAGCAATTGCGTCTTGCCGGTGTCGATGGTCCTTACTCGGTGTTGCTCGGTGCGGACGCGTACACCGCACTTGGCGAAGCCAGCGATCAGGGCTACCCGGTGCTTGGGCATATCCGCCGGCTGGTCGACGGCGAAGTGATCTGGGCGCCGGCCATCGCGGGTGGCTGCGTGCTGTCCACGCGCGGCGGCGATTTCGAACTGCATATTGGCCAGGACCTGTCGATCGGCTATCTCAGCCACAACGAAGAAACCGTGCGGTTGTATCTGCAGGAAACGTTCACGTTCCTGCTGCTGACAACGGAAGCATCGGTGGCAATTGTCCGCACCTGAGCCGAATAATCGCGTGGCATAATCGGCACACTTCGTCGTCCCTTCGCGCCGCGAGCCGCATGTCACGCATCCGCCTTCTGAAACTCGGCAGCCTGCTCGGATTGCTTGCAATCCTGATGAGCACGCTTGCGCCGACCATTTCGCAAGCGCTCGCGTCGCACGACAGGCTGGGCCAGGCGCTCGCCACGTATTGTTCGGCGGACACGAGCGCCAATGCGTCGCAACCGGACAACCCGCCGGCACACGGTGCCGCACTGCATTGGCAAGCCTGCGCGTATTGCGGTTTGCTCGCGCATCTGCCGGTGCTGCCCGGAACGACCACCTCGTTTGCGGCCAGCCGCTCGGTGGCACCGTCGCTCGTGCTTGCAGTTCAACACGAAGTACGCCCGCTTCTCGTCTACACCGCTGCCCAGCCTAGGGCCCCTCCGGCTTTCTCCTGATCCCGTCTTGTCGTACTTACTCGCCGCATTGCATACGCAATAGCGGCCCGTCGTCCTGCGCATGCGGGACGACGCCTCAGGACAACAGGAGAAACCCTTCATGCGCACGCTTTTCAAGCGGCACATCACACCTGCGCGCACTGCATTGATGATGGCCGGCACGGCGGCTTGCCTCGTCACCGCGCCGGCAGCATCGGCGCACGCGGTAGTCGGCGACCGCGTCTTTCCCGCGACGCTCACCGTGGACGACCCCGGCGTCGGCGACGAATTCGACACGCAGTTCGGTCACATCAAATCAACCGACGACAACGGCAACACGATCAACGTCAATACCGTCTCGTACGAGTGGGACAAGCTGATCACGAAGAACCTCGCGTTCAGCGTCGCCAGCAACTACGTGACGCAGAATGCACCGGACGGCGGTTCGGTAAAAGGCTGGGACAACGTGACGTTAGGCGTTAAATACATGGTGTATGCGAACGCGGTGCACGAATTCATGGCGTCGATCGGGCTTGAATCGGAGATTGGTGGAAGCGGTGCACGGCCGATTGCGAATTCGTATTCGACCTTCACGCCTTCGGCCTATTTCGGCAAAGGCTTTGGCGACCTGCCTGCGAGTCTCGGTTATCTGCGGCCGTTTGCGATTACCGGGCAGATCGGTCCGAACCTGACGACAGCGTCGTCGGATAACGGACCGAATTCGCTCGGCTGGGGCGTGACGCTGCAGTACAGCATCCCTTACTTGCAATCGCAAGTGAAAGATCTCGGGCTGCCGCAACCGTTGAGCAACCTGATTCCCGTCGTCGAATTCCCGATGAGCACCTGCACGGCCGGTGCATGCGCGGGCCACACCACCGGCACGATCAACCCCGGTGTGTTGTGGCTCAACCGCTACGGCCAGTTCGGCATCGAAGCGCAGATTCCCGCCAATCGCGCGAGCGGCAACCATGTCGGCGTACTGCTCGACGCCCACCTGTACTTCGACGACATCTTCCCTAACTCACTCGGCAAACCACTCTTCTGATCATGAAAACGCTCTATTCAAACCTGACCACCGCGCGCGCCCTCGCTGCCGCATTGCTGCTGGGCGCTGCGCAACTGGCGCACGCGCACGCGTATCCGACTCACCAGATGCCCGGCGCGGGCGCGACCGTATCGGCTGCGCAGAAAGATGTCACGATCGATTTCGACGATGGCCTCGAACCGGCATTCAGTTCGATCACCGTCACCGATGCGCAAGGTAAGGCGGTCACGAACGGCAAAGCCACCGTCGATCCGTCGAACCAGAAACACATGTCGGTGGGTCTGAACGCGTTGACGCCTGGCGTCTATACAGTTGCCTGGGTTGCAGTCGCCGCGGACGGACATCGCACCCAGGGCCACTACGCGTTCACGGTGAAATAGCCGACGCGCGTTCGATGTTCACGGCAGCCGCCTTCGGTACCTATCGATAAAAAACATAATCGGCAAGATAGGGCGAGCTGCCTGCCTGATGTTCCGTGGAACACGGCGCCGTCGGCATCAATCCGCCGACGGTCTTCACACGTTGCACATACCGCACGTTTGAAAGCGTGCCGTTGCCCGACGTGCTGTGCGTTTCGAGCAGCAGTTGCGGCACGCTCGCTGACGTATCGCTGGCGCGCTGTGCAAGCACGTGCCCAACGATGCGGCTACCGTCTTGCGCCTCCCACGACGGCCCCGCGCCATGCCGGACCACAGCCTCGCCGCTCGCATCGAACAGCGTGGCCTGCGGGCTTTTGAATACCCAGCCCAGACGATGCTGCGCATCGTACTCGCACGAATAGATCTGCACGCCCGACGCCACCAGTGTCATCGCATGCACGGCTTGCGCCGGCGGATCGATCGAAGGCGAGGCCGCCGTCGAAGTAGCCGGCATCGTTGTACACGCACCCAACACCGACATACCGACAACGGTTGCAACACCCAACAGCAGACTGTTCCTGGACATGACTATCACCTTGATATGAACCACATGGCACGCGAGATTGTAGCCGCGGATGAGCAGCTGGCCTTTCATAGACGCACCTGCATAACAGCCGGTATGCCGCAACTATTCCATCGCCGGTCGATTATTTTCACGCGTATAAACCGCACGTTTCCAAACAGCGATGCATCGAAAACGTCTTTGCGATAAACGCGGAATAAACCGCCTCACCGCACGTTTTGCACAGGACGACCGAGTAATCGCGGCAAAAACCATCGAGCACTCAGATCGTTGCGACCCATAGCGTTAGCTCATCTCTGCGACAGCGACACAGAGACATCGCTGTAGAGCAACCGCACACACATCCATCCACTGGGAATTCACCATGAAACTGCATCGAAACGCAGTACTCGTCACACTGTGCACGATCACGGCAGCCACGCTCGCCGCATGCGGCAGCAGCGACAACAGTTCGACGCCAACCATGCCGGCACAATTCAAGGCTACGACACTCGTGTCGGACGGCAGCGTCGCCGCGGCGAACATCGACCCGAATCTGAAAAACGGCTGGGGCATCGCCTTCAATCCGACCGGTGTGGTGTGGGTGTCCGACAACAACACGAAGAAGTCGACCCTGTATGACGGCAATGGCGTCGTACAGTCGCTCGTCGTCACGATTGCACCGAATGCCGCGGGCCAGGCAGCGGGGCCCACGGGCATCGTGTTCAACAAGAGCACCGACTTCCAGATCAGCGCGAACGGTGGAGCCTCGGCCAATGCAGTGTTCCTGTGGGCAACCGACGCCGGCACGATCGCGGCATGGTCGCCGAAGGTCCTGCCGACACAAGCGGTCAACGCCTACGACGACGGCGCAGGCGCAGCGGTCTACAAGGGCCTCGCGATCGGCGTGAACGCAGGTGCGAACCTGTTATACGCAACCGACTTCCACAACAAGAAAATCGATGTGTTCGACAAGTCTTTCAACAAGATTCAACTGGCCGGCAAGTTCGTCGATCCGCAATTGCCTGCGGGCCTGTCGCCGTTCGGCGTCGCCGCGATCGGCGGTACCGTGTACGTCAGCTACGCGTTGCTCGGTCCCGATGGACACACGCAGGTGAACGGTGCGGGCAACGGCGTCGTCGATGCATTCGACACCGCCGGTAACTTCATCAAACGCATTGCCACCGCGGGCACACTCAATTCGCCATGGGGACTCGTAGTCGCGCCCGCCAATTTCGGCGCGGCGAGCAACGATCTGCTCGTCGGCAACTTCGGCGACGGCACGATCGATGCGTTCGATCCGAACACTGGCAAGTTCCTCGGCGCGCTAACCAGCACGAGTGGTTCGACGTTCAAGCAACCGGGTATCTGGGGCATGGCATTCGGCAACAACGTCGACAACCAGCCGCTCAACACGCTTTTCTTCGCGGCCGGCCCCACGCCGACAACCGGTGTGTACGGTCGCCTCGACGTGACACCGTAAAGCTCGACACGTAGCCCGATAAACAGCTAGTTCGACAGTCTGTTGTCGGCTTCATGAAAGCAACACGACGCAGGTCAAGCAGCCATTTGCTGCGCTAACCTGCGTCGTGTCCGGCATGGAACACATCACCGCACCTGTCCTCCAGGCAATTACCGCCAGCGCGTCGCCGCGGCGCCAGGCAAAAACACGGGTCTCACGTTAAACTCCGGCATCGACGTCATGCCGGCGCGCGCATTCACGCGCACAAAACCGGTAGACGACGCATTCGGACACCTGGAGAGACACGTCGATGACCGGTGTAGATTTACCCAGCATGCTTCCCGAGATGCTGCCGCGGCTGTGGGCGTTCGCGCTGCGCATTGCCGGCGATCAGCATGATGCGGAAGATCTGGTGCAGCGCGCCTGCGTGCGGGCACTCGAACGGGCGCATCAATTGCAGCCCGGTACCGCACCGCTCAGCTGGATGTTCTCGATCGTTCACACAACCTGGATCAACGAGTTGCGCGCCCGCAGCGTGCGCAAGCGTTCCAGCATGGAATGGGACGACGACTTCCTCGAAAACATCGCCGATCCGAGCGGACAGACGCCGGAAACGCAGGTCATGAACGCGCAGATCATCGACGCCGTGGCGCGTCTGCCCGAAGCGCAGCGCGTCGTGATGCTGCTCGTGGCCGTGGAAGGCTTGAGCTACCAGGAAGCCGCCGATGCGCTCGAAGTCCCGATCGGCACCGTGATGAGCCGGCTGTCGCGCGCTCGCCAGGCAATCGGCGCGCAATTCGCCACGCGCGATGAAGCACCGCGCGGCGCGACCCAACGTAAGGACTCGATCGCATGACAATCGACGAAACCTTACTGCTGGCTTATGTCGACGGCGAACTGCCGCCGACGCAGCGCGCCGAAGTGGAAACGCTCGTCGCCGGTTCGGACGAAGCAGCCGAATTCGTCAGGATGTTGCGCGCATCGCAGTTCGACTATCGGCGCGCGTTCGCCGCACAGAAACTGCCGCCGGTGCCCGCGTCGCTCGCGCAGAACATCGACGCACTGGTCCAGCAACACCGGGGGACTCATGCGGCCGCAAACGCCGATCAGGTCGACGGTGTGCCACCCACCGGTACAGCCACCCCCGCAGCCACGCCCGCAGCCGCCCCCGTCCGCTCGCGTTTGCGCGGCGTCCCGGTATGGCTCGCTGCAGCGTGCGTAGCCGGCGCGTTCTGCGCCGGCCTGCTGTTGCGCACGGGCCCGCTGATCGGTACCGCCGGCGACGGCATGTCGCCATGGGTTGCCGCCGCGGCCGGTTACCAGCGTCTCTATACGCGCGACACCGTGGCCTATACGCCGGTCGATCCGCAGCGTACGGCAAGCGTCATCGACGAGATCCGCGCAAAGGACCATCTCGCACTGAACGTACCCGACCTCAGCAGCGCCGGTTTGCAGTTCAAGGCGATCCAGCGGCTCAACTTCAACAACAAGCCGCTCGTGCAGATCGTCTACCTGCCGCGCAAAGGGCCACCGGTTTCGCTGTGCGTGATCGGCGATCCAAAGCCCGATGCCGCGGTGGCAGCAAGGACGGTCGATTCGATGCA
The DNA here is from genome assembly GCF_007556815.1 of Paraburkholderia megapolitana. Classification (NCBI taxonomy): domain Bacteria; kingdom Pseudomonadati; phylum Pseudomonadota; class Betaproteobacteria; order Burkholderiales; family Burkholderiaceae; genus Paraburkholderia; species Paraburkholderia megapolitana. The sequence continues at coordinate 486,676 of NZ_CP041743.1, forward strand.
TGTGATAACGTGGCGCCAGGCGAAAGTGGGCTACGCGCTGCTCGGCAACGTAAGCGACATCGACCTCGAATCGATCGGCAGGCAGATTGCGGGGCACGGCACCAACCCGTTGTTCGGCGCAACAGCCGGGCCGACGGCCGCGTCCTGGACATCGCCGGACGCCTGAAAATCGCCCTTCGAAAATAACCTCGGCGCGCTGGAACAAATCCGCGCGCCGAAGTGTTTTCAATTCGTAAGGAAGCATCGATCAGACCATCGATGGCAAGAACGAAGAAGAGCGAAGCATTGAATCCATCCGTACAGAGAAACCGCGCCGTCTTATGAAACCGGACGAAATCCAGCTACTGGCTTATGTGAACGGCGAATTGCCGGCGCACGAGCGCGCGGAAATCGAACAGGCGCTGCGGTCGTCACCGGATGTCGCGGAGCAGGTTGCGCTGCTGCGCGCCTCGCAATTACCGTATCGCGAGGCGTTTGCCCGGCAAAAACTGCCGCCGGTGCCGGCTGGGCTCGCGCAGAAAATCGACGATCTGGCCCGCGCAGCGGCCCAGAAAGACAGCACGCCCCAGCCCGGCGCCAACGACCCCGTCATGCCGCAGGTTCCCGGCGTCGCAGCCACTGCGCCGGTGCGTTCGCGGCTGCGCTTTGCGCCCGCGTGGCTCGCCGTCGCGTTTGTCGCCGGCGCATTTGTTTGCGGTGCGGTGCTGCGGCTTGGACCGGGCGCGGCGGCTGGCTTGCAGTCGGCATCGGTGGAGAGTGCAGGTAGTGCGCGCTCCTGGGTCGTCGCAGCAGCCGGCTATCAGCAGCTTTATTCGCGCGACACGCTCGAGTACGTGGACGGCAACGCCGATCTGTCGAAGAAGACGCTCGACGAGATTCGCAGCGAAGATGGCCTGGCCGTCAACATTCCCGACCTGCGTGCCGCGGGTCTCACGTTCAAGCGCGTCCAGCGTCTGCGTTTCGGCAACAAGGCGCTCGTGCAGATCGTCTATTTGCCGCAGCAAGGTGCGCCCGTTGCACTGTGCGTAATGAAGGAGACGAAGCCGGACCAGGCCGTCGCCGAACGACGTATCGACAGCATGAACGTCGTCACCTGGCGGCAAGCGGAACTTGGCTATGCGTTGATCGGCAAGCCCGATCAGGTCGATCTCGCGGCGCTTGCAAAGCGCATCTCGGGCAATCAGGTCGACTCGCTGTTTGGCGACGCCGCCCTGCCGGGGCTCGCGCCGCACGTGGGCTAAACATGAAGCGCGCGTCCAGCAGGATGTGCAGCCCCGATGTCATGTCACAAAGAAAAGCGACGCTTGATGGAATAACGTTTGCTACATGCCCGTTATCGAATCGGACGGTAGAACACCAGCCGAACGAGAAGCCCCCTCATCGAAATCGACCACGGAAGAAATCATGAAACTGACGCACAGCATTCCCCTGATCGCACTGACGCTCGGTCTCGGCTCGCCGCTCATCGCGCTTGCCGATACGGTCAACCTGCACGCCGACCTGAAGGCTGCATCCGAAGTGCCGGCCAAGACCAGCGACGGTCACGGGCAATTGACCGGCACCTATGACACATCGACGAAAGATTTGCAGTGGCATGTCGTCTATTCGGATCTGACCGGTCCCGCGACGATGGCTCACTTCCATGGTCCTGCACCGGTCGGCAAGAACGCGGGCGTCGTGATCCCGATCGCGGCGAAGGATCTGCCGAGCCCGATCGACGGTCATGCCACGCTCACCGACGCACAGGAAAAAGACCTGCTCGCAGGCAACTGGTATTTCAACGTCCACACGGCGAAGAACCCCGGCGGTGAAATTCGCGGTCAGGTCGAATCGGCGAAGTAATACGTACGCGGGCGCTGTGCTATCGGCGCCTGCGTTCACGTCGCACCCGCGTCGCACTCACTTCGCGTTCAGTTTCGCCACTCGCAATGCAAGACCTCGTAGCCGCGTACGCAGTGCGCGCGGCTCGATCACTTCGACATATCCGGCTAGCCCCAGCAATTGCTCGGCGGCGAAATCGGGTGATTCAACCGGCAGCGTGACCTCGCGCCAGCCGCGCGCATCTGGCTCTCCGATGCGGGCCTGGTCGAGTGCCGCCGCCCCCAGCCGGTCGAGACGCACCATCCCCTGCGGCGCGACACGCAAGCGCGCCATACCCTTCAGCAGACTCCGCTCAAAAGCGACCACAGCCGCCGACCACTCGGCGCGCAGATCGAACTGCGGCGGGTACTCGAACGATTCGTCGAGCACGACCAGTTGCGTCATGCTCGCGACCTTGTAGATGCGCATCTGCGTGCGAGCACGCGCGAGCAGATACCAGTCGCCGGCTTTCAGTACGAGACCGAGCGGCTCGCGAATACGCCGGCCGCCGCTGTCCCAGCTTTCGTAGTGCATCGAGACACGCTTTTGCTCCCATACCGCGCTTGCCAGCAGCGGCAACAGCGGCGCGGCGGCGGGCCGCCGGTACCACGCAACCGGGTCGACATGCAGTCTCGAACCGATCCTCGACGCGTTCGGCGCGGCGTCCGGCAGCGCGGAAACCAGCTTCAGTTGCGCGGCCCGCAATTGATCGGCAAGCCCCAGATCTTCGGCGGCGCCGCCCAGTCCGGCAATCGGCAGCGTCTCGGCTTCGGCCCGGGTCATACCGGTCAGCCGCGCACGATAGCCGTCGAGCAGCGCGAAACCTCCGCCGGGCCCGCGATCGGCATAGACCGGCACGCCCGCCGCACCTAGCTGCTCGATGTCCCGATAGACAGTACGCACCGACACCTCGAATTGCTCGGCGAGTGTCTCGGCGGTTACGCGCCCCTTCATCTGCAGCAGAAGCATCATCGAAACCAGCCGGCTCGTACGCAATCTCAACCTCTCGTCGAATTCCTGACACAGGTTGTCAGCTATTGCCCAGTATAACGATGACTCTCCCTGCAACTGGCGAACCTGCCGCCCGCGCTCTACTCCGGAGTCGTACGCATGACCCGCACCTCGTCCGAATCGAACCCGTCCACTCAAGCCGGTCAGTTGACCGTACTGCAGGGCGCCGCGCTGTATGTCGGCGCCGTGCTCGGCACCGGTGTGATCGCGCTGCCGTCGCTCGCCGCGGAAGTCGCCGGCCCGGCGTCGCTACTCGCGTGGCTCGGACTGGTCGTGCTGTCGGTGCCGCTCGCCGCGACCTTCGCCGCGCTCGGCGCACGCTATCCCGATGCGGGCGGAGTCTCGACCTATGTGCGCAATGCATTCGGTCCGCGCGTCGCCGCCGTGGTCGGCTGGTGTTTCTATTTCGCGGTGCCGGCGGGTGCGCCGGCTGCGGCGATGTTCGGTGGCGCTTATGTCGCTGCGGCACTCGGAGGCGGCCAGACGACCGTCGTCATTACTGCCGCAGCGTTGATGCTGACGGTGACGACCGCCAACGCATTCGGCATCACGGTTTCAGGGCGATTGCAACTCGTGCTGGCCGCACTACTCGTTGCGTTACTGCTTGCCGCCGTGGTCGCATCGGCGCCGCATGCGCGGCTCGCGAATCTGCATCCGTTCGCGCCGCACGGCTGGCTCGCGATCGGGCCGGCCGCCGCCTTGCTGGTCTGGAGTTTTGCGGGCTGGGAAGCGATCACCCATCTGGCCGCGGAGTTTCGTCGTCCCGCGCGCGACCTGCCGCTCGCGGCCGGCATCGCGGTTGCGATCGTCGGTGTGCTGTATATGGCGGTCGCCGTTGCCAGCGTGCTGGTGCTCGGGCCGGCCGCAGGCACGGCGAGCGCACCGCTCGCGGAACTGCTCGCGCGCGGGCTCGGCGGCAATGTGCAGATACTGGCCGCGGCGGCCGCGCTGCTGTTGACGCTCGGCACGATGAACGCCTACTTCGCCGGCGCCGCCAAGCTCGGGGCCGCGCTCGGTCGCGACGGTGCATTGCCCGCGTGGCTTGCGCACGGCAGCCTGGCAGGCGATGTGCCGCGGCGCAGCCTCGCCGTCGTTGCCACGCTCGCGATCGCGTCACTCGTAGTGGTCCTGCTGGCGGGCGTCGGAGCGAAACCACTGGTGCTGCTGACCACCGGATCGTTTGTCACGGTCTACGCGCTCGGCACCGCGGCAGCGGTACGGTTGTTGCCGCGCGGCAGCTGGGCCTGGCGCTGTGCGTGGGTCGCGCTGGTTGCCGTCGCCGGCCTGTGTGTCGCAACCGGCTGGTATCTGTTGTGGCCGCTTGCGGTCACCGGTTGCGCGCTGCTCTATCTGCGTTTGCGCGGCCGCGCCACCGAAGCCGGCGCCGCTTGATCCCCACGGATTGGCACACGTCTTCGCGCGCGCCCCCAGTGACGCTTATTAAAGGCCCGAAAACCATGTAATCTTCCGTATTTTCTCCGGGCTTGACACTGCAGATGATTCGACAGTCGGCGCACATAACAGCAGAGGTGTCGCTTGACGAAGCGACGCGTGAAACATCTGCCCGGCTCGCTCACTCGCGCCGACACGCGACGCGCGCGGTGGCTCGCAGGGCGTTAGCTGCCTCGATTGCGTTCGGCTGTATCGCTTTTACCCAGCGCGCGCTGGCCGACGACAACGCCTGCCACGCCACCGCAGGCGAGCCGAACCGGCCGTCGGTGGGCCTGGTGCTGTCAGGCGGCGGCGCGCGCGGCTACGCGCATCTCGGCGTGCTGAAGGTGCTCGAAGAAAATCGCATTCCCGTCGACTGCATCGCGGCAACCAGCATGGGCGCGGTGGTCGGCGGCCTGTATGCGAGCGGCATGACCGCGAAGGAAATGCAGGACCGCCTCGCGTCGGTCAATCTCGCCGACATTGCCTTCGACGTCACCGCCCGCGCCGACCTGCCGCAGGCACGGCGCGAAGACGAGCGCCTGTATGTGAACAGCCTGTCGTTCGGTTTCGGCGCCAACGGTTTCAGGCTGCCCGCCGGCCTCGTGCAGGGCAATCGTCTGCAGGCGCTGTTGCAGGACTGGACCGCCGCGGTGCCGGCCAACCAGCCGTTCGACAAGCTGCCGATCCCCTACCGCGCGATCGCCACCGACCTGCGCACCGGCCAGATGGTCACGCTCGATCAGGGTTCGCTACCGCTCGCGATCCGCGCGAGCATGGCGCTGCCGGGTCTGTTCGCGCCCGCCGATGTGAACGGCCGCACACTGGTCGACGGTGGTCTCGTCAGCAATCTGCCGATCCAGACCGCGCACGACATGGGCGCGAAAGTCGTGATCGCCGTGGACATCGGTTCGCCGCTGCGTCCGCTCGATGCGCTTGCATCGCCCGCCGACGTCGCGCAGCAGATGATCGGCATCCTGATCCATCAGAACGTCGCGATGCAGCGCAAGCAGTTGGGGCCACAGGATGTCCTCGTCGAACCGCAGCTCGGTGCGCTGAGCTTTACCGACTTCGCCAACGCGAGCCAGGCGATCGCCGCGGGCGAAGCAGCTGCGCGCGCCGCGCTGCCGACGCTTCAGCATCTCGCGCTGTCGCCGGAGCAATACGTGGCGTACCGCGCGGCGCACAGCGCACAGCCGTTGGAGCCGATCCACATTACGCAGATCGAGATCGCGTCGCCGGGTCGGGTTCCGGAAAAACGCATCCGCGACGCGTTGCATGTGCAGCCCGGCGATCTTTACGATCCGGCGGCACTGAACAAGAATCTGCTCAAGCTCACGACCGCCGGCGACTTCGAAAGCGTGACGCAGCAGATGATCACCGACGGCGATCAGCACACGCTCATCGTCGACGCTAAAGAAAAATCCTGGGGGCCGAATTTCCTGCTGTTCGGTCTCGGGCTGTCGAGCAGTTCCACCGATGAAGGCGGCTTCCGGATGCACATCGGCTATCGCCGACCGTGGATTACATCATCGGGACTCGAAGGGCGAGTCGACGCGACGGTGGGCAGCGATCTTATCAACGTGCACGGGGAGTTACGCCAGCCGCTGTCGGATCAGTTCGGGTATTACTTCGCGCCCTACGTGGGCATCGAGCGCCGGTACATCAGTCTCTACGACCCCGACTCGAATACGAGACTCACCCAGTACCTTCAGCAGAAAGAAAACGTCGGCCTGGATCTGGGCGTCCCGCTGTCAGACCTCGGTGACTTCCGCATCGGTGTCGGTTACGAGCACGGTTATGGATCGCCCACCTATAACTTTCCGTTCGGTGACGGCACCAATCTCTACCCCAGTTACTACGGGCGGGAGATCAATGCGCACGCGCGGTTTGTCGTCGACCAGCTCGACGATCCGCTGTTTCCCCGCAAGGGATATTTCCTCGACCTGCGCGTAGAACGGTCGTTGTCCGGGGGAAGCAACGGCCAGTTCACGGACGACTCATCCCGTTACACCGAGGTCTACGGCAAGGCACTCGCCGCCGCCAGTTTCGGACGGCACAGCTTCAGTGCGAGCGTCGAGGCAGGCAACGATTTCGGTGGCACCAACCCGGTTGATCCGTTCGGCTTCACGCTGGGCGGCTTCCAGCATCTGTCCGCTTACGCCGCCGACCAGCTCTCCGGCAGCACGATGATGTACGGCCAGGTTACCTATATGAACCAGCTCGCGACGTTTGACACGTCGCTATTCCGGGGGCTCTTCGCGGGTATCAGCCTTGAAGCCGGCAACGTTTGGACCAACAGCAACGCGGGTAACAACGTGGTGGATTCAGGCAAGGGCCCACTCAAACGCAGCGTCACGTTCTTCTCCAGCGTGACCACCTCGTTCGGCCCGATCTACGTCGGCGTTGCATTCGCACCAGGCGGGCGCTACAACTTCTACTTCCAGCTGGGTCACACCTACTGAACGACGCGCGGCGAGCCGCCGCGCGTTGCTTCAAGTACCTCTTCACGCACTCCCGGCCGGCCAGCTCATTTCGAAGCGCGCACCGGACAACGTGAGCGGATCGGTCACAACAATCCGCCCGCGATGCGCGCGCAGCACCTGATGCGTAATCGCGAGCCCGAGGCCGTAACCGCCGGTCTGCCGATCGAGCCGCACGAATGCATCGAAGATACGTTCGCGCTCTTCAAGCGGGATACCAACGCCGTCGTCCTCGACGAAGATCTCGACGTTGCCGTGTCGCAGCGCAAGACCGACGATGATGCGCGAGCGCGCATATTTGCTCGCGTTGCGCAGCAGGTTGCGCATTGCGTACGACATCAAACGCTTGTCCATCGCAACGCGCAGCAAACGATCGATCTCGACCTTCGCAACGATTTCGCGGCCGGTATAGAGCAACGTCGCATCGTTGATCTGGCCGTCGAACCACACCGCGAGCACCGTCGGTTCGAGATTCGATTGCAGCGAACTGTATTCGAGCCGTGCGTACGTGAGGCTCATGTCGATCAGCTCGTCGAGTTCGGTGACGTCCTGGCCGATGCTCGCGAGCGCGCTTTCGTATTCGGCGGCCGATGCCGGTTCGCGCAGCACTTCCAGTGCAAAGCGCACGCGGGCAAGCGGCGTGCGAAGTTCGTGCGAGATGCCGTTGGTGAGTTCGCGCTGCGCGGCGATCAGCCGCTCCATGCGCATGGCGAGCGCGTTCAGCGTACGGGCCAGCGGCCCGATGATCACGCTATGCGATTCGCGTGCACGCGTGTTGAAACGGCCGCCAGTGAAATCGATGGCGCGTTCGCGAACCATCACGAGATCGAGCCAGACCGGCCGCATCCAGCCGTAGGCAGCTAACGCAGGCGTACCGAACACCACCAGCGCAACCAGTGTCTCGCCGCCGGGCAACGCACGCAACGCATGCCACACGACGTCTACGCCCAGCTCGCGCAGCAACGCCAGCAGCGGCACGGCGAGGACCAGCAGCCCAAGCACGAGCAGCCGCGTATAAACGCGGACATACAGACGCGACCAGCTCGGCACACGGTCGGCGCGCGTGTCGGTCCACGAGCGGCGAAAGCGCAGCCAGCGCCATTTGCAGTATCGGTAGGGAGTGAGTTTTCGCTCGGCGGCAGTCATGGTCACGGGCGGCGGGGGTGGCTGGGTCACGTCGAGCGGACCCGCAACCTCCGGCGACTCCGGCCGGTCACCGCCCGCGCGGCTCACGCTAGCATACCCTCACGCCGCACGAAGTCGACGGTACGGGCGGCGACGGTGTCACGCTCGTTGTCGAGCGTGATCATGTGGTAGCTGTCGGTGAGGCGCACGAACGTGACGTCGCGCGTGCCCAGGTTGTCGCACAGGAATTCGGCGGAACGGATGCTCGTCACTTCGTCTTCTTCCGAATGTACAACCAGCGTTTCGCATGAGACGCGATGCAACGCACGCTTGACCGCGAAGCGCAGCCAGTCCACCTGGGCGATCGCCGAGAGCGGCACGTACGGATAGTGCACGCCGCTGCCCTTCTTCATGTGCCGGCGGATCAGATTGCGAATGCGTGTGTTCTTGATGCCGAACGGTTCGTTCTCCGGCACACGGATCAGATTGCGCAGACCCGGCACGCAGTACAGCACATACCGCGCCCACTGCATCGGCGAAGCACTCCAGCCGTCGAGAAAAAGCGGCGGCGACAGCAGGATCAGACGGCCGCGCGTGATGCCTTCGCGGGCGCACAGCATCAGCGCGAGCAACGCCCCCATCGAAATACCCGCGACGTCGACGCGTTCATAGCGCGTCGACAGTTCGCGGTAGGTCTGGCTCAGGAGCCGCATGTAGTCGCCGAGGCTCACGTCGTTCAGCTTGTCCGGCGACGAACCGTGACCCGGCAATGACGGCAGGTAGACGTCGCTGCCGGCCTCCTCGAGCTTCCTGTCGAGCGAACCGAAGTCGTGACGCGTACCGCCGAGGCCATGAATCATCAGAACGGCGTGACGGGAAGCCGGAGTGGAGGAAGCGGACATGACACGGGCTTGTAGAGCAGCGAAGCCCGGATAGTAGAGAGTCCACGCGCGCGTGACTGTCGATTTGAGGTGCGCTGTGTCGAGTTTTGTCGGGCGCGCGTTACGCCGTCTTGCGGACCGTTGCGGCCCGTCTCATACGGCGGCGGCTATTCCCACGCGATCTTGCTGAACTGATAACCCTTGCTGCGGATCGTCTTGATGCGCTGTGGATTGCCTGCGTCGTCGTGCAGCTTGCGACGCAATTTGGAAATACCGCCGTCGATGGTCCGGTCGAGTCCGTCGAATTCGACGCCACGCAGCGCGCGCATCAGGTCGTCGCGGCTCACCACCTCGCCGGCATGGCGCGCCAGCACCCACAGCAGATCGAATTCCGCCGAGGTCAGATCGGGCGTGCTGCCGTCCGGCAGCATCACCGAGCGGCTCGCGCGGTTGATCACGAATTTGCCGAACGTATAGCTGTCCGGCTGGTTCGGGACCTCGGCGGTACGGCCCGACACGCGGCGCAGTTGCGCTTTGATTCGCGCGAGCAGGATGCGCGGCTCGACCGGCTTGTGGACGTAATCGTCGGCGCCGAATTCGAGGCCCAGCAGTTCGTCGAACTGCTCGTCGCGCGCAGTCACCATGATGATGATGCCGTCGTAATGTTCGCGGGCCTCGCGGCAGATCTGGAAGCCGTCCTTACCCGGCAGGTTCACGTCGAGGATCACGAGATCGGGTTGGCGCTTCAGGATGGCGGGCACGGCGTCGTTGCCGTGCAGCACGACGTCGACCTCGTAACCGTGCTTGCTGAGGTAGCCGGCGACGAGTGCGGACAGTCGATTGTCGTCTTCGACGAGCAGAATCCGGAAAGACATGGGCGAATCGTTCAAGGCTGACTGGGTTCGGAGGCCGGCATGGTTCGCGCTGCCAGGTACCGCGGTGCTTGTGCGCCACGGCCGCTGCGCGGCGCGAAAACGCGCAGTCGGCGTACATGATACCGGGCCGGACCGGTTATCGGTTATCGCGAGTCGGCCGTGTTGGCCGCCACGCGCTTCGACGTTTTTTATGCAGCGCGCAATGGCCGGGCGCGACAGCTTAGCGGAAGCGCCTGGCCCGCTTCGGGCGCCCCCACAAAACTCGACAATTCTGCGCTCAATTCGACAGCCGCAGGTGACATGCGTCGCTAGCATCCACCCCATCGCTATATCGGGAGGACCGCGCGTGACGCCTTTTCTGGTCGCAAGACTTGCCGCGTGCTCGCTCTGGATCGGCGACCTCCTGCGCTCGTTCTCGATGATCCGGCACGCCGGACGCAAGGTCTATCCGGACGCCACGCTGTTTCATCGCTGGCGCCGGGTGCGACTGTGGCTGCGCTCGATCCTCTGGTGGAAAGCCACGACGGTCTGGCTCAGGCGCTGTTCGATTTCGCCGCTGCGCGAGCTCATCGTCCGTCATCCTGGCGCGCTCGAACGGCCGCACCGGCCGTTCCTGCATGGCGGCTTCAATTCCCGCGAACGGCTCGCTGCGAGCCTCGATCACCAGGCGCTGACGCTCCAGCGCGTGCCGCATCTCGCGCAGCAGATTGCCCGCGAAGGCCACGCGGCCATCGCCAGTTTTTCGGTCGGCGCGGAACGCTGGCTGATCACGCTGGAATCGCTCGAGCAGTTCCAGAGAGAAGGCGACTGGACGCTGTGTATTCGCGATGCCAGTGGAAGACGTGCCGTGTCGTGCACGTTCAGCATTGCGTACCTCGGCGGCAAGCGGCGGCGCCCGCGCCTGTGCGTCGGCTCGGTCCAGGGACCGGACGCCTCGGTGAACGGTCGTGAGCTGTTTCGCGCGTTGACGAAGCGCTGGTACGGGCTGCGCCCGAAGATCTTCATCGTCTACCTGGCGCAATGCGTCGCCGCGGGACTGGGGACCGGCGGGACCTTCATCGTGTCGCAGCAGGCGCATATCTATGGCAGTTGGCGCTACTTCCTGCGCAAGCGACGCGTGGCGGCCGACTACGACGGGCTGTCGCGCGAATGCGGCGCAGTGGCGAGCTGGAACGGCTGGTTCGTGCTCGCGCCGCCGTCCCGCTATGCGTCGCGAGCCGACAGTGTGACGGCCGGCAACGCGTTGCGGCGCAAGCGCCAGACGCTACGCGAAGATGTCGCGCGGCAGATTCAGCGCAGCCTGGCGGGCTGAATACCGCCACACCCGATACGCAAACAAGCGAGCCCCTTGAACCTTACGAAACTTTTTCGATAATTACATAAAGTTTCATGAAAGGGCACCGTAAACCATAAAAGAGGGTCGGCATCCGGCTTCAATCTGCGGAGACCGCCCGGAGATCACGCCGCACACGCACGGAGCTTTGCATGGCCAGCACAACCCCGACTTCCACCGATACCAGCAACCTGCTCGCCCAGGCGGCGCAGTCCATCATCAGCGGGTCGACCAACTCGTCGCTCGATGTCGACAATCTCGTCAAGGCGCTCGTCACGGCAAAGACCGCCGGTCGCAACGCGCAGATCACCAACAAGCAGACGCTCGACAACACCCAGTTGTCGGCGATCGGCAAGCTGAAAGCGGCGCTGTCCGCGCTGCAAAGCGCGGTCAGCGGTCTTGCCGACGGCTCGGCGCTGGCGAAATTCTCGGCGACGGCGAGCGGCAACGGACTCACCGCGACGACCTCGACCGGCGCGACGGGCGGCAACTACGCGCTCGATATCTCGACGGTTGCGACCGCACACAAGCTGTCGTCGAACGCATTTGCTAAAGACACGACGTTCGGCAGCGGCACGTTGACCGTGGCCGTGGGCGGCAAGTCGATGGACGTCAACCTCGATGCGTCGAACCATACGCTCGCGGGCGTTGCCGCGGCGATCAACGGTGCGTCGAATAATCCGGGCGTAACGGCGACGGTCGTCAGTGCCGCCGACGGACAACACCTCGTCGTTACGTCGAAAGCGACGGGCGCCGCGAACACCGTCTCGCTCACGGCAGGCAGCGGTGTGGATGCACGACTCAATTCGTCGGGTTTCAGGGAAGTGAGCGCGGCACAGGACGCGCAGTTGACGATCGACGGCAACCCGGTCAAAAGCGCGACCAACACCATTTCGGATGCGCTGCCGGGCGTCACGATCAACCTTGCGCCTGGCGCTGCCAACACGAAGCAAACCCTGACGGTCGCCGCCGATGACACCGCGAGCACCACCGCACTGAACAACTTCGTCACGGCATACAACGCGTATGTCACTACCGCGCATTCGCTGTCGACCTACACGCCCAACGCGACGGCCGGCTCGCAGGCGGGCCCGCTGCTCGGCGACGCGATGCTGCGCGACATCACCAACGGTCTCGCGGACACGCTAAGCCGCGGCGTCGCGGCGGGCGGCAAGACGCACAGCCTGTCGGCGATCGGCATGGATCTGCAGCACGACGGCACGCTCAAACTCGACAACGCGAAGCTGCAAACCGCGTTGACGTCGCACGATGGATCGGTGGCTGCGCTGTTCAACACGTCGAACGGCATCGGCAAGTCGCTGAACAAGTTCGCGACGAACTACGTGCAGACGAGCGGTCTTATCGACACGCGCACGCAAGCGCTCAACTCCGATCTCTCCACGTTGCAGGATCAGGCGAAGCAGTTGCAGACCTATTCGACTACGCTGACCTCGCAGTACAACGCGCAATTCACCGCGCTAAACAAGCTGATGACGACGATGAATAACAACAAGAACTATCTGACGCAGCTATTTGGCGGCAATAACAATGCAGGGGCGCTTGCGCGTAACAAGTAAGGTGAGTGGGACTCGCCTGTTCTCTCGCGCTTTTCGATCGGCAAGTTTGAACTGGGAATGATGGCGTTGGTTATGGCGGTGCGCGATGTACTGCGCACGGCCACCATTACGCCGCATGCGCCTCAGATCCGCTCGATCGCAAGCGCAATGCCCTGCCCCACGCCGATACACATCGTGCACAGCGCGAAACGTCCACGCGTGCGCTCCAACTGGTACAACGCGGTCGTGACGAGACGCGCGCCGCTCATCCCGAGCGGATGACCGAGCGCAATTGCGCCGCCGTTCGGATTCACGCGTGGATCGTCGTCCGCGACACCGAGCAGGCGCAACACTGCGAGTCCCTGCGAGGCGAAGGCTTCGTTTAGTTCGATCACGTCGAACTGATCGATGGTCATGTTCAGGCGCGCGAGCAGTTTCTGCGTCGCGGGTGCGGGACCGATACCCATCACGCGCGGTGCAACGCCGGCAGTCGCAAGGCCCAGCACGCGTGCGCGCGGCGTAAGACCGAAGCGTTTCGCGCTTTCCTCGTTGGCCAGCAGCAAGGCCGCCGCGCCGTCATTGACACCCGATGCATTGCCGGCCGTCACCGTGCCGTCCGGACGGACGACGCCCTTCAGCTTCGCCAGTGCCTCAAGACTGGTTTCGCGCGGATGCTCGTCTTGCGACACGACGAGCGGATCGCCCTTCTTTTGCGCGATCGTTACCGCTGTGATTTCCTGCGCGAGCGTACCGTCGCGCTGCGCACGTGCCGCCTTCTGCTGACTGCGCAATGCAAACGCATCCTGATCGGCCCGGCTCACGCCGTATTCCTGCGCGACGTTCTCGCCGGTTTCGGGCATCGAATCGACGCCGTATTGCTGCTTCATCAGCGGATTGATGAAGCGCCAGCCGATCGTCGTGTCGAAGATATTGGCCTCGCGCGAGAACGCGCTGGTCGCCTTGCCCATCACGAACGGTGCACGGCTCATGCTTTCGACCCCGCCCGCAAGCATCAGCGATGTTTCGCCGGACTTGATCGCCCGTGCCGCGATGCCCACCGCGTCCATGCCCGAGCCGCACAGACGGTTCACCGTCGAGCCCGGCACGCCCTGCGGCAAGCCTGCCAGCAGCAACGACATACGTGCGACGTTGCGATTGTCTTCGCCAGCCTGGTTCGCGCAACCGTAGATCACGTCGTCGATTGCGCTCCAGTCCACTTCCTTGTTGCGCTCCATCAGCGCCTTCAACGGCACGGCGCCGAGATCGTCGGCGCGCACCTGCGACAGCGAACCCGCATAGCGGCCGATCGGCGTGCGAATCGCGTCGCACAGAAAAGCTTCGGTCATGAGATGTCTCCAGTTGATGGGCAACGCGCAGCGCCATGCGTTGCCGCAACGAGCGCACATGCGCAGTGGCCATGCCATGCACGAGTGGCCTTGGGCCACAGCACGTATGGAACGAGCCTGGCGCAAGGCGTTGATGAACAGGTTCGATGTCGACGCAAATTGTTCTATATAAGAACAACGAGATCGTCTAACGAACATTTAGGTCGATAATAGGCGCACGCGGGAAAGACTGTCAACTTCAGCGAATCTGAATGCACTCGTCATCGATATAGGCACGAATCACCTCGGCGAACGTCCGGTCGCCGGTCAGGCCGAGCCGTTCCGCGCGCATTGTGTCCCAACGCCCCGGCCAGCTACTGACGATTTTCTCCGTACGCGCATCGGGCTCCCAGACGATCCGCTGCGCGACGGTATCGCCGGCCACTTCTCGCAGCGCCGCGACCATCTCGTCGACGCTCACCGAGATGCCAGGCAGATTCAGCGCGCGTTGCATACCTAGCAACGCCGCATCGATTTCGAGTCCGGCAATCAGGCTCTCGATCGCCTTGCGCGGAGACAGTAGCCACACACGTGTGATGCCCGCAACCGGACACACAGCGGTAACACCGTTCAGCGGTTCACGAACGATTCCGCTCGCAAACGACGATGCCGCCGCATTCGGCTTGCCCGGCCGCACGCTGATAGTCGGTAACCGCAACACGCGACCGTCGATAAAACCGCGTCGTGTGTAATCGTTCAGCAGCAGCTCCGCGATGGCTTTTTGCGTACCGTACGACGACTGCGGATTCAACGCAGTATCGTTCTGCACGATCTCGGGCATGTCACCGCCATACACCGCAACCGAACTCGTGAACACCACGCGCGGTCGATGTCCGCGCTGCCGGCACGTCTCGAGCAGCAGGCGCGACGCATCCAGATTGATCCGCATGCCGAGATCGAAATCCGCTTCCGCCTGACCACTGACGATCGCCGCCAGATGGAAGATCGCCGCTGTGCGCTCGTCGATTGCGCGCTCCAGCACATTGCGATCCGCGATATCGCCGACTTCCGTGCGCACGCGGCTGTCGCCGGCATCCGCGGCACGTACGACGTCGAGCAGAACCAGTTCGGTAATCGATTGCGGCTTGCCCTCCGCGTCCTTCAGCGTGCCGCGCGCCAGCAGTTCGCGTGCAAGGCGCTGGCCGAGAAAGCCGGCGCCACCGGTAATCAGTACTTTCATGACGGAGTTCGTCCTTCAATCAAAGTGCGTCCCGCAGATATGGCTTGAGCCAACCCAGTCCCGCCGAAGTACCCGCGCGCGGCCGGTACTCGCAGCCGATGTAGCCGTCGTAGCCGAGCGAATCAATCAGATCGAGCAGGTACGGGTAATTCAGTTCGCCGGTATCCGGTTCGTGGCGCTCGGGCACGCCGGCAATCTGGATATGGCCGATGCCGGCAATGTCGCGTTTCAGCTTCACCGCGAGATCGCCTTCAACAATCTGACAGTGATAGCAATCGAACTGCACCTTCAGGTTCGGCGCGCCGACCGCCGCGCACACCGATTGCGCATCGTCCTGGCGGTTCAGGAAGAAGCCCGGGAAATCGCGCGTATTGATCGGCTCGATGACAATCGTGATGCCTTCGGCCTGTGCGACATTCGCGGCATACGCGAGATTCTGCAAATAGACCTCGCGATGACGTTCGCGCGATTCACCCGCGGCAATCAGGCCGGCCATCACATGCAGCCTGCGGTTGCCGAGCACACGCGCATAGCCGAGCGCGGTATCGATGCCGCGGCGAAATTCGTCTTCGCGTCCCGGCAGCGACGCGATGCCGCGCTCGCCACCGGCCCAGTCGCCGGGCGGTGCATTGAAGAGCGCTTGCGTGAGACCGTTTTCGTCGAGACGGGTCTTCAGTTCGGCGGCGGGGAAATCGTAGGGAAACAGGTACTCGACAGCCTTGAAACCGTCTTTAGCCGCGGCGGCGAAGCGGTCAAGAAAGGCGTGCTCGGTGTACATCATGGTGAGGTTCGCAGCGAAGCGAAGCATGAGGACAACTCCTTTGAGACGATGACATTTGGCGTGTACAGCTTCAGCGGCTGATCAGTTCGGCGTCGCTTTTAACGGCACGAGCTCCTGTAGCTGCGATTTGAATCCGGCAACCCGGTCGTCGAGCGTCTGGATTGCCCGTGCGGTTTCGTGCGCTCCGGCAGCACCGATGAAGAAGAAATGGTCGCCGTTCATCTCGATGGACAGACGTTGCGGCGCGCTGCGGACCAGGTCGATCAATGCGAGCCAGCGGGCACGCGGCATCGCGCTCAGATCGACTTTGCTGGCTTCGATGGTGGCCTGAATCTTGTTCGTCATCACGAACCCCCAGTTCGCCTGATCCGTCAACGCGTGTCTTGCGTCAAGCGGCTCGTTCGGCATGAGCGCTGCGATGTACGGCAGTTTGTCGTATGCGTAGACCCTGAATTCTTCTTCGTCGGCCCAGTTGTCGCGCACGAACCGACCGTCGCGATAGTGCAAGCCGTAACCTTCGAGATTCACTGGCATGTCACCGACGTAATCGTTCAGATAGCTCGTGGTGTCGATAATCGTGTGGCCGTTCATCGCGTTTTCTAGTGCGATCTGCTTCATGAACATCGGGTAGATGTTGCTGCGGTCCGCGTATCCACTTGCCGTCATCGGGAAGTTCGCATTCATGTCGACGAGCCCCATGATGCCCGGCGTCGCCGAAAACGAGGTGAAGAACTCAAGGTCTAGCCCTTGCTCCTTCGCAGCCTCTGCGATCGGCTCTGCGCTGCGACCACCCATGCTCCAGCCGATCACGATGATCTTGCGTGTCAGATGGTGCTCATCGATCGCGCGACGTGCAGCGGCCGCGACCTGTTTGCCCCAGTCGCGCGCATCGTAGTTCGGGTAGGTGTCGGTGATCACCGGGTTGTGGGTGGTCAACGGATACGAGACGCCAAGAAAGTTGTAGCCTTCGCGCACCAGCCAATAAGCAACGAAGTCGTCGTCGTGACTGCCGGTGTGGCCACCATAGGCAATCCGCGCGTTGTGATGCGCGCCCGGGACGAAGACCACGAGCGGTCGGCCTGGGTCGCCCGGGATAAATTTCGTCAAGGTTGGAAAGCCGGCGTCTGTTTCGATTTGCTCGCCGGCGAACAGCGCGGCAACAGAAGCGTGCGACAGGATCGCGCCAACGAGTAAGACCACTGTTTGTAGCAGTCGATGCCACCGCTTCATCGATGTCTCCTTGAGGTGACGACGCAAGACAGCGTCTTACCGTGAACCTGCAGCCCCGAACAAGTAGTCCCACGCTGCAGTGATATCCGTGAGATATGCGCCGTTGACCGCTGTATTGTCGTGGCACGCGAGATCGGCGATAGCGTTGTTGGCGCAGGTTGGTCCGGTCGTGACGAGGCGATGCGCACCAAGAGGCGCACCGGCTCCGTCGGCAATTTGAACTGTCGCCGTGTTGGCGGGCGAACCGATTCCCACTCCGCCCAGATCGGCCCAGTTCGTGGCCACCGCGGAGCTGTAGCCGTTCGACGCCAGATCGCTCTCGTTGACGAGCCCCCAGTAACGGGCAAGCGGCGTCACCGACGACGCGGTGATCCAGCTCGCACTCGCACCGGCGACGTTATCGTTGACGGACGAAAACATGATCGCGCCGAGAACAGAAAGATGAAACGCGACAAAGGCCGCGTGCCCTCCGCCCTGCGAGTGCCCAGCGATGGCGATTTTCGACCAGTCGGGATACACCGGTCCCTCGTTGGCAGTGACATAGGGTGAAGTGCGATCCGAAATCAGGAACTGGCTCCAGTAGCTGCTGCGAGCTGTGTCCGTATGGACCAGATAGTCGAGCAATCCGACCAGACGATTAACGACGGAGTTGGCTAGCGTGACCGACACGCCAAGCGAACTCCATTTTGTCGAGCCAGACGCGTACGCCACGCCGCTGCCGAAAATCGTCGCACCGCGTTCATTCGCAAAGCAGGCGTTCTTGAGAGCGGGTGTCAGCGATAACGCGCAGGACGTGCCGATTATCGTGCTGTCGGGATAACGTAGATCGATCGCGCCGTAACCGTCGCTTGCGGCTTCCGCGGTAATGCTGGTGTAGCTGGACGGCGTCGAAGTCGAACCACCGAGGAATACGACGAGCACATTCTGTCGCTGGCTTGCTGTCGTCGGTACGTACACGTAGTCATATGCGTCGCTGCTCGACTCGGATGTGATGCCCGTGCCGGTGCTGGCGGGCTGGATCGGCGAGAGTGCGGTGACCGGTATCGTTCCGGCCCAGGCGCTTGCTGTGAAGATGGCGGGGGTGAGTAGCGCGGCGATCAGTTTGCGGGTTAGTGTCGATCGCTGGTTAGTCGATGATCCAGTGTGCCGTGTGGGAACGCTTGAAGGGTGCATGGTTTCCTCCTGTCGCGATGCTGTAACGGTGGGTGGATCCTCGTGGATTACGGTTCAGCGATGATCATCGGTGTGCTGCTGGCAACACATCGCGCCGGCGACGCGGCGCTCCCTTGATTCCTTTCTGGCTACCGCCAAGATTGGCGAGTCGTTTTGCGGCTTCACGCTCGATCAATGCCTTGAGCGCTTCGCGCACAAGTGCTGTTTTTTCCTCCAAGCCTGTATAGGCTTGGGCTCTCTCGATCAAATCGTCATCGATAGTAACGGTAGTGCGCATGATTTCCCCCTGTTTGCTGTGCCGTCAATCAAACGGGTTCAATACACGAACCCCCGTGGGCGAAAAATCATCGACGTTCCGCGTCACGACAGTCAGATCGTGAATCAGCCCCGTCGCCGCGATCAGCTTATCCAACGCATGCTCCGGGTGCGGTACGCGTAGTCTCCCCCACAATTGCCCAATGTCCTCGTCCACCGGGAGAATGTTCTGCGCGAACTCGTTGAGCACCGCCGTCAACCACGCCTCGAGGGATGCGGCTTGCGCCACATCTCCCCGATGTCGAACTATCTCGACGCCACGCCTCAGTTCACCAATGGTGACCACGGACAGATACAGATCGATATCCGACTTCACTGCTTGCCGGAAGAAAGCGCGCACGCCTTTATTGCAGCGCTCTTTCTTTCTTATTTCGCTCACGATGTTGGTATCAACCAAATACACGCGCGGCCTCACCTGAATCATTCACGCGTTCAAAGTCCGCATCCTCACCCACGTCCGGCATACTCATCAACACCTCGGCAAAGCTGCGCTTTCTCGGGCGACGTAATGCATGCGCGAGGATTTCCCGGTGCTCAGCCTCCGCGCTGCGCCCATGTGCAGCAGCCTGCTCACGCAGGCTCTGCACCAGTGCATCATCAATCCCACGAACCAGAAGATTTGCCATTTCACGCTCCCGCAAAGAATGCTATCAATGATAGCGTACTCACGAAGAACTGCAAGCAGTGCTATCACCCGTACCCGATGTTTTTTACCTTTGTTTATCGGACAGCTTCAAAACCGTGCCCGCTTGACGCTTAAGATTGCCTTCGCTAGGCTTTCACCCCTACAGCGTTGCAAGCCGCTTCCGGGCCCGCGGAAAGGGTTGAACCCACTTGTGTTGATCGAGGACAGCAGCCAGAACCTTTGTGCCGCCGGTATCGCGGGCCTTCGGCGATCTAACGCACGGAGGTTTTCATGCAACTGTTACCCCATCACCCCAATCTCGAGCATCTGAAGAAGCAGGCAAAAGATCTGCTTCGTCTCTATAGAGCCGGCGATAGCGATGCCATCGCACGGTTCGCACGCAGTCTTCCATCCGCCAGAAACCGGCGCCCTGAAAATACTTCGGCGCAGCCACTGCGTTTGCACGACGCGCAGTCGTGCATCGCGCGCGAATATGGCTTTCTCTCGTGGGCAGATCTCGCGGATCATGTCGAGGCGCTGCGGCTGCGGCAGGACGAGCCGACGGTCCGTTTGAGTCGCTGGCTTGCAGTGGTCTACGGCGGAGACGTGGCGGGCCATTCCGGTCTCGCCCGGCCACACCTCGCCGCCCGCATCTTGCACGAGAACCCCGGTCTTGCAAGCGACGACCCCTATGTCGCCTGCGCGATTGGAGACGAAGCCATATTGCGGCAGGCGACAGCGGTCGACCCGGCATGGCTCAATCGTCCAGGCGGCCCGTTAAAGTTGCCGCCCCTCGTCGCAGTCGCGCATTCCCACTTAGCGCAGTTACCTGAATTCCAGGAACGGCTTTACCGAAGCGCACGCTACCTGCTGGAAGCCGGCGCCGATGCGAACCAGAAAATCTTCAACCGGCACCCGGGGGCATCGCTGGGAGCGCCTGGTGAAAACGCGCCTCTATCCGCGTTGTACGGCGCCGCCGGAATCAACCGCGATCCCGCGTTGACAACCTTGCTACTCGATGCCGGCGCCGATCCCAACGACGGCGAATCCCTGTACCACTCGCTGGAGAACCCGGAGTGCACACGCCTGTTGCTATTGCATGGTGCCCACGTCGCGGGAACCAATGCGTTGCGCCGCTCGCTCGACATGGCACACGCCGAGGCACTCGAACTCTTGCTCGCGCACGGCGGCGATGCCAACGAGCCAGCCAGCGGCCCACCGACCAGCGACTGGGGCGCCCCCTTGCTGCGCGCGATCGCACTTCGACGCTCGCCTCGCCATATCGAAGCGTTGCTGGGTGCCGGCGCCGACGCATCAGCACGCACGCCCGGCGGCATCGGCGCATACAGGCTCGCGCTGCAGGTCGGCATGCCGGACGTGGCTGACGTATTGAGTCGCGCAGGCGCAGCCGAGCCGCTTTCGCTCGATGAGCAGTTCGTCGCTGCCTGCGCACGCGCCGACGCTGCCGAAGCGCGCCGCATCAAGGCGCTACGTCCCGATCTGCCCGGTTCGTTGCAGGAGGCGCAATTGCGCGTGCTTCCCGACACCATCGCCTGGGGATCGTCTGACGCGGCCGTTCGCGTGATGGTCGAGCTTGGCTGGCCGATTGCCACGCCCGGTGGCGACTGGGGTGCATCGGCGTTGAACCAGGCCGTGTTTAACGGTAACGCCGATCTGGCCGCGTTCCTGTTAGCTCATGGAGCAAGCTGGCAGGAAAAACACGGCTATGACTCGGACGTAATCGGCACGCTGTCGTGGGCGTCCGTCAACGAGCCGGTCGCGGACGGCGATCTGGTTGCCTGCACTCGCGCGCTGCTCGCACATGGCATGCCGGCAGCGCAGCGCGATCCGGACAATCCTGAGCTTGTGCTGATTGCCGGTCGTAAGGCGCAATTCTCCGAAGAAATCGCGAACATCCTGCTCGAAGCGGGATGAAGCGCCCGGGATGATCGCCGGCGGGGCTTCGTTGACTGGCGGTCCGCGTACGCCATGTCGAACGTAGTCCCGCCACGTTCTTGTCGATTTAGCCTGTTCCCATTCGTCGTAGCTGCAGGAGCACAGCAAACCGCACCGAAACCCCACGAACGGAGCGACCCATGACCCCTCAACACGACAAAACGCTTTCAGCCGATCCTGATAGTTCGTCAGCCGACCGGTATCGCTGGACCATCGTCGGCGCCGGCGCGGTCATGACGTGCATCGCGATCGGCGCGATGTTCTCGCTGGCAATCTTCCTGCAACCGATCTCCGCGGATACCGGCTGGTCCCGCGCAGGCATCTCGAGCGGCATGACGCTGAACTTCGTCGTAATGGGCGTGAGCGGATTCGGCTGGGGCGCGGCAAGCGACCGCATCGGCGCGCGGCCCGTCGTGCTGACCAGCGCGGTACTGCTCGGCGTCGCGCTTGCACTCGCGAGTCGCGCCACGTCGTTGCTCCAGTTTCAGCTCACTTACGGCATCCTCGTCGGGCTCGCGGCCAGCGCCTTCTTCGCACCGATGATGGCGATCACCTCGAAATGGTTCGACCGTCAGCGCGGTCTGGCGGTCTCGCTGGTCTCGGCGGGCATGGGTGTCGCACCGATGACCGTTTCGCCGTTTGCGCGCTGGCTGGTGTCCACGTACGACTGGCGGACCGCGATGCTGTCGATCGGCGTACTCGCCTGCGCGATCCTGATTCCGGCGGCGCTGCTGGTGCGCCGACCGCCGGCCGCCGAGGCAGCGGCTGCGCTCGACAGCAACGTGCCCGCCCACCACGCCGACGCCACAGGAATGCGCGTCTTCGATGCGCTGCGCAGCCGCCAGTTTCTTGCGCTCGGACTCGCCTACTTCGCCTGCTGCGCCGCCCACTCGGGGCCGATCTTTCACATGGTGAGCTACGCGATCCTGTGCGGTATTCCACCGATGGCGGCGGTCAGCATCTACAGCGTCGAAGGACTATCGGGGCTGGGCGGCCGTCTGCTGCTCGGCGTGCTCGCGGACCGCTTCGGCGCGAAACGCGTGCTCATTGCAGGACTGTTGATACAGGCGCTGGTGATCAGCGGCTATCTGTTTGCGCATCGTCTCGAGCAGTTTTATTCGCTCGCATTGATTTTCGGCGCGGCCTATGGCGGCGTGATGCCGCTCTATGTGGTGCTCGCACGCGAGTACTTCGGCACGCGGATCATCGGCACCGTACTCGGTGCTGCGACGATGCTATCTAGCCTGGGGATGGCGCTAGGGCCGGTTATCGGCGGATGGATCTTCGATCTGTCCGGGCGCTATACGTGGCTCTATATCGGATCGTCGATCGTTGGGCTCGCTGCAGTGGGCATTGCGTGCGCGTTTGCGCCGGTGCCGGTGTCGCAACGACAGGCGCCGGCGGCGCTTCCGTGAGATTGCAGTTCAGTTCGCCGGCGGCACTCGTGCGCTTTCAGCACGGCACGCACCTTTCATGCTTGCATAGAGCTCCAGCGCCGTGATGTGGCTTTGATAGGTCGTATCGATGCCTTCCTGCACGCGCTCCTTGTAGTCGTCGGGTGCCCGCATCGGTGTGAGGACGGCGTCGAGTCGCGCATGCGCTTCGCTGACGGGAACGCCGTCATCGCGCCAATGCGCCGCGGCCGACGCGGTCTGGGCCACGAGATAGCATTTCTGCTGCTGCGACATCAGCGACATCGCCGGCCCCATGCTGTCGTATCGCACGGTCGTCCCGGTTGCACACCCCGTTAGAAGCGTGACGCCGATCAGCACCACCTGGTACCCTCTTTTCATTGCAGCTCCCCGAATGTCAGTCGAACAACTCGATTATTCCTGCTGAATCGATCCTCGCCGCTTCACGTATACGATCCGCCGATGATTCAGTTCTCGTGCGTGCCTTCGCAAAGCGTAGCACATGGTTAGCGGTCGAATCAGCGCGACATGGGGACCACTCGGGCCATCTCCGCCTACGAGACGGCAACGCCCTTCAAGACAACAAATTATTTATAATCAAGCGCTTGGCCGCTGCGCGCAAGTCGGTTTCCGATGTCGGCAAGCCAGCGGGAAAACGCGGCAAGGTTGGCGAAAGACCACTCATAAGCTATCGTCACGGCTTTCGGCTACGCCTTGTATGCAGGCGAGCCGCCCTGCACTCACTCTCTCGCGAACGCGATTCCTACAGGCCCATGAGCAAAGCCCTGCCGCCGTCCTCTGCCGTTCCTGTCAGCGCCGAACCGCTCCCCGAGAAACCGGGCGACTCCTACGTGCAGTCGTTCGCTCGCGGTCTTGCCGTGATCCGTGCGTTCAATGCAGAGCATCCCGCGCAGACACTCACCGACGTCGCATCCGCGACCGGGCTGACACGCGCGGGCGCACGCCGGATTCTGCTCACGCTGCAAACGCTCGGCTATGTCGAAGCCGAAGGCCGGTTGTTCCGCCTGACGCCGAAGATTCTCGACCTCGGCTTCGCGTATCTGACCTCGATGCCGTTCTGGAATCTCGCCGAGCCGGTCATGGAGAACCTCTCTGCGCAAGTTCACGAGAGCTGTTCGGCGGCCGTGCTCGATCGCACCGAGATCGTCTATGTGCTGCGCGTGCCGACGCACAAGATCATGACGATCAACCTGTCGATCGGTAGCCGGTTGCCCGCGTACTGCACATCGATGGGACGCGTGTTGCTGGCTGCCCTCGACGACGACACGCTCGATGCGACGCTCAGTTCCGCGCCGCTCTATGCGCATACGCCGCGCACCGTCGTCGACAAGGAAGAATTGAAGAAGACGATCGTGCAGGTGCGCCGCCAGGGGTGGGCTATCGTCGATCAGGAACTCGAAGTCGGACTGATCTCGCTGTCTGCGCCGATCCGCAACCGCCAGGGTCGTGTGATCGCTGCGATGAATATCAGCGGCAACGCGCAGCGCAATTCGGCAAAGCAGATGGTGAAAGCATTTCTCGAACCGCTGCAGCAAGCGGCGCAGAGCGTATCGGAGATGATTGCACTGCGCAGTTGAATGCGGTCAATCCGCAGCAGCCGTTGTCCGCGCAGTTTCGCGCAGCAGCGATATGGCAACCAGCGATATCAGTACACACGTCGCGACATACCCGGCCGGCGCCAGCGGATTGCCGGTCACGCGAATCAGCCACGTTGCGACCAGTTGCGCCGTTCCGCCGAATACGCACACGCTCAACGCATACGAAATCGAAATGCCGGTCGCGCGTACATGGCGCGGAAACGACTCGCACATCAGCGCGAATTCCGACGCCGATCCCATCGCAAAGAACAGCAGCATCAGCCCGGTCAGCGGCATGATCGTGGCCAGCGACGGAAACCGATCGATCAGGATGAACGCCGGAAACAGCAACAGCACCAGCACGCCGCGACCGATCAACATCGGCCGCTTGCGACTGCCCATACGATCCGACAGCAGACCGAACAGCGGACACGCGATCAACGTGACGCAACCCGACGTGACGCCGACGAGCATCGACAGCGACATCGGTAGCCCGAGCGTGTGGATCGCGTAGGTCGGCATGTAGAACGTCAGGATGTAGGTCGAGACCGTGCCGCCCATCACCGTCAGCGTGAGCAGAATCAGCGTGCGCAGATGGTCGGAGAACAGTTCGCGCAACACGCCGCGCTGGATGCCGTGCGCATCGCCGGCGGGATCGTCGGCGAGACGACGACGCAGATAGAGACCAACCGGCGCGATCAGCAGACCGATCACAAACGGCACGCGCCAGCCCCAGCTTTCCAGCGACTCCTTCGACAACACCGCCGACAGCGTCGCCGCAATGCCCGAGCCCATCAGCGCGGCACCGCCTTGCGTCGCGAGTTGCCAGCTCGCGCGAAAACCGCGTCGCGCGCTATTGCCCTGCTCGAGCAGCGTCGAAGTCGCCGCACCGAACTCGCCACCCTGCGAGAAACCCTGCACGAGCCGCGCGAACACGATCAGTATCGGCGCCGCTGCGCCGATCTGCGCATACGTCGGCGTAATCGCGATCAGACCGGTACCGAACGCCATCAGCATGATCGTGAGGTTCAGCGCGGCCTTGCGGCCCTTGCGGTCCGCATAGACGCCGAGCAGCACGCTACCAAGCGGCCTTGTGAAGAAACCCGCCGCAAACGTCGCCACCGACAACAACAACGACGTCGTCGGATTGGACGACGGAAAATACAGCTTGCCGATGATCACCGCAAAAAAACCATAGACAGTGAAATCGAAAAACTCGAGCCAGTTGCCGATCACCGCAGCGGCGATCGCGCTGCGGCTCGTGGGTCGTGATACGTCCAGGGCGTGGGTGGCCGTGTTCATCGGTGGTCGTCCTTGTCGCTGGATAGCGTGTGATTGTTGTTGCGTTTTTGTCGGGATGGCGGCGGTGACGCGCTCCCCTAGCGGTTGACTCAGTGACTCAGATAACGCTCGACGAGCCGCGTCCAGAATGCCGCACCGATCGGCAGGTTGTGATCGTTGAAGTCGTAGTGCGGGTTGTGCACCATGCAGCCGTCTTCGCCCACGCCGTTGCCGATGCGCAGAAACGTGCCCGGGCGCTTCTGCAGCATGAACGCGAAATCCTCGCTGCCCATCAGGATGTCGGTCTGCGCAACGACCTTGTCGTCGCCGACCAGTTCGCGTGCGACGTCGATCGCGAACTGCGTCTCTTCATCCGAATTGACGACGACCGGATAGCCTTCGATGTAATCGACCACGGCCTCGCCGCCATAGCTCTGCGCCTGGCTCTGAGCGATCTCGACGATGCGTTTTTTCAGCAGTGCGCGCACTTCCGGGCTGAACGAGCGCACGCTCAGTTCGAGCTTCGCGGTACTCGCGATCACGTTGTTCGCCGTGCCCGCATGCAGCGAGCCGACGGTCACCACCGACGGTTGCGACGGGTCCACGTTGCGTGCCACGACGGTCTGCAGCGCCATGACGATGCTCGATGCGATCACCACCGGGTCCACCGTCAGATGCGGCCGCGCTGCGTGACCACCCACGCCCTTCACCGTGATGAACACCTTGTCGCCCGCGGACATGAACGGCCCCTTGCGGAACAGCAACATGCCCGGCTCGGCGCCCGGATGGTTGTGCAGGCCGAACACGGCATCGCATGGAAAGCGTTCGAACAGACCGTCATCGATCATCTTCTTCGCGCCGCTATCCACGCCACTTTCTTCGGCCGGCTGGAAGTACAGATGCACGGTGCCAGAGAAACGGCGCGTCGCGGCGAGGCGTTGCGCGGCGCCGAGCAGCATCGTCGTGTGGCCGTCGTGGCCGCATGCGTGCATCTTGCCGTGCGTCTCGCTTGCATACGGCAGGCCGGTTTCCTCGATGATCGGCAGCGCGTCCATGTCCGCGCGAATGCCGATGCGGCGCGTGCCGTCGCCCACCTTCAGCGTACCGACCACACCGGTGCGGCCCACACCGCGCGTGACCTGCCAGCCCCACTGTTCGAGCTTCTCCGCGACAAACTTCGCGGTCTCCACTTCCTCGTAGGCGAGTTCCGGATGACGGTGGATGTGATGGCGGATCTCGCGCAGCCCTTCTGCGGCGGGCGCCAGATCGGCGATTTCGGTCAAACCGGCCGCAGAACCTGCGGTAACCGGGGCGGCGGCGTGGGGTGCTTCGCTCATCAGGGACTCCATGGGTGGATTCGGATATCTCGCGTGCCGCGGCCAGCGGGAAGGCACGGCAAACTCGCCAGCACTATATCGGCGCCGTTTTGTTCGAATAAGATGCTGTTTTTTTCACCGTGATTAACAGTGTTTATCTCCGGGAATACCCTATGAAATTCCAGCACCTGCAGGCGTTCGTCGCGGCCGCCCACCATCGCAGTCTGCGCGCCGCCGCGCGGGAGATGGGTATTACGCAGCCGGCCGTGACGCACACGATCCGCGAACTGGAAACCACGCTGAACGCGGAACTGATGATCCGCAGCGTGCGCGGCATCGAACTGACCGCATGCGGGCTTGCGCTGCTGCCGCGTGCCGAACAGTTGCTCGGCGACATGCAGCGCACCGTCGAAGCAGTCGAACAGGTGAAGGGCGAACTGGCCGGAAAGGTCAGCCTCGGCACGACGCCGTCAATCGCACTGACGATGTTGCCGCAAGCCGTATCGACGTTTCGTCGCGCGATGCCGCTAGTGAGTCTGCATCTGGAAGAGGTGACGTTGCCCGAGGCGCTGGCGAAACTGCGCAACGGCACACTCGATATCGCGACGACTCACCACGTGCAGGCGCTCGACGCGGATCTCGTGCAGACGCCGTTGTTCTCGACACAGTTCGTGGTTGCGATGCGCACGGGTCATCCGCTTGCTAACGCGCGGCGGCTACATGAACTGCTCGATAGCGAATGGATCGTGACCGTCGGTACCGACGACGTGCCGCACAGCGTGGTGCATGCGATGTTCGATGCGCACGGGTTGCCCGTACCGAAGCGTGTATTGCGTGCGCCATCGTCGTTTGCCGTCACGCTCGGACTCATCTCGCAGACCGACGTGATTGCCTGCTTCACGCGACCGCTCGCGGCCGCGGTCGCGCCGCTCGGCGTGCGTGTTGTGGAGATCGAAGAAGCGTTGCCGGGTTATGACATCAGTGTGCTGTCACGCCGTGACCTGCTGCCTACGCCGGCGGCATTGCAATTCGTGTCGTGTCTGCAGGATGCGGCACGCGAGCGGATCGGTGGGTTGACCACCTGAAACGGGAAGTTCAGTGGCCGGGCTATACGCGCTCGCTTTCGATCGCACCGCGCAGCGCATCGACAAATGCGTCACCCGCTTCTTCGAGCGTGCCTGAGTTGTCGATGGTCGTGACGCGTACGTGGTCCGCTACCGCGAACGGCGCCTGGCGCGCAAGGCGCGCTGCGACTTCATCCGCCGTTTCGCGCGCCCGTGCGCCGAGTCGCGCAGCAAGAATATGCGGCTCGGCAATCACGTGAACCAGTTCCGTCTGCGGATAACGCGCCAGCGCATGCGGCACATGCTGTCGCGAGCCGTTGACGACAACCGTACAACCGCGCGCCAGCCACGCATCGAGTTCGACGCCGATGCCATAGCGCAATGCGTGACTCGACCACTCGAGTGCGAAGAGGCCTAGTGCGGAACGCACGTCGAACTCATCGGCGGACAATGCGATGTGATTCTCGCCGCTACCGGCGGCCCGTGTGATGTAACGATGCGTGAACAATACCGGGTCGCCTGCCAGACGGTTGCGCGCAAAACCGAGCAGCGCATCCTTGCCCGCACCCGAAGGTCCCATCACATAGATCAAACGACCCTGCATCGATGCTCCGTATTACCTGTCGCGCGTGTGAGAAAACGTCAGCCGCTGCCAGAGCGCGAACGGTTCACCGGGCGCCGGCTCGACGAACAGCGCTGCGCCCTCTACCCGCAACGGTCCGAGGTGCATTGCTCGCGCATGCCACCACGCGAGCAATGCATCGCGCTCGTCGGCTAGATCGAGCGAATTCGACAATGTCATGTGAAAGCGGAATTCGTCGAACACGTACGGATAGCCCCATTCGATCAGCAACGTGCGCTGACGTTCGGTCAATGGGGTTTCGAGGCGGCGCGCGAGATCGGCGGGGGTCGGTGCAGCACGTAGCGCAGCGAGCGCGTGCAAGGCGGTGGCGGCCAGGTCGCGCATCTGTTCCTCAGCCGTGGATGTCGCCGGTCGCAACGCCACGAAATCGCCGAGCCGGGCCGCCTCGACCGGCAGCGCAAAACTGCTGCACGTTTGTGCCCAATGACGCGCAACCGTGAGCACATCGTGCTGCGTCACACCGTCGGCGAGACGAAACGGCGCGACGAGCGTGCCGTGCCAGCCGTAGCGCCTGGGCGCCTGCGTGAGATCGGCTAGTGGTCCCTGCAATCCATCCGGCTGCGGCGTCGTGCAAGACACGCCGCTTTCCGCATCGCGACCCAGCCACTCGCAACCCGCGCGCCACCACGCCGACTCTCGCGGCGGTGCGTAGTACAGCGCGAAACGCGCCGTCGCGGGCCACTCCGCTTCCCCCGCTGCGCTCATAGGTCGTGTTCCACCATCAGTTGCACGCGGTCTGCGGCAAAGTGCGTAAAGCCATACTTGATCGCGACGCCATTGAGGTCGACGTCGACGTTCTCGACCCACAGCACCGGCTGCTGACGATTGATGTTAAGACGCCGCGCTACATCCGCATCGGGTAGCACGCTACCGATGCGACTCCATTTGCGCAGATAATCCGCGACACCGAATTCCGCCAGCGCCTTCGTGATACCTCCGGTTCGCTCGAGCACAGCGGGCAGATCTGCAAAACGTGCAGCCGGATACCAGTTGCGCGCGTAAAGGAGCGGCACGTCATCCATTTCGTTCAGCACCTCGATCCGGTACACGAGCGCCCCGGCACGCAGCCCCAATGCCTTCGCCACGCCCGGTTCCGCCTTCACGCGCACGGCCGACAGTATCGTGCCCGCCGCCGCATGATTCTGGCGACGCAAGTTCTCCGTGAAGCGGGTTCGCTTGCCGATCGAGTAGTCGATCGCGCCGGGCTGCACGAACGTGCCGCGTCCCTGCTCGACAGTCACGAGTCCGAGCGCAGCTAGACCGAGCATCGCGCGTCGCACCGTGTGACGGTTAACATCGAAGCGCTTCGCCAGTTCGCCCTCACTGGGCAGACGACCCTCTTCTCCAAAACCGCTGGCGGCGATCTCGGCCGCGAGTATCTGTTCGATCTGTCGCCACACGGCAACGCCACCCCCTCGCTCCACCGTCGTGCCGGGTGTTGCCCCGTCGTTCGATGTCATGGTGCTGTCATTCCTTTCGGTTTCAATAACGTTGGATGCATTGTAGTGCGCAAGCCGTGATGGAATTATGAAATGTCCATCGCGCGAGATACGGCGCATTTTAACTCTAAACGTCTAGACGTTTAGATGAATAGATGCTCAAATGGCGGTACGCTGGATCGACAGGACATCTTCATGAGCGTTGCTTCCCCTTCTTCCGTTTCGCCACCTGCATCGGGCGCTGCCCGGCGCGCATGGATGGCGGTGTTCGCGCGCACGCCGCGCGCCGCACTCGAAGCTGCATTTGAACGCGCGCTGGAAGGCACAGCAGCGCCCGCATTCGACTGGCTGCGGCCGCCCGAAATCGGCCTTGCGATGGTGCGCGGACGTATCGGCGGCAGCGGCGATCCGTTCAATCTCGGCGAGGCCACCGTGACGCGCGCAACGCTGCGTCTGCGCGAACCGGAGGGTCAAGCGCCGGTCGGCGTTGCGTGTCACCTCGGCCGTGACCGCCGGCGCGCCGAACTGGCTGCGCTGGCCGATGCACTGCTGCAACTGCCGGAACATCATGCGCGCTTGCATGCGCAACTGGTTGCCCCGCTAGCTGCGCAACTGGCCGCGGCGCGCGCGGAAAAACAAGTCGACGTCGCATCGACGCGCGTCGAATTTTTCACGATGGTTCGAGGCGACTGATGAACGCTACATCAACCGATGCGCACATCGCGCTCTCCACGCTAACGCCGGGGTTTGCCGATCCGGTGCATGACACGCAGGCGGTTTTTCGCACGCTGCTCGATGTGTTGTCGCGTCCCGGCACCGTCGGCACGATCGATCATGTCTTGCCTGCGGCGCGTGCCTCGGGCGCTTCGCATACACGTGCCGATCTTGCCGCCTTCGCCGCCCTGCTCACACTGTGCGATTACTCGACGCCGGTCTGGCTCGCGCAGCCGGACACAGCGCTCGGTTCCGCATTGCGTTTTCATACTGGCGCACCGCTCGTCGACGAACCGCACGAAGCGGCATTCGCCTACGTGCACGACGCAGACGAACTGCCCGCGCTTGCCAGCTTCGCGCTCGGCGAACCCGAAACGCCTGAACAGTCGGTCACGCTGCTCGTGCGTGTCGATGCATTGACCGGCGGCTCGCCAGTCGTGTTGCGCGGGCCCGGTATCAAGACGATCGCGACCATCGCGCCGCTCGGCTTACCCGCACGCTTCTGGGAAGAACGCGCGGCGCTTGCCCCGCTCTTTCCCTGCGGTATCGATTGCTATCTGGTGTGCGGCGATGCCGTGGTCGGCCTGCCGCGTACGACCCGTGTGGAGGTCAGCACATGTATGTAGCCGTCAAAGGTGGCGAGCGCGCGATCGAGGCATCGTGGCGTTTGCTCGACAAGGCACGTCGCGGCGACACGCGGTTTTCCGCGCTGACCGTCGCGCAGATTCGCGAACAGTTGCGGCTCGCAGTCGCGCGCGTGATGACCGAAGGTTCGGTGTACGACGAAGATCTGGCCGCGCTCGCGATCAAGCAGGCCGCAGGCGATCTGGTCGAAGCGATCTTCCTGCTGCGCGCATATCGCACGACGTTGCCGCGTTTCGGCTACACGTGCGCGATCGAAACGGAGCATATGCAGGTTGCACGGCGCATCTCCGCGACCTTCAAGGACGTGCCCGGTGGCCAGTTGCTCGGCGCGACCTACGATTACACGCAACGTCTGCTCGATTTCGCGTTGCTCGCGGAGAGCGACGCGGGGTCAACCGAAACTACAACAACGCATGCCGATACTGTCGTAGATAAATCCACAGACGCACGCTCCGAACCGATGCCGCGCGTCGTCACGCTGCTCGATCGCGAAGGACTGATCGAACAGGAAACGCCGTCGCCCGATGCCCCCGAACCCGGCGATCTGTCACGCGAACCGCTCGCGTTTCCGGCCAGCCGCGCAACGCGCCTGCAAAATCTCGCGCGTGGCGATGAAGGCTTTCTGCTCGCGATGGGTTACGCGACGCAGCGCGGCTACGCGCATTCGCATCCGTTCGCAGGCGAGATCCGGTTCGGCACGATTGCAGTCGAGATGGAACTCGACGAACTCGGCGAAGCGGTCGAGATCGGTGAGATCGACGTCACCGAATGCCAGATGATCAACCAGTTCGCCGGTAGTTCGAGCGTGCCGCCCGCATTCACGCAGGGCTACGGCCTCGCGTTCGGACACTCGGAGCGCAAGGCGATGGCGATGGCGCTGGTCGATCGCGCGCTGCGTGCCGACGAACTCGGCGAAACGCTCGCGTCCCCCACGCAGGACATCGAATTCATGTTGTCGCACAGCGATAACGTCGAAGCGTCGGGCTTCGTGCAGCATCTGAAACTGCCGCACTACGTCGATTTTCAATCCGAACTCGAACTCGTGCGGCGTCTGCGGGCACGGCATGAGGCAGGCGAGGCCAGCCACAAACACGACAACGACCGCGACGAACCGATCAACGAGGACCAAGCCGCATGAACGCGACCGACACCCCGTCCATGGCACCGGCAGCAAGCGAATACGATCGCGCCGCCGAAGGCTACAACTTCGCCTACCTCGACGAACAGACGAAGCGGATGATCCGCCGCGCCCTGCTAAAGGCCGTCGCAGTACCAGGCTACCAGGTACCGTTCGCGGCACGCGAAATGCCGCTGCCGTTCGGCTGGGGCACGGGCGGTATTCAGGTCACCGCCGCGATCATCGGTCGCACCGACACGCTGAAGGTGATCGACCAGGGTTCCGACGAAACGACCAACGCGGTCAACATCCGCCGCTTCTTTGCGCGCACGACCGGCGTCGCAACGACGCAACGCACCGTGGACGCCACCATCGTGCAGACCCGTCACCGGATTCCCGAAGCACCGCTCACCGACAAACAGATTCTCGTCTACCAGGTACCGATGCCCGAGCCGTTGTACAAGCTCGAACCGCGCGCTACCGAATGCAAGAAACTGCACGCGCTCGCGGACTACGGTCTGATCAGCGTGAAGCTCTACGAGGACATCGTGCGCCACGGCAGCATCGCGACGACCTACGACTACCCGGTGATCGTCAATGGCCGCTACCTCGCCTCGCCATCGCCGATTCCGAAGTTCGACAACCCGAAGATGCACATGAACCCCGCCTTGCAGTTGTTCGGCGCGGGCCGCGAGCGGCGCATCCACGCGATCCCGCCGTACACCCCGGTGCGCAGCCTCGACTTCGACGATCATCCGTTCGAGGTGCAGCGCTGGGAGCATGCGTGTGCGCTGTGTGGATCGAAGGAAAGCTTTCTCGACGAGATGATCGTCGACGATGCGGGCACGCGCATGTTCGTTTGTTCCGATAGCGACTACTGCCACGAGCGACGCGACGCGGATACCGCCGGCACCGATGAAGCCCATCACGGAGACGCCGCATGAACCCGCTGATGAGCGCCCGTGGCATCACGAAACAGTTCGGCGGCCGCAATGGCTGCATCAACGTCAGCTTCGATCTATATCCTGGCGAAGTGCTGTGCATCGTCGGCGAATCGGGTTCGGGCAAGACGACCTTGCTGAACACGCTCGCGCTGCGCACCGAAGCCGACAATGGCACGCTGCACTATGCGGCGTCGCACGGCGACACGCTCGATCTGTTCGCGCTGTCCGAACCGCGCCGCCGCATGCTGATGCGCACCGAGTGGGGCTTCGTCCAGCAGAACCCGCGCGACGGATTGCGCAACGGCGTGTCAGCCGGCGCGAACATCGGCGAGCCGCTGATGGCGGTCGGCGCGCGCCATTACGGCCGGATTCGCGACACAGCAACCCAATGGATGCAACGTGTCGAACTCGACGCGACGCGCATCGATGAGCTGCCTGCCGCGTTTTCGGGCGGCATGCAGCAACGTCTGCAGATCGCGCGCAACCTGGTAACCGGGCCACGTCTCGTGTTCATGGACGAACCCACTGCCGGGCTCGACGTATCGGTGCAGGCGCGCCTGCTCGATCTGCTGCGCACGCTGACGGCGACGTTGCATCTGTCGGTGCTGATCGTCACGCACGATATCGGCGTGGCCCGTCTGCTCGCGCACCGGTTGATGGTGATGCAAGGCGGCGAGGTGGTCGAAGCCGGCCTCACCGACCAGGTACTCGACGACCCGCAGCATCCCTATACGCAAACGCTGGTGTCGTCGGTTCTGCCGGTCTGACGCCAGCACTCGAGACTAGCCATGTCCTCCATCGAATTTCGCAACCACACGCGTGCTTTCGCCGACAACGCGGCGCTGATGCTGCGCGCCGTCGATCTCGGCAAGACCTTCACGCTGCACGGCCAGGGCGGCGTGCGCATCGATGCGCTGGCGGGCGTATCGCTCGACGTCGAACGCGGCGAATGCGTGGTGCTAGTGGGGCCATCCGGCGCCGGCAAGAGCACGCTGTTGCGCTGCCTGTACGGCAACTATCTGGCGAGCCGCGGCACGATTGCGATTCGCGACGACTCGCAGGCAACGCAACACATCGCGATCACCGCGGCCGAGCCGCACGACGTCTTGCATTTACGGCGCAGCGTTGTCGGCTATGTGAGCCAGTTTCTGCGCGTGATTCCGCGCGTACCGACGCTCACGCTCGTCGCCGAGCCGCTGGTGTCGCGCGGTGTCGAACCTGAAGAAGCCGAGGCGCGCGCCAGCGCATTGCTGGCGCGCTTGAACGTGCCGCAGCGACTATGGCTGCTCGCCCCCGCAACATTCTCCGGTGGCGAGCAACAGCGCGTGAATATCGCGCGCGGGCTGATCGCCGGGCATCCGTTGCTGCTGCTCGACGAACCGACCGCCTCGCTCGATGCGGAAAACCGCGCTATCGTGGCCGAATTGATCGTCGAAGCACGCGAACGCGGTGCGGCGATCGTCGGCATTTTCCACGACGAGGACACGCGCGCACAGGTCGCGACACGCCGCCTCGAACTGCAGCCGCGACTGCGCGACACCGCCGCGCTGCACTGAATACGCTGAATACGCTGAATGCACTGAACACCACGGAGCCTGTCGATGTTGATCAAGAACGCTCGCATCGTGACGCGAGACGAAGTATTCACCGGCACGGTACGGATCGAAAACGGCACGATTCGCGACCTCGAACGCGGCACGACGTCCGCTCCCGAAGCCGAAGACTGGGACGGCGACTACCTGCTGCCCGGTCTGATCGAACTGCATACGGACAATCTCGAGAAGCATCTCGCGCCTCGACCTGGCGTGCTGTGGAACACCGACGCCGCGTTCGTGATTCACGACGCGCAGGTCGCCGCAGCGGGCATCACGACTGTGTTCGACGCGCTCGCAATCGGTTCGCGTCCGGGCGCCGGCATCCGCGGGCGCGAAGTGCAGACGCAATGCGCGCAGGCACTGAGCCGCTTTTCCGAGCGCGGCCTCTTGCGCGCCGAACACTTCCTGCATCTGCGCTGCGAGATCGCCACCGCCGACGTCGTCGAGTTATTCGAGTCGCTGTGCGCTCACCCGCTGCTGCGACTCGCGTCGGTGATGGATCACACGCCGGGGCAGCGCCAGTGGCACGACCGCGACCAGTGGCGCCGCTTCCAGGAACGCAACGGCAAGTGGACCGACGAGCAGACGGCATCGATGCTCGTCGTCCTCGAGGAAGAGCAGCAGCGTTTCGCCGATGCGCACCGCCGCGAAATCGTCGCGCGCTGTGCGGCGCTCGGCGTGCCGCTCGCAAGCCACGACGACACACTCGTCGAGCACGTCGAACAGGCAGCCGCCGAAGGCATCGTGCTCGCCGAATTCCCCACCACGCGCATCGCCGCCGAAGCCGCGCACGCGCACGGCATCGCGACGATCATGGGCGCACCGAACATCGTGCGCGGCGGTTCGCACTCGGGCAACGTGTCCGCCCTCGAACTCGCGAAGGCGGAACTGCTCGACATCCTGTCGTCCGATTACGTACCGTCGAGCCTGCTCACCGCCGCCTTCGAACTCGTCGACAAGGCCGGCTGGACCTTGCCGCGCGCCGTTGCGACGGTATCGGCGGAACCGGCGCGCACCGCCGGCCTGCACGACCGCGGCATGATCGCGCCGGGCCTGCGCGCGGATTTTGTGCGCGTCACGATGCTCGATTCATTGCCGGTGCCGCGCGCGACTTACCGCGCGGGCACACGTATCGTCTAGCGGCGACGTCCAGTCGAACTGGATGCGCCTGCGCGGCACGCGGCGCGAGCGCAGGCGCACAAGATTACGCATCGCTTACGAAAGCCCGCCTTTCGCTGCGTCGCAGCACGCAATTAGAACCCGATTCCCCCACCATCCGGTGTTTCACCGACTCCGCGAGCATTTTGAACTGGTAAGCTTGGCGCGCGCTGCCGGCCGCCGGTCGGCAGCCTTAAACCAAGCCCGGTCCTCGCGCCGGGCAATGTCGCGCAGCGGCACAAGCGCATGCGCGACCACCTGAACCACTCCGAGGAGTAAAAACAGTGAAAAAACTGCTAGCGGCTTTGACGGTTGCCCTGCTCGCCACCGTTTCGATCGGCGCACACGCAAAAGACTGGACCACGGTCCGCTTCGGTGTCGACGCCAGCTACCCGCCGTTTGAATCGAAGGGCTCGGACGGCAAGCTCGTCGGTTTCGATATCGATCTCGGCAACGAAATCTGCAAGCGCATGAACGCAAAATGCGTGTGGGTCGAAAACGACTTCGACGGCATGATCCCCGCACTGAAGGCGAAGAAGTTCGACGGCGTGCTGTCGTCGATGTCGATCACGCCGCAACGCGCCGAGCAGATCGGCTTCTCGGCGAAGCTGTTCAACACGCCGACGCGCCTCGTCGCCAAGAAGGGTTCGGGCATCCTGCCGACCGCCGATTCGCTGAAGGGCAAGTCGGTTGGCGTCGAACAGGGCACGATCCAGGAAACGTACGCGAAGGCTTACTGGGAACCGAAGGGCACGAAGGTCGTGCCGTATCAGAACCAGGATCAGGTCTATGCCGATTTGCTGTCGGGTCGTCTTGACGCCACGCTGCAAGACGCCGTGCAAGCCGACATCGGCTTCCTGAAGACGCCGCGCGGTGCGGGCTTCGAATTCGTCGGCAAGGATCTCGACGATCCGAAGACGCTTGGCACCGGTGCCGGCGTTGGCCTGCGCAAGGAAGACACGGATCTGAAGGCGAAGATGGACAAGGCGATCGCCGACATGATCAAGGACGGTACGTACAAGAAGCTCGAACAGAAGTACTTCACGTTCGACGTGTACGGCAGCTGATGCTTCGACCGGCGCGGTTCTCCGCGCCGTGCAGGCAACCTGAACGGGCTCCGCTACACGCGGGGCCCGTTTTGTTTTAACGCCATGATTCGCCTGTGTGCAGACCGGCTGCAGGGCGCACATCGGCGGGATCGGCTAAGATCGTTCCGTTCCGCATGCGCGGAACGGCCACTGAGCAGCCACCGTGCCGCCGCTTTCCATTTTCGTAACCGCTCATTCGTGCGGCCCGCTGTGAGCGCCGCGCCCCGACACCATGCAAACCCAGACCCATCCGCTGATTTCCCCGACGCTTGGCACCGCACGCCATCTGACGAGTTTCCACTACGGTCCCGGCGGCGGACAGAAGATCTACATCCAGTCGTCGCTGCACGCCGACGAACTGCCAGGCATGCTGGTCTCCTGGGCGCTGCGTCGCAAACTGGCCGCGCTCGAAGCCGCCGGCAAGCTGCAAGGCGAAGTGATCGTCGTGCCCGTCGCCAATCCGATCGGCCTGAACCAGCATTTCCTCGGGCATATGATGGGTCGCTTCGAATCGAACTCCGCGACGAATTTCAACCGCAACTTCTACGATCTGTCGGCACTGGTGCTGCCGGTCATCGAAGAACGGCTATCCGCCGACATCGACCGCAATCGCACCGCCGTCCGCACCGCGATGCGCGAAGCGCTCGACGCGCAGAAACCCGTCAACGAACTCGAATCGCAACGCCTCGCGCTACAGCGCCTGTCGTACGACGCCGACGTCGTGCTCGACCTGCACTGCGACTGGGACGCGGCGATGCATATCTATACGAACCCGGACCTGTGGCCCGAAGTCGAACCGCTCGCGCGCTATGTCGAAGCGAAGGCATCGTTGCTGGCGCTGAACTCGGTGGGCAATCCGTTCGACGAGATTCACAGCTTTTGCTGGTCCGATCTGCGCGCCCGCTTCGGCAGCCGCTTCCCGATCCCGAACGGTTCGATCTCGGTGACCATCGAACTGCGCGGCCAGACCGACGTTTCGCACGAATTCGCCGAACACGACGCGCAGGCGATCATCGAATATCTGACTCATCGCGGGGTGGTCGCCGGAACAGCCGCGCCGCAGCCGCCACTCGAATTCGCTGCGACGCCGCTTGCGGGCACCGAGCCGATCGTCGCGCCGGTCAGCGGCGTGGCGGTATTCCGTGCCGAAGTGGGGCGTTGGGTCGAAGCCGGCCAGCCGATCGCCGATATCGTCGATCCGCTCACCGACACCGTCGTCACGCTGCCCTGTACCGTGGCCGGTGTGCTGTACGCGCGGCATCTGTCGCGCTTCGCAACGGCCGGTATGGAAGTGGCCCGCGTTGCGGGAGCCAAGGCGTTTCGCACTGGCTCGCTGCTGTCGCAGTGACGGCGGCATGCAGACGCGTCAGAACGCCGGCACGATCGCGCCTTTGAACTCCGAGTCGATGTAGCGGCGCACTTCATCCGACTCATACGCCGCGACGAGCTTCTTCACCCAGGGCTTGTCGCGGTCCGCGGCGCGCACGGCGATCAGGTTCGCGTACGGGCCCTTCAGATCCTCGATGGCGATCGCGTCGCGGGTCGGTTGCAAACCCGCCTTCACGGCATAGTCTGTGTTGATCGATGCGGCCTCGAGATCGTCGAGTGCTCGCGGCAACTGCGCGGCATCGAGTTCCACCAACCGGATCTTCTTCGGATTCTCCGCGACGTCGAGCGGCGTCGCGTTCACGCCGTTCGTACCGACACCCGCCTTCAGTTTGATCACGCCGTACTTCTGCAGCAGCAACAGCGCGCGGTTGCCGTTCGACGGATCGTTCTGGATGCCCACCTTCGCGCCCTCGGGCAAATCCTTCAGCGATTTTATTTTCTTCGAGTAAAAGCCCATCGGCGACGTATAGGTCAGGCCGACGTTGACGATCTTGTAGCCGCGCTGGCGGATCTGGCTGTCCAGAAACGGCTGATG
Organism: Paraburkholderia megapolitana; assembly: GCF_007556815.1. Taxonomy (NCBI): domain Bacteria; kingdom Pseudomonadati; phylum Pseudomonadota; class Betaproteobacteria; order Burkholderiales; family Burkholderiaceae; genus Paraburkholderia; species Paraburkholderia megapolitana. The sequence continues at coordinate 525,814 of NZ_CP041743.1, forward strand.
CTGAAAACCATTTGCATCGAGATCGCCGGAGTCGAGCGCGGCGTTCGGCTGGACGTAGTCGTTAAACTCGATGACCTTCACGTTCAGACCTTCGCGCGCCGCGACCTTCGTTACGACCGACCAGATCTGCGCGTCCGGGCCGCTCATCGTGCCGACTTTCAGGGTCGGGTCGGCGGCATGTGCTGGGCTAATGGCAAACGAGGCGGCCAACGCCGTGCCGGCCGCGGTAACGAAAAGACGTCCAAGAATGGTTCTGCGTTGCATGCGGCCCCCGTTACGACTGGATATGAATGGACGCGCATCGTCGCATGCACCGCGAGCGGGCATAACCAATCGTTTCTGCTACGCATATGGGGACCGGGCTACCAAGCATATGCGGCGGGCGCTTGCGATATTTCCCCGGCTTTCGCCACACTGATGTAGCGCCCAAACGACACATGGCGCATATAACTTACCTGTCACAATCCTTTCGCTTGTTTTACTTTACATTTGCGGCCAATCGCCCGACCGGCCGCAGAGCATGGCGTCGCGATTGCATCTTTTTAATCGGAGAAACGCCTTGAACAAGAAAGTATTGACCACCGCCATCCTCGCTACTCTCGCGGGAACCGCGCACGCACAAAGCAGCGTGACGCTTTACGGGCTGATCGACGCGGGTATCAGCTACGTCAACAACGCCAAGGCTGGCACCAGCCACGACAGCCTCGTCAAGTACGACGACGGCGTCGCACAGGGCAGCCGTTGGGGCCTGCGCGGCACCGAAGACCTCGGTGGCGGCCTGAAGGCACTGTTCGTGCTCGAAAACGGCTTCAACAGCGGCAACGGCACGCTGGGCCAGGGCGGCGCGATGTTCGGCCGTCAGGCTTACGTCGGGCTGTCGAAAGACGGCATCGGCTCGCTCACGTTCGGTCGTCAGTACTCGTTCTCGACCGACTACCTCGGCGGCAGCTACTCGAACGGCGGCCAGTCGGTGGCCGGCAACTACGGTTACCACATCAACGACGTCGACCAGCTCACGTCGAGCCGGATCAACAACGCGGTCAAGTTCAGCAGCGCGAACTTCTCGGGCTTCACGTTCGGCGCGTTGTACGGCTTCTCGAACCAGGCAGGCGCTTTCGCAGGCGCACCGGCAAGCGGTACGTCGACGAGCCCGGTTGCCGGTTCGTCGCGCGCATACAGCGTCGGCGCGAACTACGCGAACGGCCCGTTGAGCATCGGTGCGGCATTCACCGATATCCGCTACCCGAGCCAGTCGGCACCGGCGTTCACGACCGCAATCTCCAACGTCAGCACCGGCACGATTCGCGATCTGCGCACGTACGGTATCGGCGGTCGTTATCTGATCGGACCGGCAACGCTGTGGGCGTTGTGGACGAACACGCGTCTCGAAGCACTGACGGGCGCAGCAACGTCGTTCAACGCGTATGAAGCCGGCGGCAAGTACGCGTTCACGCCGGCACTGACGGCAGCGCTCGGCTACACGTACATGCGTCTGTCGAATGCGAACACCGGCCACTTCAACCAGGTCGATGCAAGCGTGGACTACGCGCTCAGCAAGCGCACCGACGTGTATCTGCTCGGTGTTTATCAAGGCGCGGCCGGCAGCAACAAGGGCGTGGACGTGCAGGCACAGATCGGCTCGAGCCCGACGTCGTACTTCGGTACGTCGGGTAACGGCGCGGACAATCAGGTTGCAGTGCGCGTCGGTATTCGCCACAAGTTCTGATCGTTGCGATGTGATCATGGCGGCGGGTGGGCCTCGTGCCTGCTGCCGCTGTCGTGAACCGGAAAACGCCCTGCGGGGCGTTTTTTGCGTTTACGCGTGCTGCTGCTTGGCTTGCGCGGCGGCGCGCGAGCACCACTGTGTCATAGGGCCTCTTCCAGCGCGGGTGCCGCTTCTGTTACGCTGCGGCCTTTACACCGTCTGCATATCCGAATCGATGGAAATTCCGTTCAACGAACGCGGCGTCTCGGTGACGCGCAATGCGCTGTCCGCCGCCGGCCAGGTTTTTCAGCTGCGCGACATCCAGGATGTGCGTGTCGTGACCATCCCCAAGAACAAGATTGTCCCGATCGGTATTTCCGTGCTGGGTTTGATCGGCGCGATTATCGGCGGCGTGCTCGGCTCGGGCGGCGGTCTGGTGTGCGGCATCATGCTGACCGTGGTGGGCGGGCTCGCGTGGACGACTCAGGATGTCACGCACCGGTTGATGGTCGACAGCAATGGGCAAACGCGTGAAGTGCTGTCGAGCCTCGAACGCGCGTTCGTCGAAAAGGTCGAGCAAACGGTGCGCGTTGCGATGTCCGAGAGCGCCGCCCCGCCGAAAGTGCAAAAAACGCTGTAATACCCACGCGGAAACATCGGGTATGCCGGGTACGCTGCGCTCGGCGTTAACACAATGTTAATACCCTTCCCGTGAGCTTTTGCAGCGGCTTGATACGCGCGGCTATAGAGTGAAGTCATCTCAACAACGCGCCGTCATCTGCGATACCGGCGCTCCCATGATGCTCCACCAGTCAGTCCTCGCTCGAGAGAGCACCGTCCCGCGCACCTTGCGCATGCCCCATGCACAACCCACCCAGGTTTCTTTCGTCACACTCGACGTCACGGTGCCCGGCACATCGTCGGCGGATGCGCGGCGGGCACTGCAGGCCGCACTCGGTGACGATCTGCGCCTCTTTATCGTGACGATCGACAAACGCAACGAATACACGACCTTTCGCGTCGAAGTGACCTCGCACACGCTTGACGAGGTGATCGTCGCCCTCACCCGCACGCTGTCGCAGGCGACGCTCGGCCGTGCCGCGGCTTCGGTCGAGCGGCGCCCCGCACTGCACGACGACTGACTCAGCTTGCACACGAACCGCGCATAAGCCACCGATAAGCCGCCCGCAGCCCACTCAGCTCATGTCGAGCGGCTTCACGTGCCAGATACCGCGCGCGTATTCGCCGATCGTGCGATCCGCCGAGAATTGCCCCATACCCGCCACGTTGGCAATCGCGCTCCGCGTCCAGGCATGCGGATCGCGAAAGCGCGCATCGACGTCGTTCTGCGCCTGCGCAAACGCCGCGAAATCGGCCAGCACCATGTACTGATCGCCCCAGTCGACGAGCGTGTGGAAAATGTCCGCGAAACGCAGCGGGTCGTCGGGTGAAAAGAAACCGGTGCGGATCTGATCGAGCGCGACGCGCAGCTCGGGGTTTTCTTCGTACAGCTGACGCGGCCGGTAGCCCGCTGAGCGTAGTGCGTCCACTTCGTCTGCGGTATGGCCGAAGATGAACATGTTCTCGCGCCCCACCGCATCGCAGATCTCGATGTTCGCGCCGTCGAGCGTGCCGATGGTCAACGCGCCATTCAGCGCGAGCTTCATGTTGCCGGTGCCCGACGCTTCGGTGCCCGCCGTCGAAATCTGTTCGGACAGATCGGCGGCGGGAATGATCAACTCTGCGACGCTCACACCGTAGTTCGGCACGAACACCACCTTCAACCGATCACCGACCAGCGGATCGTGATTGACCTTCGCGCTCACGTCCCCGATCAACCGGATGATCGTCTTCGCCATCCGGTACGCCGACGCCGCCTTGCCCGCGAACATCACGACGCGCGGCACCCAGTCCTTCTCAGGTTCTGCGCGAATCTGGTTGTAGCGGACGATCACGTGCAGCACGTTCAACAGTTGCCGCTTGTATTCGTGAATCCGTTTGACCTGGAGATCGAACAGCGCGTCGGGATCGACGGTTACCTTGAGTTGTTGCGCGAGACGTTGCGTGAGCCGGATCTTGTTCTGCCGCTTGGCCTCGCGGAACGCTTCGGCAAACGAGGCATCGTCGGCCAGATCGCGCAGTTTCGCGAGGTCGAACAGATCGCTACGCCAGTGCGTGCCGATCCGTTCGTCGATCAATGCGGAGAGCGGCCGGCTTGCCTGCGCAAGCCAGCGCCGCGGCGTGATGCCGTTCGTCACGTTGGTAAAGCGCTCGGGGAACAGGCGCGCGAAGTCGGCGAAGATGTCGCGCGTCATCAATTGCGAATGCAGCTTCGATACGCCATTCACCTTGTGACTCGCGACGATCGCGAGATGCGCCATGCGCACGCGGCGCTGGCCATACTCGTCGATCAACGAAATGCGGCGGATCATTTCCGTGTCGTGGCCCGACTGCTCGCCGACACGCTTCAGGAACTGCGCATTGATCTCGAAGATGATCTCGAGGTGGCGCGGCAGCAGCCGCGCGAGCATCTCGACGTCCCATGTTTCGAGCGCTTCTGGCATCAGCGTGTGGTTCGTGTACGAGAACATCTGCTCAATGGACTGCCACGCCCGCTCCCACGGCACGTGATGCACGTCGACGAGGAGCCGCATCAGTTCGGGAATCGCGAGCACCGGGTGCGTGTCGTTCAGATGCACGGCCACTTTCTCGTGGAAGCGGCCGAACGTACTGTGCGTGCGCATGTAGCGGCGAATCAGATCCTGCATCGTCGCCGACACGAAGAAGTATTCCTGACGCAGCCGCAGTTCGCGGCCGGCCGACGTCGAGTCGTCGGGATACAGCAGGCGCGAGACGTTCTCCGACATGTTCTTTGCATCGACGGCGCGGCGGTAGTCGCCCCGGTTGAACGCCGACAGATCGAGTTCTTCGGTTGCGCGCGCGGACCACAGTCGCAACGTGTTCGTCGCGCTCGTCGCGTAGCCGGGAATCACCGTGTCGTAGGCCATCGCGTTGACGTGTTCGGTATCGATCCACTCGACATGTTCGTCGCGCTGCACGGTACGTCCACCGAAGTGCACGAGATACTGGATCTCGGGCCGCGGAAATTCCCACGGATTGCCGGCGCGCAGCCAGTAGTCCGGCGTCTCGACCTGCTCTCCGTTGACGATCTGCTGACGAAACATCCCGTACTCATAGCGGATGCCGTAACCAAAGCCGGGGATGCCGAGCGTCGCCATCGCATCGAGAAAACACGCGGCAAGCCGGCCCAGGCCACCATTACCGAGCGCGGCGTCGGGCTCGAGTTCGGTCAGCACGTCCATGTCGACGCCGAGACTCGCCAGCGCCTCTTTCATCTGGTCGTGAATACCGAGCGCGAGCAACGCGTTCGTGAACGTACGACCGATCAGGAATTCCATCGACAGGTAGTACACGCGCTTCACATCCTGCTCGTATTGCAGGCGCGTGGTTTTCATCCAGCGCGCGACGAGCCGGTCGCGCACCGCGAGGGCCGCAGCATGCAGCCAGTCGTGCGGGTGCGCCGTGACAGCGTCCTTACCGACGCCGTACATCATGCGATTGGAAATGGAGCGCCGTAGCGCGTCGACGGTACTGTTGAGCTGGTCGAACTCCAGGTCCACGGTTGTCATCGAAGCCTCCGGGTTGTGCGATGCGACGCGATGTTGCTGTCGACCGCTAATCAATATGCAAGGTAGGACATCTGGCGACCTACCGTTCTGAGCACGCACAACACACGCAGTGCGCTTGTCGGCAATGCAATCGTCCCGCCACTGTACCGCACGATGTCGGTGCGGCCGGGTTCGATCGCGGGTCACCGGTTCTTTGTGGACGCGCGGCGACGGTGCATGGTTCCGTGCGTCGTCGCGTGAACTAGTATGAGAGAGGAACAAGGCGGAGCCGCGACAGCACCGTGTGGCCCGCGCTTGCCCGATGGGCTCTCCGCTTCATCGCGCCGATGGAGGTCGACATGAACGCACAATCCATGCTCGGAATGATGCATGCCCAGGAACTGCTGATGGTGTCGATGATTCGCGCGCTGCCGCCCGATACCCGGCGCCGGATCTCCGACGAGTTCCAGGATCAGGTGGAACTGGCGGAAGCGCCGCACCTGGGCGCGGGCCACGATCGCGAAACCGCCGAGGCATTCAAGGCGCACATTCGCAAGCTATCGATTCTGCTCGCGACTTGTAGTTGAGTTTGCCGGGTCGACGATTCTGCAGTAGCTGTGGCGCTGGCACTTGCAGGTCATTGCACAGGCCCGGGCCTCACGCGGCACGTCCAGATTGCGGACACTATCCATGCCACCCACGCGCGTTGGGTTGTGGCATGCTCCGCCGCCTTCTTCTGCAAACGGATTTCACTGTCGCCCGTAAAGATTCGCTACCCGTTGTGCTTGCTGGCGTTTGCCGAGGCAGACAGTTAGTTGCACTTTCCGCACGCACGACGGACTGCACATAGCGCTGCTGGCTGCAGGATTTCTCCGGCTCTGCAACAATCGCGAGGTTCGCCGCGCGATTTGCCGCGGTTTGCTATAAAGCGGCCACGCTGTCAGCTCATCGAAAGCGTACGGCCCGAGATATCCCTGCATCGTCTTGCAACTGGCCGCCCTGCGGCGCTTTCGCGACCCCTACGCACCCGACGCACCGATACATCAATACACAACCCCGACGAGTCCCACCTTGTCCGACCCCACCGCCGCCACCGACAGTCCCCGTACCTTCGACGAACCGATGTCCGCGAGCAGTCGCCGTGCGATGGCGGCGATCATGCTCGCCGTCGCCCTCGCGACACTCGATACCGCGATCGCCAATACCGCGCTGCCCACCATCGCCGGCGATCTGCATGCGGCACCGGCCGCGTCGGTCTGGATCATCAATGCGTATCAGCTCGCGATGGTCGCAACGCTGTTGCCGCTTGCGGCACTCGGCGACATAGTCGGACATCGGCGCATCTATATCGCCGGCATCGCGCTCTTCACGCTGGCATCGCTCGCGTGTTCGCTCGCGGACACACTGCCGCTGCTCGCCGCCGCGCGCGTGCTGCAAGGACTCGGCGCGAGCGCGATCATGAGCGTCAACACGGCGTTGATCCGCTTTCTCTATCCGCCGCATCGGCTCGGCCGCGGGGTGGGTCTGAATGCGTTGATCGTCGGGGTATCGTTTGCCGTGGGTCCGACCGTGGCATCGCTGATTCTGTCGGTGGCGACATGGCCGTGGCTCTTCGCAGTCAACGTGCCGCTCGGCGTACTCGCACTCGCCTTCGCGCTGCCCGCGCTACCGCACACGACGCGCGGCACGCATCACTTCGATCGCGTCGCGGCGATGCTCAACGTGATCACGTTCGCCGCGTTGATCTTCGCGCTCGGCGAAGCGGCCCAGCGTGCCCCGGCTCATGTCGTGCTGATCGCAGCAGCAGTCGCGATCGTCTTCGGCTTGCTTCTGATGCGCCGCGAAGCCGGTCATCCCGCGCCGATGCTGCCCGTCGATCTGTTCAAGCTACCGGTGTTTGCGCTCTCGGCGGTGACCGCCGTCTGTTCGTTCGCGACGCAAGGTCTCGCGTTCGTCTCGTTACCGTTCTATTTCGAAGACGTCCTGCATCGCAGCCAGGTGGAAACCGGCTTCCTGATGACGCCGTGGCCGGTCGTCGTGGCGCTGGCCGCGCCCATCGCCGGTCGGCTGTCGGACCGCTATCCACCGGGCCTGCTCGGGGCGATAGGACTCGCGGTGTTGTGTGGCGGGATGGCGTCGCTGGCTTCGCTGCCGCCGCATCCGCATGTGCTCGACATCGCGATACGGATGTCGATCTGCGGCGCGGGTTTCGGTTTCTTCCAGTCGCCGAATCTGAAAGCACTGATGGCGAGCGCGCCGCCCGAACGCAGTGGGGGTGCAAGCGGCATCATCGCGACAGCGCGCCTGCTCGGGCAAACCACCGGCGCCGCGCTGGTCGCGTTGAGCTTCAGCATTGCGGGGCGGCATGGTCCGACGCTGGCGCTTTCCGCGGGCGCGGTTTTCGCAGGGGCGGCGAGCATCGCAAGCGGGTTGCGGCTATTCGCACCGTCGCATCGCGCCGGTACGTTGCCCAAGACATCGCGCAACTAGTCGCGCTGCGCGAAGCGCCCGTGAAGGACGCAACGCGAAAAAGCGTCAGCGCGCGAAGTAACCTTTGACGGCGGCGATAAACGTATCGATATCGGCGCGCGACACGTCCTTGTGCGTGACGAAGCGCGACGTGTACAGCATCAGGACGAGGATGCCGCGCTCCTTGAGCCACGCCTGGAGCGGTGCGCTGTCCTGCTGCGGCAGTTGCGCGAACACCATGTTGGTCGCGTGCGACTGCACCTTCACCTGATCGATCTGCGCGAGCCCTGCTGCGAGATGCGCAGCGTTCTCGTGATCTTCGGCAAGCCGTTCGACATTGTGTTCGAGCGCATACAGACACGCCGCGGCCAGTACACCGGCTTGCCGCATCCCGCCGCCCAGCACCTTGCGCCAGCGGCGCGCACTCTCGAGCAACTCCTTGCTGCCGACCAGCACCGACCCCACCGGCGCGCCAAGTCCCTTCGAAAAACAGATCGACACGGAATCGAACGGTGCGCACAACGCGGACAGCGGCCGACCCGATGCGACCGCGGCATTGCAGACCCGCGCCCCGTCGAGGTGGGTGGATAGCCCGTGCTGACGTGCAAGCTGCACGGCTTCGTCGACATAACCCGCCAGCAGCACCTTGCCGTTGATCGTATTTTCGAGCGCGAGCAGACGCGTGCGGGCAAAGTGATCGTCGAGCGGTTTGATCGCGGCGGCGATCTTGTCGAGCGGCAGCGAACCGTCGAGCGCGTTTTCGATCGGTTGCGGCTGGATACTGCCGAGCACCGCCGCACCGCCGCCTTCGTACTTGTACGCGTGTGCCTGCTGCCCGACGATGTATTCGTCGCCGCGCGCGCAATGCGCCACCAGCGCCGCGAGATTGCTCTGCGTGCCGCTCGGGAAGAACAGGCCCGCTTCCTTGCCCGTGCGTTGCGCGACTGCCGCCTGCAGGCGCAGTACGGTCGGGTCGTCGCCGAGCACGTCGTCGCCGACTTCGGCAGTGGCCATCGCGGCGAGCATCGATTGAGAGGGGCGGGTAACGGTATCGCTGCGCAGGTCGATCATCAGGCGGTCCTATGGGAGTGGGCGCGCGGCCTGCGCACATCGTCAGGTATCGCGATGCGCGCAGCGGCCGCTGGGAAGTCGAAAGGAGATACAAGCGGAAAGTGTATGCGATACGTAAATAAGGCGCCCAAGGGCGCCGCAGTGTTGGTGCATTACTTGATGCCAGCCACCCGCTAACCGCCCGCCTTCGGCAGCCACGCAAGCGGATCGACCGGATGACCGTCGCGCCGCACTTCGAACTGGATCGACGCGACCCCGCGTGCATCCACACCGACTTCGCCGATCGGCTGTCCTTGCGTGACCACGTCGCCTTCCTTCACGAGCAGCTGGCTGTTCTGTCCATACGCGGTGATCACGGTCGCATCGTGCTTGATGATGACGAGCGGCCCATACGCCGGGATACCGGTGCCCGCATACACCACGCGACCGCCCGCCGCCGCCCGCACCTGATCGCCCGGCTTGCCGCCGATCACGATGCCATTGTTCTTGCCGGCGACGAACGACCGCAGAATCGGGCCGCGCAACGGCCATGCGAGATGCACGGTGGATGCCTCGGCGGTACCTGCACCGGCCGGTGACCCAGGCGCCGCACCCGGCGCCGCGTACGGCGTGCCGTATGCGCCCGGCGCCGGCGGTGCAACCCGCAGCACCTGTCCGACGATCAGCACCGCGTTCGTGGGCAACACGTTCCAGGTGGCGATGTCCTGCGGCCGCTGGCCGAATGCGGAGGCCACGCTCGCCACGGTATCGCCGGAATTGACGCGGTAGTAGCCGGCCGGCACCGCCGCCGTGCTCGACGAGGTCGGGCCGCCTGTGGCGCCGGGTTCGCTGGGCCACGGAGTCAGCGTACAGCCGCCGACGGCGGCCGCGATTGAAAGGGCAATCAGGAACTGCGTGCGTGTCTGCAGCGGTTTTCCAGTCATCTTGTGATCCTCGACACGTGGGTCAATCGACGTTCAATCGTCAGTTTTCCAGGGTGTGAAGCAAAAAACGATGCTTATTGGCGCCGTCGTTCGATCGGCATCCTCGCGATGCGTTCCGGGTCAATCGAACCGAAACGGATCGTGCCGATACCGGCCGTAGCGGCGTACCCCAAGGGCCTCCCGCCCCTGCAGCCGCCGCCGGCAGCGCGACAACCAGGCCCTCACCCGGTTGCGCGCTCCCCATTATAGGGCTGCTTTCTTTACAAACCTCGGTGCGAGCCGCGCTGGAAGCCGCTCTGCGGGCAACCCGCCAATTTTATCGGAGCATTGATTCCACGAAACGCTCGCCTATACTGGTCCTTGCTGCCACACGTCCAGCAGGCGAGCCTGTCGCCGCGATGTCCCGTCCTTAAGGAGTACGACGATGAACAAAGCTACGTTTCTGGCCGTGCAGCTGAACGTCGAGGATGTCACGGCGTCGCCGGGCCTCGTCGAACTGTTGAATGCCCACCTCGTTTTTTCCGCGGATGTCGCCGAGGCGGCCGATGCACTGGTCCAGCTGGCCAGCGTGACCCGACTCACGGGCGGCACCGAGGCGACCGTCGAAATTTCCGCTCTGGCGATCGAAAAACTCCGTGAAGCGCTCGATACGCTGAGCAGCTACGACGAATCGTGGCTGTTCGCGCTCGAACCGAGCCGCGCGCTGTTCAACGACCTCTCGAATCGCCGCCGCACGCTGCACTGACTCGCGCGACAACAAACACGCGGGCTGCTGCCCGCTGCGCTACGCACCGCTTACCGGCTCGACGCCGGGCTTGAACGCCGCCAGGCCAAGAATTTCGAGGGCACGTCACTTAGAGGAACTGCGATGAAAAATCTCCTGAACCGGCGTAGCGGATTGCTCGCCAACGGCACAGCTCACCTGGTCCCGGTCACGCGGGAAGACGCGCCGGCTGCCGCCGAAGAAGAGGCCACCGGAGCCAGCCGGGCCACCGTGCATCTGCCCGCGACGAGCGAGGCCGTCCGCCCCGTGACGACGCTGCGGCCGGTTCCGGTGGTGCCGTCGCAGGTGAATGGCCGCGCGGTGCTGATGGCCGACAGCGCCGAAGTCGAATGGCTCGCTTCCGAAGAAGCGCTCACGCCGTTCAGGGTATTTCGCAGCTTCGATTATTCGGTCAGCCTGCTGTTTCATGCGAAAGAGCTGACCTACTACATCGCGCTGTACCAGGACAACTCGCTGTGGCGCGCCTTGAAGACCGTCGAACTCGAGACCGCCGAGTCGGTGTTCCATCACTTCGAAGAGCAGGCCGCGCGTCTCGCCGACGGGGAAACGCGGCGGGCCCAGCTTGAAGCGCAGAACGAGCAGTTGGCGCGCGCGATCGCGCAGTCGGAACAGCAGGCGGAGCGGTTGCGCAACGATCTGCAGCGCGGCAGCGCGCAGGAACAGACTGTGTCGAACCGGCAGCATCAGGTGCGCAAGGAAGTCGCGCAGCTCGAGGCGCAGCGGGTTGCCGCGCAGGCACAGTTGAACAAGGCGCACCGGCAGATCCATCAGCTCAATCTGACCAATAACGAAGTGCTGCCGCATCTGCCGACTAACCGCTGAGCCACGCTTCCCGGCTATCGCGCGCCGATACCGGGTATAGCGCAATCTGGCGCGTCAGACGCAAAAACGGCGCCGCCCGGGGAGTCCCGGGCGGCGCCGTTTTTGTGCTTGCTGCTTCGTTTCGTCGGCGTGGACCATTGCATGGCTGCCCGCGCGGGCGCTACGTTTGTTGCCTGATTTCATGCTTGCTGCTTCGTCCCGTCGGCGCTGACCACTGCAGGGCTGCCAGCGCGGGCGTTACGTTTACTGTCTGATTTCATGTTTGCTGCTTCGTTTCGTCGGCGCTGACCACTGCATGGCTACCAGCGCGGGCGTTACGTTTGCTGTCTGATTTCATGCTCGCTGCTTCGTTTCGTCGGTGCGGACCACTGCAAAGCTGTCCGCGCGGGCGTTACGTTTGCTGCTTTAGGGTGCTGCGTAAGCGGCGCGCTCGACTGTGCTGCATGAGCGCGCTGCCTCGTGACCAGCTTAGTGACCGAAGTACACCGACGACGGGCCAGTAGCCGCAGCCGGGATCGCAGCGCGGACACCCGCTTGCGACGAACCGTTGCTCGCAGCACCGTAGCCGCTCGTGTCGGCTTGCGCGACCGCGTTTTGTTCGTCGACGCGGCGTTGTGCTGCCTGGATGTTGTTCGGGTATTCGGTCTGGTCGCCGACCGGGTTGTAGCCGGCCTTTTCGAGCTGGACCAGTTGGGCGCGCACTTCTGCACGGGTCAGCGGTTGGTTCGATTGAGCGAACGATGCAACCGGAGCGGCAAGAAGGGTGGCAACGACGAGAGCGGGGAACAGGGATTTCATGATTAACCTCCAGACTTTAGTTAGTTCGCTTCGACTCGTGTCTTAAGCGATTGATTACAGTCTAGGCAAATCAACCTCTAGGGAAAACCCCCGTTTCATTGATTCTCTGTTCCCCGATTTGCAACAATAAGGCCGGAATTCGCTATCGGTTGGATAGCAGGCTGCAATAATGCCGCCCGATCAAGCCCGCCAATGCGAAACGGCCGGGCGGCGCGCGCTGCGCCGCCCGGCCGCCTGGACGTCAATCGTAAAACCGCTCGCTCAGGACCAGTTTGCGTGGAAGCTGCCCGGCTTGTCGGTACGCTCGAACGTATGCGCGCCGAAGAAGTCGCGCTGCGCCTGCACGAGGTTGGCCGGCAAACGTGCGGAGCGATAGCCGTCGAAGTACGCCACCGCCGACGAGAACGTCGGCACCGGCACGCCCGCCGCAATCGCCGCGCTCACCACATCGCGCAATGCCGCCTGATAGTTCGAGGCGATATCGCGGAAGTACGGATCGAGCAGCAGGTTCGCGAGTGCCGGGTCTTTCGCATACGCATCGGTGATCTTTTGCAGGAAGCGCGCCCGGATGATGCAACCCGCACGGAAGATCTTCGCGATCGTGCCGAACTGAAGATCCCACTTGTACTCTTCCGAAGCCGCGCGCAGTTGCGCGAAGCCTTGCGCGTAAGAGATCACCTTGCTGAAGTACAGCGCACGACGCACCGCTTCGATAAACGCCGCCCGGTCGCCGCTGAACGGTTTGATGACCGGCCCTTCGATCACCTTGCTCGCCGCGACGCGCTGATCCTTCAGCGACGACAGCACGCGTGCGAACACGGATTCTGTGATGAGCGGCAGCGGTACGCCGAGATCGAGCGCGTTCTGGCTCGTCCACTTGCCAGTGCCCTTCTGGGCGGCGCGATCGAGGATCACGTCGACCAGATCCTGACCGGTTTCATCGTCCTTCTTCGCGAAGATCTTCGAGGTGATCTCGATCAGATAGCTGTCGAGTTCGCCCTTGTTCCACTCGGTATAGACAGCGCCGAGTTCCGCATTCGACAGGCCGACTACCTGCTTGAGCACCGCATAGCTTTCGGCGATCAGTTGCATGTCGCCGTACTCGATGCCGTTGTGGACCATCTTCACGAAGTGCCCCGCACCGTCCGGCCCCATGTAAGCGACACACGGCTCGCCGTCCGGCGCCTTCGCGGCGATTTCGGTGAGGATCGGGGCAACCAGATCGTAGGCATCGCGCTGGCCGCCCGGCATGATCGACGGGCCTTTGAGCGCGCCTTCTTCGCCGCCCGACACGCCCGTGCCGATGAAGTGCAGACCGGCTTTCGCCAGCTCCTGGTTGCGGCGGATCGTATCGGTGAAATGCGTGTTGCCGCCGTCGATCAGGATGTCGCCCTTCTCGAGCAGCGGTTTGAGCGACGCGATGGTCGCATCGGTCGGCTCGCCGGCCTTCACCATCAACAGAATGCGGCGCGGCTTTTCGAGCGACTCGACAAATTCTTCCAGCGTGTATGCCGGCACCAGCTTGCGATCGGGAAACTCAGCGATCAGTTCCTCGGTCTTCTCGCGGCTACGGTTGAAGACGGAAACCGCGTGCCCACGGCTTTCGATGTTGAGCGCCAGATTGCGGCCCATGACCGCCAGCCCCACCACGCCGATTGCCTGCTTGCCCATGTGAACTCTCCAGATTCCAGAAAACGGGATGCCCCGTCGCGTATAGCGGTCGCGGGGCGTCGAGGATGAAAGGATAAAAGAAATGGCACGCGGCCGCTTGCTTCCTGGCAGGATCGCGGGGCTTTCTGCGGCGAAAGGTCGGGTGTGCTTCGGGCTGAATGACGGCCCGCATCGCGCCGCGGCGGCGCTGAGCGGGTTGCGGATGGGTTGCGGGCAGACTCAGCTGCGACGCAATACCAGGCTGAAATTGTTGGCCGGCATTGCCAGCGGTTCGTCGCAGGTAAAGCCTGCCGCAGCGCCAAGTGCCACGACCGCTTCCATATCGCGCACACCCCATGCGGGATCGCGGCTACGCAACTGATAATCGAAGGCTTCGTTGCTCGGCGCCGTGTGGGCGCCGTTGCGCCGGTACGGACCGTACAGAAACACGATCGCGTCACGCCCGAGCAGGCGGGACGCACCGTCGAACAGTGCCTCGGCGGCGCTCCATGGCGAAATATGCAGCATGTTGATGCAGACGATCGCATCCGCACGCTCGATACCCCACGGCACGCGGCGCACGTCGAGATCGAGCGGCGCGCGCACGTTCGACACGCCCGTATGCGCGATCCACGCGGCAATCGACGCACGCGCCGCCGCATCCGCGTCGCTCGGCTGCCATTCGACGTCGGGCAACGCGGTGGCGAAATGCATCGCGTGTTCGCCGGTACCGCTCGCGATTTCGAGCACGTGTGCGCTCGGCATGAGTACGTCGCGCAGTACCGCGAGGATCGGCTCGTGGTTGCGTTGTGCCGAAGGCGAGTGTTGTCGTGCGTCTGGGGGCGAAGCAGTCATCGGTCACGCTCAGTAGAGGGTCGCGCGTACGCGTTCGGGTAGATCGCGGTCGTAGGCAGCGGCGTCGAACGCCGGATCGCTGAGTCGTCCAAGAATTGCGCCGGTGCTCGGCAGCCGTGAACGCTCCACGTAGTGCGAGGGGTCCCACAGTTTCGAGCGCACCAGCGCCTTCGAACACTGAAAATACACGGCATCGACGTCGACCAGCAGCACCGTGCGCGGCAGCTTGCCGTCGATCGCAAACAGTTCGAGCCACTCGGAATCATCGGTGATGCGTCCGCAGCCATTCACGCGCAACGTTTCGCCGACGCCCGGCACGACGAACAGCAGCGCGAGATGCGGCTCCCTGACGATATTGCGCAGACTGTCGATGCGGTTGTTGCCGAGACGATCGGGAATCGCGAGCGTCCGTTCGTCGACGATCCGCACGAAACCCGGTGCGTCGCCGCGCGGCGAGCAGTCGAGCCCTTCCGGGCCGGCTGTTGCGAGCACGACGAACGGCGCATGCTCGATAAACGCCCGGTAGTCTTCGTTGACGAACGGAATCTCTTTGCGCAGCGAGCGTTCGTGAGGTTGACCGTAGATGGCTTCGAGTTGTTCGAGCGTCGTCAGCATGGGCGGCTCCGGATGCGGGTCGTGATCGTGAAAGCGCTGTGAAGCGTTTGGGTGCACGGGTGCGTCATTATCGACGATCTGGCGTGTGCCGCGCGCAGTGCGCGAACGCGCTCACGCCGCGGCGAGCCGCTCGGCCAGCGCCGTCAGCGTCGGTGCACACGGCGCCTCGACCTTCAGCGCAAGCAACGGATCGGCCCGCGTACGCCCGAGATTCAACGCGGCAATCGGCTTGCCCATCTTCTGCGCCCACACGCAGAAGCGGTAACCGGAATACACCATCAACGACGAGCCGACCACGAGCATCGCGTCGGCGGCTTCGAGCGCTGCGCTCGCCTGCTCGACACGTTCGCGCGGCACGCTTTCGCCGAAGAACACCACCGACGGTTTCAGCAACCCGCCACACACCGGACACGGCGGAATCCGAAATCCATCGAGATCGTGCCATTCGAGATGCGCATCGCCGTCGGCGGCCGGCTCGGCAATCGCATCGAGCAGGCCGGGATTGTCGACGACGAGCGTGTGCTGGATCGCCGCGCGATCATGCTGCGCCCCACAATCGAGGCACGTCACCCCATTTATCCCACCGTGCAATTCGATCACCTCATGACTGCCCGCGCGCTGATGCAGGCCGTCGACATTCTGCGTGACGAGTGTCGGGACGTACCGCGCCGCTTCGAGCCGCGCGAGCGTGCGATGCGCATCGTTCGGTTGCGCGTCGGCGACGACGGGCCAGCCAACCGTGCTGCGCGCCCAGTAGCGCTGACGCGCGGCGACGGAGCCGAGGAATTCCTGCAGGGTGATCGGCGGTGAGCGCTTCCATGCGCCGTTCTCGTCGCGATAACCGGGGATGCCGGAGTCGGTGCTGATGCCGGCGCCGGTCAGCACGAACAGACGCGGATGGCGTTGCACGAAGTCGTACAGGTCGGCCAGCGTCGATGTATCGGCAAACGCGGATTGCGATTCGGTCATGGTCTCGAGCTTGGGCTTGCAAAAACCGGCGGATGGGGCAACGGCGCGCGCATGTTCATCGCCGTGACGTAGATGCCTGGCGCGCCTGCCACGCTGCAAGTGCCGCGCGATAACGCTCGACGGCTTCGTCGTACAGATCGAAGACGCAAGGCTCGCAGCCGCTGCGGCAACAGTCGTCCGGTTCGGGGCGCCTCGGCGGTTGCGGCGGTGGATCGTCCGCGGACGAATGGTCGGGTGATGGTTTCGACACAGCGACAAAAACAGCAACGTGCGCAGGAAGCCAGCAGTATAAGTCGGGCGGCTGCAGCATGCCGCGCGCCGCCACGACTCAGGCCAAACGTCAGCCGCGGCCGACGAACGGCATCTTGCTCGCCATGATCGTCATGAACTGCACGTTCGCCGACAGCGGCAGTTCGGCCATATGCAGTACCGCATCGGCGACATGTTCGACGTCCATCAGCGGTTCGATGGCGATCTCGCCGTTCGCCTGCGGCACGCCGCGCGCCATGCGCGCCGCCATCTCGGTGGCTGCATTGCCGATATCGATCTGGCCGCACACGATGTCGTACGGCCGGCCATCGAGCGACACCGACTTCGTGAGCCCGGTGATCGCGTGCTTGGTCGCCGTGTAGGCGATGCTGTAGGGGCGCGGCGCGTGCGCCGAGATCGAGCCGTTGTTGATGATCCGGCCACCTTGCGGCGACTGCTTCTTCATTATCCCGAACGCTGCGCGCGTGCACAAAAAAACGCCCGTCAGATTGGTGTCGACCACGGCGCGCCATTCGTCGACAGGGATCTCGTCGATCTCGACCGGCGGCCCGCTGCGGCCCGCGTTATTGAACAGCACATCGAGCCGCCCATAGCGCTGCCGGATCGTATCGAACAGTGCGGTCACGCTCGTGTCGTCGGTCACATCGCATGCGACGGCCAGCGCATCCTCGCCGCGCTGTCGCGCCGCGTCGGCGACTTCGTCGAGCAGCGCCTGACGGCGCCCGGCCAGCACAACCGTATAACCATGCGCAAGCAACTTACGGGCACATGACAGGCCGATGCCGCTACTGGCACCGGTCACGAGCGCAATCTTCTTCGTCTTCTTCGAATCGGCAACCTCGGTCACAACATGTCTCCTTGCAGACGTAGGCCATCCGCGTCCGGCGATGCGTGCGACAGTCGATTCAATCGATTCGGTCGAGCGCGCAGTGGTTGGGGTTCGCGAACAGCGATTTCAGATCCGCCGACAGCGGATCGTTCAGTCGGGATCCGACTGCTTCGCCTTCGCACCATACAACAGCGGCTCGTTCGTCACAAATTCCAGCGCCCGGTTAAGCCGGAACACCGTCGCCCGATTGCAGGTTTTCGCGCACCCAGTCTTCAAGCCCGCAAACCGTCATCCCACGTTGCGCGTTGAAGGTCTGCTTCTTGTCCCACGACACCCCACACCCTTCGGCGAATACGACCCGGTACTTTCTGATCGCATCGTGCGGGTCTTCGGCGAGCTGACGTCTCAGTTCCGGCACACTCCATTCCGTGCGACGAAGGTTCAGACCCAGCAATCTGTCGACCGTATCCGCGAGCTGACGATAAGTCACCGTATCGCCCGCGACGCGCACAACCTGATTCACGATTGCCGGCTCCGAGAACACGATGGCGGACGTCAAGGCACCGATGTCTTCGGCAGTCGTCACCGTTACCGCGTTGTCCCAGCTACCCAGTGCATGCACGACGTTCCCTGCCAGATCCACGACACCGAACGATGGCTCGAACAGGAAGCTCGTAAACATCCCGGTCGAGACGATGATCCATTGCGTCTGTTCTTGCGAGCGAAGCAGGTCGCGCACGTCGAGTTGTTCGTCGAACAGGTCCTGTGCGCTTCCCCTGCCGATGACGTCATAGTCCACACCGAATTGCCACGGTACGTACCGTTTAACGCCTGCGTCCAGCACCGCCTGTGTGATCTTGCGTTGCGTATCCTGTCCGCCGGCAAACCCGCTGCAGGAGATGATCGTGTCGAAGCGGGCGAAGATATCGGCGAGCGCGGATACCGATTGCTTGGCCAGATCGCCAGGAACCAGTTCGACGCCCAACGCGCGCAATTCTGCGATGTCCTTCTGTTTGACGGCATCGCTGGAGTCGATCGTCGATGGACGAAGCAGCACGGCGATAGAAATGCTCGCGTCGAGATCGGCGCGTCGGACAAGATTGCGCAGCACGGCCATGCCGAGTTCGCCTGCGCCTAGAACGAGAATTGTCTGGTTCCGCGACATGTGTGTTTTCCTCGCAGGGAAGAAGATCGTTGAAAGAGAGTGCATTCGCATCCCGCTGCAATAACAGCGGAGAGAAGGCCCGATGAACGAGCTGGAGTGTAGTGGCGCACGCGTGCCGCATTGTTCGCCATGGCGGAATACAGATTGCGTGAGCGCCGAACCGCAACGGGTCCGCCATGCGGCGGCGGTAAGACGAGTCTCTCTTCGGGAACCCTGCTACCGTCTGTCAATGAATCCGCTACGTGTGCCCCTCATGGACAAACTTCAGGCAATGACCATCTTCGTGCGTGTCGTCGAAGCACAGAGCTTCAGCAAGGCAGCGGAGACCTTGTCGATGCCGCGCTCGTCGGTGACAACGACGATAAAGAATCTGGAGAAGCATCTTGGCACTCCGCTGCTCAGACGAAGCACGCGAACGCTCAGTCTGACCGACGCAGGCGCGCGTTACTTCGCATCGTGTCAGGCCATTCTGTCCGACATTGTCGAGGCGGAAAGCGGTTTGTCGACGGATGCGAAAAATCCGCACGGACGTGTACGAGTGGATATGCCCGGCGTAATCGGTCGTGCGATCGTGTTGCCGCGACTGCTCGAATTCGAGGAACGCTTTCCGGACATCGAACTCGTGCTCGGTCTCAGCGATCGTCCCGCGGACCTGATCTACGACGGGATCGATTGCGTCATCCGCAGTGGGGAGCTGATGGACTCGACGCTCGTTGCGCGCCGGCTCGGTCAGTTGAACTGGCTGACCTGCGCGGCGCCGCGCTACCTCAAGCAGCACGGCGAGCCCGATTCTGTGAACGCCCTGGGCACTCATCGTGTCGTCAATTACCTGGCGAATGCGACGGGTCGTCCACTGGATTGGCGGTTTAGCGTCGATGGCGAGGACGTCGCCATGACGATGCAAAGCCGGTTTTCGGTCAACGAAACCGAGGCTTATCTGCAATGCGGCCTGGAGGGGTTGGGACTGATCCAGTTGTCGGAGTTTGCCGCCCGCCCCTATCTTCAAAGCGGGCGTTTGAAAGAGGTCCTGGCAGATGCGCGATGTTCACCCGTGCCGGTTTCCATCGTCTATCCGCACGGGCGAAACGCGAGCGCCGCGGTCAAGGTGTTTATCGACTGGATCGTCGAGATCACCGCATCCGGTTTGTTCCAGTGAGCCGACGTGCGCCAGGATTCAGGACGGTCCTCGATACTTGACGCAGATCGGATCGATACGGCTCACGCGCAGCATGACGCGCTCGCCTCGGCGCGGCATGTTCCCGAGATCGATCAGCTTGCGCAGCCGTACGACGATGGGTCCGTCCGGTGCGTCGAATCGTATCTTCATTGACATGACCGGCGTCCGGTTTATCTGGAGACCCGATTGTCTCAGGCTCTCTATGACGCCGACGGTATCGTATGCGTCGCGCAGCAAAAAGTAGCGCAGCACGGTGTGCAGAACCCACAGCGCCAATGCAGCCGCGACGGAGTATTCGAAGAGCAAGGCCGCGACGTAGCTGATGACGGACATGAGGGAGCCGATAGTCACTGGATCAGGGTCGAACGTCCGCACGATCGCGGTGTACAACCAGTGGAATGCGGGGCCACCGGTACCTTGAACGTAAAGCGAGAGCAGCATGAACGCCACCCAGAGGATGCCGGAAACCTTCCAGACGATTCCGCATACGCCGCGAAGTGCAGTCAGCGCCCGATTACAAAAAAAGAGAATTGTTTTCAGTTCGTGCCTCGCGCAGCGTAATAACGCTAAACCCTGAAATCCGCCGCCATATCATCATCGGTACGCGCCTCGATCTCCCCGCTGCGGCACGCCTTCATGAAGCGATCATAGTCACGCTCCACCTGGTCCGCATAACTGCACGCATAGTCGGTCAGCGCTTCGGCAAACGGGTCATTGCGTCCCATGTAGGCGCTCAGCTCGATCGCCTGGCCGCTTGCTTTCGCATGCGCACGCGCGACGATCCAGCCGCACAGCCGCGCATACCCTTGCAACAAGCTGCTATCGAACAGTTCAATCGAAGCCGACAGCTTCATGTCGCGTAACTGCCGGAAGTAGAAGTGTCGTCCCGCAGGGCCGGTGGCCCAACCGAGGAAAATATCGCTGGCCGCCTGCAGCAGACGCTGGCCGTACACGACGCGCTCGCCCTCATGCCGCGGTGCGGCCGCCGCGAAATACTGCGCGACGACGGATCGCCGCGCTTCCTTTGCCTGCAGAAACAGCGGCTTGTCGTGATGATCGACGCCAAGCAGCACGAGACAACGCGTACCGACACTACCCACCCCAACCACCTTGAACACGAGGTCCTGCAGCGCAAACTGGTCGAGCAGTTCGCAACGCTCGTGCGACAGCGTCTTCCGATAATCGCCGTACATCCGCGCAATGAGCTTTTGCCAGCCACCAACCTTGAGCCAGTCGTCGCCGGCATCGAACAGCGTATTGGCGCCATGCACATGAAACAGACCCGGCGGCGCATCGCGAATCTGCCACGTGTCGCCGTCGCGCTCGGCCATCTTGTCGAGCATGCTTTCATGCGTGCGGCCCGCCGCTTTCTCCATGCCGCGACGAATTGTGCGTCGCCCTTCCGGCGTCAACGCGGATTCGATCATCCGGTCGAACGTGATCTTTTCATACCAGAGTTCGAGCGCGCCGCACTCCGCATACTGGGCCATGCGGTCGCGGTATTCGTTGATCGCAGTCATCACCAGTTCGGCGGCCGTGCCGCGGCTGAAGCGCATGTGCCGCGCGGCCACCACGAGGCTCGCGGCAAGCCGCTTGAGATCCCATTCGAAGGGACCCAGCGATACTTCGTCGAAGTCGTTCAGATCGGCGACTAGCTGCCGTTCCGGCGTGGCGAAACCGCCGAAATTCAGCAGATGCGCATCGCCGCAAATCGGCATCACGAGGCCGGTATGTGGCACCTTGCTGAGATCGTGAGCCTGCAGGATCGCGCTGCCGCGAAAGAAGGCGAATGGCGAGGCGGCCATGCGCCCGTAGCGCAGCGGCACCAGCCGTTCGACGCGGCCCTCGCTGCTCAGGCGCAGCAGGTCGAGTGGATCGCGATGCAGCTCGCCGACGGCGCGATGACTCGAGCGTTTCGAATGTTCGCGCGCGGCGCGCCCGGCTGCCTGTCGGTCCGCGATGGTACTGGCCTTCATGCTCTGCTCCGTGTTTGAGTCGTCATGAACCGCCTGTGCCGGCGCTTGCGCGGCGCGCCACGAACCTCCGCGGCACCGCGCTGAATCGTTTTCAGCCGTGGCCCGGCCGGGCAATTGCCGTGGCTGCACCCGCCATGGCAGCCCGTATTAAATCCTGCGTTGCACGCCCGCGCAAGTACGTCGCGACGTACCGCGCGAACCCGCATAACACGTCGCGCTCCGCCTCCTTCACGCGAACCGCGACGCTACCCGCCTCGCCTTACTGCGTGGACTGCCCCAGTGTGGCCGGCGACTTGATCGCGCAGTTCGCGGTCACCTTCGAGCCGTCATCGAAGCTCAACGTCAGCGGCAACGTCGAACCGATTTTCAGCGCATGCGCCGGTTGTTCGAGCATCACGTGATACCCCTTCGGCGCAAAGCTGACCGACCCGTGCGCCGGCACGGGTAACGTATCGACGTCGACCATCGTCGACGTGCTGCCGTTGCTTTCCGTGCGATGCATCATCGCCATGCCGAACGCCGGCGTCGCGATGTCGGTCAGCGTGCGCGGCGCATCGCTGTCGTTGACCACCACGAGATATCCCGCCGAAGGCACAGACGCCGGCATGGCGCGAATCCAGCACTGTTCGGCGTGCACGCCGGCCGCGTGTGCATTGGCTACGATGCATGCGGCGCCGATAGCCACACCCCATTGAATGATTTTGTTGGATGTCATGTTCGACTGCTCCGTCACTGTGCGCGATACGAAACGGCGCGTGCAATTCGTTTGCCCGAGCGCCGCCAGTTCGCAAGATTTCGAAAAAGGATGAGCGCCATGTGCGTGATGCGCACCGGTCTGCCCTAAACCGTTCATGAAAGCCGTGCAATGGCAGGCGGAGCACGCGGCTGGGCCGGCGTGCGTACCGTTTGCGCACGCGTGTCCGCACTCATGCGGACGACAAGATGTGTCGAGAACGTCGAGACCTGCACAGGCGCAGCAACAGCGCCAGGCACGACAGGCAAATGGGACAGCAGGCTGCAATAGCCGCATGCCTGCCAGTGGAACCCCGTCGAATCGGGTGTGCTGCGCCCGGTACCGTCCGCAGGCGTCTGCACCGAACAGTAATGGCGCAACGCCGTATCGAGCCGGCCATGCGCTTCGAGCGCCTGCGAAATCGTGGGCGCGACCGTCGCCAGCAGCATGGCGAACAACGCAAGGAAACTGCCGATCCTCTGAAAACGGCGATGCGGCATGCGGAGAGCGGGTGTGGAACACCAGGAAACGCGACCGCGGGATTATGCCATGCACACAATGTGCCGCCGCGCAGTGCTGCGCGATCTACCACACCGTCATCCGGCCCGCATGGACTGACGGGCAATGGGCACGGTACCATCCGCTTCGGACGCACGTCATGTCCAGGCCCTGCTACCGGGCGCGCTCGAAACCTCGTGTGTGGTGTGCGGATCGCAGCAAGACGCGCATCGTGCACATCGCGCACATGTTTTCCCAGTTCGAACCGGCCCGCTACCGTGAAACTGCTTTTCTCCACCCCCTGCCGCATTCTCTGCGCGGTCTCGATGCTGTCGCTGCTGCCGGCCTGCTCGTTGTTCGGCTTCTGGCACCATCGTTCGCACGCGGTGCCCATTACCGGCTCGCTGCATATCGCACCCGCGGAGGACTTCGTCTACCTGCCGGCGCAAACCCTCCATCAGTCGCCCCACCGGATCGAGAACACGGCTGTCAGCGGCATCCTGCTGAAGCAGGAGGTACGCGCCGCGGTGCGCGATGCGGTCGCCGCGCAACTGCAACTCGCTGGCTTCGACGTGACCGGGCAAAGCAGGGTATTGAGCGGGCAGATCGAGAAATGCTCGGTTGATGACGAGCAGTCGCCTGCGCGGTGGACACTGCGCATTCGTTACATCGTCACCGATACGCAAACGGGCCGCGTGGTCTTCTCGTCGGCGAAGACGGTCCGGCACGAAGCGCCGAAATTCACCAGCAACCCTATTGCGCTCGAAGACACGGTGAGAGAAAGCGTGAACGTGTTGATCGACGACGCGGCGTTTGCGCGAGCGCTCGGTAACTAGCGGGGAGAATCGCGACCACAGCGCCCGTTCGCTACAATCGGGCTCGATCCCCCAGTTCCCGCTCAACCCTTTCGCCGCGAGTCGCCATGTCCGTTACCGCCTGGTTGTTCTTTCTGCCCGCATGCTTTGCGATCAACATGGCGCCGGGCCCAAACAACCTGCTGTCGATCAACGTCGCGGCGCGCCACGGTTTCATGACCGCCTTCGTGGCGGGCACGGGCCGTCTCGTCTCGTTCGCATTGATGCTGGTGCTGGCGGCGACGGGCCTCGCGGTCGTCCTGCACGCCTCCGAAGTATTCTTCCTCACGATCAAGCTGACCGGTGCCGCTTATCTCGTGTGGCTCGCCATCCAGTTGTGGCGCTCCGACGCCAGTCCAATGGACACACCGAAGCAGGATGATGCGTCGCTGTGGCGCATCGCGCGTCAGGAGTGCCTGGTGGCGGCCGGCAATCCGAAGGCGATCCTGGTGTTCACCGCGTTTCTGCCGCAATTCGTCGACATCGCGAAGCCGATGCTGCCGCAGTTCACCGTGCTGGGGGCGAGCTTCCTCGTCCTTGAATGTGTCGCGATCGCACTCTATTCGTGGGCCGGCATGTACCTCGGCAAGTGGCTCACACGCAGCAAGGTGCGGCGCTGGTTCAACCGCTGTTGCGGCACGTTTCTCGGCGTGATCGGCATCAGCTTCCTGCTGGTGCGACGCGCCTGACGCCCGCTCCGGCACGCGGCTTTCCACACGTTTTGCACGTGTCGCCGCATCGTTGAAAGCACGCATCGACCATAAACGATCGATAATGGTTTTCGCGAGAAACTTTAACTGTCGTCAATCGTAGGCTCCCCCTATTCTGCAACCATGGCCCGCCCCGGTCGCGAGACGTGCACGGGCAGGCGAGCAGTTTTTAATCGTCAGGGGGCGGCAATCATGAAGATCTGTATCTTCGGAGCAGGAGCGATCGGCGGCATGATGGGCGTGCAGCTCGCGCGTGCAGGAGCCGATGTGAGTTTCGTCGCGCGCGGCGCCCATCTCGCAGCAATGCGGGAACATGGCGCGCGGCTGCAGATCGACGGCGAAGAAGTCAGCGCACGCGTGCGCTGCACGTCCGACCCGGCTGAACTCGGCGTGCAAGACTATGTGATCGTCACGTTGAAAGCGCATTCGCTGCCGGGCGTCGTCGACACGATGCAGCCGCTGCTCGGTAAACACACCGCGATCGTCACGGGCGTCAACGGCATCCCCTATTGGTACTTCTACCGGCACGGCGGCAAGTTCGAAGGTACGCGTCTAGCCAGCATCGATCCGGACGGCGCGCAATGGACGAAGCTCGGTCCCGAACGGGCTATCGGCTGCGTGCTGTACCCGGCGGCCGAAATCGTCGAACCGGGTGTGATCAAACACGTATACGGCAAGAAATTTCCGATCGGCGAACCGGGCAACGAGCGGACGCCGCGCATCCAGGCACTGCACGAGATCATGCAGGTCGCCGGTTTCGATGCGCCGATCCGCGACAACATTCGCGACGAGATCTGGCTCAAGCTGTGGGGCAATCTGTGCTTCAACCCGATCAGTGCGCTTACGCATGCCACGCTCGATGTACTCACCAGCGATCCCGGCACGCGCGCCGTCTCGCGCACGATGATGACGGAAGCGAAGCGGATCGCCGATCGCTTCGACGTGCATTTTCGCGTGGATATGGAGAAGCGTATCGACGGCGCAGGTTCAGTCGGCGCGCACAAGACATCGACACTCGTCGATCTCGAGAACCGACGGCCAATGGAAATCGATCCGCTGCTGACCGTCGTGCAGGAAATGGGCCGACTGGTCGGCGAACCCACGCCGGCCATCGATGTCGTGCTCGCGCTGATCAAACTGCGCGAGCGGATGGCGTTGCAGGGCGATCACTGATCGAGCGCAAGCCACACTGTTTTCGGTTCGGTGAAGTTGTCGATGGCGACGTCGCCGTGCTCGCGTCCGAAACCCGAATCGCCGGAACCACCCCACGGTAGACGCACATCGGTATAACCGTAGGTATTGATCCACACGGTGCCCGCGCGCAGCTCGCGCGCGACCCGATGCACGCGGCCGATGTCGGCGCTCCACACCCCCGCTGCGAGACTGTACAGCGTGCCGTTGGCGATCCGCACTGCGTCGGCCTCGTCGTCGAACGGGATCACACTCGCCACCGGCCCGAAGATCTCTTCCTGAGAGATGCGCATCTCGTGTTCGACGTTGGCGAACACGGTTGGCTGCACGAAGTAGCCCTTCTCGCCGATGCGCGCGCCACCCGCCACCAGCGACGCGCCTTCGCTGCGGCCAATGTCGACATAGTCGAGTACCGTCTTCATCTGCGCCGCCGAAACAAGCGGCCCCATCGACGTTTCGCGCCGCGACGGATCGCCAACCTTGATCGCGTTCGCACGCACGGCGAGCCGCTCGACGACTTCGTCGTAGATCTCGCGCTGCGCCAGAATGCGCGAGCCCGCGGAACAGACCTGGCCGGTATTGAAGAAGATGCCCGACGCGGCCGCGCGCGTTGCGTTGTCGAGGTTCGCATCCGCGAAGATCACGTTCGCCGACTTGCCGCCGAGCTCCAGCGTGACGCGCTTGAAGTTACCGGCCGCCCCTTGCAGGATGCCGCGCCCAACCGATGGCGAACCTGTGAACGTCACCTTGTCGACGCCCGGGTGCGCGACGAGCGCATCGCCGACCACGCGCCCCTTGCCCGTCACGATGTTCAATACGCCCGGCGGCACACCGGCTTCGAGCGCCAGTTCGCCGACGCGCAGCGCGCTAAGCGGCGTGATTTCCGCAGGCTTGACGATCAGCGTGCAACCGCAGGCAAGCGCCGGGGCGATCTTCCACATGCCGATCATCAACGGGAAATTCCACGGCACGATCGCCGCCACCACGCCGACCGGTTCGCGCACCGTGTACGTCAGCGCATCGGGGCGCACCGGCACGACCTGCCCTGTGATCTTGTCGCACCAGCCCGCGTAGTACGCGAGCGTATCGATCGCGGCGGGCAGGTCCTGGCGCAGCACGGCGGCAATCGGCTTGCCCGCGTCGCGGCTTTCGAGTTCGGCCAGTTCGTCTTGATGCGTACGCATCAGGTCCGCGAGGCGGTTGAGTATGCGTCCACGCTCGGCCGCACGCATGCCGTTCCACACTTTCAGCGCGGCGCGTGCAGCGAGCACGGCGGTATCGACATCGGCGGCACTGCCCTGTGCGACCAGCGCGATCGTCTGCTCAGTGGCCGGGTCGATATCGACCGAGTATTCTCCAGTGCCGGGCGGCAGCCGTTTGCCGTCGATCAGCAGATCGTGGCGCTTGAGATCCGTTTGCGTGTTCATCGTCGTGCTCGGTCATGGAAATTCTGAACGGCAGGCATGTAAAACGTGCCTCAGGCCGTGCGTAGCGTTGCGTCGTCGAGCGGACTGTCCACGCTCGCGTCGTCGATGTCGGGGTGGGCGTGTTGTGCGTTGCCGGCGCGTCTCACTTGCTTGCTGCCAGTGGCGAACTGCGACCACACTGCCTCGGCATTCGGTCGCAACGAGCGGTTGCGGCGCCGCACGAGCATGGCTGTCAGCGTCGCTTCCGGATGCAACGGCCGCGCAACGAGCGTGGCGGCGAGAGTTTCGTGGTCGTCGACTGGCAGCACGCCGACACCCAGTTCGAGCTCGACCATGCGCAGCACTGCGGCAGCGTGTGCGAGCTCCTGCACTGCGCGCGGCCGCACGCCATGGGTCCGCAATGCGCTGTCCACCGCCACGCGAACGCCGGACCCGGCATCCAGCGTGATGAGCGGCAGATGACTCAGCGCCTCCCATTCGATCGAAGCGCGGTGTGCCAACGGATGCGCGATGGGCAACAACGCCCGCAGCGGCGTCGCAAACAACGGCTGCACATGCAGCGTTTCGGGCCCTGGCAAGGTCATCGCGGAGATCACGCCGAAGTCGGTCTCGCCCTGCTCGACGCTCTCGATCACCGCGTCCTGCGACCAGTCCTTCACTGCCACGATCAGTTCCGGAAACGCGGCTGCGCAGCGTGCGAGCGCATCCGGCAACCAGCTCGACGACAGCACCGGGCAGCACGCGATCACGACCACGCCGGTGTGCCCTTCGTTCGCGGCGCGCTCTTCGCGCAGGGTGAGCTCGATCTCATCGAGCAGGCGGCCGATGCGTCGCTCGAGACTCGCGCCGGCGCTCGTCAGTTCGACCTGGCGGGTGGTGCGATCGAAGAGCCGCAGGTCGATGGCTTCTTCGAGTTCACGCACGCAGCGGCTTACCGCCGACTGCGTCAAATCGAATTCGCGCGCCGCGCGGGTAAAACTCCGCTGACGCGCGACGGCGATGAAAACCCGCAACTGCTGCAGCGATACGTTCATCGGGTTACCTGTCGGGACTACGGTCGCGATTCACTATTCGCTATTCACCGGTCTGCTCCGGCCAGTGGCTCAGACGCGAGGGGTTTCCGAGCGTACTGACCGCAGGCTTATCGCTCGCTTCGATCAGCCGTGTGCGCATCGGCGCCAGGATGAACTTCGCGGCGACACCGGCGGCTATCGTGATGACCGCCGACGCGACGAACACCGCATTCCACCCGCCGGTCGCGGATAGCACCGACGCGATCGGCACGAGCAGCGCAGCCGTACCCTTCGCGGTGTACAGCGTGCCCGCATTCGCCGCGGCGTATTTGCTGCCGAAGGTGTCCGCGCAGGTTGCGGGGAAGATCGAGAAGATCTCGCCCCAGAACAGGAAGATCAGCGCGGCGAATGTCATGAACGCGTACGGGTTTGTGCCGAACTGCATCATCCCGAGCAGCGCGAGCCCTTCGCCGATGAAGATCATGAACATCGTGTTCTCGCGACCGATCTTGTCGGAGATGAATCCGCACAGTGGCCGCGTGAAGCCGTTGCAGATGTTATCGATGGAGAGCGTCATGGTGAGCAGCGGCAACGTCATGCCGAAGAAGCTCATCGGAATGCGGGCGAGGCCCCAGTCCTTCGCGATCGGGCCGATCTGCGCGGTCGCCATCAGGCCACCCGCGGCGACCCCGACAAACGATAGATAGAGCACCCAGAACACTGGTGTCTTGATCATCTGGCCCGGCGTGTAGTCGATCTTCGTCACCGCGAAGCGCTTCTTCACGGCCGATACCTTGCGCACCACGGGTTTTTTCAGCAGCAGGGCCAGTACGAAAATGCACACGCCCTGCAAGATGCCAAAGAAGAAGAACGTGTGCTCGTAACCGGAGCGCGTAATCATGTTGGCAATCGGAATCACGGTGACTGCGGCACCGGCGCCGAAGCCGGCCGCGGTCAACCCCGCGGCGAGACCGCGCCGGTCCGGAAACCACTTCAACGCGTTGCCGACGCACGTGCCGTACACACCGCCCGCTCCGATCCCGGCAATCACCGAAGCGGTGTACAGCTCGGCCAGCGACGTGGCCCAGGAATACATCACCCATGCGATGCCCGCGCACAACGCGCCGCAAGCGACGACCGGTCGCGGGCCGAACTTGTCGACGAGCCAGCCTTCTACGGGTACGAGCCACGTTTCAGTCAGAATGAAAAGAGAAAACGCAAGTTGAATGGACGCTTCGCCCCAGTGATGCCGCGTGTTCATCGGTGTGACGAAGAGTGTCCACGCGTACTGCAGATTCGCCACGAGCGCCATACACAACATACCGATGACGAGTTGCGACCACCGGTTCGATAGCCATGCAGCAGCCGGAACCGGCTGGGTATTCGCGTCCATGCGTTGTCTCCGCTATGTATTCAGGGTTGCCGGCGTTATTGCCGTGCTAGATGCGCCCCACCTTATAGTTGTGCCCGCCATTGGCGGCCCCGCTTGTTCAACCGCGTATTGAACCGATACAAATTCATCGATTCATCCTAGGGTCTATGCTGAATTAACGATAATTAAAGTTTGTTAGTATCAGGATTCACATCTGCTTATACATCGGGCATCACGATGAGAAACGCCACGCTGCGCCAGTTGAAGGTGTTCGAGACCGTGGCTCGTCATCTGAGCTTCTCGCGTGCCGCAGAGGAACTCCATCTCACACAGCCCGCCGTCTCCACCCAGGTGCGCCAGCTCGAAGAACACGCAGGGCTGCCGCTCTTCGAACAGCTCGGCAAGAAGATCTACCTGACGCCCGCCGGGACCGAGATGCTGCATTACAGCCGCGCGATCATCCAGCAGTTCCACGAAGTGGACGAAGCGATGAGCCAGCTGAAGGGCATCTCCGGCGGCAAGCTCAACGTCGCGGTGATCAGCGCAGGCGACTATTTCTTTCCGCGCCTGCTCGCGGAATTCACGCGACGTTATTCCGGCGTGGTGCTGAATCTCGCGGTGCACAACCGCGAAGAGCTGCTGCATCAACTGGCGAGCAACCAGACCGATCTCGCGGTCATGGTGCGTCCGCCGCACGAAATGGATGCGATCAACGAATCGTTTGCGCCGCATCCGTACGTGATCGTCGCCGCGCCGAATCATCCGCTTGCGCACAAGCGCAACATCAAGATGAGCCAGCTCGCGAATGAGGCGTTCATCGTGCGCGAGCGCGGCTCGGACACGTGGAATTCGATGGAAGAAGGTTTTGCGGGGCGGCTCACCAATCTGAAGATCGCGATGGAGATCAAGAGCACCGAGACGATCAAGCAGGCGGTGATCGCCGGTATGGGCATTGCGTTTCTGTCCGCCCATACCATCAGCCTCGAACTGCAGGTGGGACACCTCGTCGTGCTCGATGTCGAAGGCTTCCCGGTGATGCTCAACTGGTATGTCGTACACCGGAAGAACAAGCGGCTGCCGCCGGTCGCGGTTGCGTTCAAGCGCTTCCTGATGGAGGAAGGGGCGAAGCTGATCGAACAGATCACGAGCGTGAAGTCGTTGAGCGTTCATAAGCAATAGGTTATGAAATTCCAATAAAACTTTAACTATTGCAAATCCATCGCGGACTCTATGCTGGAGTCGAGTTCATTCACTCGTCCACAGAGGAGTCCGACCATGAATCACGCTTCGACGGTGTCTCATGTCACCACGCGTGCCGCTCGCGTTAGCGCGGACAGTCCCGACGATGCGCATCTGAGCGCTTACAACGCCGCGTTTAGCGACCTTGGTCTGCGCTTCCGCTGGGATCGCAGTACGCTCGATGCGCTCAACGAATTCCCGAGCGAAACGGCGCGGATCACGGCGTATATCGAGCGGTTTCATGCGCATCTTCATAAGGCCTATGACGCCGATTTTCTGGCGCAGTTAATCTTGCACAAGAAGACCCTGTACTACTGCGAGTCCGCTTCCGGCTTCTGAGCGCCTGCTTGTCTGTTTATCTGCGGCGCCCGCTGTTGCACCCTGCGCGGGCGTCGATTTTTCTCGACTATTTCTCCGGGTTCGATCAACGTCGCATCGCGCGATAACGTTGCTGCTGACGATCGCGACGCTTTGTTACGCTCCGGTGTGTATTTCGGCGGATCGCGCCGTTTATGGTGGCTTCGAGTTTCCACGGTTGCATGCAGCCATCGCCCGCGCATGCATGCGCGTCGACGTCGCGCCACTCGAAGCGCAGGCGCGACTGCACGCGTTGACCAGATGACGGGCATCGCAGATGAGCATGCGTCGTCAACGCGCCGGCCAGCACCACTCGATGCGCACCCAACGCGGCGGCAAGCGCGCCCATTGCAAGAAGCGCGGCTAGCGCAGGCATCTGGGCCGGTGCGGTGGCGAATCCATAACCGAGCCACACACACAATGCGAGCGCGGCGAAATCGACGAGACTGTCGCCGGGCTGCGCGATCGCGTGTGCCTCGAGCGTGCCGCGAAGTTTGCAAAACGCAACGAGTGAGGCCGCCAGCAGCAGTGCACCGATGAAGATCGCAGTACAAACCGCGACACGCTGCAGCGTGGGCGTCGTCGCGTCTGCGAAGTAACGAGCGAAACCACCCGCCATCGTAGCGAGCCCCGCCGAGCCGCCAAACAGCACCACGGTCCGCGACCGTCGCGTCAGATTGCCCATGCTGCGTGCCATGTTCCGGCGCGCTCAGGCCGGCACCGCCGCCGCGTTCGCCGCAGCGACATCCTGCCCGCCCACAGCAAGCACATTGCTCAACGTCCCGATTCCTTCGATCGACACCGCCACCGTCGCCCCGTCCTTGATCGAACCGACACCGAGCGAGGTACCGCATGCAATCACATCGCCCGGTTCGAGCGTCAGGTCCTGCGAGATCAGGCTCACCTGCTCGGCGGGCGAGAACACCATGTCCGCCAGCGGATAGTTCTGCCGCTCGACGCCGTCGAGCGTCGTCACCACACGCGCGTCGCGCCACGCGAAGCCGGACAGGATCGCGGGACCGATACAGCAGAACGTATCGAAGCCCTTCGCGCGGCACCACTGCGGAAAATGCGGGTTCTCGTTGAGGAGATCGGCGGCGGTTACGTCGTTGACGATCGTGTAGCCGAAGATCGCGGCCGCGGCTTCATCGACGGTCGCATTGCGACAACGCCGGCCGATCACGATGCCGAGCTCGCCCTCGTAGACGATCTTTCCCGCGTAATGCGCGGGCCGACGAATCGCTGCGCCGGAACCGATCACCGAACCCGGCGGCTTCAGCAGAAAGAGCGGGTGTGATGGCACCGGCTTGTCGAGTTTCGCGGCCAGCGCATGAAAGTTGTTCCACAACGCAACGACCTTGCCTGGCGCACACGGTGCAAGCGGCGTAAGCGTGCGCAGCGAGAGCACAGCGCCGGTCGGCACCGGCTGATCGAGGCTGTCGTATTCGTGCAGATAACCATTCTCGACACGACCGAACACGACACCGCCATCGTTCGACATGAAACGCATCCATGTATCCACAGCATTCTCCTCGCGGCGTGGCCGCTCAAATCGCACCGGCCGCGCGCAATGCGCCGATCTGTTCCGTCGAATAGCCCAGTTCGGCCATCACCTCATCCGTGTGTTCGCCGAGCAGCGGCGAACGTTTCACCTCGGTTGGGCTGTCGGACAGCTTGATCGGATTGCCGACCGTCAGATACTTGCCGCGCACCGGATGATCGACTTCGACGATCGTGCCGGTCTTGCGCAGCGAAGGCTCTTCGGCAATCTCCTTCATCGACAGGATCGGGCCGCATGGAATGTCGTAGCGGTTGAGGATGTCCATCGCCTCGAACTTGGTTTTCGTCATCGTCCAGCGTTCGATCTCGGCGAAGATGTCCTTCAGATGCGGCAGACGCGCAGCGGGCGTCGCGTAGTCGGGATCGGTGGCCCATTCCTCCCTGCCGATCACGTTGGAGATCTTTGCCCACACCGGGGCTTGCGTGATGAAATAGATGTACGCGTTCGGATCGGCTTCCCAACCCTTGCACTTCAGGATCCAGCCGGGCTGACCGCCACCCGATGCATTGCCCGCGCGCGGCACCGCTTCGCCGAAGGTGCCGTTCGGATATTGCGGATACTCCTTCATCACGCCCGTGCGTTCGAGCCGCTGCTGATCGCGCAACTTCACGCGGCACAGGTTCAGCACACCGTCCTGCATCGCCGCGAGCACCTTCTGCCCACGCCCGGTCTGCACGCGTTGGTACAGTGCGGTGACGATGCCGAGCGCGAGATGCAGGCCCGTGCCGCTGTCGCCGATCTGCGCACCGGTGACGACCGGCGGACCATCGTCGAAACCCGTCGTCGAGGCCGCGCCGCCCGCGCACTGCGCAACGTTCTCGTAGACCTTGCAGTCTTCGTACGGGCCGGGACCGAAGCCCTTCACCGAGGCCACGATCATGCGCGGGTTCAGTTCCTGGATGCGCTCCCAGGTGAAGCCCATCCGGTCGAGCGCGCCCGGCGCAAAGTTCTCGACCAGCACATCGCACTTCTGGATCAGCGTTTCGAGCACCTGCTTGCCTTCCGGGTTCTTCGTGTCGATCGTCACCGAACGCTTGTTGTGATTGAGCATCGTGAAGTAAAGGCTGTCCGCGTCGGGGATGTCGCGCAACTGTTCGCGCGTGATATCGCCGGCGCCGGCCCGCTCCACCTTGATCACATCGGCGCCGAACCACGCCAGCAATTGCGTGCAGGTCGGCCCCGATTGCACATGCGTGAAATCGAGGATGCGCACACCGTCGAGTGCTTTGCTCATGTCGTCTCCTGGCCAATCGGTTGAATAACGGTTGTCGACGGACGTGCCCGCGTTAGCGACGCCCCGCCACTGGGCGGCTGGCCTGTCCAAGGCAATTCAGAATGTGATATATCAGCTGCGTTCAGGCTCGATCTCAGCCACCAGATGCCGTTGCAGATGGCGCCTCTGCCCGTCCTGCCTGGGTTTCGGCGGTTAATCACCAAATCCCGACGACCTGCCGTCGGGAAAAATATCGAGTATCTTCATGCATTCTGCGTCGTTGATATATCACATACTACATTCCATTCTGCGTCAAGTGCAGGGTTTCCCGCAGTGCATGGCGCCGATTTACCAAGTGGGAAAAGACGGGATACCCGCGAATGTCGGGCGAGGGGCAACTGAAGGGGTACGGCGTCGACGTGACGAGTCGTTGCGCCACGCAAAAAAAGGCCGACGGTAATTTGCCGTCGGCCTTCTGTTCTGATTCGCTGCTACACCCTGCACGGCACAAAGGCCGCCGGTTCTTCAATCCAGGAAGTCGCAGTTCGCTTCGACGAACGCTGCAAGATCGAGCGAGTGCTGGCGCACGAGCCGCTCGGCCAGTTCCGTGTCGCGCTGCTCCAGCGCTTCGATGATGCGCAGATGATCGACGATCGAACGCGATGCGCGGTCGCTCTGCGAAATGGTCATGCGGCGGATCGCGCGGACGTGAATGAAGATGTTCTTGATCGTCTCGAGGATGATCTGCGACTTCGACAACTCGACGATCGCCTGGTGGAACGCAATATTCGCATCCGAATACTCGGCGATGTGTTCGGCCGGCGTCGCATCGCGGAAATTGTCGAACATGTGCCGCAGACGGGCGATTTCCTCGTCGGTGGCATGCAGCGTGGCAAGACGCGCCGCCATGCTTTCGAGCGCGGCCCACATCTGGATCATCTCGACGATTTCGCGCTTGCTCTTGCGCACGATATAGATGCCGCGACGCGGCACCATCCGCAGAAAACCTTCCTGCTCGAGCAGCGTCATCGCTTCGCGCACCGGCGTGCGACTCACGCCGAGCGTTTCGCTCAGCACGCGTTCGTCGAGGCGGATTTCATCGTGTGACTGATAGATGTCTGCGTCGGCGATGGCCTGCCGCAGCATCACGTAGGCCTGATCGCGCAGGCTGACGCTTGCGTTGATCGGCTGGAGCGAGAGAGTCAGTGGACTCGCCACTGCTTCAGTTTGAAGTTCTGACGACATTCATCGCCTCTTGTTGAACATGCGCGCGATACGGCGCCGCTGCTGCTGCCGGTGCCTGCGTCGACACCGTTTCGCCGAGGCCGACGAAGCGGCCATGCTCCGCCGCCAGTTCGGCGACCGGCTGCGGAACCCACTTCGTCAACAGAATCGTCGCGGCAGCGCCTAACCCTACAACGGATACCCCAAGCAGCGAAAGAGAAAGCAGATCCATTTGCAGCCCCAGAAGATTGAGTGAACAAGTAACTCAATGATATGGTGCATTGCCGCAAAAATCAATATTGCGTATGTAGTATATCAATGAGTCGTCATCCGGAGGTACTTCATCGCACAGCGAACACTCCAGCCAGGCGCACAATTCGCTGAAGCTACCCGACTACGGTGGCGATGAGGACGCTAGAAGGCAATGACCGGCCGGCCGCGCAGCCCTCCGGCTTCGAGTGAGCGCTGCGCGTCAGCGATTTGCTCGAGCGGGTATTCCGCTGCGACGCGCAGCCTGATCTCTGCTGCTCTGACCATGTCACGGAGCTGTTCAAGCCACTCGGTACGCTCGAGCGCCTCGACCACGAACACCGGCGCAATCCTGATTCCGCGCTCGGCCGGCTTGCCTCCCCAGCCGCGAACCGGGATATAGACGCCCCCATCACGAACGGCGCCAAAAGCACTTTCTGCAAGGACGGCCGTGTCGAGCAGGGCGTCAGCGCCTTCTGGTAACGCGTGACGAACGGCGTCTGCAAAGCGCGACCCACGCTCGATCACAACATCTGCGCCGTAACTGCGTACCAGTTCGGCTTCTTCCGGCTTCGCATCGGCAATGACCTTGATTCCTTGCCGTTTCGCGACCGCGATTGCGTAGTGCGCGAGAAGCCCGGCGCCGCCGCTCACGGCCAGGCATTGCCCTTTCCTCAAGGCAGCCAGTTCGAGCGCCCGGAATGCAGTCAACCCGTTCATCGGCAGGGTCGCGGCCTCCGCTATGGATACACCTTCAGGTATCCGAACAACTGAGGCGGCAGGCACCACGATGTACTGTGCCTGCGCTCCCCCTTCAGGGCGCCGCGGCATAACGGCCGCCATCACCTCCTCTCCGGGATGCAGGCGCGATACGACCGGCCCGACAGATTCGATGATCCCCGCAGCATCCATACCGGGCACAACAAACGACGTCTGATCGCCTGCGCCCGCGGCACGGAGAAGCAGGTCTGTCGGATTGACCGCGGCCGCCTTCACCTCGATACGAACCTCGTCATCCGCAGGTGGCCGGACCTGACGTTCCAGGATTTCGATGACCTCATAGCCGCCCGGGCCTTTGTATGTAACGGCCTTGGCGGTAAGCGGCTGATCCGTCGATTGATCGGTCACAGTCTGACTCCGTGAGGTGCCTGAGCGGCTTTGGCGTCGTTGGCATCAAGCTCGGCAAGAACATCGCGGTCGAACGCTATCGACGCCGCAGCGACATTTTCTTCGAGATGCAAAAGGCTCGAGGTGCCTGGGATGAGCAGGATATTCGGCTTGTGAGCCAGCAACCAGGCGAGCCCGAGCTGGGATGGCTCGACGCCCATCCGCGCGGCAATCTGGATAACCTTCGGCTGGTCGATCACCTTGGGCCACTCAGCAAAACCAGCGCCTCCCAGTGGAAAAAATGGCACCCATGCGATCTGGTGATCGGCGCACAGGTCGAGCATGTCTTCGTATTGCCGGCTGATCATGCTGTAGGCGTTCTGAACACACACAATGCCTGCGGGGATGGCGCGCCTGAGTCCATTGAGATCGACGGCGCTGAGTCCGATCGCCCCAATCTTGCCCTCGTGTCGCATGGCGATCATCACGGCGAGCTGGTCATCGAGGTCGACGATCTGGTCACCTTCGGCGGCGATGCCAGGGCCGACGTCCAGACGACGCAGATTGACGACCGCAAGCTGGTCTACGCCGAGGCTGCGGAGATTGTCCTCGACGCTGGCCCGTAATTGTTCCGGGCGCTGTGCCGGTCTGAGGTGGAATCTCCCTCCAGGATTGGGATCGGCCCCAACCTTGGTCGCCACCACAATCTGCGGCGCCTCGCGAAGCAGTTCACCGATCGTCCTGTTGACGAAACCGTTGCCGTAGAACTGAGCGGTGTCTATGTGATTGACGCCGAGATCGATGGCATGCCGAAGAAGTTCGAGCGCCTCTGCCGGCGTGTCGGCACTTCGCTGGAGTTGCATGGCGCCGAAGCCGATCCGTGCGACCTCGTGGGCGCCCAGGGGATAGCTTCCCGCACGGGCAGCAGATCTCGAAGTATGCCGGGACATCAAGGGTTCTCCTATAATCACACCTTGGCGGAGGGTCCTCCGTTTTCCATCACCTTAACCGGAGGATCCTCCGCTTGTCAATACCATCTCGCCAACGCGCCGATGCAACCAAGAACCGCGAGCAGATCGTCGTCGAGGCGCGCAGGCTGTTCTCGACTGCTGCCAGCACGACTTCGCTGGAGGCCATCGCCCGGGCGGCGGGCGTGGGAATCGGCACGCTCTACCGTCATTTCCCCACGAAAGAGGCACTAGTCGAGGCGGTATACAGCTCTGAACTCGACGCGCTGGATCTCGAGGCCGACGAGCTTCTCGCGAGGCATCTGGGCGCCGACGCGATGCGCCAGTGGATGGACCGCTATGCAAAGTTCGTCGCGACCAAACATGCCATGCACGATGCGCTAAGGATCGCAATGACGTTTCGCTCCGGGACCGTCTCCGAGACGCGCATCCGGATCAACGAGACCATCGAGAAGTTTCTGTCAGCGGGATCGCGCGACGGCAGCATCCGCAGTGGGATTCGAGCGGACGATCTCACCTTGAGCCTGGCCGGCTCGGTTGTCGCTGCGACAGCGTCGGCCGATGAAGAACAGGTCGGCCGCGTGCTCGATCTCGTGATGGCCGGACTGCGTTCGTCCGCTCCATCGGATAGCGACACCGATGGAACGAAAGCTCAAGCGACGCGTTAGCTGTGGGCCGACCAGATTTCAAGGTTGCGGCAACAGCGTGGCAGAAACGCTGCCCGCGTTTGCAATGAAGACGTTATTCGCGTCGTCCTGCAGCAGATAGCCCTGACTGACGAGTGCATTCGCCGCGGCCGCGACCGCCGCCTGGTACTTCGATCGGCTGCCTCCATAGAGGGTCGCCAGCGTGGCACGCGTATCGGTGCCGCCCGCCTGCGCAGCGGCATTCACCGCAAGCGGAATCGCCGAGCCGTTGGAAATGCAGCCGTCGCCGATCGCATGGCCCGCGCCGCGGTAGTTCCAGCCGGTATAGG
Source organism: Paraburkholderia megapolitana (assembly GCF_007556815.1). Classification (NCBI taxonomy): domain Bacteria; kingdom Pseudomonadati; phylum Pseudomonadota; class Betaproteobacteria; order Burkholderiales; family Burkholderiaceae; genus Paraburkholderia; species Paraburkholderia megapolitana. The sequence goes on from NZ_CP041743.1 coordinate 564,213, forward strand.
TCGCGAGCGGCACGCTGACGTCGGGCACCAGCACGCCGGACGTCTCATTTCCGTTCGAATCCACACTCGGCACAAGAATCGTATAAGCCTGCGCGGTGTTCACGACCGGCACCGCATTGCTGAAGTCGGTGACGAACAACTGGTTGTATTCGCCATTGAAAGTGAGTTGCAGCAGCGTGGGGGTAGCGGCCGCTCCGCTCGGCACCTTCACGTTGGTCAGCGACGGAAAGCCCACCGCGATCTGGGTCGGTTCGACCAGCGTGCCGGAGGCGACCGTGGGATATTGCGAGGCTGGCGGCGGCGTGCCCTGGCCGATCCAGTTGACAAGCGCAGGAATCAGCGCGCGCTCCACCGGCGTTTCCTCAACCGGCGATCCCGGCAACTGACATTGACTCCCCGCTGCAGGCACAGTGAAATTGCCGGTCGTCACACCGCTGCCGCCGCCGTGCTGGGTCCCCGGCACCAGGTAGTAACGGACATTCTGCGGCAACTGGATATCGTTGCCACGCCCGTCGGTCACGACGAGCGACGCCGCACCGCCCCACCATTCGAACGCGCCATCGAGCTGCATGATCTTCGGACAGGTGTTGGTCGCCGTGCACTGCTTCAGGATGCCGTCGGTCGCCCCGCTCACAGGGTCGGTCGTGGTCGCGTAAGTGAACGGGAACTGGAAGCCGGGCATGAAGTGATCCTCATGCTGCTTCGACCATCTCCCCGGCTGTGCGAAGTCCGCATTGGTCCACGTACGGCGAGCGGCCGAAATGATCGGGAACATGCCATCGAACACAATCTTGCCGTTGCTGTCGACATTGAAGCCCTGATACAGAAAGTCCTTCATGAAACGGCCCGACTGCGAAATACCCTCGCCGATCGCGATATCGAAGTTCGTGCTGGTCGAGCACGACGATGCAACACATGCGGCGTTTTTCAGATCGTCGAGCGGATTGGGGACGCCTTGTGCATCGGTGGCGTCGTAACGCAGGAACGACACCAGATCGCGCAACGCAGCGAAGCCGATCCCGTCGACCGTCGGTGCAGCGGCCCGATAAACAAAACTGTAGATGGTCCCGGCATCGGGTGAAACTTGCGTGCCGTTCGGGCCAGGCACGCTCGCGGGCGGCGTGAACGACACTGAATAGTTGCCTTCATAGACGTTGTCTGGCGTGCTGATGTAGCGCCACGTCGCCACTGGCTGCGATGGCGCGGTATAGGTTTCGACGCCGCCCGGAATACTGCCGTAGGCAGTGAGCCACGACTGGCGCGCGGTGAACGTGACCGATGCCGTGTCGGACAGATTGGTCGGCGGGTAGGTCAGCGGAATGGTGGTCGGCGATCCGCCGGCGTAGTCCGGAATGAATTCCTCGCGGCTCATGGCGGTGATCGGTGTTCCGTCCGGGTTCGTCGCAACAGGAAAGGTGACGCCGAGCAAACCCGCGCCCGCTGTCGTGCTACTTCCGTTGAGCGGAATATCGCCTTGCCAGCCACTCCACAGGATCGTATAGCCGTTTCTCAGCAGCGACGGGAAACTCGACGGCGGCGCCGCACCGGTGTCGAGCGCGCCGCCACCCACAAAAGACCCCACGCCAAGTTTGCTGCCGCGGTTCACCACGTCGTAGAACAGTACGCGTGTCGCGGTCGATGCGCTCTGCGGGCGCAGGATGACGACGTCGGTCGAATAGGCGACGTCACCATCGCTGCCGACCGGCGCGTTCTTGATGTTCACAATGTCCGCATTGAGCGGATTGTTCGGATCGAGTTCGCCGTGTACGACGGCGGTGATCACCTGGTACGGGCCTGCCGCACCGGCAGGCGTCGCGCCATTGAAAGCGGGCACGCTCGAAATGATCTGGAAACTCTTGATGAAGCCTGCGCCGCTCGAGACAGGGGGTGGCGAATGTCTGTCGCCGTGCCCGCATCCGCTCATCGACGCGATCGCTACACCGACACCCACCGATACCGCTATCGACTGCACCTTCATGGCCACGCCCCCCAGACACGGTAAAGGGAAAGGAACGCGCGTGTGGGATGGACGAACCGTCGTCGAGCGACCAACGACCCGTGCGCCCAGAAGTCCAGTCGTTATTTGTGGAAAGCAGTCGGTATATTAATAGACTATCGCGATGGCTGCGCAAGCCAGCACGGATCAGCAGCAAGGCGATCTCTCAACGCCGTCGAACTCACGAAACAGCAGATCCGTTCCGTTCGCTGTCCAGATGTTCCAGCATTGCTTCGGGATATCGTGCCCCCTTCGCCGCACCCTTCGGGATGGCACGTTCGATGGAAACAAGATCGTCCTCGGAGAGGGTTACATCGAGGCTGCCGAGCGCCTCGGCAAGACGCTCGCGTCGACGGGCGCCGACGATCGGAATGATGTCCTCGCCCTGCGCGAGCGCCCAGGCGATCGCTAACTGGGTGGTCGTCACGCCTTTCGTCGAAGCGACCCGAGCAAGTTGCTCGACCAGTTGCAGGTTTGCAGCGAGGTTGTCGCCCTGAAACCGCGGACTGATGGATCGAAAGTCAGTTGTCCCGTTTGGATGCCAGTGTCCGCTGAGCAAACCGCGGCACAGCACACCGTAGGCGGTAATCGCAATGCCGAGTTCGCGGCACGTCGGCAATATCCTGTCTTCGATCCCGCGCGACAACAGCGAGTATTCGATCTGTAAATCGGCAACAGGATGCACTGCTGCCGCACGACGGATCGTGTCCTCTCCGACTTCGGACAGTCCGATGTGCCTGATCCAGCCTTTCTGAACGCAGTCCGCCAGCGCGCCTATCGTGTCTTCGATCGGAACCGATCGGTCGAGGCCGCCCACCCGATAGATATCGATGTGATCCACGTTGAGACGACGAAGCGAATAGGCCAGATAATTCCGGACAACCTCGGGACGACCGTCCATGGGACCCCATCCTCCAGCCGGATCGCGCACGCCGCCAAACTTGACCGAGAGTTGATAGCGGTCGCGCGCAATACCATTCAGCGCTTCTGCGATAAGCAATTCGTTGAGCCCGGAGGCGTAGAAGTCACCGGTATCGATCAGCGTTACGCCGTCGTGGAGCGCGGCCTGTATTGTCGCGATACTTTCGGATCGGTCGGCCGGTCCGTATGCATCCGACATTCCCATACAACCCAGTCCGATAGCGGACACAGTGGGACCCGTAGATCCGAGCTTGCGATGTTTCATCAGTGTTCCCGTTCGATAATGTGACTTCACTATGCGCCTGCAGCGCTCATTCGATAACCCGTCCTGAGAAGAACGAGCCGTACGGGAGAGAGAACAATGGATATCTCCGATCTGACTGATATGAAGATGTTTGCGCTCGTCGCCGAGGCAGGCGGTTTCCGTTCCGCTGCGCTCAGGAACGGGCTGTCTGCGTCCTCGCTCAGCGACGCCATTCAACGCCTCGAAAAACTCAAGGGCGTCCGTCTGATGAACCGGACAACGCGCAGCGTCACGCCCACTGAAGCCGGTCAGCAGTTGCTGGAGCGATTGCGCCCGGCGCTTTCCGAACTCGACGCCGCGTTCGACAGTATTGCAATGGGTGACCAGGCGACAGGGACCCTGCGGCTCGACGTTCCGGGTATCGTCGCCCGGCATGTGCTTCCGCAAATTGCGTCAGCCTTCCTCGTCGCCCACCCGACGATCCGCATGGAAGTCACCGTCACCGAAGGGCTCGTAGATGTGTTTGCGGCCAACTGCGATGCCGGCGTGCGTTATGAAGAGCACCTCGCGCGCGACATGATCGCTGTCCCCATCGGGCCCGCGCGACAACGCCTGGTGGGAGTGGCGGCGCCGGATTACCTCGCCCGCCATGGGGTGCCCGCGCACCCACGCGATTTGAACGAGCATGCCTGTATTCGACACATGTTCGGTAGCGGGCGGAGAATCGTCTGGGAGCTCAAACGCAAGAAGGAGATCGTCCGCGTCGTGCCGGATGGTCGCCTCGCAAGCGAGTCGTCCGACGTGGAAGTGGCTGGCGCGGTGGCCGGCCTCGGCATCCTGTTCACCTTCGAGGAATTCGTCGCGGAGCCGCTCGCCGACGGCAGACTGGTGCGGGTCCTGAACGACTGGCAGGAGGAGTTCGCGGGCCCCAGGCTGTACTACAACAGCCGCCGCCAGATGCCGGCGGCACTTAGAGTTTTTGTGGACTTTATCAAGTCGCAATCACGGAGTGAGCGATGACGAGGAATGCCGCACCGGTTCTTTCTCTTCTCCGCACTCGCTGTTCCTGACAAAATTCTCGGGCACAGCCGGCCCCCAGAGGTACAGCGAATCCTCCGGCGGGAAGTCCCCGGCATCCCACTGTTCGCCCGCCGAGATGTAGTCGATATCCGCGGAATACTCGCAGAACGATCCCCACGGATCTTCGACGTAGTGAAAATAATTTGACCCCAGCACGTGCCGGCCGGTGCCCCATCCCTTCGTGTAACCTGCCGCGGCCATCTGCGCCGCGCCCTCGCCGACCCTGTTGATGTCGTCGACGTCCCACGCGCAGTGATGCCAGCCGCGTGCGGCGCTTTTGGCGAACGCCACCAGATGATGATCGCTGCCGTGAGGCGCGTGCGTGAAGGCGATGATGTCGCGCGATCTGTCCGAGAGCCGCAATCCGAGCGCACGTTCGTAGAAGTCGAGCGCGGCGAGCACGTCCGCGCTGAACAGCAACACATGCGACAGCCTGCGCGGCCTGACCGGCACCGACTCGGAGCGCGCGTGCGAGCCGCGCGCATTCGCCGGCACACCTGCGAGCAGCGAAGGCGTCTTGCCCGAGGGGCTGGTTTTCGGAGCCGGCTTCACCTGCACGGTATTGCCATCGGGATCGCGAAACCACAGCCCTTCTGCATCCGTCGATACTTCCACGCCTGTGCTCGCAATCTGTCGATGCAGCCGCTCAAGGTCGGCGGCGAAACAGCCGAACGACAGATACGCCAGCGATTTGCGCCCAGCCTGCAGGATGCGCGCCCAGCGATGCCCATCGGCGGCGTAAAGCTCGAACGCTTCCCCGGCATTCGCGGCATCGCGCGCGTCGAGGCCGAACGTCGTGTAGAAGCGGCGAGCTTCGTCGAGCGAGGGTACGTTGAGCGCGAAATGATCGATTGAATGAACGGCAGCATGGTCGGCTACAGAGGCAGACATGATGTTCTCCCTGAACGATACGCAATGCGTGAGCTCACAAAACGACCTCATCGGCGATCACGTTGCGCAGTGTGCCGATCTTTTCGACCGACACCTCGCATACGTCGCCCGCCTTCATCAGCAGCTTCGGCTGACGTGCCCAGCCGATCCCCGATGGCGTTCCGGAGACGATCACGTCGCCCGGCTCCAGCGTGATGGCTTCGCTAATGATGCTGATCAGGCTCGCGACGTTGAACACCATCTCGTCGGTGCTGGCCGACTGCACGACCTGACCGTTCAAGCGCGTCTCCAGACGCAACCCTTCGACACCAGGGGGCAGTTCGTCCGCGGTAACGAGATCGGGCCCGAACGCGCCGGTCGCATCGAAGTTCTTGCCCACGGTCCACTGCGGTGTCTTGAACTGGTATTCACGGATCGAACCGTCGTTGAACAGCGAGTAACCGACGACATGCGACAGCGCATCTTCAAGACGGATATGCCGGCCGCCGCGCCCGATCACGACCGCGATCTCGCCTTCGTAATCGACGCCGTCGCAATCCTCGACCGCCGGTCGAACGATCGGCTGGCCATGCGCAACAAGACTCGTCGCGACGCGGAAGAACAGCGTCGGATAGTCGGGTTGCTGATAGTTGCTCTCGGACGTGTGGTCCGCGAAATTCAGGCCGACACATATGATCTTCGACGGCCGCGAGAGCGGCGGCAACAGCTTCAGGCCATCGATCGCCAGCCGCTCGTCGCCGGCATGCGCACGCGCATAGGCCGTCAGATCCACACCCTGCGTGAGCAGCGCTTCCAGCGATACCTCGCCGATCACCCGCACGTGCTCGCCCTCCCGAACGCCCAGCATCGACCGGCCATTCTTCTCGAAACTGATGAAACGCATGTCCCTGCTCCTTCTTTCCCGATGAGGTTAAAAATGAAAACCCAGATTGCCCGGTGTCCGGAAGCTGTTCAAAAACGCAAAGCGCGCGGTGCCGACTTCGGCTTGCTGCTGCAACGGTGTCGCGAGACCCATCACCGTGCCACCGGCGCCGGTATACGTCGGCCAGCCGGGTAAGCCTGCGCCGTTCGGATTGCCGGTCTTCGCGAAGTTGGTCCAGTACGACGACATGGCATCGGACAGCGCCACGTCGCTTGCGCCTGGTGTGCCATGACCGTTCGGCACCAGATCGCCGAACACGTAGGGCACTTCGGAGACGTGGATCGGCAGCGGGTTATACGCCGACGTCTGGCTGAAGTAGTACGAATAGACCGGCGCGTGCAACGTCTTCAGATGCAGGTTGGCCATCTGCCAGGTTTGCGACGCTATCACCAGGTCGCCGGTGAGCAATACCTGCGACTGCTGCGCCTGCGCATCGCTCGCGGCGGGATAAAGCTGCAGAAACCGATCGATGTTCGATGCGCCGAATGCCGTCGTTGCAGCCGCGATGAAATCCTGCGCCGAATTGCCGGGGATGCCTGACGTCGCAGCGAAAATCGTGCCTTCGTCGGCGTTCTGGCCTTCGAGCAACGGCACGTCGCGTTGCAGTCCGCGCGCGAAGCGCGTCTCGGGATCCGTCGGCAGCACGAAACCATCGATGCTTGGGCTATACGCGGGCTCGGTCGGATCGGCCATCAATTGCGCGGCCGGTGCCGCGCGTAGCGCTGCGAGTGTCTGCGGACCACCCGACGCCGCACCGAGTTGCCCACCGATCTGCAACGCCGCCGCGTGGCTCGCCATCACACCTTTCGGACTTTCCCAGAATGCACCACTCTCGGCGATCGCTTTGGAAAACAACCCGCCCGTGATCGGCGACGCCATCAGGATGCCGACCGTATGCGCGCCCGCCGATTCGCCGAATACGGTCACGTTGCCCGGATCGCCACCGAAAGCCACTGCGTTCGCCTTGACCCACCGCAACGCCGCGATCATGTCCTCGATGCCGTACATCCCGGACGATTGGCCGGGCGCTTCACTGTCGAGATCGGTTCGCGCGAGAAAGCCGAACACACCGAGCCGGTAGTTGATCGACACCACTACCACGCCTTTTTTCGCGAGACTGGCCCCTTCCCAACGCGGGTCGCCCGAGGTGCCAAACTGGAAGCCGCCACCATGCAGCCAGACCATCACGGGCCGTCGTTCGCCCGGTCCTTTCGCTGCGCTCCAGACATTGAGCGTCAGACAATCCTCGCTTGCCTGACTGTTATCGACCGGTCCGAACGCCGTGCCCTGCCAGCACGTGTGGCCGTATTGCTGCGCATTGCGCACGCCAGACCACGGCTGGACCGGCTGCGGTGCGCGCCAGCGCAGCGGACCCACCGGCGGCGCCGCGTACGGAATGCCTTTGTAGCTCACCACACCCGACGCGTCCGGCGCGCCGCCCACGAGCACGCCCGATTCGACGATCGTCAGGCTGCCCGCGCCGGGGCCCGACGCCGACGCCGACATCGATGCATCGAGCGCGGCTAGCAGCAGCACGCCCGTTGCAACCTTCGCGGCAACATATCGCCAGCTCATCTTGTTTGTCATGACCGGTTCTCCCTATCGATGGAATCAGAAGCTGTGTCGAATGCCTGCCATTACGCCGAGTTGTCCAATACCCGCCGCCGGTGTCGCGCCAGGACCGCCCTGGCTCAATGTGTACTTCGCTTTGGCGCTGTTGAAGAGATAGCCGCTCTGCAGATATACCGCCGTCGCTTTCGACAGCAGATAGGTGCCGCGCAGCGTCGCAATCGTGCCGCGCGTGTCCTGCTGCGAATCGATGGTCCGGTACGCGCCGCCGTCGATGATGGCGGCCGGCGTGACGAAGTAGCTCGCAGTCACGTACCAGATGTCGGTATGAACGACCGGCACAGCAGGCGATACGGTCTCGACGTGACGACCAAGCCAGCCCGCACCGACCTTGAACGAGCCAAGCTTGTAGTAGCCGTTGAGTTGCATCCGCACATCCTTGTCGCCGCTCGCCGTCAGCGGCAACGGCGCAGCGCCGTTGAACAGGTTGGCCGCCGCGCCGGGGCCGCCGCGCTGCTCGTCATAGGCACTCGCCACGCCGAAGTTATCGCCGTCGTAGCGCAGCATCACGGACCACTGGCGACAGGCCTGCGCATTGCCCGGCAACGAACCCGCGCAGGTGCCCTGCCCCGGCGAATTGCCCGTGCCCGCCGAATCGCGTCCAAACGACCACGTCGCCCCGGCGGTCAATCCCGCGAACGTACCCTTGTACGCAATCGTGTTGTCGCTGCGAGCGTTGGGCACGTACGCATCGAGCGAACCGACACCACCGTAGATGTCGGGGCCGAGAATGTCGGAATCGACGATCGCCCAGTACGTCATCGTGTACTGACGCCCGAATGTCAGTGCACCGTACGGGCTCGACAGACCGACCCACGCCTGACGACCGAACAGCCGTCCTCCCTGATTGATGTCGCCGGCCCGCGGGTTAAAGCCGTCTTCGAGGGTGAAAATCGCGGCCAGCCCGCCGCCGAGATCTTCTCTCCCGCGAAGTCCCCAGCGCGAAGGCATCGAGCCGGTGATGCCGGGCATGCGCACGATCCGGTCGCCTGCTGCGTCGGCGTGCGTGACCATCTCAATTCCTGTGTCCAGAATGCCGTACAGCGTGACGCTGCTTTGTGCCGAGGCGATGCCCAGATGCAGACCGGCGGCAAGCCCGGCCAACGACAACATGCGTAGTTTCATGTCTCCCCTCCTTTTGTTTTTCGTGGTGAATCAACCGATCTGCGAATCAATGACCCGATGACGTTGCTGGCGTTGCAGCCGGCGCGCGTTCATCGAGACTGCGCCGCGGATAGAGCCGACCGGCGATGACCATCGCTGCGCCGGCCAGCACGACAGGCACCGCGAACGCGATGAATGCCGGCTCCACCCGGCCGAACCACGCGAGAATCACGCCGCCCGTCATCGAGCCAAAGATCGATCCGATACGGCCGACGCCGAGTGCCCAGCTCACACCCGTGGCGCGCGCGGCCGTGGTGTAGAAGCCGGCGACTAGCACGTTCGCCGCGGTCTGCGCGCCGGACAGGCCATATCCGGCGACGAACACCGAGCAATAGATCAGCGACGGCAGATGGATCGACACGCCGATCGCAGCGATCGCCACGGCCGCGATCGCATACGACGCGGCGAGCACCAGAAACGGATTGCGACGGTCCATCAGACGCGCATTGACGAGCGAGCCGATCGTGCCACCGAGCGGCATCATCGCGCCCACGCGGGCGGCGTGAACCGGGTCGATCCCGGCGCTAGTGATGACTAGCGGCAACCAGCTACTGATCTGGTAGTAGACCCACAGCGTGCAGAAGAACGCGAGCCATAGCAGCGCTGTGCCGGCGCGATATTGCGCGCTGAACAGCAGACCGATGACACGCTCGCGAGGTGTATCGCCGGCCTCTGTGTGCGTGCCTTGCAGAAGCGCATGTGCCGCTTCACCGAGACGCTGCGCCACCCGTTGTGCTTCACGCGCGTAGCGTGGCTTGCCCGCCATGAAGCGCAACGACTCAGGCAGCCAGAGCCAGATGCACGGCGCCAGCACCAGCGGAAACAGACCGCCGAATGCGAACACCCCCTGCCAGCCAAACGACGGAATCAGCACCGACGCCACCGCACCGCCGAACGCGAGCCCGAGCGTAAAGCCGCAGAACATCAGCGTGACGAGCAGCGCGCGGTTTCGCGGCGGTGCGAATTCGGACGACAGCGTGATCGCGTTCGGCATCGCGCCGCCAAGTCCTGCACCGGTCAGGAAGCGCAGCACGATCAGCCAGCCCGCCGATGGCGCAGCCGCACACGCGAGACTGCCCGCACCGAATAGCAGCAGCGACAGCGCGATTACGCGCTTGCGTCCGATCTTGTCCGCGAGCGGACCGAACACGAAACTGCCGACCGCGAGGCCAAACAGACCCGCGCCAAAGATCGGCCCCAACGCTGCCGGCGTCAGCGACCACATCTTCCTGAGCAGCGGCGCGACATAGCTAACGCTCGCGACATCGAAACCATCGGCGGCTACCACGAGGAAGCACAGTACGAGTGTCACGATCTGGATAGCCGTCGGCCGACCGGTGTCCGCCCGCGCGGCCTCCCCCGACGTTGCCGACGTTGCGTTCGCGTGCATGAATGTCTCCGATGATTGTTATGGGCGATACGTCCGGCACCGCCTGCTGCGACGCATGCCTGTTCAGGCCGCGGGTCGTTGCGCGATCGACTGTGCGGTGTCAGCCGCGTGTTCGTTACGACCGAGCACACGATCCAGGGCGATTTGCAGATGTTCTTCGAGCGCGTCGCCGCGCCATGCGATATGCAGGTCGGGCCTGATCAGCACGTAATTCGCGCTATAGAGCGCCTTCACCTGCGGATCGTCGGTGCACACGACGCTCAGCGCGGCATGCGTCAGGCGCGCGGCATCGACCGTGCGCTGATCCTGTGCCGTCAGCGCGCGCGCGCCCGTGCACAGCAACGTGAAGCCGGCGCCGAAACAGTCGTAAAGCGACGTGTCGGCGATCCACACATGCGGCGCGCGATGTCCGGCACGCGCGCAGGGCGCGTACAGATTCGGATTGTCGGGAGGCGGCACGCCGTCTTCGGGTGTCGTCAGTGGCGAGCTTTCGTAGCGCGTGCCGAGGTGGACACCGGGAATCGCGAACTCGAAGCTCGCATGAAACTGCAGATAGTCGCCCAGTGCATCGCGCGATGCAGCGCCGGCGGCGTCGTCATCGAGCAGGTTTGCCGGCACCGACACGTGGCCGATACTGTCGGCGAACGCGCGTGCAAATGCAGTATTGCGCAACGCGACTGGCCGGCGCTCCGCGTCATAACTGTCGATCAACCTTTCGCCGCCTTCGCCGCGCATCGCAAGCTCGATTTTCCACGCGAGATTCGCCGCGTCGTCGATGCCGGTGTTGTAGCCGAGGCCGCCCGTCGGCGTGAACAGGTGCGCAGCATCGCCCGCGAGCAACGCATTGCCCGCTGCGAATCGATCGGCAACCAGCGTATAGCCCGCGGTCCAGCGCGACGTGCTGCGGATCTCGAACGGCACTTCCGCGCCGATCGCCTCGCGAATGCGCGAGCGAATCGCCTCGGCATCGGCACTCTCGCCCTCGCGCGCCTGAACGTTGATGATGAAATGACCTTTGCCGTCGACGGCGATCATCAGCGCACGCTGCTTCGGCGTGAAAGTCCAGTACTGCCATGCCGGCGCATGCGGCGACACGCGATACAGATCGGGGGCATAAAAGTAGACGGCGTCCATCAGGCCGCCCATGAACTCGCGCTTCTCACCGGCGACGCCGCTATAGCGGATGTCCAGCGTCTTGCGCACGAAGCTGCGCGGACCGTCGCAGCCCACCAGATAGCGGCCGCGTACCCGACGCGGAGCGGCTTCGGCGCCGTCGATGGTGTCGACCACGGTCGCCGTCACCGAATCGGCGCCTTGTACGAAGTCGACGACGCGTGCGCTGAAATGCACCTTCACCGTCGAACAGGCGCGCGCCGCATCCAGCAGTACAGGCTCGACATACAGTTGCGAGCAGCGATGCGGCGGCTCGGGCGTCGGCCACGTGAACGCGTGCAATTGCGCCCAACGCTCGGCTTCGCCTGACGGCGGTTGATGCAGGCGCGCGAGTTCGTGACCGGTGATGCTGGTGAAGTAGGCGACATCGGGGGCGTAGTCCGTCGGCAAGCCGAGCGAGCGGATCCTCTTCGATACGCCGATGCGCCGGAAATGCTCCATCGTCCGCGCGCTATTTGCGTTGGCGGCCGGATGCCGGCTGGTTCCGTCACGCGCTTCGAAAAGTTCGACGCGCACGCCGCGCTGCCCGAGTGCAGCCGCGAGATACAGACCGACTGGGCCTCCGCCAACAATGATGACATCGCAATCCATCTGATTCCTGTCTCCTGGGTTTCATGCTTTTCGCCAAAGATAGTGCGGATACCTCTATAAATCCATACAATGAAATTCATATCGAAAATGAATTGAGTTCATGATGACGACCCGCGACCTTAACTTCCTTTTTGTGCTTCAGGCGCTGGGCAAGGAGCGCAGCGTGTCGCGCGCCGCGCAGCGGCTTGGCATTACGCAACCTGCTGTGAGTCACGCACTGGGGAAACTACGGACGACGTTCCAGGACGATCTGTTCGTCCGCGCCGGCAGCGAAATGGCGCCGACGCAGATCGGCGAACGTTTGATCGAGGGCGTGGACCGTGTGCTGGCCGTGGTGGAGGAAGAGATCTGGAGCAACGTCGCATTCGATCCAGCGACGACGCGTCGGACGTTCTCCGTCTGTCTCAGCGACATGGGTGTGATCGTGTTGCTGCCACGGCTGCTCGCCGCGATCAAGCAACAGGCGCCGCTCGCGACGCTCAAGCCGATCCAGTTGCCATCGCTCGAACTGGCGGGCGCCTTGCAGGACGGCAAGATCGATCTGGCGATCGGCTACCTCGGCAGGCTGGGCGATAGCCTGCATCAGCAACCGTTGTTCGAGCGGTCGCTGGTCGGCATCGTGCGCGGTGGCAAGTCGCGGCGGCGCGTATCGTTGACGCTCCAGCAGTTCGTCGAAGCGGAGCATGTCGTCTCGGGCACGCTCGCGATCACGAACCAGTTGCTGGAGAAGGAATTACGCCGGCATGGCGCGCGGCTACACGTCGGTGTTGAGGTACCGTATCTGCTGGCGGTGCCGAGTCTTGTCGCGACGTCCGATCTGATTGCCGCGGTTCCGGACGAACTCGCGGAATTGTTCTCCAAAATGGCCGACGTCGACGTGTTCCAGTTGCCGATCAGCTTGCCCGACCTGACCGTGCAGCAATTCTGGCACGCACGACGACACAACGATGCGGGCCATCGATGGTTCAGGTCGCTGGTCGCGCAGACCTTGCGACAGGAGAAGAAGCGGCCCGCGCATTCGCGATGATCTTTGCGAAGACGCCGGGTGATTTGCAGCGACTTTCCCGCTGCGATGGCATGATATCGCCCTCACGTCCTCATTTCCCAGACCGTCCCCACCATGTCCAATCTGATCGTCCACGGCGGCGCCCCGCTACGCGGGGAAATCACGCCATCCGCCAACAAGAACGCTGTCCTGCCGATCCTTTGCGCCACGCTGCTCACCGATCAACCTGTGCGCCTGATCGGCGTACCCGATATCACCGATGTCAGAAAGATTCTCGACATCTTCCGCACGCTCGGCAGCGCGGTATCGGTGGATTTTTCGAGCGGCATACTCGACCTGCATCACAGCGCGACCACCTTCGATCCGGCAACACACAGGCTGCCCGAAGAGATGCGCTCATCGATCATGCTGGTACCGCCACTGCTCGCGCGTTTCGGTGTAGCGCGGCTCGAAAGCGACGTGAAGGGCTGCACGCTCGGCGTGCGCGAGATCGACCCGCACGTCGAAGTGTTCGAACGATTCGGCGCGCGGGTGGAACGCACCGGTGATTCATTGCTCGTGCATAACGAACAGCGCATGGCAGCCAACGATCACTGGCTGGACTACGCATCGGTTACCACGACCGAAAACTTCGCACTGTGCGCGGCAGCCGCCGAAGGAACGTCGACGCTCGTCAACGCGGCATCGGAACCTCACGTGCAGGAGTTCTGCCGCTTTCTCGCCATGCTTGGCGTCGGCATTGAAGGCATCGGGACGTCGCGGCTCAGCGTGACGGGCGGTGGACAGTTCGGCGGCGGCGAATTCCGCTTCAGCGAGGACTTCCATGAGATCGCCACGTTTCTCGCGCTCGGTGCGATCACCGGCGGCGATATCGTGGTCAAAAACTCCGCCCCCGAGCAGTTCCCGCTGATCGATAGAACATTCGCGAAGTTCGGTGTCACCGTCGAGCACCGGGACGGCTGGTCGCGTGCGCTGAGCAACGGTCCGCTGCGGGTACGCCGACCGTTCACGCAGAATATTCTCACCAAGGTCGAGGCGGCGCCGTGGCCTTATCTACCGGTCGACCTGCTGCCGATCTTCGTCGCGCTCGGCGTGAAGGCCGAAGGCAGCGCGATGTTCTGGAACAAGGTCTACGACGGAGCAATGGGCTGGACCAGCGAACTGTCGAAGTTCGGTGCGCACGTGTTTCTATCTGATCCGCATCGGCTGATCACGTTCGGCGGCCTTGCTTTGAGCCCGGCGCGCGTGGAGAGCCCGTACATTATTCGCGTGGCGATTGCATTGCTGATGGTCGCGGCAAGTATCGAAGGACGCTCCGAGATCATGAATGCGCTGCCGATCCGGCGCGCGCATCCGCGTTTTGTCGAGAACCTGCGCTCGATCGGCGCAAATGTCGAATGGACTAGCAGCGAGTGAATGTCGTGCGAGCTTGAATGGCACGGACTGGACATGAACCGGAGATACGCATGCTAAGGAACGTAGTCGGTAAGGTCGGCAACATCGAGATCTGTCGAATTCTCGACAGTTATCTGCTTGGCGAAACCATGCAGTCATGGTTCCCGGACTTCAATCGCGAGGCAGTCAGGGCTCACGAACACTGGCTATGTCCGACGCACTACAACCCGGAGAGCGGTCACTTTGCCATGCCGGTGCATAGCTGGCTGCTCAGGGTGGGAAGCTATAACGTCCTGATCGACACGTGTATGGGAAACCACAAGTCGCGGCCTGGCATTGGGGAAATGCACATGCTCGAGAATCGCTATCTCGAGCGCATGGCGGATTGCGGTGTGAGCCCGGAAGATATCGATTTTGTGCTCTGTACGCATCTGCACGTGGATCACGTCGGCTGGAACACGCGGCTCGCCAACGGTCGTTGGGTACCCACGTTTCCAAACGCGAAGTACGTCATTTCCCGGACCGAGTTCGAGGCTGCAAAAGAAGAAGCCGCTAATCCAGGCAGTCCCCCGTTTCTCAAAGCGGTATTCGAGGATTCAATCTTCCCGATTGTCGAAGCGGGCAACGCTTACTTTGTCGACGATGTGCAGGAGTTTGTCGACTGCCTCACCTTACGTCCCGCGCCAGGTCACTCGCCTGGCCACGTGCGCATCGAGTTGAACTCTCAAGGCGAACGCGGCGTGTTCTCCGGCGACATCATGCATTCGCCGGTGCAGGTGCCGTTCTGGAACTGGAGCAGCAGAGTGTGCTGGGACAAGGCAATGTCGGCGAAATCGCGTCGCGAGCTGCTGGAGTTCTGTGCGTCCGAGAATGTGTTGCTGCTGCCGGCGCACTTTGAAACGCCCTATGTTGGGCGGATCAAACGCTCCGGGGAATCGTTTGCGATCGATTTTGGGTGGTGAAATAAACCGTCGCCTCGCTCGAACCAGACTCGCCTCACCATGCTTCACGCCCCACCGGCCTGGCGTCGCCCCATGCAGTCATGTCGCTCGGGAAAGGCGCTTTTGTGCTGCATTGGGCAACGAGGTCATCCAGCGAATACTTGCGACGGACCGTGGTCAGCAACACGCCATCCGGGCGTACGCTGACTCTCAGCGAACTGCCAGCTGCTGATGGCCGGCATCGACACGTTGCATTACTCTACGCAACTGCGCCGCGACGCAGCGCGACCGGTGGCCTGAACAAAGGCACGGCGCGCTTGCTGGAACATCACATCAGGAGACCTCGCAATGCCCATCGCAGCTGGCCCTCAGCCTACGACAGACACCGCATCGGCAAGCACGGCCGGCACGCGCACTCGCAACGAGGCGCGCAAGGCTGCGCTCGGCAGCTTTGTCGGCGCGGTCGTCGACTGGTATGACTTCCTGCTGTACGGCATCGTTGCCGCGCTCGTGTTCAATACCGAGTTTTTCCCGAAGGTCAGCCCCGCGATGGGCACGCTTGCCGCATTCGCGACGTTCGGTGTCGGTTTTCTGTTTCGTCCGCTAGGCGGCTTCATCTTCGGTCACTATGGCGACCGGCTCGGCCGCAAGCGCATGCTGGTGGTGACGGTCGCGATGATGGGCCTGTCTACCGCCGCGATTGGGCTGTTACCGTCGTTTGCGAGCATCGGCTGGTGGGCGCCTGTGCTGCTCGTGACGCTGCGCGCGATCCAGGGCTTTGCCGTTGGCGGCGAATGGGGCGGCGCGGCGCTGATGGCCGTCGAAAGCGCGCCCGAGCGCAACAAGGCGTTTTACAGCAGCGGCGTGCAGGTCGGTTACGGCGTAGGGCTCGTGCTATCCACCGGCCTTGTGTCGTTGATCAGCCGGTCGATGGACAACGCGTCGTTTATCGCGTGGGGCTGGCGCCTGCCGTTCCTGTTCAGCGTGCTGCTCGTGCTGGTCGCACTATGGATCCGCTCGAGCATGGCGGAGTCGCGCGAGTTCGTCGAGAAGGTCGGCGAGCACGGTGAACGACGGCTGCGCGCGCCGATCGTCGAAGCGCTGCTGCGTCATCCAAAGGCGTTCCTGCTGATCATTGCGCTGCGTCTCGCGGAGCTGTTCACGATGTATATCGTCACCGCGTTCGCGCTGAACTATTCGACGGCGAATCTCGGCATGCGGCGCGAGTTCTTTCTTGGCATCGGACTGCTGGTAGGCGCGCTCAGTTGTGTGACGATTCCGTGTTTTGCGTGGCTCGCGGACCGGTTCGGCCGCCGCCGCATCTATATGCTCGGCGCGACGCTCGGTGTGCTCGGCGCGGTGCCGTTCTTCGTCGCGCTCGATGCGCGCTCGACGGTCTGGATCGTCGTGTTTGCCGTGCTGCTGGCGAACGTCGCACACGATATGGTCGTGAGCGTGCAGCAACCGATGTTCACCGAACTGTTCGGCACCGAGTATCGCTATAGCGGCGCGGGCGTCGGTTATCAGGTGGCGAGCGTGGTGGGCGGCGGATTTACGCCGTTTATCGCGGTCGCGCTAGTGAATATGGCAGGCGGATCGTGGCATCCGGTTGCGGCCTATCTTGGCGGGGGCTGTCTGATCTCGCTGCTTGTCGCGGCTCGGATGAAGACCGGGCGTACATAGAGGTCTCCCGCTGCAACGCAGTCCGGGCGTAGCCCACCCATGGTGGCGTTGTACAGAGAAGCAATTTTTGCACTTTGTTCTTTCACCACCGCGCGAGAGAGAAACCGACAGCCGACGGGGCAGACGAGTGACACCTCACGCACCGGTGTGCCCAGATCGACCGGCCGGACAACCCGGCGCATGAAATCTGTCTACACATCGACACCCTATCAAAGTGTTTTCCCGTACATGAATTACGATTGAGATCACGAAATTCAACAGAATTTCTTGCATAATTTCGGCAAAAACTCCGGTATTTTGTGGATATTTCATAAAAATCCACCCGAAAAAAGTGGAAACAAACCGCGACGGTGGACGACCCATTTTTTCACTAAAGTGTTGACAGTTATATCAACCACGACTAATGTTGCGTTCGTCTGTCCACGCCATTCTCGGGTTAGACAGACCTCACACATACAACTACCCATAAACGGGCGAACCCGCTGCCTTCTCCCATCACCGGCGAAGTTTGCGTCGCAGGAATCCTCGCGTCGCGCTCCATAGGCAGACGCAAGGAGACGAAGATTGCCACGTACCCCCCATTACGCCGCGAATCGTGGCTACGACATCAACGGATCTGCGGCACCGAAGGCGGGCACCGTGTCGCCGTCACCAACCTCGGCAGACCACGTTCGCGCGGACCGAGACATGGCTGACATTACGAATCGGGCGACAAGGCGCAGCACGCTAATTGGCATCAACGTCGGTATGGCACTCGAAACTTTCGATTTCACTGCCTATGCCATCTTCGCGCCGTTTTTTGCGCGCAGCATCTTCAATCCGGCGGACCCAACCGCGGCCCTGCTCGCGACAATGGCCGTGTTTGGCGCAGCATTTCTGGTTCGGCCATTTGGAGCGGTAGCTTTCGGATGGCTAGCCGATCGCAAGGGCCGCAAATTCGCCCTGATCTCCGCTGTCATCTGCGCATCTTGCGGTCTATTACTCGTTGGGCTGGCGCCAAGCTATCAAACGGCCGGGCTCACTGGTGCCTGCGTGCTGCTGTTCGCGCGCCTCCTACAGGGAGTCGCCCATACGGGCGAGGTCGCCGCTGCCTACACCTATATTGCCGAGACAGCGCCGTCTCGCAGCAGGGGGTTATGGGCCAGTTCACTGTATGCATCGTCGTTGATAGCCGTCGTAATCGCGAATATTGTCGGATTGATTCTGTCGTCCGTCATGAATCAATCGCAGCTGACCAGCTGGGGGTGGCGCATTCCGTTCTTTATCGGCGCCTGCCTCGGTCTCCTCTCTCTCGTTCTCCGGCGAAACATGGTCGAGACAGAGGCATTCATGCGACAGGCAGCACGTGGGGTAATGCCACAAAAAAAGAATCCGATGTGGCGCGAGTTATGGAACAACAAAGCTGCCGGCGCGAGAGTATTTTTGCTGGCAGGTTCGAACGCTGTCTTTTTCTACGCGTGGGCGATAAGCGGCCCAAGCTGGGGCATTAGCATACTGAAACTGAGTCCCACGCACGCACTCTGGTCGGCAATCATCGCGCAACTGGTGTGCGTCATCGCACTGCCGTTTCTTGGAGCGCTCTCGGACAGGATCGGACGACGCGCAAGCTATTGCATCTACGGCGTTGCCGTAGCCGCTTTGTCGTTCCCTCTTCATCATCTTGCTCAAGGCGGCGGAACGTGGCAATTCGCACTGGCAATGAGCATCGCACTGTTCATCTTTGCGTTCAATGGCTCGATGTTCCCGGCACTCCTCGCCGAGCTGTTTCCAGCCGGCATCCGGGCTTCGGGAGTTGCACTTCCCTACTCGTTGTCGGCCATGGTGTTCGCCGGGACAGCACCGTTCCTCCAGCAGTGGCTTGGACAGCAGGGCCTCGGCAATGTGTTCGTCATGTACACGGCAGCGATGGCGTTGCTCGGGGCCGTCGTGATGATCTTCACCAAAGAGACGAGCCGGGTAGATTTGACGGATTGATCTGCGCAGCGTCGTGCTTCCGTTAGCCCGGCACTTCACCTGACGCCCTCAGATGAGATTCACTTTTCAAGTTCAGCGGGAAGACATCATGTCCGACATTACCGAAATCACTCAGCTCATTCTCAGGGAACGACAAGGGCGAGATCGCGGCTGGTGGGCGCAGATGGAAGAGTGCTATCACAGCGAATCGGTGGTTTCGATCAGCTGGCTTAGGAGCAGTGGCGCCGACTTCGTCGCACGATCAAAAGAAATACACAGCAGAGGCATTCGCCCAGTCCACCGGCTCTCGCCGCCTGTCGTACATATCAATCGCGATCGCGCGGTTGTCGAGGTACCCACATCCATCAGCCTGCGAACGCTGATTCATGGTGTGGACGCCGATCTGGAATCGTCGGTACGGAATCTTTATCAGGTGGAACGCCACGACTCGAACTGGAAAATCATGTTCCTCACATGCATCTACGAGCGCGACATGCTTACGCCCGCGATGCCTGGAACATCGCTTGACCTCGATATCGAGCAGCTCGCCCGATTCCGAAAGTCCTACCGGTGTCTTGCCTACCACTTGTCGCTCGAAGGACACTCGGTTCCCGATAGCCTGTTCGGAGACGACATTCCTGAACCAGTCGATGCGCTTTACGCCAGCGCGTTTGACTGGATGCGCACGCAGGTGTCGCGCTCAGATCGGCTTTGACTGATCGTCGTCGCCCAGCAACGCGCTGGCGGTTGCCCTGAGGATGGAGGGATCGTAACGGGGAGCTACACCTGCCAGGATCAGCATGGCGAGCCGGCAGAAGTAGTTCGCATAGTGGCGCGATGCCAGTTCCGCATCTCTGGCCTTTACTGCCGCAAGAACATGCGACAGCTCCGAACCGTCGATGCGTATCACGCTGGGGAATCGAGCGATCGCATGGGCGCGATACCGTTGCAGGTTGTCGATGAAACTGCCTATCAGGGAGCCCATGCGCTCGCCAGCAGGCGCAACGATCGTTCGCGAGAACGTACGATAAGCGGCTTCCCATTCTTCTGGCGCATGTTCCAGCGAAGCGTTCATTTGCTCGACGCACTGGCGGAGTACCCGGATCTGGGCATCGGCGAGAAGCGGCACACACACCCGGATGGCAATCGTCATGTTGAGCAGCTTCAGGCTCAACAGGCTTTCGTAATCCGCTATCTCAAACGGCGCAACGCTGTACCTCTGGTTAGCCTTGGCGATTACGAGCTGCTCTTGCTGCAGCCGTTGAAGCGCCTCTCGCACGGGGCCGCGGCTCGTGCCAAAATCGCGGGCAACCGAGGCCTGCAGCAGTTGCCCACCAGGCGGGATCTTGCCGTTCAGGATGTCTTCGCGGAGCGAGTTGAAGATGATGACGGACGTATCGCCCGCCCGTTTTTTCGATGGCACTTCACTCACTTCAGCATTCCTTCCCGCCGATGTTCGGACTACTGCTCGAGCCCCTGTCGTTCGCTGATTCGATTTTGGCATTGAAGTCGTCCCTCGACGCTGCGTATAAAGGCCGGCTTGCACGAACTGTCAACAGTTCGAGAACCGCAACCTGCAATACCCCGATTCTACCTCGCGGCGACCACTCGACAGTCAGAAACGAGGATTGAGAGAAAGCCACCACTTGTGACATTCTGGTAAGCGCAAGCCAGCAATTCAAACCAGTTCACCGCGTTTATTCGGCATGAGAAGAGTCGACACTTTCTTGTGTAAATCTCGAACCCGCTTCAGATCCCAGCGTCAGCTAAACGAGGGAAAAGGCTCTCCGCATTGCGCCTGGAAATGGACATTCGTTGTGTGTCTGTGAGCGAATAGGCATCTAGCCGGAGCGTAAATTCGTGAGCGAGCTTAAGCGGTGCGTAGGGCCAGTCGGATCCATAGGTAAGTCGCAACGGATCAGCGAACGCGAGGAGTGAAGGCAGCGCGTAGGGGCCCGGTGTCAATGCCGTATCGAAATAGAACCGTCTTAGCTGCTCGAGTACCGCCTCCTCGCTGCGCTGCGGGGAAAGCATGCTCGCAATCCGCAATGCCGCGTAGGGGACGTATCCGCCACCGTGCGAGAGAATGATTCGAAGATTGGGGTATCTTGTCAGGCAATCGTGCTTTACGAGGTTGACTGCGGCACGCGTGGTATCCGCCAGGAAATCGGTGAGCGCGGCCGATATACCCGGGACAAGCGAAGACGGCAAAGCGGTTGGATGCACAAAGAGCACCGCTTTCCTTTCGTTCAGGAATTCAAGCAATGGATCCCATTCCGGCGCACCGACATACACCCCGCCTACATTGCTCATCAGTACCACGCCGTCAGCGTGCAAATGATCGAGTGCATACGCAGCTTCGTCAATGGCGGCGCCCAGATCTGGAAGTGTGAGCGTTGCAAAGAAACCGAACCTCCCGGGATCATCGGACACGACCTTCGCACAGAACTCGTTGACGTCGCGAGCCAGCGCCCGGCTTTGATTCATGTCCGTAGACGGGCCTAACCAGACCCCGGGGGTCGAGACAGACAGAATGCCCGTTTCGATACCATTGAGCTCAAACGATTCCAGCGCCGCATCCTTGCTCCACGCCAGGAATGGGCCAGGATACGACGGTTGAGAATGAAGCCAGTCGCTGTATTCCGGAGGAATCACATGGCAGTGTGTGTCGATACGCCTCGGGTTTGCAGCGCCTTCCTGCAGCGAAGCCGATACAGCCGGTTCGCCGCGAGTGGCTGAAGGCGGAGCAGTCAGGGCGCTACACCCGAGAAAAAACGGCGCAGCAGCGCCGGCAGCCAACGCCGCCGACGTCTGTTTTAGCATCTCACGCCGGCGTGGGCTGACAGGTCGGGTTTCCATGCGACATCACTCTTTTCGTTGTGCGCAGCGGCGTGAAAGCTAGTGGACAGCGCGCGCGCCGGACAGATCGCGCGATCCCGTTTTTTTCAACGACTCCGCCAGTTCGTCCAGAAGCGACGGAAGATCGGTCACCGTCGCTACACTACCAAACACGTAATTGTCCGGTCTCACCAGAAAGGCCTTACGCCCTGTAGTTCTAAACCACAAGTCGTACTCTGCGTCGATGTCGACGAAATAGTCTGGGCCCGGCCCTCTCGAAACGTGCGCAATCGATACGCCCAGTTGAGAAAGCAGCTTCTTCTGCCGGCTGTCGAAAATCTCTTCAGACACGGCGTGACGGGAAATGATGCGCCAGCCTGTGCCCACGAACAGGTCCAGCAGGTCTACACGACCGTCTAGAGCGACCCGCGCCTGAAGACCTGGCCTGCCATCGGCATCGATTGCCCTTTCGTCGCCCTGTGCTCGAACCACACCGTTTCCCAGCCGCGGAAACAGCGGGGGCGGATCGGCTCGCTTCGCCCGCAAGGCATCGTCACGCAATTTGCCCAGAATCGGATCGGTCACCTGCACGCTGTCGCCGATCGCATTCGCCATCTTTATCACTTCATGGACATGCGGAGCGCGCTCGCTCTCATAGGTGTCGAGCAGAACATCGTCCGCACGGCCGCCAAGTACCGCATCAAGCTTCCACGCAAGATTCAACGCGTCGCGGATTCCAGAGCACATGCCCTGGCCCATGAATGGAGGCGTGGTATGCGCGGAATCGCCTGCAAGGAGCACCCTGCCTGCACGCCAACGCTCAGCAAGCGTGCTTTCGAAAGTATGGATCGCCCTTCGAACGATTCTGCCAAGAGAAGGATTCAAACCGTAAGTCGACAGCAAGCGCCACGCCGTGCTTTCGCTTTCAAGGTACTCGCGGCTTTCCCCTTCGAGTCTGCGGAACTCCAGTCTCGACCACCGGTTGCCGCTCCAGCGGCCGACAAGCGTCGGGCGTCGCACGTCGAGAATCTGCCGCACCTCGCCGAGTTGCGGCACGTCCCGATCCGGATCGTTATGTTCGAAGTCAAGTACGAGGTTATCGATTGCAGGAAATCCGAGGTCACGACGTCCGATCCCAAGCGCCTGCCGCACGAAGCTGTTCGCGCCATCCGCACCGATGACATACGCGGCTTCGATCCTGCACCTGTCGGTCGTCTCGTTGTCCGTTTCCCGCACCGATAGCACGGCGCCGTCCGTGTCTTGCGCGACTTCTGTGGCCGTGTATCCCATGAAAACGCGGACACCAAGTTCGACGCCGCGAGCGTCAATAATGTCTTCGAGATCGGGTTGATAAAAGAGGTAGCTCTCTTTCCATCCTGATCCGCCTGTACCGAGCTTGACGCTCTGAAGCACTTCCTGCTCGGGCGTGACGAGTTCATACGAAAGCATCGGGCGCGCCATCAGCTCGACTGCCTTCGCGATTCCAAGGCGCTGGAACGCACCTCTCATCGTCTCCCCATCGAAATGCCCAGCGCGAGGGAGCGAGAAGCGCTTGCTATAGCGCTCCACCGCAATCACGTCGAGTCCGTATTGCGCCAGCAACGCCGCGAGCGTCATCCCCACGGGTCCATAGCCAACGATCGCCACGTCGCAAGTGGTATGCGCGGGAAGCTTGGCGCGGCCATCGTCTGACCGCGCAGGAAAGGAACTTGACATCACTCGCACTCTGCCTGTGTTTGGAAGTATTGATTAACGGCCCGTATCGGGCCTTCGACCACGGTGCTGAGACTACGATCCGTCAGACAAACTGTCAACACATTGGCCGATAACTCCGGGATAATTCTTACTCGATCTTGATAAAATATAGCGATATATGGCCTTTTTAACGATGATCGGCGTAAACCATAGGCTAATATCGAATCTTAAGTGTTGACACTTAAGTCAAAATTTTCATATCTTGTTTGCATATGCCAACCGATGAAAAGCATGTCCGCGTGTCACATCGCGCTGCTTCGTATTGGCAGTCGGAAGGAGTTTGGACAGATGGTGAGGATCAGAAGCACCGGGTGAAGGGCGTTCGACACGTCAGCCCAGAACGATAAAAGACAAGAACTATCGGTCGTCGAACGACCGACATGGAGACAGACAGATGAGGTCGATAAGTGCAGCGTCCCTGGCGGGGGCAATCGCTGTCATTGCGCCGTTAAGCACGGCGTACGCCCAAAACAGCATCACCATGTACGGATTGCTGGATGCCGGGATGACTTACGTCAGCAACGTCTCGGGTCACCCGGTCATACGCGAGAACAGCGACGGCAGCGCTCCGTCCAGACTGGGATTTCGCGGTGTCGAGAGTCTGGGTGGCGGGACAAGCGTGCTGTTTGTTCTGGAGATGCGCCCTCAAATCAGCACTGGGACGATTCTTTCACCGTTCTGGGACCGCGCATCGTTTGTCGGGTTGAGCAACAACAAGTTTGGAACGGTGACGATCGGTCGACAATTCGATTTTTTCCTGGCTTCATTGCCACTCGATGCGACATCAATCATAGAAGGCGGCCTGGAAGCGGGTTATCAGCAATTCACCGGCCCTAAAGGATCCACCGCCCCAGCTGTCGATAATCACTCGGGAACGGGTCTTTACGACAACTCTGTCAAGTATGAAAACACCATCGGCTCATGGTCCGGCGGTGTCATGTACAGCTTTGGCGATGTGTCTCGTCACGACAGCATGGGGTCGGCATACGTCAAATATGTGATGGGGAATCTGCAACTGGGCGCCGGATGGACCAAAGACAATTTCTCGACAACCATTGCGAACGAGGTCTTTGCCGTTCGCGCTCTCTACACCATGGGCTCGTGGACCTTTCTGGCCAACTATTCGCAAGGGCGAGAGACCGTTGTTGAAGGCTCAAAAGCCGTAGCCAGGCCACTCGAAGTGGCCGTCAGCTACCGTCTCGGCCCGGCAATCAGTATCGGTGCGGGAATTGGTTGGGCACGCGATACGAACCGCGCCGGCACAACGGCAACCATCACACAGCCGTTCATCGGCGCACGCTACTTTCTGAGCAAGCGAACGGCCCTGTACGCCATTGCCGCGCGCAATCACAGCAGCAATCCTTCAGCGATCCCCTCGACGGTCGGCATCCCAGGCGGAGCGACCGCGCCATCGAGCAACGCCAGCCAGACAGTCGTACGCATCGGTATGCAAACCCGCTTCTGATGCACCGAAAGCGTTGATCGCCACTCCACGCGATCACTCAAAGATGAATCAGATGCAACACCGCCTTTCCCCCGGGACACCGGATTCGAACCAGCCAAAAAAGGACATTGACCATGTTGATGAACTTGTTGTCGCCCGACGAAGGAAACTCGATGAAGTCGACACCTGTCTCGCCGCAGTCTCACTCCAGGAGACGCGCGACAAGGAACATTGGGCGCAAACGCCCTTGCTTTGTGGTCACGCTCATCGCTATGGTTGTCGCTTCCGGATGCAGTGCAGAGTCAGCGCATTCCCAATCGATCTCGTCGCAAGTGGTGTTGTTGAGCGGCACGGTTCAGGGAACGCAAAGAGACGCCAACGGCGTCATGGCTTTCAAGGGGATACCGTATGCTGCGGCGCCAGTGGGGCAGTTGCGATGGCGCCCGCCCCAGCCCGCGCCAGGATGGCAAGGGATCCGCGACGCCACAGTCTTCGGCGCTCGCTGCGAAGGAGCCCCACTGCTGGGGCCAGCGCCGGCTGGCAACGTCCAGAGCGAAGATTGCCTCACCATCAACGTATGGAGCGCGGCGCAGACGACCGGTGAAAAACGACCGGTTATGGTATGGATTCACGGCGGCGGATTCCAGACGGGCGTGCCGACCCCTTCGTCGCCGACTACCGACGGTTCGAGCCTGGCCGCGGACGGCGTAGTCCTCGTCAGTCTCAACTATCGCCTCGGTGTATTCGGATTCCTCGCCCATCCTGCGCTGGACAGTGAAGGCACGCCGTCTGGAAACTTCGGCTTGCAAGACCAGATAGCAGCTTTGAAGTGGGTCCGCTCGAACATCTCCCGGTTCGGTGGCGATCCGGACAACGTCACGATTTTCGGACAATCGGCCGGCGCGATGGCTGTTGGAATGCTGATGAGTTCACCGCTTGCACATGGTCTGTTTCAAAAGGCCATCGGGGAAAGCGGTGCGTTCTGGGACAGCGAGCACGGCTCGCTGCAAACGCTGGCCGAGGCCAGAGCGCGGGGAGAGGCACTCGCAACGCAACTTGCAGGCGGAGACATCAACGGGTTAAGGGCGCTCTCCGCGGACACGTTACTGGCCGCGGCACCCTGGAGCATTCAGAGCGACCCTGTGAGCGACGCCTTCTCCCCTAGCGTGGATGGCTACGTTGTTCCTGACAGCCCAGCCGAGATATTCGCCCAAGGCAGGCAGAACAATGTTCCGCTACTCGCAGGACACAATGGGGCAGAGGGCGTCATTTTCATGTCGGGCGCACTGCCGCACGATAGCGCGGCTTCCTTCGAGGCGGCCGCGTCGGCGCAGTTTGGTCCCGGCCGGCTGGCGGAGTTTCTCGAGAATTATCCTGCGAGCAACGACGCGGTGACAGTTGCCTCTGCGCAAACTCTCGTCGGGGACCTTCGGGTCAATGAGCAATCGTGGGAATGGGTCCAGTTGCAGCGACAGACTGGCACTGCACCTGTCTACGCGTACCAGTTCAACTACAGTTCGCCTTATCTGCCGGCCCCGGTCCACGCGTCGGAAGTTCCATTCGTGTTCGGCACGCTCACCCCGCAGCCGGCGGCCCCGACGGTGCCACCAGGCACTCAGGATCGTGCACTGTCGAACCAGATGATGAACTACTGGGTCAACTTCGCACGCACCGGCAATCCTAACGGTCCAGGATTACCGTGTTGGCCGGCGTATGCCATCAACGGCTCTCAAGTCATGTTATTCGGCACGACAACTCAAGCGGTTCCCGAATCTGGTACGAGCGGCCTGCGTTTTCTGCGCAGTTTCCGGTTCAACGGGCGGTTTCCGGATAGCTGGCGACAAACGGGATGAGGGTTCGCGCTTGCCAGTTGCTACGTTATCCGTGGCAACTGGCCGTTCAATGCGTTGACGGGCAACAGGCTGGTTCGCGCACTCAGTTCATCGCATGCCAATCGACGAGCGACAGCCGCGACGACAGAGCGTGAACGAGCGTCGGCAATTCCCCGAGCGACCGTACCGCGCCGAATACGTAGTAGTCCGGCCGCACGATGACCGCCCGTGCTCCGTGCTCGTCGAAGAATCGCCGGTATTTGCCGCTCGCATCGAACACGACGCGGCCAGGCACCATCTTGGCGCGATCCGTCGTGATGCCGATAGTCCGGGCGCCAATGCGTGCGAGCGTGGCTCGCGCGTCCTCATCGAGGATCTGCTCGGGGTCTACGTCGAGTGTGATCACATGGAAGCCATTGGGAACCGCATCGTCGTAGCGCAACGTGTTCGCACCGTCGTCCAGCTGACCGTGTACGCTCAGCAAGCCCGCCATCCCGTTGCACGAAAAATCCGTATCCGCGCAGATCAGTCCGTCGGTCAGGCCGGGGAACGGTGGTAGTGGCGGCACCTGTCCCGACAGATACGCCCGATCGCGTTCCGCAGCCTTTTCGTGGTCCGAGATGCAGACCACCTGCCCCATCGCAATCGACGCGTCGATCACGGCGCGAACCTGCGGCCGGCGCTCCGGCGTGTAGCCGTCGAGCAGCGTATCCGACGCGAGGCCCCTCAGAATCAGATCGAAGCGCCATGTGAGATTCCACACGTCGCGCAGCCCCGAGCACATGCCCTGCCCCATGAACGGCGGCATCTGATGTGCCGCATCGCCAGCCAGCACGGTGCGCCCGATACGCCACGCCCCAGCGATCAGCGAACGGAAGCGGTACACGGCGTAACGGACCAGCGTTGCGTTGTCAGGCCCGACCCACGGCGCCAACAGTTCCCAGACCTTCTCAGGTTTTTGCAGATCCTCGACAGTCTCGTGCGGCAGCCGCATGAACTCCCAGCGCCGGTAGCCGGGACCACCGGGCACCATCGTCGTCGGCCGCGCCGGATTGCACCACTGGCCGATGTCCGGCACGTCGAGCTTCACGCCTTCGTTCGGCTTCAGGTCGATCACGAGCCAGTCCTCCTGGAACCCAAGATCCTCGAAGTCGATACCGAGCGATCGGCGCACGAAACTGTTTGCACCGTCGGCACCGACCACGTAGCGTGCCCGCACTGTTTGCGTCTCGCCGGTCGGCGTCCATGTGCCGGCTCCGATCGTGCCACGGCGCAGCGTGAGTTCGCAGTGGTCCGCGAACTGCGTGAGTCCGGTGGCCTCCCAGCCCTGCTGAACCGAAACTGTCGGCAGCGACCTGGCCTTGCGGTCGAGCAGCGCTTCGAGCGAAGGCTGGTTGAACAGATACCCGACCGGCCCGTCGCTGATCGACTCGGCTGACCAGTCGATCTCGACCAGCGTCTTCCAGTCGGCGTTGAACCACTGATACTTCGCCGACGGCTGCGAAATGGCCTCGACGTCCTTGCCGATGCCCATCGCGTGAAAGACCCGGCGGATCTCGTGATCGTGAAAAACCGCACGCGGCAGCGGATACAGTGATGGCCAGCGGTCGAACACCGCCACACGGTAGCCGCGCTCACCGAGCAGGATCGACATCGCCTGTCCCACAGGCCCATACCCCACCACGACAACATCGAACATGTTCTGGTCTGTCATCTGTTTCCCCTGCCGGAAAAAAGTGCGAGTCATCCCTGGGACCCGATACACCGGGTTCCCATCCCCTCGTTGCAACGATGAAGAAATCAGCCTGCCGGAACGGAGTCGGGTGCTTCCGTGTTGCGAATGAAGTTGTCCGGCACGGGCGGCCCCCACAGGTATAGCGAGTCTTCGGGAGGAAAATCCCCAGCTGGCCACGCGTGACCCGCCGATACGAAGTCGATGTCCGCCGAGTATTCGCAGAACGAACCCCATGGATCTTCGACGTAGTAGAAATAGTTCGAGCCGAGCACGTGCCGCCCGGTGCCCCACCCTTTGTCGAAGCCGGCCGCCGCCATTTGCGAAGCGCCCTCACCGACCATGTTGACGTCGTCGACGTCCCACGCGCAGTGATGCCAGCCGCGCGCGGTGCTTTTCGCGAAGGCGACGAGGTGATGGTCGCAGCCGTGCGGCGCATGCGTGAACGCAATGATGTCGAGCGACTTGTCCGAAAGCCTGAGCCCCAGCGTCTTCTCGTAGAACGCTAGCGCACCGAGCACATCGGGCGTGAATAACAGCACGTGTGACAGCCGCCGCGGATGGACAGTCTTCGATTCGGAGCGTGCATGCGAGCCGCGCTGGTCGGCGACACTCCCGGCGACGACGTTCTGTCTTTTCGCCGACGGCGTCATCTTCGGACCCACCTTGACCTGGATCAGATTGCCATCGGGATCACGGAACCAGAAACCTGCGCCGTCGCGCGCCGGTTCGATCGCAGTGCCGGTGGCACCGACCTGGGCCCGAAGCGCGCCGAGGTCCTGTTCGAAACAGTTGAAGCTCAGGTAGGCAAGCGACTTGCCAGTCGATGCAATGACGCGTGCCCAGCGATGGCCATCCGCGGCGCGCAAGTCGAGTTCCTGCCCTGCGTTGCCGGTTCGCGATACTGCAAGCCCGAACGCCTGGAAAAAGCGCTCGGCGTCATTGATGGACGGGACGTTCAGCGCGAAATGATCGATCGAATGCACACTCGCGCCGCCTGCGGCTGCCGTGTCTGCCATGACTCTGTCTCCATCAGGTTGTGCATGCCCGCTCTATGGCCGGCTCCGTGCGTTTCCATGCGCCGGACGGCGCAGACCGCCGGTCACTCGCCCAACTCGTCCGCGATCACGTTGCGCAACGTGCCGATCTTTTCGACGGTGACTTCGCAGACGTCGCCCGCCTTCATCAGCAGCTTCGGGTTGCGCGCCCAGCCGATGCCCGCCGGCGTGCCGGACACGATGACGTCGCCGGGCTCGAGCGTGATGCCCACACTGATGATGCTGATGAGGCTCGCGACGTCGAACACCATCTCGTCCGTACTCGCCGATTGCACGACTTCGCCGTTCAGGCGTGTCTCGAGCCGAAGGCCCTTGATGCCCGGCGGTAGTTCGTCGGGCGTCACGAGATCCGGGCCGAACGCGCCCGTCCCGTCGAAATTCTTGCCCATCGTCCATTGCGGTGTCTTGAACTGATATTCGCGCACCGACCCATCGTTGAAGACCGAGTAACCCGCGACGTGCGACAGCGCCTGCTCCTTCGAAATATGGCGCCCACCCTTGCCGAGCACGACCGCGATCTCGCCTTCGAAATCGAGGCCTTCGCAATCGGTTACGCGCGGACGGATCATCGGTTCGTCGTGCGCAATGAGACTGGTATCGACGCGGAAAAACAGCGTTGGGTAGTCGGGCTGCTGATACTTGCTCTCGGACGTGTGGTCCGCGAAGTTCAAACCCACACAGATGATTTTCGGCGGATGGCGCAACGGCGGCAGCAGCGTCAGTCCCGCAGCCGACACTTTGCCGAGGCCACTCTCCAGCTTCGCGTAAGCGTGAAGATCCACGCCGCGCGCGAGTAGCGACTCGAGCGTCTCTTCCCCGAGCACGCGAACCTCGTCCCCTTCGCGCACGCCCAGCATCGCGTGGCCGTCATGCTGAAAACTGACGAAGCGCATCCCTGTCTCCTTGAGTGCCGGCCCGACCCGGGGCGGCCTGAATTAGAATTGACGAATCTGTCATTCCAAATTCTATTTGATTTGACGAATTCGTCAACTATAAAATCTCCAGGAGAAACCCGTATCATGAGTCGGGACAATTCCACATGAACTCACTTTGCACAGTCATGGCCGACACTCCAGCCAGCGAGAACTATCAAAGTCGCGTCGGCGCACTGCGACGCGAAAAAACGCGAAACCGTCTGATCGAAAGCGCGCTAGCGGTATTCGCCGCACAAGGTCCGGACGCCCCGTCAATCGACGACTTCATCGCGGCAGCAGGCGTCTCGCGCGGAACGTTCTACAACTACTTCAGCACCACCGCCGAACTGCTTGCAGCAGTCGCAGGTGAAACCAGCGACGAGGTGCTCGGCGTGATAGATCCGCTCGTGCTGGAAATCGACGATCCGGCGCTACGTGTCATCACCGGTTCGCGGCTTTACATGGGAATGGCGTGCCGCTATCCGCTGTGGGGCGCGTTCATCACGCGAGTTGGCACGAGACGCGGTTCGCGCGGACGTCTGCTCGACGAATACCTGACCCGCGACTTGCAACTGGCGGTCGACAACGGACGCTTTCACGTCGCGTCGGTGGTGATGGCACGGGATATCGCGCTCGGCGCGATCATGTACGGCATCGAGACACTGCTCTCCGGCGATGCCCCGGCCGACTACGCAGAGCAGATGATGCTTGCGTTGCTACAGGCATTCGGTATTCGCGGGAAGAACGCGCGGCAACTTGCCTATGCGCCGATCATCGAGTGTCCCGCGCCGCGAGGTCCGATCTATGACCTCGTCAAGGACAGGGAGGAGCAGATTTCGAGCGATTTAGAGGCGGATGCCACCTGAGCCGCCCCACGACGACACATTGCCGGGGGCTACATCGAGCCACTCACCCCGCCTGCCAGCATAACCGTCGCTCAGGTCTTGAGCCGATAGCCCGTCTTGAAGATCCACGCGACGACCGCCATCAGCACCGCGAGAAACAACGCCGTCATACCGAGGCTCACACCGACATGCACGTCGGCCAGACCGTAGAAGCTCCAGCGAAATCCGCTGACCAGATAGACGATCGGATTGAACAGCGTGACGATGCGCCAAAACGGCGGCAACATGTCGACGGAGTAGAAGCTGCCGCCGAGAAACGTCAGCGGCGTAATGATCAGGAGCGGCACCAGTTGCAGCTTCTCGAAGCCGTCCGCCCAGATCCCGATGATGAAACCGAACAGGCTGAACGTCACCGCCGTGAGGACGAGAAACAGGATCATCCAGAACGGATGCTGGATCTGCAGCGGCACGAAGAGTGCTGCCGTCGCGAGAATGATCAGGCCGAGGATGATCGATTTGGTTGCGGCCGCACCGACATAGCTGATGGCGATCTCCGCATACGACACCGGCGCGGACAGCAACTCGTAGATGGTGCCGGTGAAGCGCGGAAAGTAGATGCCGAATGACGCGTTCGAAATGCTCTGCGACAGCAGCGACAGCATGACGAGCCCTGGCACGATAAACGACCCGTAGCTGATGCCGCCCACCTGGCTGATACGCGAACCAATCGCCGAACCGAACACGACGAAATAAAGCGACGTCGAGATGACCGGCGCGATGATGCTCTGCATCACCGTGCGCCAGGTGCGCGCCATTTCGAAGCGGTAAATCGCGCGCATTGCGTGGATGTTCATGATGCACTGCCCTTGTCGTTGTCGACTGACGCGTCGCCGCTCGTACCGTTCGTGCCGTTGCTGTTACGGCCTCCCTTCAGAAGGCCAACGAAGATATCTTCCAGCGAACTCTGTGTCGTCTGGAGATCCTTGAAGCGGATACCGGCATCGCTCAGCGCGTTGAGCAGCGCGACGATGCTCGTGCTGCGCTCGGCCGGCTGGTCATCACCGACCCGGCCGGTCTGGGTAGCGTGTTCGTCGTGGGTGTCGTAGGTGTACACGAGTTCGCTGCCGTCGCCCGACAACTCGAGGCGATAGGCGGCGAGCTGCGCCGGCACCGTCGCCAGCTTGCTTTCGAGCTGCACCGTCAGCTGCTTCTTGCCGAGCTTGCGCATCAGTTCGGCTTTTTCCTCGACCAGCATGATCTCGCCGCCGTTGATCACGCCGATCCGGTCGGCCATCTCTTCGGCTTCGTCGATGTAGTGCGTGGTGAGGATGACCGTCACGCCGCTCGTGCTAAGACCCCGCACGAGGTTCCACATGTCGCGGCGCAGTTCGACATCGACGCCAGCGGTCGGTTCGTCGAGAAAGAGGATCTGCGGCTCGTGCGACAGCGCCTTGGCGATCAGCACACGGCGTTTCATGCCGCCGGACAGCGTGATGATCTTGTTATTGCGCTTGTCCCACAGCGACAGGTCCTTCAACACCTTTTCGATGTACGCGGGGTTCGCGGGCTTGCCGAACAGGCCCCGGCTAAACGACACGGTCGCCCAGACCGTCTCGAACGAATCGGTGGTCAGTTCCTGCGGGACAAGGCCGATCAGCGAGCGGGCCGCGCGGTACGCGGTGTGGATGTCGTGCCCGGCCACCGTGATGGTGCCTTCGGTCGGCCGCACAATGCCGCAGATCGTGCTGATCAGCGTCGTCTTGCCGGCCCCGTTCGGGCCGAGCAACGCGAAGATCTCGCCGCGCCGGATCGCGAGGTTGATCTGTTTGAGTGCGCGAAATCCGGACGCGTAGGTTTTCGAGAGATTCGAAACGGAGAGGATCGTTTGCATGCCCGCGACGATAGCAGAAAGTCGCCGTTTTAGTGGCGGAGCCTGGTGCAATCGCGGTGCGATGGCTGTCGTGGCGGAATTGGGAGTGCGATGCGGCCGTTCGACGTCGGCTTGAGGCCGTGGCCCGGGAGCCTGTTGGCCCATTGACCTATTGACCCGCGACGCACAATGTCAATCCGCCGCGTTCCCGCGCCTGCCTCCCGTCTTGCGTCCGCGCTTTGGCGGCGTGCCGTCGGGCGCCGCCAGCCGCTCCCGCGCCACCGCCCGCACCGCGTCGATCAGCGCACGGCCGGCCGGCGACGGCTGCGAGTCCGAACGCAGGATCAGCCCGACCGGTTCGTCGGTGCCGGCGAATGGCAGCGGCAAGCGCACCAGCACGCCGTGCGCCAGTTCGTACTCGACCGCGCCGATCGGAACGAACCAGACGGCGTCGTTGGCGAGCGCCAGCGCGCGCCCGACCGACACCGACAGCACCTCGACGAACGACGACAGCGGCGGCATGCCCCACACCGTCAGCAGGCTTTCCGCGGACTGGCGGATGATCGTGCCGTACGGCGGCAGCACGACCGGGTAGTCGAGCAACGCGACCGCCGGCATCGCGCTCTTTGCCATCGGATGCCCAGCACGCACCACGGCGACCAGCGGTTCGCCGTATAACTGCTCGAAGCTCAGGCCGACCATCCGTTCCGGGTCGGCGAGCCGCCCCACGGCGAATTCGATGGCCCCTGCCTTCAACTGCTCCAGCAGATCGCCATTCGATGCGGTGGCAAGCTGCACGACGACGTGCGGCCACTGCGCCGCGAAGCGCCGCAGCACCGGCGGCACCAGCGAAGGCGCGACGGTCGGCAGCATGCCCACGGCGAGCGTTGCCGTCACGGCCCCCTGAGTGCCGGCCAGCAGGTCGACACCCTGCCGCAGCGCGCTCAGACACGCGCTGGCATGCGGCAGAAACAGCTGCGCTTCGCGGGTCGGCACGGCACCGTGCCGGCCGCGCTCGAACAGCTTCACATCGAGAATCGCTTCGAGTTCGGCCACCGTCTTCGATACGGCGGGCTGCGTCACCGACAGGCTCTCGGCCGCCTTCTGCACGCTGCCGAACTGCGCGACGGCCAGAAAGCACTGCAGATGGCGGAATTTGACGCGGTTATCGGCGAGGCTACGTGACATAACTGAGCTACCTAACTGAGTTGCATAACGAATGGTTATACGAAACACTATAAAACGTCATTTTGCATAACTTCTCGGATTAGATAAAGTCGCGTCATACGCTGCGCCCCCACACGTCCCTTCACGGAGACCCCCGATGGACGATTCCATCCTCACTCCACGCGACTTTGCCTCCCATCCCGCCTATATCGAACCCGGCTACCGCTCGTCGGTGAAACGCGGCCCGCTGCGCCCGTTGATCCCGCTGAAGGAGCGCCTGCGCGACCAGCACGTGCCGGTCTACGGCGCGGAAGATCTCGGCGCACTCGATCACGACCTGACACGCAACGCCGTTGTGAACGGTGCGCCGCTCGGCGAGCGCATCATCGTGACCGGCCGCGTGCTCGACGAAGACGCACGGCCGGTGCGCAACACACTGGTCGAGGTCTGGCAGGCGAATGCGACGGGCCGCTACGTGCACAAGTCCGACCAGCACGACGCCCCGCTCGATCCGAACTTTCTCGGCGCGGGTCGCTGCCTGACCGACAACGAAGGCCGCTATCGCTTCCTGACGATCAAGCCGGGCGCGTACCCGTGGGGCAATCATCCGAACGCATGGCGGCCGAACCACATCCACTTTTCGCTGTTCGGCGACTACTTCGGCTCGCGCCTCGTCACGCAAATGTATTTCCCCGGCGACCCGCTGCTCGCGTTCGATCCGATCTACCAGGGCACCCCCGCCGATGCGCGCGAGCGCCTCATCTCGCGCTTCTCGCTCGACGTGACCGAAGAAGGTTTTGCGCTCGGTTATGAGTTCGACATCGTGCTGCGCGGCCGCAACGACACACCGATGGAGCGCTGAACATGACGACGCTCAAGCAAACACCGTCGCAGACAGTCGGTCCCTACTTCGCCTACGGACTGTGCCCGCAGCAATACGATTTCGACTTCGGGAGCCTGTTCACCGCGACACTCGCCGATCGCGAAGCGAAGGGCGAGCACATCACGATCGTGGGTCAAGTGTTCGATGGCAATGGCGAGGCGATCTTCGATGCGATGCTCGAAATTTCGCAGGTGGATAGCGAAGGCCGCTATCCGGCGTCGCGGAAGGAATGTGCAGAGAGCGGGTTTCGTGGCTTTGCGCGCGTGGGTACCGGGACCGATCTGCAGCGGCGTTTTATCGTTGACACCGTGAAGCCGGGCCGTGTGTCGGCCGATGAAGCGCCGCATCTGAATGTGGTTGTGACAATGCGCGGCATGTTGCTGCACACGTTCACGCGTCTCTATTTCGACGACGAGGCCGCGGCCAATGAACGCGACGCGGTGCTACTGGCGGTACCGGCTGAACGTCGCGCCACACTCATCGCGCGACGTGAATCTGGAACGGGCAATGCCGTCTATCGCTTCGACATCCATATGCAAGGCGAAAACGAAACCGTGTTTTTCGATCTCTGAAGGCAGCGGCGCCGTATTGACGCGCTCGCTTTCACGAGGCTTTCACACGGACGGACTAAGATCCGTCCTACGATCAACTCGCAAAACTCCGGTAACAGTTCGGCCCGCTTTATGCGGGCCTTTTTTCGCTTGTATCAACGCGTTGGTTCGTAACAAGCGTCTCCAGATATGCCCACGGGAAAATGCCCTGCGCGTGGCCGTCGCTGAATACGAGCTGTACGCCATAGCCCATCGGTTGGACGTCGACGATGGCGATATCTTTGGTCGCGGGTACCACAGCGCCCGCAAGACGCACGCGCCGGCAGGTCGAACACGGGCACGCCGTTCGCAACGCCGCATGAGCGAGCGTCTGTACGCGTGCAGTGTCCCACTGCAACGTTAGCGTGCGCGCGGCCGCATCGACGGCCATGTGTTGCGGCACGTTCACCGCCCCGCCCCATCGATTTGCGCAAGCGCAATCCGCGCCGCCTTGCGTACCTCGGGGTCGGCATCGGCCGCGGCCACTTCAAGCGCTGGCCGTGCCTGCGCGTCACCGAGTTCACCGAGTGCCAGCGCCGCCTCCTTGCGCAGATTGCTGATCGCGTGCGTCAGCAATCCGGCGACCGGCGCGACTGCACGAACGTCGCTCAGCCTGCCGAGCGCACGCACTGCCTGCAAACGCACTTGCCAGTACGCATCGTCCAGCGCGGCAAGCAGTGCGTCGCATGCTTGCGCTGCGGCCAGCTTGCCGAGCGTGGTCGCTGCTGCTTCGCGCACCTGCCATGCGTCGTCGCGTAACGCGCTGAGCAAAGCATCGACCGTTTGTGCATCCGCGGCGCTTGCCAGACCGAGCGCGCCGGTTGCCGCGCGTCGCACTTCTGCATGCGAATCGCAGGTGACGAGCGCGGTGAGCGGTCCGAGCGCACTGCGGTCTTTCAACCAACCGAGCACGCTGACAGCTTCGAGACGTACAGCAGCTTCAGGTGCGTGCAGCGCGGCAAGCGCTGGTTCGCGCGCGCCTGCATAGCGCAACTCGCGCAGTGCACGAAGCACTGCCGCACGCACGAATGGCTCCGCATGTCCGCTCCAGCGCGCGAGAATCGGCCCGGAGCGCACGTTCTTCAACTGCGAGAGACTCAGCGCCGTCGCGTCGCGCACGGCAGTGTCACCATCGACCAACGCGGAGCACAGCGCCTCGACTACGGCGTCGCGTTCCCACGCACCAAGCACACGTGCAGCTTCCGCACGAACCTCGGACGCCGCGTCGTCGCGCAGGATGGCGACGATCGGCGGCAATACGGCTTCGTCTTCGAGATCGGCGAGCGCGAGCAACGCGATGCGCCGCACAGCCGCATCCGGCGAAGCGAGACGCGGCAGCAGTTGCGCCGCTTCGGGATCGAGCGTGGCGGGATCGAAGGTTAGTGGCAGCGAAGAGTCGGTCATGTCAGCGCAACAGATAGGGAATCTCGACTTTCACCGCATTCGTCGGGCAGTCCTTCTCGCACGGCATGCAGTACCAGCATTCGTCGAACTTCATGTAAGCCTTGCCTTTGGTCATATCGATCGCGAGCAGATCGAGCGGGCATACATCGACACAGACTGTGCAACCCTTGTCCGCGATGCAGAGGTCTTCGTCGATCGTGACAGGGGCGGTGCTGCGCTGAAAGATATCGTGGGGTGTGGTGGACATGGCTAGGATCATCTCAGGCTGGCACAGCTGCGGGCACGCCGATGCGCAGGTTGCGATAGACGTCGCTGTCACGCGCATCGAGCGGCACGATGTACGGCTCCACCGCGCGCTTCGCGCTCGTCATGCGATCGAACTCGTCCTTACGCAAATGCGTGTGGCAGAACCATTCAGCGTCGTCGCGCTGCGGATAATCGACGCGATGGTGGTACAGCCCCCACCGGCTCTCCGTGCGAAACAGCGACGCGTGCGCAGCCATTTCCGCGCAGTCGCGGATCGCGCGTACTTCGGCGGCGCGCATCAGTTCGTGTGGGTTGTCCGCCTTGATTGCATCGATGTCTTCGGCAATTTCCGCGAAACGCTGCAAACCAATTTCCATCTTGCGCGTCACCTTCGGAGGTTGCAGGTAGTCGTTCACCATGCGTCGCAGCTTGTATTCGACCTGCGCAGGCGCGAGCCCTGTCTCGCGTTCGAGCGGCGCGTAGATACGCGCGCGTTCGGCAGCGATCTGCGCTTCGTCGAGCGGCGCGTGCTCGCGGCCTGCTACGTATTGCGCGGCGTTAGTGCCGGCAAACCAGCCATACGTGAACGCACCGAGCATGTAATTGTGCGGCACCGCGGCCATATCGCCGGCTGCGTACAGGCCGGGCACCGTCGTCTCCGCGCGCGCGTTCACGTACACGCCCGATGCACTGTGCCCGCTGCAGAAACCGATCTCCGAGATATGCATCTCGACCATCTGCTGCCGGTAGTCGGTACCGCGTCCCGCGTGAAAGCGGCCGCGACTCGGACGTTCGTTGGTGTGCAGGATCTGCTCGATCGTCTGGATGGTTTCTTCGGCGAGATGGTCGAGCTTCAGGAACACAGGGCCGTTGCCGCTCTGCAGTTCCTGATAGAACTCCCACATCATCTGGCCGCTCCAGTAATCGCATTCGATAAAACGTTCGCCCTTGCCGTTCGCCGTAAAACCGCCGAGCGGCCCCGTGACGTACGCACACGCGGGACCGTTGTAGTCCTTGATCAACGGATTGATCTGGAAGCATTCGAGGTTCGCAAGCGCAGCGCCCGCGTGATATGCCATCGCGTAACCATCGCCGGCGTTGGTCGGGTTTTCGTAGGTGCCCATCAGATAGCCCGAAGACGGCAAGCCGAGCCGGCCGGCCGCGCCGCAGCAGAGAATCACGGCCTTCGCGCGGATCACATGAAATTCTGCGGTACGGCAATCGAAGCCGAGCACACCGCATACATTGCCCTGCGCATCCTTCAGCAGACGCGTTGCGACAACCCGATTCGTGATCGCAATGCGTGCACGCTTCAGTTGCCGGTACAGCACCTTCTTGATGTCGTGACCTTCGGGCATCGGCAGAACGTACGAGCCCATGTGATGCACTTTCTTCACCGCGTAGTCACCGGTGCCGTCCTTCTCGAACTTCACGCCCCAGCGGTCGAGTTCCTCGATCGTCGCGAAGCTGTGCTGCGCGTAGGCGTGAACGGCGGACTGGTCGACGATGCCATCGTTGGCGATCGTGATTTCCCTTGTGTACTGCTCCGGTGTTGCATGACCGGGAATCACCGCATTGTTCAACCCGTCCATGCCCATCGAGATCGCGCCGCTACGCTTGACGTTCGCCTTCTCCAGCAGCAGCACCTTCAGCGACGGGTCGCGCTCTTTCGCCTTGATAGCCGCCATCGGGCCGGCCGTGCCGCCGCCCACGACGACCACATCGTATTCGCTCACCAGCGTATTCATCGTGCCCCCTTCGCGGTTCGTTTCGCTTTCTGCCGGTCGACGCGGAACCGGTACTGGAACGCATCGCCGCGAAAATAAAGATGCTCGTAATCGATCGGCGCGCCGTCCGCGTCGTGTGTCAACCGTTCGATGCGCAACACCGGCGCGCCCTCCTCGACCTGCAGCGCGTCGACGAGTTCGTCGTCGGCGAGGATCGCGTCGATCGACACGTCCGCGTGGCCGAGCGCGATACCGCAATCGTTCTCGATGATCAGGAAAATGTCGCGCGTGATGAGGTCTGCGTTGGAGAGACGCTTGCCCAGTTCCTCGGGCACCCACGTCACTTCGAGCGACACGGGCTCGCGGTTCAGCAACCGCACGCGATGAATCTCCGCGACGCGCGCGCCCTCCGGCAACGCAAGCTTCTCCGCAACATGCGCGTTCGCCTGCACGAAGCGCAGCACGCGCAACTGGTTGACGATCTCGTAGCCCATCGACGACATCGCCTCCGCAAAGCCCTGCAACGCGGTGACGTTCTGAAACGCCTTCGGCTTCGAGACGAAGGTGCCTTTGCCATGCAGGCGAAACACCAGTCCCTCCTTCTGCAGATCGCCGAGCGCCTGGCGCACGGTGATGCGGCTCACGTCGAAGGTCGCGCACAGTTCGCTTTCCGACGGCATCTGGCTATGCGGCGGGTACGTACCGTCGAGAATGCTCGCGCGCAACGCCGCCTTGATCTGCTCGTAAAGCGGCGCGGGGGACAGCTGGATCAGGTTTCCCGAGGACTTCGGCACAGTGAACTCAACTTGTTATGACAAGATGGACTAGAGTGTAGAGACCGGGCGCGCAGCGGTCAATCAAGTTTTTATGCTTTCTATTTCTGCGGTCCAGCGATTGACGAAGAGCGGGCGACGTTTTCCCGTGCAATCGAGCTGCCCTATAATTTCCGCCTCCGACAGGAATACGGTGACGAACATGCGCGTCGCACGACCGACCTTGCTAGCCTTACTGTTCTTGTGCAGCACCGCGGCGCGATCCGCGACGACTGCGGACTCGCCGCA
This sequence comes from Paraburkholderia megapolitana, assembly GCF_007556815.1. NCBI lineage: Bacteria > Pseudomonadati > Pseudomonadota > Betaproteobacteria > Burkholderiales > Burkholderiaceae > Paraburkholderia > Paraburkholderia megapolitana. The sequence goes on from NZ_CP041743.1 coordinate 604,558, forward strand.
CAGCGCCATTCTTCCGCTCTCGATCATCGATAACCGTCCGTTTGTCGGCGTAACGGTCGATGCAAAGGGACCCTTTCAGTTCATACTCGACACCGGTTCGTCGAGTTCCACCGTCAGCGCCGCGCTCGCAGAAAGTTTGAAGCTGTCTGCGGTAAACACCGGCACGGGAACCGGCGCCGGTGAGCACGCATTGTCGTTCCCGGTGGTTCATCTGGACGATCTAAGCGTCGGCCCGTTCTCAATCGGCGCGCTGGACGCTCCCGCGATGGACACGAACGCACTAAGCCAGGCGCTGGGATTCCAGCACTTCGAAGGTGTGCTTGGCGTCGAGATATTCCAGCAGCACGTGTTGACCCTCGATGCTGCCCGCCAGCAACTCGTCATCGAGAACGAAGCGCAGTTCAAGCCACCCGCTGACGCGATCAAGGTGCCGTTCTCACTGGATGAGAACCAGATGCCCTTGGTCGAAGCGACGGTTGCGGGCACAACGGGCCTGTTTCAGATCGATACCGGCGACCGGTTCAGCCTGACGCTGTTCAATGCGTTCTGGCAGGCACATGCCTTGAATGAAAAGATGGGGCACACGGTCGAGGCCATGACCGGATATGGCGGTGGCGGGCCGATTCGCGGACTGGTCGGGCGGCCGACTGCGTTTTCGATCGGCGGTCTTGCGCTGCCTGCTCCGGTCACCCGCCTGTCGCTGCAGAAGTCCGGTGCTTTTACCCAGACAGATCGCGCCGGCAACATAGGGATGGGTGTGCTCAAACGGTTTCGCGTGTCGTTCGACTACGGCCGTCACGTGATGTGGCTTTCGAAAGGCCCAGAATTCGCTGCATCGGATCGGTACGACCGAAGCGGTATGTGGCTGGGGTTATCGGCAAAGGATGGACTTCAGGTGCTTGATGTCGTGGCGGATAGCCCGGCTTCTGCAGCGGGAGTTCGCTCAGGCGATTTGATAGAAAGAGTCGGCCCGCTTAAGGCCGACGCTTCCACGTTATCGAAGATCAGGGCAATGCTTCAGGCGCCCAATGTGCCGAGCGTCGCGGTCGTCTACAGGCATGCAGATGCAGTAACTGAAACGCACGTCGCGCTTACGGATCTGATTTCGCCTTGAGCGTGTGATCAGTAGTACAACCAGTTATCGGTCGCAGTCGCCGACGACGTGTAGTTGCACGCCGGGCTCGTAACGTAGCCGATCCCATTGGCATCGGACGACCACGTGGGAGTGATCACGTGGTTGTTGGCGTCATGCGCCGAGATCGACGAGAAATGCACACTGCCGTCGGCCGGGAACTGATTGCAGGCGGTCACCCCGTAAGCCTCCAGCACTGCGCCATCGAGCCAGTTGTAGACTTGACCGCTAGACCCCGTGTTATTGCCACCGGTCTTCAACGTCGTGCTCTGACCGGTCGTCTGATCCGCACTCACGATGTTCCAGCTCGCGCAACTGCTCGACCCGACCGCACAGGTTTGCGTCATCGATCCAGCCAGTTGATCGCCCACAGCGACATCGATAGGCGTGCTGTAGTTGATCGTGCCCGAGCCATCGGCACCACAGCAATTCCAGCTCGAGAACTGCCACGAGTTGTTACCAAACTCGTTCCATTGCAATACCGGCTGCAGGATCGTGCCGGAATAATTTGACTGTGTGAGGCCCGGGAAGAAGAACACGACCTGCCCGTTCTCGACCGACGGTGCGGACGGCACGATCCAGTTGGCGGACAACTGGCGCGTACCTGTGCTGCCGTTCACGTACGTCAACGCCTCATACCAACCACCGCTGCTATCGGGCTTCGTGCCCGACGCGGTATCGCGACGAATCCCCGCTGCGGTATCGACACGCTGTCCCTGCTTCGTGTAGTGCGGCCGCTCGCAGGTCGCCTCTTGTCGCACCGTCTTGCCATCCGCGCTCAAGACACGCAACTGGCTCAACAACGTTTCACCTCGCTTGATTTCGTGCACACACTCCGACGGGAAAAACCCGTTCGGTGTGACGACATAATCGCGCGGCACCGTGGTCGGCGCGGTATTGGCCGGCAAATCGCTCACGCGCCGCAACTGCGCGTTGCTCACGTTCGTCGAGCCCGCATTTGCAGACGCCATCCCTAGCAGACCCACCGAGACTACGGTCACCGCCATCAGCCGTTTCAACAGAAAACTGGAAACGCGATTCATGGTTGATTCTCCATAGAAGGGTTTTTACATGCTCATTCCGGGAGTTGTTGTTCTGCACGGGTAACGACCGATACACGATCCATCTGGAATAACGATGTAAATGGAATTTCTTTTGCTTCGGTCATCGAATGGCACGCCGGACTGAGCATAGGCGACGTGCACACCGATTCCAATTCAAGGAGAGGAAATTTGAGGATGTCGGTTTGAAGCAGAAATGCTTGATGAATCAATGTCAGCGCGGTGTAATCGCTGCACTCGACTTAAGCGAAGTGGCTATAGGTATTTATCAAACGTCCGCAAGCGCAAGCGAGCCGTCCACACACGTGACACAAGCACCACCGATGCGCACCTTGCCCTCCGCATCCACACTCACCTCCACTCGCCCATCCCGACCGACACAGCGCCCTTGCGCAGCCACGTAGTCCGCTCCATCGCGCGGCAACAGGCCACGTTCCCACTGAAAGACAGCCACGCTACCGTTGCCGCTTCCACACACGGGATCCTCTTCGACTCCGCAGGACGGTGCAAAAGTCCGTACTTCTATGGCTGCATCTCCATGCACGTGCGCGCCAAACACGGTCAAACCCGTAACGCCGAGGCGCCGTTCGAACTCGGCGAGCCGGGCAAGATCGGGCCGCAGATCGATGACAGAAGCGGCATCGTTCAACTGCGCAATAACCCATTTGGGCCCAACATTCACGATGGCGGGTACGGTCCTCGCAGTCACGTTGCGACTAAGGACGCGCTCCAGATCCGCGATATCGGCGGCGTGCAGCGATGTCATCTTCGCAGGCGGCAGGTTAAACGTCAGTTCGCGACTGTCGCCTTGCCCTTCGACAGTCAATTCGACAAGGCCGATCTCGCATTGCTGAATCAACCGACCGTCTGCACGAGGCAACACGCGTCCGGTCTCAAGAATGGCATGGGCACTGCCAAGTGTCGGATGTCCGGCAAACGGAAGCTCGTTTCGTGGCGTGAAAATTCGCAGGCGGTAATCGGCCCCGGCTATCGTGGGCGAAAGAACAAAAGTCGTTTCGGAAAGATTCGTCCAGCGCGCAACTGCCTGCATCGCGTCGGTGCTTAAATCGTCTGCGTCCAGTATCACGGCTACTGGATTACCCAGAAGCGGTCGAGACGTAAAGACATCGACTACCTTGTAGGAACGCTGCATCGTGGCCTCCGTTCTGAATATTCCCGTCTTCCCGCGAAGCGGACTACTTCGCGTCCTTACCCGCTACTACGCCATCGATCTCGGTGTGCGTGATTCCATACTTCGCCATCCGCGCGCGATGATCGGCCGAACCCAGATACTCGCGAAGCTGTGTATTGACCGCCTGCAAAAGGCTCTGATTGCTCCTGCTGAACGAGAACGCACCGACAGGCGATTTGCCGTCCCGGCTACTTTCGTGAGCGACTGCCTCCAGTTCCGGACTGGCATCGACAATCGCATGGTTGCCTACCGCGGTGGCTGCGAATACATCGATTTTTCCCGCCAGCAATGCGGCGACCGCTTCAGCCTGATTCTTGAACGCGACGATCTGGCTATCGCTCACACCAGCCGACTTTGCGGCGTCGAACTGCACCTGACCAGGAATGACCCCAAGCCGTGCGTCGCTGCGAGCCGCTACGTTCTCGTAGCTCGTCAGTGCTTTCGGATTGCCCCGATGCACCACGAAGCCATCGCCAAGCTTCCAGACCGGTACGCTGAACGCCACGTCCTTTGCGCGTTCGGCCGTTGCGAAAATCGGCACGTTCATATCCCAGCGGCCTGCCTGTACACCCGGTAGTAACTCCGGAAACGTGGTCAGTTCATATTCGATAGACGATGCACCGATCGCCCGAAGTACCACTTCCGCGAGTTCGATGTCGGAGCCCGTCGGGGTGCGATCTTCACCGGTCCAGTAGAACGGCGGTTCCTCGATATAGGCGATTCGTACTTTCATGCTTTTACTCCATGTGTTTAGAGGTCGACGTTCTAGCCACCGGCCACTTAATCTCGAGTCTTCACGACCGATACGAGGTAGCGGCGTTCATGACAACCGAAATCGCCGACAACGCAGGCGCAAGACGTTCGAGTGGCAGATACCCGAAGCCCAGCCGAAACACGCGACTGCTTTCACCAAACCACGCACCGGACGCCAGTTGCAGATCGTGTTGCGGCAACAGATCCCAGAAGCGCGAAACCGCCGCATCGTCGAACGCGTCGGAGCGCAGGCGCACGCAACACAACGCACCCGCATCGGGCCGCACCCACTCGACGCGAGCGCGTTCGCTTTCGCACCAGGTCGCCAGTTCATCGAGTGCAGCGGCGAGCAACCGTCGGCGCGGCGCGAGCACGTCCTCCTTATTGCGCAACAGGACCGTGGCCAGCGCCTCATCGAGCACCGAACCCGAGATGACAGTATTCATCTTCGCGACAACGAGACGTGCACGCAAGTCATCGTCCGCCACCGTGAGCCAGCCGGTCCGCAAACCCGGCGCACCGAGCGCCTTCGATACCGACCCACCGGTGACGATGCGCGGGTCGAGTCCCGCAAAACTCTCGATCACGGCCTTGTCGCCATAGCTGGCTTCCCGATAAGTCTCGTCGACAAAAAGTATCGCCTGCGGCGAGCGCTTTTCCATCAGCACCAGCAGCTTCTCGATCTCCGCGCGCGATGTCTGCACGCCGCTTGGGTTTTGCGGCGAAGCAATGCTCACGAGGCGCGTCTTCGGCGATAGCTTCGCCTCGATCTGCTCCAGATCCAGCCGATAGCCGTTCTCAAACGAAAGCGTCACTTCGCGAACCTCGACGCCGACACCGAGCAGGCTGTCGCGGCTCGGCGGAAAACACGGTGTCGCGAGAACCGCTTCGTCGCCGGCGCGGCATACCTCGAACGCGAGAAGAAAGAGTCCGAGCGCGGTACCTTGCGTCGTGACGATCTGCTCGGCGGGCACCTTGCAGGCATCTGCAATGGCCGTGCGAAGCGCGATCCCGCCGGCGGATGTACCGTAGCCGAGCTTCAGATCGCGAATGCGCTCCAGCCCCGCGAGATCCATCAACTCGCCAACCGTCAGATCCTGCGATGTGCTCTCGGCGAGGTTGAACGGTCGATTCACATCGAGCAGCGAAATGATCTCGTTGTACGGAAATCTTCCGCGCCACGCATGGGCGTCCGATCCGTTCAAGCCACGTGTTTGTTGTGCGTCGGAATTCATCTGGAAAGTCTCGGCGTTGGAACCCAGCCATCGTAGCCTTCATGGACCGACCATAACAGTCACAGTTTTCAACTGATTGAACCAGCACAGTTTTGCTTGCCGATTGCCGATTTGCGGCTCGATAATGGCGCATTCTTCCGTGACGGGCGCTACCGTGGACACGCACGCTTCGTACCTCTACGAACAACTGGCCGAGCTCATCGTCGGCATGATCGAGAATGGCGCGCTCGAGCCAGGCATGCGGCTACCCTCGGTGCGGGCAGTCAGCGAGGAACATCGCATCAGCATCGCCACGGCGCTGCAGGCGTACCGTCTGCTCGAAGATCGCGGCGTCCTCGTCGCGCGGCCGCAGTCCGGCTTTTACGTCGCCGCGAAGCACCGTGGCACGCTCGCATTGCCGTCTACATCGCGCCCGCGCACCAAGGCCTCGACCGTATCGATCAGCGGAGCGGTCGCGACACTGCTCGAACACGCCTCGAATTCCAGGCTCGTTCCGCTAGGCTGTTCGGTACCCGACGGGGCATTATTGCAATCGAAGCGGCTCGATCTCGCGCTCGCGCGGGCTGCGCGACAGCACGGCGCGCGCTACAACGTTTATTGCCCACCACACGGCGAGCCGCATCTGCGCCAGGAAATCGCGAAGCGCGCGATGCGCTTCGGACACGCGCTCTCTCCCGACGATGTGCTCGTCACCAACGGTTGCACCGAAGCACTGGTGCTCGCGCTGTCTACGGTTGCGCAACGCGGCGATACGATCGCGGTCGAATCGCCCACCTACTTCGGATTTTTGCATACGCTGGAAATGCTGGGCCTGAAGGCATTCGAATTGCCCACTGATGCCGTGCGCGGCGTCGATATCGTGGCACTCGCTCGCCTGCTGGAGACGGAAACGGTAGCAGCTTGCCTGCTCTCGTCGAATTTCAACAATCCGCTTGGCTCGATAATGGCCGAAGCCGACAAGCGCGCGCTCCTTGCACTACTCGCACGACATGCCGTGCCATTGATCGAAGACGATGTCTACGGCGATATCCACTTCGCTCGCGAGCGGCCAAAACCGTTTATCGCGCTCGACGGTGGCGCCAATACGATCTACTGCAGTTCGTTCTCGAAGAGCCTTGCGCCCGGATACCGGATCGGCTGGATCGCGGCGGGCGCCTACACGCAGCAGGTCATGGAACGCAAACTCGCGTTTAGTCTGTGTGGTCCTATGTTGCCGCAGGTCGCGCTGGCGGACTTCCTCGCGAGCGGTGCTTACGATGCGCATTTGCGGCGTATCCGTCCAGCCTTCGAAGAGAACCTTTCGCGCATGACATGCACGATCGAAGCGAGCTTTCCCGACGATACGAAAGTGAGTCGGCCAGCCGGCGGTTTTGTGCTCTGGCTCGAACTGCCAAAGCGATTCGATTCACGCGCGCTTTTCGACGAAGCGCTCGAGCAAGGCATCTGCTTTGCCCCTGGCGATGTCTTTTCCGCCGGTCGGCGCTTCCGGAACTGTCTGCGCCTGAGCGCCGGATATGAATGGAGCGAGCGCATCGAAAGCGGCGTCCGCAAGCTGGGACGACTCGCCCGTGCCCGGCTTGCGCATTGAGCGTGTCCGACAGCACCACCCGATCACGCACACCGGAGCATCGGGACAAGGGAAGATCACGGCCTTGCAGACTGCGCCATCGCGACCTGTCCAAATTCACCGTTCTGAAACGCCCTGACGCGGTCTTCGAGTTGCTCGCGCGTATTCATGACAAACGGACCGTGCTTCGCAATCGGTTCATCCAGCGTCGGACCGGAGAGCACCACGAAGTGGCTGCCCTCAGTAGAAGCAAACTGAATGGCCGCAGTGCTCTGTGCAGCGTCTTCATCCAGAGCCACGCCAATGGCTTCTCCCGCCTTCAGTTGCCGCGCCTCGCCCCCAACCTCGATCTGCAACGCGCCCGAAACGGCGTAGATCATCGCACTCCATCCACGCAATAACTCGTGGCGGAATGCAGACGAACGCGAGAGGAAAGCATCCAGCAGAGTAAACGGTTCAGGTAACCGCAACGTGTGGTCGGCGCTCACGCCGTTGCTACTACCGGAAACCACACGCACGCGAACGCCGGGAGTCTCGATCTCGGGGATCTCGTGCGGTTCCACATGCACGGCATAAGGTGCGTCGAATTTCTTGCTGGCCGGCAGATTCACGAAGATCTGCAGCGCGTGGACGTGCTGCTCGTCGCCCTCGGGCTGCTCGGTGTGGACCGCGCCGCGCCCGGCCGCAAACCAGTGCAACGCCCCCGGATTGATCGGGCCTTGATTGCCGAGCGAATCGTAATTGACATGCGGCCCGGTCGCGTCCTCGAACACGTAGGTCACCGCCGAAATGCCCGCATGCGGATGCACCGCAAAGGTTGGACGCGTCATGTGGAAATGATCGAGCATGACAACGGGGTCCACCAGGCCGCCAAACGATTCCTCACTGAAGTGCTTTGCGCAAAAAGCCGTGCAGATGGTCATATCGTGACCGGCGACGACAGGCGACACACGCACGAACTTGTCCATGGCGATACTCCTTCTCACTGTAGCGTTAAGCCCGAAACCGTCCGGGCACGTGGGCGCGGACGGCTTCGAGGTTGTCCGGACGAAGACGCTGCGGGTCCTCGCCGAATCGGGTCATTGCATCGAAATCACTTGGCCTTGACGTTCTTGAATTGCCACACCAGGTTGGCGAACGGCATGTCGAGATCGGCGTACACCTGCTGGGCTTTCGGATCGTCGTTGCCGTGGAGCATTTCCACGCCGGCCGTCGCGTAGTCGGTCACCGGAATGCCGGCACCCGCGAGGCGTTGCAATCCAACCGTGCGCTTGGCATCGCTGAACGTACCGGACGCGTCGAGCACGACACGCGGATCGTAGCCGGCGGCCTTCAGCGACAGCGCCGGGAACGTGGCACAAACTTCCAGCGAAACACCGGCGATCAACACCTGTTTGCGACCCGTCTTCTCGATGGCGGCGCGGACGTTCGGATCGTCCCAGGCGTTGATCGAGGTCCGGGCGATCACCGGGACGCCAGGAAGCGCAGCGGTCAACTCGGGGATCGTCGGACCCCACATGCCGTCGGGCACCGTCGCCGTGACGATGATCGGGATGCCGAGCGTCTTCGCGGCCTTGGCGAGCGCCACCACGTTGTGCTTGAGTTCGCCGACATCGATGTCGCGCACGCCGGTGAAGAGACCGATCTGATGATCGACCAGCACCAGCACGGTGTTGTCACGCGACAGCAGCGAGTACGGCGCGCCCGAAGGTGCAACCGCGCTCGTCGCGGGCGCCGCGCTGGCGGTCTGAACCGTGGCAGCGGAGGTGGCAACGATAGCCAGGGGAAGAACGACAGCTTTCAGAAGATTGGAGAGTTTCATGATGTTTGTACCAGTGACATTTGGATGCGGCATCGGCGTATCGACGCTTTGCCGGACTGTCCGGTTCGTATCTGTTCCGGTTGAGATGAATCATATGGAGGCAACGATTGGCGATAAATAGGGTATTTATCAACCTATCGTTGCTCACAGGAAACGATAGAATGGATTCTCCCAAGGCGACCTGGACGTCGAATGAACTCCACCTCTCTCGATCTGAACGACCTCTACCTGTTTGCTCAGGTCATCGAGCAGCGCGGGTTTACCGCTGCGGGCGAGGCGCTCGGCATCAGCAAATCCCACATCTCCCGGCGCGTCACGCATCTCGAAGCGAGTCTCGGCGTTCGACTGTTGCAGCGAACCTCGCGCAGACTGAGCCTGACCGATGCGGGCGAAGAGCTGTACGCGCACTGCCGGGCCATGATTGCGGAAGCGCAAGCCGGCGAAGAAGCAGTCCGGCGCCGGACAGCCGAGCCGGCGGGGCTAGTGCGCGTCAGCATGTCGGTGGCGATCACCGACGTCCTGCTGGCCAGACTGCTGCCCCGCTTCATGCTGCGTTACCCGAAGGTGCGGCTCGCGATCGAGGCAAGCAACCGGCAGGTCGATCTCGTCGAAGAACACATCGATGTGGTGGTGCGCGGGTTGAGTTTCGACGTGGAGCTTTCGAGCCTGGTTCAGGCGCCGCTCGGTACGGCGCGTTGGGGGCTCGTGGCGAGCCCTGTGTACCTCGCAGGTACCGGGATGATCGATGAGCCGGACGCGCTGCCTCAGGGGGATCTGCTGATCTACGAATCGATCAACAAACCGGTGACCACACTGCGCCTGATCGATGCACACGGCGAGGCGCTCGTGCGAACGATTCAACCGCGACTGCAGAGCGACAATCTCGCGGCATTGCGGGAAGCGGCGCTCGCAGGAATGGGCATCGCAAGCCTGCCGCTCTATGCCTGCGCGCGCGAGCTCGAAACCGGGACCCTGTGCGTGGTGTTGCCGGAGTTTCGCTCACGAGAGGGACGACTTGCCGCGCTGTTTCCGACGCGCCGCGGAATGATGCCGGCGGTGCGCGCGTTCGTCGATTTTCTGAAGGAGGAGTTGCCGCCGTTGCTGGGGTAGTGTCGAAGCGGCACTGGCTCTTACGAGATGTGGCGCTCGTATTCCGGAGCAGCCCTCAGCGTTGCTGAGGCGCCCGGGACCTGGGCTGACGACCTTCGTGTCCTGGTTCAGAAGGAATCAAATACGGTTCGAGTTCGATCAGGATTTCATGGAACCTGATGCGTAGCTCCCGAGGCACCTGCGCTATTAGTTCGGCATATGCGTCGGTCGTGACCTGGCGCATGGCCTCGATCCTTTTCAAGCCATCGGGTGTGAGTTCGACACACTTCTGTCTGCGATCCTCCGCCGACTCCCGACGATCCACCACTCCCTCACGGTATAACCCATCGACCATACGACTCGCCGCGGCCTGACTCAAACCAGTTACACCGGCAATTTCCGCAATGGTTTGCGTATCGTGACGATGGAGGTGGAACAGGGATATCACCCGCGCGAAGGTCACTTCACCACTCAACATCGTCGACGCGTGGTGAAACACCCGCGAAGCGACCAACCCGAATAGCGGTTCGAGTTTGACTGCAATGCTGATTGCCCTTCCTTTCATGCTTGCACCTATCTCCGACAAATCGTTGCGACGGCGCCATCGGTTCCGCCCAATCAGGTTCACTGCCGCAGCCTGCAGTGTGAAGGCACTGGATGCGGTTCGCATATTGACCCTCTTCGATATGCGATGAAACCGGTCTGCGTGGATTTTCGCAGATATTCCCATCTATGACGCCCGTTGAATGCACCTACCCATCTAGTACTCACGGGCTGTGCGCGGAGGGATCGGCGCTACTCGATCGATCGTGGCTAATGAGAGAGGGCGCCCTCATGCGCGTCCACCGAGCGGTGGTCGGCTTAAGCGGGCTGACGCGATGAATCAGATCTCACACGGCTGAAACAGAGTCTGTCGCGCCTGCTCCCAGCTGTCCTTGTCGGGCGCGCAGATCAACCCGCCTGTCAGGTGATCGGGCCGATAGGCGCTCCCGTCGAAATGCGCGCTATAGCCGCCTGCTTCACGATGAAGCAACCAGCCGGCAGCGTGGTCCCAAGGCATCAGCTTGTTATAGAAGAGTAGATGGCAGTGTCCCGCGGCGACCATTCTGTACTCGTGCGCGGCGCATCGAAGCCAGGAACTCATCCCTAGTCTGGAGAGGTTGCCGTTGACCGTGGTTCGCAGCGGTTCGGGAAGGAAGTTGGTGCCGATGATTGCGTTCATCTCCGACACGGGTACTGCAGGTGCAACGCGGAGTTCGATGCGAGTGTGGCCATCGCCTTCAAGCCACGCACCTTCGCCGCGCACTGCCAGTGCTGTGTCGCCGCAGACGGGATCATGAATCGCAGCGAGTGCGATCTCTCCGCGGATGGTCGCCGCGACCATGATGCCGAATAGCGGCAGCCCCGACACGAAGTTCTTCGTACCGTCGATGGGATCGACAATAAAAGCGAGTTCCGCTGATGCAAGCCCTTCGAGTACGGTCGCATCGCGCGCAGCCTTTTCTTCACCGATAATCGCGGCGCCTGGAAAGAGGCGACTAAGGGACTCCGATATCGCGCGCTCCGCTGCGAGGTCTGCATCGGTCACCACATCGAAACTCGATGTCTTCTCGCGCACTTCGAGTTCACGAACTTTCCGGAACCGCGGCATCACTTCGCGCTGTGCGACATCGGCAAGCATTCCGGCAATGGTGACAGCGTCCTTGGACGAAAGCTTCATGGTCTGCTATCCGTATGGGGTTGCGCAGTCAGGCGAAAAATCCGACTGAGTGACGAGCATACTATCCCCTACTCTCACCTGTCGCCACCGTCCGCCACCAACGCACGCACTACCCCTTCGTCGCCCCAAACGTCAGCCCAGCCACGAAATGCCGCTGCATCGCAAAGAACATCATCACTGACGGTAGCGCTGCGAGTATCGACCCAGCCGACACCAGATTCCACGCAGTCACCCACTGCCCCTTGAGCGCGGCCACGCCGACCGTAATCGGTGCTGCATCGTCACCGGTCGTCAGACACAGTGCCCAGAAGTAGTCGTTCCACACGAAGGTAAACACGAGAATCGCGAGCGCCGCAAGCGCGGGCCGGATCAGCGGCAATACGATGCGAAAGAACACCGTCCATTCGTTCGCACCTTCGATGCGCGCCGCCTCGACCAGTTCGAACGGCAGTTGCTTGATGAAATTACGTAGAAACAGCGCGCAAAAGCCGGTCTGAAAAGCCACATGAAACAGAATCAACGCGCCAACCGTATTGAAGATACCCAATTCCAGCGACAGGTTACGCACCGGAATCATCAGGATCTGGATCGGCACGAAATTACCCGCGACGAACGTCGCAAACAGCGTCGTGTTGCCGCGGAACGAATAGATCGCGAGCGCAAAACCCGCCATCGAAGCGAGCACGATCGAACCCACCACCGCCGGCACCGTAATCAGAACGCTGTTCCAGAGGTAATGCAGCATCGGCGACGTGGTCAACGCGTCGCTGTAGTTGGCAATCAGCGAGAAGTGCTTCGGCCAGCCCCAGTAGTTACCCTCGACAAGCTCGTCGGATGAGCGGATCGACGTCACCATCACAGCAAGAAGCGGCAGCAGCCAGATGAAAAGCGCAACAGGTAACGACAGCTTATACAGCGTCCGGTTGACGGGCTTCCATCTGGCGATCGGTGTCGGAAACATCGCGCGCTCCTTTATGACTCGGTGCGCAGCATACGGCGCAGGTGATAGACGATGTACACCATCATGATCGCGAACAGCACTACGGCAATCGCGGCGGAATAGCCGATGCGGTAGTACTTGATCGCCTGGTCGTACATGTAATACGCGAGCACGGTCGAACTTTCGAACGGGCCGCCGCCGCTCATCACAGCGATCAGATCGAAGCTGCGCAACGCACCGATGATCGTCACGACGATCGCCATGAACGTCGTCGGCCGCAGTTGCGGCAGTACGACGTGTCGCAGCATCGCCCAGCCTTTCGCACCCTCCATCCGCGCCGCTTCGAGCTGCTCCGCGTTGAGCGTAGTCAGCCCGGTGAGGTACAGGATCATGCAATAGGCAGTTTGCGGCCACAGCGCGGCGAAGATGATGCCGAAGCTCACGTAACGCGGATCGCCTAGCACGGGTATGCCGTGGCCGAGGATCAGTTTGAGAAGACCAAACGTCGGATCGTAGAACCAGCTGAACATCAACCCGACCACGACGCCTGACAGCACGAACGGTGCGAAGAACAGCGACTTCACCACACGAATGCCACTGACCGCCTGGTTCAGATACAGCGCAACCGCGAGACCCATCGGCGGTGCGAGAAGGAACATGACGAGCCACAGCAGGTTGTTCTTGAGCGCGGTGTAGAACGTCGGCGCGTGAAACAGCTCCACGTAGTTGGCGAAACCGACAAAGGTTTTCTCCGTCATTCCGTCCCAGCTGTAAAAGCTGAGTGCAATGCTCGACAGGATCGGCCACGCCACGTAGATCGCCACCATCGCACAGGCCGGTGCGAGAAACAGGAACGCGGCGACGCGCTGCTGACGCGCCGTAGCCGACAGCTTCCTGCGACGCTTCGCGCGAGCGACCGGCGCGCGGAGGGTTTCGGACATCGTGCTCTCCTCATCGGTTATGCGGCTCGCCGATGTGGCGAGCCGCATAACGCGTCACTTCTTGTAGATGCGCTTACGCGTCGCTTCGAGCTGCGCGAGTACGTCGTCGAGCTTCGACGGATCGGAGACGAACTGCTGCATCCCCTTCATGCCTTCGTCGGCCATTTCCTTCGTCATGTCGCGATCGTAGAACTGCGCGATACCACCCGTCGTCTGCGAGAGAATCTGGAAGCCGGTTTTCGAAATCGCATCGTCCGGTTCCGGCGACTGGCTATTGGTCGGCAACGAACCCATGCCCTTCGCCAGTTGCGCGCTGATCGCAGGCGTCTCGGCAAATGCGAGGAACGTGTGCGCATCGGCCTTGTTCTTCGCCTTCGTCGGAATGTGCAGCGACTCCACCGGGCCGTCTTCAGCAGTCGGCACCTTGCTGTCGATGATCGGGAACTGGAAGAAGCCCATCTGCGGCTTGATGTTCTCCGGGAAACCCGCCGTAATGAACGTGCCCATCAGCATCATCGCCGCCTTGCCCTGGAACAGGAACGGCTGCACGGCGTCGAGATCGTAGGACAGCGAGTTGTCGATGAATATCTTGTCGTCGATCAGCTGCTTCCACGCGGTGTACACCTTCTTCACGCGTGCATCGGTGTACGGTACTTCGCCCGCCATCAGTTGCTGGTGGAACGCGTTACCGTTGATACGCAGATCAAGATAGTCGAACCAGCCGGCCAGCGTCCATGCATCGCGGCCCGCCACCGCGACAGGCACGATGCCCGCGGCCTTCAGCTTCTTGCAGGCGTCGAGAAATTCCGGCCACGTCTTCGGTTCACCGGCAATGCCCGCTTTCTGGAACAGATCCTTGCGATAGAACATGCCCCACGCGTAGTACACGGTCGGCGCGGAATACTGCTTGCCGTTGTACGTCGACGATTGTTTCGTCGATGCGTACATCGCATTCCAGTTGTTGCGGTTCCAGTCGGGCGTGAGGTCTTCGAGCAGACCGCGCTTCGCGTAATACGCCATCCGCTCGCCGTTGTGCCAGTTGATGATATCGGGCGGGGCAGTCGTGAGCCAGCCCGGCAGCTGCACCTTGTAGGCTTCCTCGTCGACGAACGAAACCTTCACGTCGATGTCGGGATGCGCCTTGTGGAACGCATCGAAGGTCTGCTGCCAGACTGCGCGCTGGCTTGCGCCCTTGAAGGCGATGTTGGCGGTGAGCGTACCGGCCTGCGCTGCGCCCGTCGCGGCAAATGCAACGGCCAGCGCAACGCCGGTCAGTGCCGTGCGAATCGAAGTTTTCATGCGCGTCTCCTCATGGATGAGTGTTGTGTACTTCGCCTGCTGTCTTCAACTGCGATAGATCGCGACGCCCTGCGGCTCGACCTTCTGCTTCCCGACGACAAAGTTGCCGGGCGCCTCGATCCGGTATGGCGCATCGCCGTAATTGAACACGTAGGTCAGCGCGCCGCGCCGGCTGATGCGCACACCGTCCGGCAGCGCCTGCGCAGGCAGCCCTGCCTGACGTGCAACGTCGCCGAGTAGCGTTCGTGTCAGCGTTTCATCGAAGGGTGCCGCCAGATAGCGAATCGACCCACGACGCACGATGGCCGGATGACCGTCGGCAAAGCGCGCATCGATCTGTACGCCTTCGCCTGTTTCCACAAAATCGCGCCAGTGGTACGCATCGCCTGTGACCGCTCCGTTGACCTTCACCGCAATGCCGGGCCGCATCGATTCGACGCGCCACACGCGAATCGGCATGATGCTCGCGAGATCGGCGCCCGGCGGCAACGTGCCGGGAATCGTCAGGCTTTCGGTCTTCGATCCGCTGCGTGGCCCAAGCACCACCTGCGCGCCGCTCGCGGCCAGCCTCGCGGCGAAGCCCGCAGGCACAACTGGCAGCGGAGGCACGACGATCATGCTGTAGCCATCAAGCGGCGCACTCAATGGAATCACATCGACGTCGAGCCCGAGGCTACGCAACGCGCTGTAGTACTCGAACGCGAAGCGTGGATAGTGAAAGTCCGCGCCCTGCGGATGAATCTCGAACAGCCACTTCGCTTCGTAATCCCAGATCAGTGCGACCTTCGCGACGACCGGCATGACGCCATCGGCCTTGAGCACCGCATCGATTTCCTGCGCGACCGTCGACGCTTCCAGCCCACCGATGTCGAGCCGGTTGTCCGGTGTGTTCAATCCTGCATGCATCTGTTCCTGCGCGAACGGCGCCTGGCGCCAGCGGAAATACGACACGCAACCGGCACCGTGCGCAAACGCTTCCCAGCTCCACAGCCGCACCATCCCCGGCAATGGCGCGGGATTCCATTGCGCCCAGTTCACCGGTCCCGGTTGCTGCTCCATCACCCAGAACGGCAGTGCCGACATGCCGCGATAGATGTCGTGATTGAACGATGCAAAATCCGGATGCCCGGTGCGCAACCACTTCGCCTTGATTTCTGGCGCGAACCACTGCTCTTCGAGCGCGCCGAGCGGATAGCTGTCCCACGCGGCGATCTCGAGGTCGGCCGCGACCTTGTAGTGATCGAACTCGGTGAAGAGCTGCATGAAGTTATGCGCAACCGGTCGACCCGGTGAGTGCGCGCGAATGATGTCGACCTGCATGCGGTTAAAACGCACGACTTCGTCGGAGGCGAAGCGTCGATAGTCGAGCCGGTGCGACGGATGCGCTTCGGTCACCGTGCCAATGGGCGGATCGATTTCTTCGAAGCTACGATATTCCATGCTCCAGAACACCGTGCCCCATGCGGTATTGAGCGCATCGATATTGCCGTAGTGCTCTCTTAGCCAGCTGCGAAAACGCGCGGCCGCAGCAGGCGAATAACTGACCACCGTATGGTGACAACCGAATTCGTTATCGGTTTGCCAGAACGCGACCGCTGGATGCCGACCATAGCGTGTAGCGACTGCCCTGCAGATCGTGCGCGCGGCTTCGAAGTACGACGGCGACGAAAAATCGTAGTGCCGCCGCGAGCCGAAGCCACGCACGCGGCCATCCGCACCGACCGGCAGGATGTCCGGGTGACGATCGATCAGCCACTTCGGCGGCGTCGCCGTCGGCGTGCACATGACAACCTTCAGGCCGGCATCGCCGAGCACGTCGACCGCACGATCGAGCCAGTCCCATTGATACTCGCCCGGCGACGGTTCGATGCGGCTCCACGCGAACTCGGCAATCCGCACGTAGTCGATACCGAGCGCTCTCATGCGCGCGGCGTCGTCCTTCCACATCGTCTCCGGCCAATGCTCCGGGTAATAACAGACTCCAAGACGCATACGGTGCGCTCCTACGCTAGTGATTGATAGCCGCCGGTGGGACGGCGAAACCGTCTTCGGTAAACAGATGGCACGATGCCGGCGGCACGTTGAATGCGACGGTTTCGCCGCTGCCGGGCGTGTGGTCGCCTGGCGCTTTGGCGATCAGCGCCGCATGCGATGTCGTGCTGTCAGGTTGATCGAGATGCAGATAGCTGTGCTCGCCGAGACGCTCGACGAGCGACACCGTGCGGCGGATCTGCTGAACGCCGTTGTGCGCGGCGGCGGGTTCGAGATGTTCGGGGCGAATGCCGAGCGTGACGTTCTGGTTTGGCTGCAGCGCGGTACCGTCGAGCAGCGTGTCGAGACGTTCGCCGGTTCCGTCGAGCGCGATCTGAACACTGCCAGCGCCGCACGAAACCACGCGAGCAGGCAGAAAATTCATTCTCGGCGAACCGATAAAGCCCGCGACGAAGCGGCTCTTAGGCCGGTGATACAACTCAAGCGGCGCACCGATCTGCGCGATGCTGCCGTACTTCGCGGTATCGGCGCCCGCATGTAGCAGCACGATCTTGTCGGCGAGCGTCATCGCTTCGATCTGATCGTGCGTGACATAGACAACGCTCGCCTTGTCGAACTGCTTATGCAGACGCGCAATCTCCACGCGCGTCTGGCCACGCAGCGTCGCATCGAGATTGGACAGCGGCTCGTCGAACAAAAACACGCCCGGGCTACGCACGATCGCGCGGCCGATCGCCACGCGTTGCCGCTGCCCGCCCGAGAGCGCCTTCGGACGCCGCTCCAGCAGCGCCTCGAGTTGCAGCACGCGCGCCGCTTCGCGAACCTTGCGATCGATCACGTCTTTCGGCGTCTTCGCGAGCGTGAGGCCGAACGCCATGTTCTCGTACACGGTCATGTGCGGAAACAGCGCATAGCTCTGAAACACCATCGCCACACCGCGCTGCGCGGCGGGCACATCGTTGACGAGCTTGCCGTCGATCAACAGATCGCCATCGGTGATGTCTTCGAGGCCGGCGATCATGCGCAGCAGCGTCGACTTGCCGCAACCCGATGGACCGAGAAATACGCAGAACTCGTGCTCGCCGATCTCGAGATCGACGTCGCGAATAACCGCCGCATGGTCGCCATATGCCTTCTGAACCGATCGTAACGAAATGCTCGCCATGCCCGACGTCTCCGTATTTTCCCTCGGAGACACATGGAAGTTAAGCGCTTAACCTCGTGCCGTAGAAAAAACGATCCGTGTCTGGATCGCTACTGTCCGGCCGTCTCCGTCGTGATGTTCTTGCTACCTTGGGACGAAATCTAACGAGGTCCACGAAATCATGCAAATACCGGGAAGTTATCCCGAAATGTGGACACCCCTGCCGAAACTTGCAGCCCGACCGCATGCTTGCGACAGTTGCGCCGACCTTGATTCGCCGGCGCATTCATCCTCACACGACCCAAAGCATCGATGACCACTCTGATGGAAGTCGCGCAACGCGCCGGCGTCACGCCGGCCACCGTATCGAATGTGCTGCGTCAGCGCGGCAAGGTCGGTGCGGCCACGCGCGAGCGTGTGCTTGAAGCGGTCGCGGCGCTCGACTATCGTCCGCATCTGACTGCACGCGCACTGGCGGAGGGCAGCACGCCGACGCTCGCGCTGATGGTCTCGAGCATCGCGAATCCGTTTTATCCGGAGTTCGCGCTCGCCGCCGAGCGCGCAGCGCGACGCAGCGGACGCTTCCTGATCGTGTGCAATACCAACGAAGACCCCGTCATGCTGCGTGCGTACCTCGATCAGATTGCGGGGACGTTGTCCGAAGGCATGCTCGTGATGAATGCGAAAGTCGATTTCGAAGTACTGCGCAAGACCCAGGCACGCGGCACACCGGTCGTGCTGTGTTTGTGGGAACGGCCGGAAACGCCGCCCGGTATTCCGTGTATCGCCGTCGATTTCGCCGCAGCCGGTGCGCTCGCCGCGCATCATCTGCTGGAGTTGGGGCATCGGCGGATCGGTGCGATTCTCGCCGGCGGACTAGATGGCGTGCAGGCGCCGCGCTATGAGGGTTTCTGCGCGACGTTGAAGTTAGAGAACGTCGCGCATCCCGATAGCGAAGTGCGCTTCACCACCGACTCCGTGCAAGGCGGTTATCAGGCTGCTGTGCAGTTGCTCGACGAACACCCGGACCTCACCGCAATCTTCGCAACCAACGACCTGCCAGCGCTCGGCGCAATGCATGCCGCTGCCGATCGCGGGCTGCGTATTCCTGAAGACATCTCGGTGATCGGCATCACTGATATTCAGCTGGCACGTGAATCGCGGCCGGGGTTGTCGACGGTTGCGGTGCCGACTGAAGCTGCTGCGACGCTCGCGGTTGAATTGCTGGAAGCGTTGATCGACGGCAAGGCCGGCGGTAACGCACCGATGCAGATTGCGCCGGTGCCTGTACTGGTTGTGCGCGCATCGACAGGCCCGGCGCGGCGGAAAAAACGTCGCCGTCAGACGGCAGAGCGTTCGCGCGGGAAGCGCTGAAGCGCGACGCTCTGTACGCTCAATCCGCCACCGGAATCCACGCCGCCTGCGCCGCATCGCTCGTGCGGAACGCCGGAAATTTCGCGCCGAGTTCGGCGATCGTGTGGATGTCGTTCTTGACGAGGTCGTCACGAGTGATCAACGCGGGCCGCACGGCGATGTGGGCGCCCGGATTCTGCCCCGCCACCAGCAGCGCCGCCGCCCGCACCGATACCGCGCCGACCACGGCTGGATTGGTCGCCGCAGTTGCAACCCACGCGCTACCCGGTGCGCGGATCGCTTCGATATCGGCGGTTGAAATATCGGCGCTGTAGATGCGGATTTTCGTCGACAGTTTGGCTTCGTCAGCGGCGAGTTTTGCGCCGCGCGCGAACTCGTCATACGGTGCGAACACGACGCGGATATCGGGGTGCGCGCGATACGCAGCCGCGGCCTGATTCGCCACCGATTGCGCAATCGGATTGTCGACCGTGCCCCAGCGCGCTTTCTCCTGCACCTTCGGATGCGCTTCCTTGAAACTACGCCATACCGCATCGCGCCGGTCCAGCGGCGCGAAACCCGCCACATAGACATAGCCCGCGGCGAATGCATCGCCGTTGTCCTTGACCGCCTGATCGAGCAGCAGCGTCGCCAGATCGCGATCGCTCTGTTCGATCTGCGGCACCTTCGGGTTGTTCAGATCGACGTCGAAAGCGACGACCTTGATACCTTTATCGAGTGCTCGCTGAACGACGTCCTTCAGCGATTCGGGCAAACCGTGATTGACGATGATCGCCGATACGCCAAGGCTGATCGCCTGCTGGATCTGCTCGCGCTGCTCCGCAGCGTCCTGGCGCCCTTCGTAAATGCGCAGATCGATGCCGAGCGCTTTGGCCTGTTTCTGCGCGCCCGCTTCATAGGCCTGGAAGAAATCGCCGGTCGACAGATAGTTGACCAGTGCGACCTTTACGCCGCCTTTGTCGAACGGCGCAGGTGCGCCTTTCAGTGGTTCGGCATTCGCAACATTCGCCGCGGTTGTTACAAGGAACGTGGCCAATACGGCTAGCGCGGCGGCGATAGGCCGCGATGCACGCACACAGCGCGCAGCATGAACAAGCGATCTCATCGAAAGTCCTTTTCTATTTTCTGGCCGCTGCGAACGGCCCGTGAAGTTCACATTCATGAACGAGTGAAGCGATAAAAATCTTCACTCGTGTGCGGCATGTGCCGCGCGATAGCTCGCGCCCGGATGCAGTCCGGTAAGCCGCGCGCCGCCGCCGTGCAATTTTTCGCGCAGTGTGCCTTCAGCATAGTCGGTCTTGTAGACACCGCGGCGCTGCAATTCCGGCACCACCAGATCGACGAAATCGCTGAACGTTTCGTGCGTCAGCGCATACGCAAGATTGAAACCGTCGACATCGGTCTCGTCGACCCACGACTGCAGTTCATCGGCGATTTCGCGCGGATCGCCCACCGACAGCGGGCCCAGCCCGCCTATGCCGCCCCACTTCGCAATCTCGCGCACGGTCCACACGCGCGTCGGGTCCGCGCTCGACAATGCCTCCACCGCCGACTGCACCGCATTGCTTTCGATATGCCGCAGCGGCTCGTCGAGCCCGTACTTCGACAGATCGATGCCGGTCCAGCCGGACATCAGCGCAAGCGCGCCTTCGTCGCTTGCATAGCGGCGATAGTCGGCGTGCTTCGCGTGCGCTTCGGCGGCGGTGTTGCCGGTGATCACCGTATGCAGGTTGAAAATCAATACGTCGTGAGGATCGCGACCGAACGACTTCACGCGTGCACGGATATCGGCGACGAAATTCTTCAAGATCGTGCGTGACGGTGCTGCTATGAAGATACATTCCGCGTGCTGTGCCGCGAAGTCCTTGCCGCGTTTCGACGCACCCGCCTGATACAGCACCGGTGTGCGCTGCGGCGACGGCTCGCACAAGTGGATGCCGGGCACGTCGAAGTAGGTGCCGCGATGCCCGATCGGATGCACCTTCGACGGCTCGGTAAACACCTGCCGTGCCGCATCGCGCACCACCGCATCGTCTTCCCACGACGATTCCCACAGCTTGTAGCAAACCTCCAGATACTCTTCGGCAAGCGCATAGCGTTCGTCGTGATTCGCCTGGCTCGGCAAGCCGACGTTGCGCGCCGCGCTGTCCAGATACGACGTGACGATGTTCCAGCCGACTCGTCCGTTGGTGAGGTGGTCGAGTGTCGACATGCGACGCGCGAACGGATAAGGATGTTCGTACGACAGCGAACACGTCACGCCAAAGCCAAGATGCTCGGTCACGTTGGCCATCGCAGAGACGAGCAGCACCGGATCGTTGACGGGCACCTGCGCGGCCTGGCGAATCGCCGCCTCGCCGTTGCCCTGGTACACATCGTAGATACCGAGTACGTCGGCGATAAACAAACCATCGAACTTGCCGCGCTCGAGCAGCTTCGCGAGGTCCGTCCAGTAGTCGAGGTGTTTGTAGCGCCACGATGTATCGCGTGGATGCGCCCACAAGCCCGGCGATTGGTGCCCGACGCAGTTCATGTCGAACGCGTTGAGGCGGATCTGTCTCGTCATCGTCGAAATCCTGGAGTAAAGCGAACGAAAATTCGGAACGAAAACGCGGCGCGTTACAACGCGCCGTGACGCGGCGGCAGCGTGTCGTTCAGATAGTAATTGCCGAGCGCGATGTACTTCCAGCGCACCGGATCGTGCAGCGTATGCGTGCGCGCGTTGCGCCAGTGGCGATCGAGGTTGTGTTCGCGCAACGTCGCCTGGGTACCGGCTAGTTCGAGCAGTCTTGTCGAAGCTTGCAGCGCGATCTCGGTTGTCGCGGCGCGCGCCTTCGCCACTGCAATCGATGCGGCCGCCACCGTACGCTCGTCGGACTGTGCGACCGCTACATCGACGCTGCGGCCTGCGCGTTCGAGCAGCGCATCCGCTGCATCGAGCTGCAGCGCAAGCTTGCCGAACAGTTCGAGCGTGAGCGGATCGTCGCTTGCGCGTTCTACCCCGCTGTCGACCCACGGTCTCGACCGCTCGCGCACGAAGCGCCGCGCGTCGGCAAACGCTGCACGTGCGATGCCGAGATCGACGGCGGCATGGATCAACTGTCCGAGCGGGCCGACCGTAGTCGGGCGTGCATCGAATGCGGTGCTGTACGGCACCACGGCTGCGGCATCGACGTACACGTTATCGAGTACCGTCGTGCCACTGCCCGTGGTGCGCTGTCCGAAGCTCGACCAGTCGTCGATGACCGACAGGCCCGGCGTGTCCGCTGCCGTGAAGGCGACGTACAGCGTGTCGTCGGCCGCTTTCGCGACCACCGGAATCCATTGCGCAAACAGCGCACCGGTCGAATAGAACTTCGTACCGTTGATCCGGAAACCGGCGCCTTCCGGTGTCAGCGTGGTTCGATAGTCGCGCACTGTCTTCGTGCCGCGTTCGGACAACGCGTTGCCAAAGCGGTCGCCCGCCAGCGCACGTTCGAAATAAAACGCCTGTTGCTCGCGTGTACCGTTCACACGCAGCACATCGAGCATGAAGAAATGGTTTTGCGGAATCTGGCCGAGTGCCGGGTCGGCAGCGGAGATGATCGCCGTGACCTCCGCGAGTGTCGCAAACGATACCTGCGCGCCGCCATATTCGCGCGGTACCGCGATGCCCCACAAACCGCTCGCCGAATACGCTTCGATTTCATCGAACGGCAAGCGACGCTCGCGATCGCGTTCGGCGGCACCTTCGGCGAACGTGGGCGCGAGCGCACGGGCAATGTCGAGTGCCTGCTGGTCGCTCTCGATACGCGTTGCGACGCGCTTGCCACGCGCCACTGAATCTGGCAATGCGCTCATGACGTCAATTCCACGGATGACGCGCCGGTTTGACGCCGTTCAGATAGTAGTTGCCGACGAGGTGATACTTCCAGCGCACCGGGTCGTGCAGCGTATGCGTGCGCGCATTGCGCCAGTGACGATCGAGGTTGTGTTCGCTCAACGTCGATTGCGTGCCGGCCAGTTCGAACAGCTTCTCGCTCGCGAGCAACGCGATCTCGGTGGTCAGCACCTTCGCTTCGCCGACCGCCACCGAAGCGCGCGCGACGTCGTCTTCGCTGACCTCGGGTTGCGCGGCAATCGCATCGAGCGTACGTGCAGCGCGTTCGAGCAACGCATCGGCCGCGTGAAGCTGGATGTGCAGATGGCCGATCTCGCGCACGGTCAACGGATCGTCGGCTGCGCGCTCCACTCCGCTATCGATCCACGGTCGCGAACGTGTGCGCACGAACGTCAGTGTGTCTTCAATCGCGGCATGTGCGATGCCTGCATCGATCGCGGCCTGGATGATCTGCGAAATCGGCCCATTCAGCGTCGGAAAATCCGACACACGATGCGCGGGAAACACATGCGAAGCGGGCACACGCACGCTATCCAGCACGACCGTGCCGCTTGCCGTGGTGCGCTGACCGAAACCCGACCAGTCGTCGATCACCGTCAACCCCGGCGTGCCCTTCGGGATGTAAGCGAGCCAACCCTTGCGATCGTCATCGAGTCCGAGCACCGGTACATAGTGCGCAAACAGCGCGCCGGTCGAATAGAACTTCGTGCCGTCCACCACATAGTCGTCGCCGTCACGCCGCACGCGGGTCTTCAAATCGAGCACGTGCTTCGTGCCCTTCTCCGAGAAACCGTTGCCGAAGCGCTTCCCACTCAGGATCTCGCCGAAGAAATAGCGTTTCTGCTCATCGGTCCCGGTCAACGAGATCACGTCGACGAGCCCATAGTGATTCTGCGGCAACTGTCCGAGCGACGGATCGGCTGCTGCAACGATCTTTACGACCTCGGTCAGCGTCACGAACGACACGCCTGCGCCGCCGTATACCTTCGGCACCGTGATCGCCCACAGCCCCGATTGCGAGAACCATTCGATTTCTTCATGCGGCAACCGACGTTCGCGATCGCGCACGGCTGCTTCCTTGGCGAGTCGCTGTGCAAGCGCGTGCGCCGCTGCTATAGCGTCGGCATCGTCTGCAATCACACGCGCCGTGTGTTGAGTATCGGCTTGCGCCGGTTGCGACAAAGCCGTTTCGTCGAGCTCGGCCATGCAAATCTCCGCTGTAGTGACTGTGCGCACAATCTATCAGCGGGCATGGCGTGCGCAAACTGAGGGTTTCGGCAATGAATATTCCTTCGGCTGGCAAGCAGATCCAGACAGCATCGAGTACTACGCCGCGGCCGTCATATCGATAGTCCGAATCGATGTTTCAGCAGCGATGTGAGTTGCATTAGAGTCGGCGAGACCGGCAGCGCCCGCTGCCTCTCTCCTTTCCCATTTTCCGGGTCCCGACGCGCACCGCGTTCGACCGTCTTTCGTTTCTTTCGACATGACACGCTCGCACATTCCCCTTGCCTCGCTTGCTGCTGCCGCTTTGTTTGTTTTTTTCACCGCCGTCGTACCGCATGCCGCCCAGGCGCAAGGCAACGATGCTGCGATCCCCTCGCTCAAAGGAAAACGCATCGGCATCACCGTGGCCGGCACCGATCACTACTGGGACCTGAAGGCATATCAAGGCGCAGTGGATGAAGTGAAACGCCTCGGCGGCACCCCGATCGCACTCGACGCAGTCCGCAACGACAACCGGCAGATCGCGCAGATCCAGACGCTGATCGCACAGAAGCCCGATGCGATCGTCGAGCAACTCGGCACCGCGTCGGTACTCGAACCGTGGCTGCAAAAAATCCGCCAAGCCGGCATCCCGCTCTTCACGATCGATACCGCATCGCCGTCGAGCCTGAACGTCACGACCTCCGACAATTTCTTTATCGGCGAGCAGCTCGCGCTGAAGCTCGTCAACGACATTCACGGCGAGGGCAATATTCTTGTCTTCAACGGTTTCTATGGCGTGCCGGTCTGTGCGATCCGCTATGACCAGTTGAAGGAAGTGCTGAAGTTCTACCCGAAGGTGCATATCCTCCAGCCCGAACTGCGCGATGTGATTCCGAACACCGTGCAGAGCGCCTATGCGCAGGTGAGCCAGTTGCTTGGCAAATACCCGAAAGGACAGATCGCCGCGATCTGGGCTGCCTGGGACGTGCCGCAGGTCGGCGCGACGCAGGCCGTGGACGCCGCCGGTCGCAGCGAGATCAAAACCTATGCGGTGGACGGTAGTCCCGATGTCGTGACGCTTGTCAAAGATCCGAAGTCGAGCGCGGCGGCAGTCGTCGCGCAGCAACCGGCGCTGATCGGCAAGACCGCCATCGATAACGTCGCACGCTATCTTGCCGGCGACCATACGCTCGCGCCGTACACGTATGTACCATCGCTGCTCGTCACCAAGGACAACGCGGGCACCGCGCAGCAGACGCTTGGTCAGCTTGGCGCGAAGTAAATGAGCAAGACGCGTCACCCGCCCGCGCTCGCCCTGCACGACATCGTCAAACACTTCGACGGTGTGCCGGCGCTGCGCGGTGCATCGCTCGAGGTCGCGCGCGGTACCGTGCACGGACTGATCGGCCAGAACGGCGCGGGCAAGTCGACGCTGATCAAGATTCTGGCGGGCATCCACACAGCGGATTCGGGCACGCTATCTATCGACGGTATCGAGCAACCGGCGGCGACGACGCATCGCGATCGTCACGCGGCGCTCGGTTTCATTCATCAGGAGCGTCTGCTTCCGCCGACCTTCACGGTCGCCGAAGCACTACTGCTCGGTGACGAACGCGCTGTCGGGCCGCGTGCCGCCGGTACACTGCGCCTGCTCGCGCCGCGTCGCATGCAGCGCGATGCGCGTGCTGCGCTGCTTGCACACTTCGGCGTCGAAATCGATCCGCGCCGGCTGATCGGCGACCTGAGCGTCGCGGAACAGCAGATCGTACAGATCACACGTGCACTGATGCGCGAGCCGCGCATTCTGGTTTTCGACGAACCGACCGCGGCGCTGGTCAGTCGTGAAGTCGACCGGTTGCTCGACACGATTCGCCGTCTGCGCGAGCGCGGCCTGACGATCCTGTACGTCTCGCACTATCTGAACGAGATCGCCGCAGTCTGCGATCGCGTCACCGTGCTGCGCGATGGTGTCGATGTCGAGCACGTCGACGCACGCACCACACCGGCCGATGCACTGGTCGCCGCGATGATCGGTACGCAGCCCTCAGCGCGTGCTGCCACCGCCACGCGTCCGCCCGGCGATGTCGTGCTGCGCGTACGCGGTCTCGCCGCACCGCAACGCTTCGACGACGTGTCATTCGACCTGCGCCGCGGCGAGATAGTCGGCGTGACGGGTTTGCTCGGTTCCGGCGGCAAGAACGTCGTACGCAGCCTGTTCGGTCTGGAACGCGGTGTGCGCGGCAGTATCGAGATCGACGGTCGCGAGGTGCGGCTGCGACGGCCACTCGATGCGGTACGTGCGGGCATCGCATTCGTTCCGGAAGATCGCCGCGCGCATGGCGTCGCACCGGCGCTGTCAGTG
The DNA here is from genome assembly GCF_007556815.1 of Paraburkholderia megapolitana. Classification (NCBI taxonomy): domain Bacteria; kingdom Pseudomonadati; phylum Pseudomonadota; class Betaproteobacteria; order Burkholderiales; family Burkholderiaceae; genus Paraburkholderia; species Paraburkholderia megapolitana. The sequence continues at coordinate 631,270 of NZ_CP041743.1, forward strand.
CGCGAAAACACGACACTTGCGAGTCTCGCGCGATTTAGCCGCTTCGGTTGGCTCGCACGGCGTCGTGAGACGCAAGCGGTGCAGCAACTGATCGAAACGCTTGCAGTGCGCGCGCCAGGCATCGAGGCGCCGGTACGCACGCTGTCGGGCGGCAACCAGCAGAAGGTCGCGCTGGCAAAGTGGCTCAGTCGCGGCTCGACGCGTGCGTCCGTCGTCTATCTGCTCGACGAGCCGACGGTTGGCGTCGACGTCGGTGCGAAGGCGGAGATCTACCGGCTGCTAGATCGGCTGGCACGCGAAGGTGCTGCGGTCCTGCTGTTTTCCAGCGATCTGCTCGAACTACTCGATATCACCGACCGCGTGCTCGTGATGGCGCGCGGCCGGCTCGTCCGCGAACTGGTCTCGCGCGAGACCGACAGCCGCCAGGTGCTCGCATGGGCCGCGGGTGCACGAACTACATCGACTGACGAGGAGCTTGCCGCATGAGCAAGGTACTCGATGCCGCGGGTACGCGCGAACGTTTGCCCGCATCCTCGATCCGTTTCGGCGATCCGCAATGGTGGTTGCGCAGCGGCGCGGCGCTCGCGTTCGCCGCGGTGTTCGCCGGTTTCGCACTAAGTTCGCCGCTGTTTCTAACGCTCGCCAATCTGGCCAATGTGTTCCAGCAGTCGGCCGTGGTCGGAATACTCGCGCTTGGCTTGACAGTCGTGCTGATCGGCGGTGGAGCGGACCCGATCCGCGGTGGGCTCGATCTGTCGATGGCAGCCAATCTTGGTTTGTGTGCCGCGGTCTATGCGGTCGCGCTGCGCGACGGTGCGAGTCCCGTTGTGGCGTTGCTGCTCACATTCGTCGCCGGCGCAAGCGTCGGCGCGCTCAATGCGTTCGCGGTGGTGGTGCTGCGGATCTACCCGCTGCTCGCCACGCTAACCACGATGAATCTCTGTGCCGGCTTCGAGCTGGTGTTGACGCAGAACACGTCGGTACCGGCGGCAAGCCCGTTGCTTGCGTTCCTGCTCGACAACGGGCCGTTCGATATTCCGGTCGTGGCTTACGCGCTCGTAGTCGTCTCGGCAGCGTTCACGGTGTTGATTCACTACACACCGTTCGGCCTGCGACTGCATGCAACCGGTGCTCATCGCGACGCTGCGCGCGCCGCTGGCCTGCGTACAAACGGTTACCTCGCGGGCAGCTATGTACTGGGCGGTCTCGCAGCGGCGCTCGCCGCCCTGGTTTCATCGTCGCTGCTGAGCGGTAGCGCACCCGGTGCCGGCGAGAACCTGCTTGCGGTCGTAGCCGCAGCGTTGCTCGGTGCGGTGTTCTCGCGGCGGCTCGTGCCGACCATTCCCGGCACGTTGCTGGCGGTCCTGTTCATCGGCATGATCGGCAACGGCTTTCAACTCGACAATGTGTCGAGCTATTGGGTCAACGGTGTCGAAGGCGCGCTGATCCTGTTCGTCGTCGCCACCACTGCGTTCGTGCGGCGGCGTCATGCCGGGAGCGATGCTCATGATTGACACACTCGCCCGTCTGCAGCGCTTCGCGCTGGTCGGCGCACTCGCCGTCGTGATCGTCTTCTTCGCGATCTATGCGCCCGGTTTCGCGCGTGTCGACAACTTCGCCGATGTGCTGCTGAACAATTTCGCGCTGCTCGCCATCGCCGCGCTCGGCATGACGCTCGCGCTGTCGCTCGGCGCGATCGATCTGTCGCTCGGCACGTCTATCGATATCGCGAGCCTGGTATTCGTGCTGCTCAGCGCGCATCACGTCAGCGTGCTGCCGGCTGCGCTCGGTGGCCTCGGCGCGGCGCTGCTGGTCGGCGCGTTCAACGGTGTGCTGATCGCACGGCTTGGTATCGCGCCGTTTCTCGCGACGCTCGGTACGCTGTTCATCGGGCAGACTGCGCAGCAACTGGCCACCGATGGCGGCCAGCCCATCTATCTGCTGAACGTCGCGCTGCCGCCGCTGTTCAGTGCGCTCGCGCACGGCACGTTCGCCGGTCTGCCGGTGCCGCTGTGGATCGTGATCGTCCTCGCACTCGCCGTGCATGTCACGCTCGCGCATTCGGTGTTCGGCCGGCAGATCGCTGCACTCGGTGCACAGCCGGGTGTCGCGCGCTATTCCGGCTTGCCGGTAGCGGCCCTCGGTGGCGCGATCTTTGTCGCGAGTGCGTTGATCTATGGTGTGGTTGGGTTGTTGCTGTCATCGACCGTGAAGGCGTATGTGCCGCAAGCGGGCAACGCGTACCTGCTGAACGCGATCGGTGCGACGTTCATCGGGACGACGCTGTCGCCGACGCGTCGTCCCGGTGTGGCGGGTACGTTACTCGGCGTGTTGCTGCTGAGCCTCGTTGCAAATGGGCTACTGCTGATTGGCTGGAATTTCTACTGGCAGCAGGTGGCTACCGGTGCGTTGATTTTCGCGGTGCTTGCAGTGAGTTTTGCGCAGCGGCATGGGCGGTACGCATGACGCCAATCGCTCTACGTATTACGTCCGCTGCGTCGTATCGCGCCCTACGCTAAACGTAAAAGCCAACGCGCCGACCAGCAACACGCCCTTGATGAAATCCTGCATGTAGTACGGCGCGTTCAGCATCGTCAGGCCGTTGAGCAGCACACCGACGAACACCGCGCCCACCACCGTCCCGAACACATTGGGCCGTTTCGCCCCCCACACCGCGTAACCGACAAGCGCTGCCGCCACGGCGTCGAGCAACATCGAATGACCGGCGCTGACGTCGCCGCGTCCCACGCGCGCAGCAATCAGCACACCGCCAAGCGACGCGATCACACCCGAGGCGACATACGCCGCGATCCGGTAACGCGCGGTCGGCGCACCTGCAAGCCGCGCCGCCGTTTCATTGCCACCGATCGCATAGATCACGCGGCCCCAGCGCGTCGTCTCCATCACGATGCATGCGATTACGGTCAACACGGCGAGCAGCACGACCGGCACCGGCACGACGTCGAACAGACGTAGCCGGCCGAGCGCGAGAAACGCGTCGGGGAATGTGCCGGTCGTTTCGGTGCCATCCGGCAACACGGTACCGGTTGCGAGCGAACGACCGCCTGTTGGAATCAGTTGCAGACCGGCGAGCAGAAACAGCGTACCGAGCGTAGCAAGCTGATCGGGTACACGCAGGCGCGTGATCAGCAACCCGTTGAAGAGACCCGCGGCCGCGCCGAGCACCACGCACGCGACAACTGCGGCCAGCGCGCTGCCATGCCAGACGATCAGCACATAGCTCGCCGCCATCTGCGCGGATGCCGCCACGCTCCCCACCGACAGATCGAAACCGCCTGCGGCAAGCGTAATCGTCACGCCGATGCCGAGCAGCGCAACAATCGACACGGCCTGCAGAATGCTGAACAGGTTGTCGACATTGAGGAACGCAGGCTCCTTCACGGTGAACACGATGACAAGCACCGCAAGCACGATCAGCATGCCGCTGCGTTCGAGGTATTCGCGCCATGCGAGCTTCGATCGCGCTGCGGGAACCTGCGCAGGAACAGCATCGACCGGAACGGAGTCGTGGTCCGAATGCGCTTCAGAAACGCGTGGTGAGCCGGTCTTCATGACAATGGGGAAAGTTCGGGTTCGAAAGAAGAGGTGTGGTCGATCGTGCCGCGATCGAAGCGCACGACGCGATCCGCGATCTCGAACGCTTCTTCGAGATCGCTGACGAAGACGAGGGTCGCGCGCTCGTGAGCCTGCGCGCGCAACGTATCGACGATATCGGCTCGCGCGCCCGCGTCGACGCCCTGGAACGGCTCATCGAGTAACAGCAGCCGCGCGGGTTGTGCGTGCCAGCGCGCGAGCACAACTTTTTGCTGATTGCCGCCGGAGAGCTTCGTCAGGCGATCGGTGGGACCAGTACAGCGAATGCCGAAGCGTTCGATCGCGTCAGAGGCGGCACGCGCTTCGACTGCGCGTTGTACGCGGCCGTGCGGAAACCAGCGCGGTAGAAACGGAAAGCTGATCGTGCCCGCTATCGACGCAAACGACACGCTGTCCGCGAACAGCGACGTGCGCCAGCGGTCTTCGCCGGCGAGAAACACGCCGGCACGAATTGCGTCGGCGGGCGAGCGCGGTTGCCACGGTGCGCCGTCGAGCGACATGCGACCCGCAACGAGCCGGCCCGCTCCGAAGATCGCACGTGCCAATCGCGATTTTCCGCCGCCAACAGGCCCCGCAATCGCAACGATTTCGCCGCGGCGCACATCGAGATCGAATGGAATCGAATGCTGCGTCAACTGCACACGCTCCGCGTGAAAACCCGTTAATCCCGCATGCGCCTTAGCGATTTTGGGCGACATCGGTGTTTCGATGGAATCAGGCCCACGCACAAGATGACTGCGCAACGGCCGACCGATCATCGTCTCGACCACCGCATCGAAATCGATCGGCGGCCGCAGATCGGCAACGATGCGCCCATCGCGAACGATCGCGACACGATCGGCGAGTCGGCGTAAATCGCCGAGCCGATGCGACACGAGCAGGATCGCGACACCTTCCGCGCGCAATGTGTCGAGCAGCGCAAACAGACGCTCGGCTTCCGGCGCAGAGAGGCTCGCAGTAGGTTCGTCGAGAATCAGCAATGCGGGCTGCGCGGCAAGCGCACGCGCGAGCGTCACGAGTTGCTGTGCAGCAAGCGGCAGCGTAGCAAGCGGTGCGGACAGATCGACGTCCAACCCAACGCGCGCCGCCAGCGGCGCGGCACTACGCCGACGCGCAGCGGGCGTTGCGCGCCACGGCCCAGCGCCATCGCACAACCGGTCGAGCAGCAGGTTGTCCGCGATCGACAGCGACGGCACGACCGCGTCGGCAATCGACTGATGCACGGTCGCGACGCCGAGCCGCTTCGCAGCCTGCGTCGATTCGGGCATAAACGGATGCCCCGCGAGCGACAACATGCCCGCGTCGGCACGATATACACCGCTTAATATCTTCACGAGCGTCGACTTGCCCGCGCCGTTCGCGCCCATTAACGCAACGATCTCGCCGGCACCGATCGACAGATCGACGTGTTCGAGCGCGACCGTCGCGCCGAAGCGCTTCGATACGGCGGAAACGGCAAGAAGGGATGGTTGCATCGAGCAGAAACGCGAGGCGGCCGCGTCCAGGAAATGGACAGACGAAAGGGAAAACCAAAGGGTAGACCAAAACGGACCGTCTATCCTATCCGTGCGCTTCGCCCGATTCAACCAACCGTTGCGAATATGGTTATGAGGCGCAAATCCCACTGAGGCTGTCCAGTTATCGATTGCCGATCCCCCATAGCCCGCTTTGAATCGCCCGGCGCGCTACCGCGAACGAGCCAGGCGATTCCCCCGCTCAGGTCTTTCCATCGCGGCAAGCCGGTCGTCGTGGGTTTTGCGCAGCACCTCGACAAACTCCTGCGTCAGGTGCGAGCGCGGCTGGTGCGGCGGATACAACAGATAAATCGGAAACATCACCGCCGGGGAAAACGGCCGGATCGCAATGCCAGGACCGATGAAATCCTGCGCGACGATCGGATGAGCGAGCGTCACGCCCAGGCCGCAACGCACCATCTCGCAACAGATCGCCGTGTATTGCGCCTCGATTGCCATCACCCGTTCGACGCCGGCGCGCTCGAACACTTCGTCCGTTTGCGCGCGCGTGCCGTCCCCATGACAGAGCGAGACGAACGGCTCCCCTTGAAGATCCCTGGGCCTGAGCGACGCCTTCTTCGTCAGCCGATGATCCGCCGGCAGCACACAGACCGCGGCCACTCTCGATAGCAGTTCGACTTCGCTACTGGACGCTTCGCTGCGGTAAATCGCAACACCGAGATCGCAGAACTGCGAACTGGTCCAGTGATTGACGGTGCCCGACGTATTCACATGCAAAGAGACGGTGACGTCGGGATACAAGGCCTGAAAGCGCTGGATCGCATGGGGCACGAGCGTCATACCCGCCGACGGCATCGCCGCAATGCGCAACCGCCCGGTGCCCAGGTTCTTGATTTGCGCCGCCGCGTTGGTCAATCCCTGCAGGCCCACATACGCGCGCTCCACTTCGCGGAAAAAGGCATTGCCTTCGCTGGTCGGAATCAGCCGGACGCCGCTGCGCTGAAACAGCAGCAGTCCGGTTTCGCGCTCGAGCTGCGTGATCAGACGGCTGATATTGGGCTGCGACGTGACCAGCTCTTTGGCCGCCGCGGTCATCGAGCCGGCCAGCATCACCGCGCGAAACGCTTCTATGTGCTTCAGATTCATGGCTCGAAACCCATATCACGGTTGTATAGGTAGTTATTTTATTCGTATTGGACGATATGCCTCGCGACGAACAAAATCAATTCGCGCTACCCCCACACCGACCCAACCATCCGACCCGCCTCGTCCGGAGAACCGCATATGGAACACGCACAGCCACCGCGCCGCTCGGCGTCCTCCCGTGGGTTCTTGCGGCCGCGCGCCGTCGCGCTGGGTCTCGCAGCGACGCTGGTTGGCCCGTTGCTTGCGCAGGCCGAAACGACGCTGTACGTAGCGAACGTCGGCGGTTCGAACGAGACCATGTACCGGCAAAAAATCATCCCGGCGTTCGAGAAAGCGCATGACGTCAAGATCGTTTACGTCGCGGGCAACTCGAGCGACACGCTGGCGAAATTGCAGGCACAGAAAGGCCATCAACAGATCAACGTCGCGGTGATGGACGATGGCCCAATGTATCAGGCGATGCAGATGGGCCTGTGCGCGAAGGTCGATGAAGCACCGGTGATGAAAGACCTGTATCCGCTCGCGCGTCTCGGCCCGACTGCGGTCGGTGTCGGCATGGTGGCGACGGGCATCGGCTACAACGCCGAGGCGTTCAGGAAGATGGGGCTGCCCGCGCCGGACTCGTGGAACGTACTGACCGACAAACGCCTGAAGGGCAAGCTCGGTGTACCGCCGATCACCAACACGTATGGATTGCATACGCTCGTCATGCTCGCGCGGATGAACGGTGGCGGCGAAAAGAATATCGAGCCCGGTTTCACGGCGATCGCCAAGCAGATTGCTCCGAACGTTTTGTCCTGGGCACCGACACCAGGCGAGATGGACGGCCTGATGCAAAGCGGCGACGTGATCCTCGCGCCCTATGGAAGCGGCCGCGCGGTTGCACTGCAGAACACGGGTTTCCCGCTCAAGTTCGTCTATCCGAAGGAAGGCGCGGTTGCGCTGCAGGTCGCGGCGTGCGTGGTCGCGGAGAACGCCCAGCCCGCGTTGTCGCAGCAGTTCGTCCAGTATCTCTTGAGTCCGGACGTACAGGTCACTCAGGCGCAGGCGATCGGTCTCGGCCCGGTCAACAGCACGGTCAAGCTCACGCCTGAAGTGGCGGCACGCGTGCCTTATGGCGCCAGCGAGATTGCAAAACTGGTTGCACTGGACTGGGCCACGATCAACCCGCATCGCGCCGAATGGACCGAGCGCTGGAATCGCAGCGTCGAACGTTGATCGATCGCGGGTAGAACGCACGTCGCACCTTTTTCACAGGCCCCTATGAGCTTTCTGACACTCACCGGTATCTCGAAGCGTTACGGCGACTTCACCGCGATCGAGCAGATCGACCTCGAGGTGGAGCGCGGCGAGTTTCTGTCGCTGCTCGGTCCGTCCGGGTGCGGCAAGACCACCACGCTGCAGATGATCGCGGGGTTCGTCACGCCGGGCAGCGGCACGATCCGGCTCGACGGACGCGACATTACGCACGAACGGCCAGAAAAGCGCGGCATGGGTGTGGTGTTCCAGAGCTACGCGCTGTTTCCGCACATGACAGTGGACGGCAATGTCGGCTTCGGTCTCGAGATGCGCAACATGAAGCGTGCCGCGCGTACCGAGCGCGTCGCCGAGGCACTCGAACTGGTGCGTCTGGGCGGTCTCGGCAACCGCTATCCGAAAGAGCTGTCGGGCGGCCAGCGACAACGCGTCGCGATCGCGCGTGCCCTCGCCATCCGTCCGCAACTGCTGCTGCTCGACGAACCGATGTCCAATCTCGACGCCAAGCTACGTGAGGACATGCATATCGAGTTGCGGGCGATCCAGAAGCGTCTCGGCATTACGACCATCCTCGTCACGCACGATCAGGTCGAAGCGATGACCATGAGCGACCGCATCGCGGTGATGGAGCGCGGCAGGATCGCGCAGTTGAGCACGCCGTTTGAAGCGTATGAGCGGCCCGCGACGCCGTTCGCGTCGACCTTTCTCGGCAAGACCAATCTGCTGCAGGGCGAAGTGTTGCGCAGCAACGGGCGTTGCGCGGAAGTACAGGTCGCCGGTATCACGCTCAAGGTGCCGCACGAAGGTCGCCACGTGCACGACAGGGTGAACGTGTATCTGCGTCCGGAGAAGGTTCGTCTCGCGAGCACCGATACCGTCGATGCGCGTACGACCGGGCGCATCGCCACGCGCGTGTTTACCGGCAACCAGTGGTTACTGCTGGTCGACACCGGCCTCGGGCAGATCAGCGTTTCGCAGCCGAACACCGGGTTGCCACCGCCACCGGAAGATGCGCAGGTCGGCATCGCGTGGTCGGATGACGACCTGCGCGTGCTGCAGAAGGAGGGCTCCGATGGCCACGCTTGACGATGCCCGCGCAGGCGCTGCGCCGTGGCTTTTGTCGGCCCCTGCGTTGCTGCTGTTCAGCGGCCTGCTGCTGATTCCGCTGCTGTTGACGCTCGCGTTGTCCTTTCATGTCTTCAGCGACACGCAGGGCACACTGCCCGCATACACGCTGCGAAATTATCTGGAAGTCGTCACCGATCCGTACTACGGCGCGATCTTCGGCCGCACCGCGGTGCTCGCGCTCGCAGTGACGCTACTGTGCGTCGTACTCGGCGTGCCCGAGACCATCGTGCTCGCGCGTATGCGCCGACCGTGGCAATCGTTTTGTCTGCTGGTCGTGCTCGGTCCGCTGCTGATCTCGGTGGTCGTGCGCACACTCGGCTGGCAGATCCTGCTGGGCAACAACGGCATCCTGAACAACGCGCTGCTCGCGCTTCACATCACGTCCGAACCGATCCGTCTGGTCTTCACGATGACCGGTGTGGTGATCGCGCTGACGCACGTCCTGGTGCCGTTCATGGTGATGTCGGTATGGGCGACGTTGCAAAAGCTCGACTCGCAAGTGGAATGGGCCGGTCGCTCGCTCGGCGGCTCGCCCTGGCGCGTATTCCGCCGGGTCGTGCTGCCGCAGATCCTGCCAGGCGTGCTGTCCGGTTCGATCATCGTCTTCGCGCTGTCGGCGTCGGCATTTGCAACGCCCGCGCTGATCGGTGGGCGGCGTCTGAAAGTCGTTGCCACGGCCGCCTACGACGAATTTCTCGGCACCTTGAACTGGCCGCTCGGCGCGACCATCGCAGTGCTCCTGCTGATCGCAAATGTGGCGATCGTAATGGGTTGCAGCCGGCTCGCCGAGCGGCGCCTCAAGCACATCTTCGATTGATCCGGGACCCTCATGAAACAGAACGGATTCCTCGCCCTGCTGTTCAATGCGATGTTCCTGACGTTCATCGCGGCGCCGCTCGTCGTCGTGGTCGCCGTGTCGTTCACCGACAAAGGCTTCATCTCGCTGCCGTTCGATGGCGCCTCGCTACGCTGGTTCAGGGCGATTCTCGACAACGACCAGATCGTCGATGCATTCTGGCTCTCGGTTCGGCTCGCGCTGGTCGCGGCGACACTCGGTGTCGCGCTCGCGGTGCCGGCGGCACTGGCAATCGCGCGTTACCGGTTCCCGGGGCGCGGCGCGCTGACCAGTTTTTTCCTCTCGCCGATGATGATCCCCGCCGTCGTGCTCGGCATCGCGTTCCTGCGGTTTCTCAGCATGCTCGGACTTGGCGGTTCGTTCTGGGCGCTCTGCGCGACGCACGTGATCATCGTGTTGCCGTATGCGCTGCGGCTCGCGTTGTCGTCGGCGGTCGGGCTTGACCGGGATGCGGAGCGCGCGGCGCTGTCGTGCGGCGCAAGCCGCTTCACCGCGTTTCGCCGCGTCGTGCTGCCGATGATCCGCACCGGCGTCGCGGGCGGCTGGGTGCTGTCCTTCATCCAGAGCTTCGACGAACTGACGATGACCATTTTCGTTGCGACACCCGGTACGACCACGCTACCGGTTGCGATGTACAACCAGATCGCGCAAACGATCGATCCGCTGGTCGCTTCCGTGTCGACCGTGATGATCGTCGGCACAGTCATCCTGATGCTGGTGCTCGACCGGATGGTGGGTCTGGACCGCGTCCTGATCGGAGAAACACGATGATGGGCAATACAGCCGGCCGCCCTGACGTGCTGGTGGTGGGGGGCGGCCTGGTAGGCGCCGCAGTCGCCTACGGACTCGCGCGCGAAGGCCGCAAGGTCACGGTGCTGGACCAGGGTGACAACGGTCTGCGCGCGTCGCGCGGCAATTTCGGGCTGGTCTGGGTGCAAGGAAAAGGTTACGGCGTGTCGCCGTACGCGCGCTGGACACGCAGTTCGGCACAGCAATGGCCAGGGCTCGCCGCAGCGCTGCTCGAGGAAACCGGCATCGATGTATCGCTGAAGCAACCCGGCGGTTTTCATCTGTGCTTTTCCGACGACGACCTTGTCGAACGCGAGGCGCGCCTTGCGGCGCTGAGCGCTGAACTCGGCGGCGATTATCCCTACCAGATGCTCGATGCACGCGAATTGCGCGAACGCATTCCTGCAGTCGGCCCTGCGGCGATCGGCGCAAGCTACACGCCGATGGACGGTCACGTGAATCCGCTCAAGCTGCTGCGGGCGCTGCACGAAGCGATGCAGCGACGTGGTGTGACGCTTGTCGGTGGCGAGGAAATCGGGCGCATCGATGCGCAACCGCGCGGCTTCGCGGTGCACGGCAAGAGGAACGTGTGGCACGCACCGCGCGTCGTGCTGGCGGCTGGGCTGGGTAACCGCGCGCTCGCCGCCGACGTCGGACTGCATGCGCCCGTTGCGCCGAATCGCGGACAGGTATTGGTCAGCGAACGCATCGCACCGTTTCTCGATTACCCGACGCTCAACGTGCGTCAAACCGACGAAGGCTCCGTGCAGTTCGGCGATTCGATGGAAGAAGTCGGCTACAACGACTTCACCACCACCGACGTTCTATCGACCATTGCGCGGCGCGGCATACGCAGCTTTCCGCTGCTGAAAGATGTGCGGCTCGTGCGGATGTGGGCCGCATTGCGCGTCTATAGCCCGGATGGTCTGCCGATCTACGAGCAGTCGTCAAGGTATCCAGGCGCCTTTGTCGTGACCTGTCATAGCGGCGTGACGCTGGCCGCTGCCCACGCGATGCGGATCGCGCCGTGGGTGGCCGGCGGCACGATTCCCGACGAACTCTCCGCGTTCCGCGGTGGCCGTTTTCTCAGTGCGGAGCGAACTGCCAGCCATGCTCATTAGCCGCTTCGTCGCCTCATCTTATGAAACGGTGCACGCCACTCTCCAACCCCGACATTGCGTTTCGCCATGACTTCCAGACCGCTATTCAGAGTGCTTGAGCCGACCGCGCCCGCTGTCGCCGATGCGACCATCCACATCTGGTTCAATGACCAGCCGCTGGGTGTGCCGGGCGGTCGTTCGGTTGCGGCCGCGTTGCTCGCGGCCGGCATCCAGCGTTTTCGCGCGACGCCGGTATCGGGTGCGCCGCGTGCACCGTATTGCATGATGGGGGCATGTTTTGAATGCCTCGTTGAAATCGACGGCATACCGAGCCGCCAGAGTTGCCTCGTCATGGTGAAGGACGGCATGCGCATCCGTTCGCAGGAAGGTGCGCGCGATCTGCCGCCGCCTGCGGATTTTCGTCTGCCACAATCCGCAGAGGGAAACGCTCATGGCCACTGAAGCCGTCAATGTTGCCGTGATCGGTGCCGGACCTGCCGGACTTGCCGCTGCCACTCAGGCCGCGCAGGCAGGGTTGTCGGTGATCCTGCTCGACGAACAGGATGCTGTGGGCGGACAGATCTATCGCGCGATCGAACGCAGTGACGCGCAACGCCGCGAGATTCTCGGTGCGGACTATAGCGCCGGTGCAGCACTCGCCGACGCGTTCGCGCGCTGCGGCGCGCGTCACCTGCCGAACGCGTCGGTCTGGCAAGTTACGCGCGAGCGTACGGTGCACTATCTGCGCGACGGCAAAGTGGGCAGCGTCGAAGCGAAGCGCGTGGTCCTCGCAACCGGTGCGTTCGAACGGCCCTTTCCGATTCCCGGCTGGACCTTGCCCGGCGTGATGAGCGCCGGTGCCGCACAGATCCTGCTGAAAAGCGCCGGCGAAGTGCCCGCCGAACCGCCGGTTCTCGTGGGTTGTGGACCGCTGCTGTATCTGCTGGGCTGGCAGTACGTCCGGGCCGGCGTACCGATTCGCGCGCTTGTCGATACCACGCGTCACGCGGATCGCTGGCGGGCGAAGCGGCACATGCTGTCCGCGTTGCGTGCCTGGCCTTTCTTGAGCAAGGGCCTGCAGTTGATACGCACGTTGCGCGATGCCGGCGTGCCGATGTACGAAGCCGCCGACGATCTGCGCGTCGAAGGCACATCCGGCGACGACGGAACCGAACGTGCTCGCGCGCTGCGCTTTTCGGTGCGCGGCGTGCCGCAGCGAATCGAGGCGAATCTGATTCTGCTGCATCAGGGCGTCGTACCGAACACGCAGTTCACGCTGTCGCTGCGCGCGGCACACCGTTGGGACGCCGCGCAATTGTGCTTTCGGCCCGAGACCGATGCGTGGGGTGAACTCGATATCCCTGGCATCTTCGTCGCTGGCGATGGCGGTGGAATCGGCGGAGCACAGGCGGCGAAGATCCAGGGCGAGGTGATCGCGCTCGCCATCGCCGCGCAACTTGGCGCGATCGACACCGCGACACGCGATCGCGACGCTGCCCCACGTCTGCGCGAGCTAGCTGCGGTTATGCGCATCCGGCCATTCCTCGATAGCCTCTATCGCCCTCGCGATGAAAATCGCGTGCCGGCCGACGACGTCGTCGTGTGCCGCTGCGAAGAAGTCACAGCGGGCCAGTTGCGGCAGTTCGTGGCGCTCGGTTGCGCCGGACCGAATCAGGCGAAATCGTTTGGCCGCTGCGGGATGGGGCCGTGTCAGGGGCGCCTGTGCGGGTTGACCGTGACCGAAGTCATCGCCGCAGCCCGCGGCGCGCCGCCCGACGAAGTGGGCTACTACCGCATCCGTCCGCCGATCAAGCCACTGACGCTCGGAGAACTCGCCGGTGACTGAGCACGCAACCCGCGAGTCGGACGTCCTGGTGATCGGCAGCGGGCTGCACGGATCGAGCAGCGCGTTCCACCTCGCGCGTCGCGGCGTGACGGTGACCGTGCTCGAAGCCGACTATGTCGGTCGTCATGCATCGGGTGTCAACGCCGGTGGCGTGCGCACGCTCGGGCGTCCACTACCGGAGATTCCACTTGCGTTGATGTCGCGCGAGATCTGGCACGACCTCGTCGCCACGATCGGCGACGATGCGGGTTTCGTCGCGTCGGGACAGTTGAAGATTGCCGAGACCGACGCCGAACTCGATGAATGCCGCGAACGCGTTGCGCTTCTCGAAGCGCAGGGTTTCACGCATGAAAAGATCATCGATCGCGAAACCGTGCGCGAACTCGAGCCGGCGCTTGCGCCGCATGTGACTGGTGGAATCTGGGTCGAGCGCGACGGCTATGCGCTGCCGTTTCGAGCGACGACCGCGTTCCGGCTGGCCGCGCAAAAGCACGGTGCGCAATTTCACGAAGACACGCCGGCAACGCGGATCGAGCAGCGCGGGAGCCACTGGGTCGTCGATACACCGCGCGGTGTTTTTTCGGCTAGGCATCTCGTCGTTGCAGCCGGTGCGTGGGCGGGCGAGCTGGCGCAGCAAGTCGGCGAGCCGGTACCGGTTCATCCAGAAGGACTGATGCTGATGGTCACGCATCGCGTCGCGCCGTTCTGTCGTGCGACGCTCGGCGCAACGGGGCGACCGCTGTCGTTCAAGCAATTCGATAACGGGACCGTGGTGATCGGCGGCAAGCTGATCGGGATTGCCGATCTGCAGGCGCGTCATGGCGAGGTGGATTTTGCAAGGCTGGTGAAGAGCGCCAATACGGTGGTTGAGCTGTTTCCGCATCTGCGTCATCTCGGGATTAATCGCGCATGGGCTGGTGTGGAAGCATTCACCGACGATGCGTTGCCTGTCATCTCGTCGAGTCGGCGTGCGTCGAATTTGACCTATACGTTCGGTTACTGCGGGAGCGGGTTCCAGCTTGGGCCGGGCTGCGGCAAGCTGGTGTCAGAACTGGTGATGGACGGTGTAGCATCGTTGCCGCTCGATGCCTTCGCCATTGACCGCTTCGGCAAGACGACGGAGGCATCGCATTGAATCTTCGTAACGTCGCGTACACGCGCGCTATTTTTTAATCTAAAGGAAATCGTATGAGCGAAATTGTCAGGATCGAAACAAATCAACGGATGAGCCGCGTGGTGAAAGCGGCGGGGCTGGTGTTTATCGGTGGGCAGACCTCGAATGACCGCACGCTCGATGTAAAAGGGCAAACCCAGCAGGTGCTGGCGAAGATCGATGGATTTCTTGCGCAGGCAGGCATCGACAAGACGCGGCTGGTGTCCTCCCAGATCTGGCTGGCGAATATCGAGCGGGACTTTGCGGGAATGAACGAGGTGTGGGACGCGTGGGTCGCGCCGGGCTGCGCACCGACGCGAGCGACCGTCGAATCGAAGCTGGCCGCGCCGGACTTGCTGGTGGAAATTACGGTGACGGCGTTGGCATAACAACCGGCGGTCAGTACCCCCTGCTGCGATCCACCACATGCCGCAACGCGCCGCCGCTCAACAGCTGCTGCACGTTATATGCGACCTGCTCGCCGATGCATTCGAAGCTCGCCACCGACGCCATATGCGGCGTCACGATCAGATTCGATGCGCGCCAGTAGGCGTCGTCGGGCGGCAGCGGTTCAGTGTCGAATACATCGACGATCGCGCCGCCGAGTTGCCCGTCCTCGAGCGCCGCGAGCAGGTCCGCACGCACCACGTGTTCGCCGCGGCCCGCGTGAATCAGTCGTGCGCCGCGCGGTAGTGCATCGAAGGTCGCGCGGCCCAGGATGCCGCGCGTTTGTTCTGTAAGCGGCAGCAGACACACTGCGAGGTCCAGGTCCGAGCAAAACCCGGTGAATTGATCCGCGCCGAAGGTCGTGATGCCAGGCAAGCTTTTGCGTTCGCGCGACCAGCCTCGAACATCGAAACCGAAGCGATGCAACTCGGTAGCCACGCGCGCGCCGAGCGTACCGAGCCCCATCACGCCGATCCGGCGTCGCGCCGCGTCGATCTGTCTCGGACGTCGCCAGAGCGCCTTCGACTGGTTCGCCAGCACTGCATCGAAGTGCCGGTGAAAATGCAGCACGCCCCACATCACGAATTCGGTCATGCCCTGCGCGTGAGCAGGGTCGACGACACGGCACAGCGGCACATCGGGCAAGGTCGGATCGCTGAGGATGTTGTCGACTCCTGCTGCGATGCTGTGCACGAGCCGCAGCTGCGGCAGCGTTGCGAGCGCGCCGGCCGGTGGATTCCAGCACACCGCGATTTCCGCGGTGTCTGCGCCGGGATCGCCGGGCAGGCACACGCGTAAATTCGGCGCGAACGGCTGCAGCCGTTCGGTCAGTGGGCCGGCAAGCGGCGACATGTCGAGGTTGTCGGCGAGTAACAGGAGATGCGTCATTGGTGGTGCGGGGTCGTCGTCAAGTCAAGAACAGAGATCGAAGAGGCACGGCTCAACTGCGATAGTCAGGACCGGAATCGTCGATCAACCGCAACGCCGCTTCCCACGCGAGATCGATGATGCCGCCCGCCTTGTCGCTATGGAACTGGGCAGCGGTCAGCTTGCACACCGCCTCCGATACCGGATTCAATTCCGCGCCGCCCGCCAGTGCCTGCACCTGTATCTGGCAGGCGCGCTCGAGAAAATAGATCTCGTGAAACGCCGTACCCGCCGATACACCACCGGCCAGCAACCCGTGATTGCGCAGGATCATCGCGTTGTGCGTGCCGAGGTCCGCGATCAAGCGCTCGCGTTCGCCGAGATCGAGCGCGATGCCTTCGTAGTTGTGGTAAGCGAGGTGCCCATAGAACTTCAGCGCGTGCTGGCTGATCGGCAGCAAGCCCTGTTTCTGCGCGGACACCGCAGAACCGGCCGACGTATGCGTGTGCACGACGAAGTGCAGGTCCTCGCGCGCCATATGCACGGCGGAATGAATCGTGAAGCCCGCGGCATTGACGCGATAGCGCGCGGCGTTCTGCTCATCGTCCGCATCGGGTTCGACGACACGCCCGTTGCTGTCGATCTTCACCAGATCCGACGCACGCATTTCATGGAACAGCACGCCGTAGCGGTTGATCAGAAAGTGGTGCTCGGGCCCAGGCACGCGAGCCGTGATGTGCGTGTCGATCAGGTCGGTCATCCGGAAATGCGCGACGAGCCGGTATAACGCGGCCAGATCGCAGCGAACAGCCCATTCTTCGCTGCTGTAGCGATGTGCGGTCGAAGCCGCGAGCGTGGCGCTCATGAACGATGTCTCCATTGATGATGTTTCAAAGTGGCACGTGACAGACACACATCCACAATATGACGCGCTTCATCCCTGAGCTTGAGGCTGGGCTTGCGCCTGGGGAGCAACGTCGCCGTGCAAAGCGACTCTCTGCTGATAACGTGCCAACCCGATGATGCCACCAAGCGAGACCAGCGACAGCAGCGAAAAAAATAGTGCGAGCGGCACCCATTGCCCCTGGAAGCGTTGCGCGAGCATCGTGCCGATCAGCGGTGTCGTGCCGGCCGCCACCGTCGCACATAACTGGTATGCGATTGAAATGCCGGAGTAGCGCAAGCGCGTCGGAAACGCCGCTGTCATAAAACCGGCAATCACCGCATACACCGCTGACAGCGTGACGACCGCCAGCGAAATACCCGCGATGATCGCAACCGGTTGCTGCGTGTTCACGAGCAGAAACATCGGATACGGCGTGAAAATCGACACGCTCGCGGCCAGCGTCAGAAAACGCGCATCGCCGATACGACTCGCCAGCCACGCGGACACCGGCTGCGACAACAGCTGAATGATCGTCACGACGAACAGGCAATCGAGGATCGTCGTCTTCGGTATCGACAGCCACGTCGTCACGTACGAGATCATGAACGTATTGGTGAAGAAGAAGCCGGCCGCGCCGATTGTCGTTGCCGCGGCGGCCAGCAGGATCGGCCGCAGATGCGTTCGCAGCACTTCGCTGACCGGCGCCACTGCGAGCTTGCCCGCGGCCCGCGCGCGTTCGAACTCGGGCGATTCCTCGACGCCGAATCGGATCGCGAGGCCGATCAGCAACAGCACGAAGCTCGCGAGAAACGGCAGGCGCCAGCCCCATGACACGAAGCTCGCATGATCGAGCGACGTGACGAGCCGGAAGGCGATCAGCGTTAGCAGCAAACCGGCGGGGCTGCCCATCTGCGGGAACGATGCGAAGAAAGTCTTGCGCCCCTGCGGCGCATGCTCGCTCGACATCAGCACCGCCCCGCCCCATTCGCCGCCCGCTGCAATGCCCTGCACGATGCGCAGCGTAACGAGCATGACGGGCGCCCAGACACCGATCGATGCGTAGGTCGGCAGCAAGCCGATGCCGGTTGTTGCGCCGCCCATCAGGAACATTGTCAGCAGCAACATTTTCTTGCGACCGAGCCGGTCGCCGAGGTGGCCGAACACCATCCCCGATAACGGCCGCGCGACAAATCCCGCGAAGAACGTCGCAAACGAAGCCAGTGTGCTCGCAAAACGGTTGGTGCCTGGAAAGAAGATTTCGCCGAGCACGAGGGCGGCGGCAGTTGCGTAGGCGTAGAAGTCGTAGAACTCGACGGTGGTGCCGATGAATGCGGCAGCGGCCGCGCGGACCGGCTGGCGGGTGTGGACCGGATGACTCATGGCACCTCTCAGTGGGCGGATGAACTGCGGGGAACGGTGCAGTTATCAGTGGCCAATATCAGTCCGTAAAATGGCGTTTTTTTATGCGCGGTATTACTGGGGCTAATGGCGTGCCAGGTCTTGCCAGCCGGGCTTAGGCGGGGAATTCGAACCGCGCCCGGCGAAACGGAGTGATGCAGTGCGCCGCGCTGTTGCGTCGATCGAGCCGACAGATCGAACAGGCACAACGCCCGCGCCGCTCAGCACCGAAAGTGTTCGATGTCCTGCCCCGCATTGATCGCCCGTCGCAACCAGTCGGGCCGCTCGCCCTGACCATCCCAGCGGTTGCCAAACGCATCGCGATATTTCGGCCTGGCTGCTTCGGCGATAAGCGCCGCTTCCAGGACTTCCATCGTGATGTCGAACTCTTCCATGCGATTCCGGATCCACTGGATCAGCCGCTCGCGCGCCTGCCCGTCGAAATCCAGTACCTGTTGTTCCGCTTGTTGTTTCATGACGTACCGGTTTTTCGCAATAGTCAGCCGAAATCGGCCGATTACGCGTTCGAATAAACAAAGGCAAAGACAAAGGCCTCGCGATTGCCGGCGAAACCTTTACCTGAAATGTGGCTGGCAGGACGAATGAATCCCTTGCGCGCTTCCCCGAACAGGAAACCGCGTGCGACCGACTGATGGGTTACGAAACACACGTCCGCTGTACGGTACGTGCTTTCGCCAGTGAAACCCTTATGCAAGGGATGCATCTCCGATATAGCGCGGATTTTATCATCCATTCTTTTCGGTTTCTCAGCCGAGAACGCCCGCTTTTCAAAAATAAGCGCGCGTCCGGTATCTGGACACACATCGGCGAGGCGCTAGACCTGCGGTAGATCGTCGATGGATTTTTCAATGTGGCCGTCGGGGATGTCGGTGTCGATGCCGTCGTTGCCGTCCATATGCGCAACGGTCTTGATCTTCGGCCCGAGAAAATTCATGCCGCCGAGCTTGAACAGCGACCACACGAGATTGCCCGCGCGGATGGCCTTGACGACTTCGGCAACCTCGACGATGTCGTGCTGCGACAGCCATTCGTTGGTCTTGGGATTGACGAGCGCCCAGCGCACATGCGTGATGCGGCCGGTTACAGGGTTGATGCGAACGCCATCGATAGCATACGTCGCCATATCAGCCTCCCTCATCGTGCACATCCTGGTCACGGAATCGTAACACTCCTGCGAAGGCGCCCGGCTACAGAAATATTTTCTGAAAACTCCTTGATTATCTACTGACCAGTAGATAGACTGCTATTCATGGAAACGCCAACCGTCCGCGAACAGCTTCTGCAACACGCCCAGACCTTACTGATGACCCGAGGCTACAACGGGTTCAGCTACCGGGATCTCGCCGATCTCGTGGGTGTGAAGACATCGAGCATTCACTACTACTTCCCTACCAAGGAAGACCTCGCGCTTGAAGCTGTAGATGCATACAGCAGCGAGGTGTTGAGCACGATCCGCGCAATCGATGCGTCACTCGCACCGGAAAAAAAGCTCGAACGCTATGCGAAGCAGTTTGGTCTCGTGCTCGGCAACGGCGATCAGATCTGTCTGTGCGGCATGCTGGCAGCGGACATCGAATCGCTGCCCGAAAACGTGCGGCAGGCCGTGCAGGCGTTTTTCAAGGCCAACGAAAGCTGGCTCGCCAAAGTACTGGCGGAAGGCGAAGCGCGCGGCACACTGCGCGTGAACGGAAAAGTGGAAAGCGCGGCGCGCGCACTGTATGCGTCGTTTCAAGGCAGCGTCCTTGCCAGCCGGTTGTTTCACTCGAAGGCGCGGCTCGAAGACGTCGTCAATTCAGTCCGGATTGGATAACCCGAACGCGATCGATTCACTGGTCGCGCCCGGTAAGCAGCAAGCAGGTCGTTTTTTTATAGCCGGTTGTCTATCTACTAATAGATAACTATCAATCGCAATCTCTTGAACTGGAGTTACATCATGTCGATCGAAAAAGTCTTGTACCGTGCTCATGCTCGCGCTAACGGTGGCCGCGACGGCCGTGCAGTCTCGTCGGATAACGTGCTCGACGTCGCCCTCACGACGCCGCGCGAACTCGGCGGTGCCGGTGGCGTTGGCACAAACCCCGAGCAACTGTTCGCCGCGGGTTATTCCGCGTGTTTCCTCGGCGCGATGAAGTTCGTCGCGGCTCGCGACAAGATCGCGCTGCCAGCCACCACCACCGTGGACGGCAGTGTCGGCATCGGCCAGATCCCGACCGGTTTCGGCATCGAAGTCGAACTGCGCATCACGTTGCCGGGTATCGAACGCGCTCAGGCCGAACGCATCGTTGAAGCAGCGCATATCGTGTGCCCTTACTCGAATGCGACGCGCGGCAACATCGACGTCAAGCTGGTTCTGCAGTAACACCACCGCAACATCACAGCCGCCGTTTGTGGCGTTTTATTTTCTCCGCTTATCTACCTATACATAGATAGTCATGCGTGTAACGGGCGCAACCAGCATGTGCTGCCGACTGCACACCGACCTCATTTGAAGGAGCAGGATCATGAAGTTTGCGAAGAAGTTGATCGTCGCTGCGGCGACTGGAACCACGCTCGCATCGGGCGCCCATGCGGCGCCGGTACTCGAGCCCGTCACCCAGGCCTTCATCGATAGCCTCGCGGCACACGGCGGCCCGCCGATCTACACGCTCTCGCCCGCCGACGCACGTAACGTGCTGGCCAGCGCGCAGGCGCAGCCGGTGGCGAAATTGCCGGCGCAGATCGAAGACCGCGTGCTGCCCGTTGGTCCGACGGGCAAGGTTGCCGTGCGTATCGTGAAGCCTGAAGGCGCGACCGGCACGCTGCCCGTGGTGATGTATTTTCACGGCGGCGGCTGGGTGCTCGGCGACAAAAACACGCATGACCGGCTGATCCGCGAAATTGCAAACGGTGCGCACGCGGCGGTGATCTTCGTCGACTATGACCGTTCGCCGGAAGCGAAGTACCCCGTGCCGATCGAACAGGCCTACGCTGCCACGACCTACGTTGCCGCACATCCGAAGGAGTTTGGTATCGACGCGAACCGCATTGCAGTGGCGGGCGACAGCGTCGGCGGCAATATGACGGCAGCCGTGACGCTGCTCGCCAAAGAGCGCAGCGGGCCGACGTTGCGCTACCAGGTGCTGTTCTATCCGGTCACCGATGCGAACTTCGACGACGGCTCGTACAACGAATTCGCGAACGGCCCGTGGCTGACCAGACCGGCGATGAAGTGGTTCTGGGACGCGTATGCGCCGAACGTGACAGACCGAGCGAAGATCACCGCTTCGCCGCTGCGCGCGACACTCGATGAGCTGAAGGGCTTGCCGCCCGCGCTCGTGATCACCGACGAGAACGATGTGCTGCGCGACGAGGGCGAAGCGTATGCGCGCAAGTTGTCGCAGGCCGGTGTGCGGGTGACGGCGGTGCGCTATGAAGGCACGATCCACGACTTCGTGATGCTCAACGCGCTGACCGATACTCCAGCGACACGTGCGGCTATCGCTCAGGCCAACAGTGCGTTGCGTGAAGCGTTGGCGAAGTAAACACGCCGCACCTGAATGACGAACGACCCGCCTAAGCGGGTCGTTCGTCGTTTCATCGCATCTTGAAGGCAGTGCAGCTCACACACTCCCATCCATTCGCACCGCAGCCCCCTGCAGCGGCGTATCGGCAATAACGACGCTTTCCTTCGGCAGCGCCCATTGCAGCCAGCGCGTACGATGCAGCACGACGAGCGCGAACGCCAGCGCCGACAGCACACCGAACGTGGCGAAGCCCATCTGATAGCTGCCCGTGCTTTCCTTAGCGATACCCATGATCACCGGCAGATAGAACCCACCGATCCCGCCCGCGGCACCGACGATGCCCGACATCAAGCCGGTCTTGCCCTTCCAGCGTTGCGGTACGAGCTGGAACGTCGCGCCGTTGCCGAGCCCGAAGCACACGTAGGTGACGACCAGCAGCGCGATGCCGGCCGGCAGCGGCGGCATCCACGCGGCAAACGCGAAGTCGCAGATCGAGATGGCCGCGAGCAGCAGCACCAGTGCGCGCACGCCGGAAATCCGGTCGGCGACGAAACCGCCGATCGGCCGCACCAGCGCACCAATAAACGCGAGCAGCGACATGAAGAGCCCTGCTTCGATACGCGGCATCTGATACAGCGAGATCAGCAGCGTCGTGACATACGAAGACATGCCGACAAAACCGCCGAACGTGATGCTGTACACCAGCATCACAACCCACGTGTCGCCTTCGACCAGCACGGCGCGATAGTGCTTCGGCAGCACCGCGATGGCGAGCAGCGCACCGAGTACCGGCAGCAGCAACACCCCCGTCTTGCCTGCACCGAATAGCCCGGCGTGTACGGCCAGCACGAGCGCCAGCAGCCCCACGAGCGTGATGCAGAAACTGCCCAGCGCTTTCGGTGCGCTGCCGGTCTTCGGGTTCAGATCCTTCGCCCAGAAGAACAGTGCAACCGCTGCGAGCGCCAGCAACGGCAACGCGGCACCCGTCGCACGCGCCCAGCCGAAACTATCCGCAAGCGACGGAAACAGGAACCCGTCGAGCACCGCACCGATGTTGCCCGCTGCCGCAAGGCCCAGCACGAGCCCCTGTACTTTCGGCGGATAGTTGCTGCCTGCCATCGGCAGGGCGACCGCGAAGCTCGCGCCGCCGATACCGAGAAACACGCCGAGCACCAGCAGCAAGGTGTACGACGGCGTGCCCGGCATCAACAGCAACACCACCGATGGAATAGCCGACAGCGCCACCCCGAGCAGCGCAACGCGCCGGCCGTCGTAAGCCTGATAAAGATTGCCGAGCGTCACGCGCAGAATCGCGGCGCCCAGTACCGGCACCGCGACCAGGAAGCCCAGTTCGGCGGGCGACATCGTGATGTCTTTGTGGATGAACGGCGCGAGCGGGCCGAACATCACCCACACCGTAAAGCCCGTGTCGAAATACAGAAAGCACGCGAGCAACGCGCGCCAGTTACCGCTCTTCAGCGAATTCAGCAGGTTTCTCATGGGTCTCTCTCACAGGGCGATAGCGATGACTCTTGCAACGGACCCGGTCATGCGACCGGCGAAAAAAAAGGCGCCCCGAACCGCGCGGGCAGACCGATTGCTCGATCCGCTTCTGCGATCCGGGACGCCGTTGTCCCTAAAGCCGCTACATCGAGCGGCCAGTCGATATCCGATACGTCGAGGTCTCCGTTGACCTCGGGACGGACAAATGCAATAGCTGTGCCACGCCTTGAACGGGCCGCTTCGTGCGCGCCGGACGAAGCGGCCGGGCCGCGCCCCGGAAGAACGTATAGCGTTGTGTGGTGGGACGATCGGGCCGATGCAGGTAGTCGCTCGTGGGCCACATGCGATATGCGCTGCGCTTCGGCATGCGACATCGCAGGCATTTCTTCGAAGCGCCTGAATGTCTCCTTACGAATAGATTTGGTGCAGTCCGCTAGTGCATCGCACCATCGCCGTGCGCAAGGTGCGGGCTGCGGGGTGCGGCCGCGCATAACCCTACTGCGAGGTCCTCACAGACTGTCGGGCAAACCGATGGATGTATCATTGACCGACCGCAAGCCGCGCTTTAAATCATGCCGTCACGACACACTTCCCGAGTCAAGAATGCCCCACCCGCCGCGTGGCCGGAACGCCTGCGGGCCGCAGGGCTACGTTCCACCGCGCTGACGCTCGCCGTCCTGCAACGGCTCGAAACCGCCAGCCAGCCGTACTCCCACGAAGACCTCGCTCAGGAACTCGCCGAAGATAACCCCAGCGGCAAGGTGGACCGCGTCACGCTATACCGCATCCTCGATCGGCTCACCCTGGTCGAGCTGATTGCGAAGATTCAGGGCTCGGATCGCGTCGCGCGCTACACGCTCACGCATGCATCGGCGGCCGGCTACTTCGAGTGCGATCAATGCCACTCGGTCACGGCGCTCCCAAGCGACCCCGCTCTTACCGACGTGCTCGCCCGGATGGGGCGGCGCGTCAACCGCAGCGGCGCGCATAGCACGAAGGCGTCGCTGACACTGCACGGCACCTGCAAGAACTGCGTTCATCCGCACCGCTAGCGGGGCTCGCGCATCGGCGGGATTACGCTTCGTCCGCGTCCTCGGGTGCCTCGCGCCAGACCGGGAATGGATCAGTGAATTTCAGCCATTCGGACGGCCCCGCGTACATTTCGGCGTCGCTCAGCAGGCACGCATCGAGTCGCTCGCGCAACGCCGCCTCATCCATGTCGATGCCGATCAGCACCAGTTCCTGGCGCGCATCGCCGACATGCGGGTCCCACCTCGCATCGATCGCACGCAACGCTTCCGGGTCTTCCGGCCAGTAGGCCTTCGGCACTGCGGCCCACCACATGCCTGCGGAACCGTGCCGGCACACGCCACCAGCCTGCGACCACGTGCCCGCATAGGTCGGCCGGCTGGCGAGCCAGAAAAAGCCTTTCGAGCGCACGACGCCCGGCCATTCGCGCTCCACCAGTTCCCAGAAACGCAACGGATGAAACGGCCGCCGCGCGCGGTAGACGAAGTTCGCGATGCCGTATTCCTCGGTCTCCGGCGTGTGTTCTCCGCGCAGTTCCCTGAGCCAGCCCGGTGCCTGCGACGCTTCCTCGAAATCGAACAGCTTCGTGTCGAGCACCTTGTCCAGCGACAGCTTGCCGAACTCGGCAATTTCGATGCACGCCCGCGGATTGAGCCGGTGCAGGATGGCGATCAGCCGCTCGCGATCCGCATCGTCGATCAGGTCGACCTTGTTCAGCACGAGCACATCGCAGAACTCGATCTGCTCGATCAGCAGATCGACGACCGTCCGCCTGTCTTCCTCGCCAAGCGATTCGCCACGCGCCTGCAGGCTGTCGTGCGAGCTGTAGTCGCGCAGGAAATTGAACGCGTCGACCACGGTCACCATCGTGTCGAGCCGGGCGACGTCGGACAGGCTTTGCCCCTGCTCGTCCGCGAACGTAAACGTTTCCGCCACCGGCAGCGGCTCCGAAATCCCCGTCGATTCGATGACCAGTTGATCGAAGCGCCCGTCTTTCGCCAGACGATTCACCTCCAGCAGCAGATCCTCGCGCAACGTGCAGCAGATACAGCCGTTGCTCATCTCGACCAGTTTCTCGTCGGTGCGCGACAGTTCGGCGCCGCCGTCGCGCACGAGCGCGGCATCGATATTCACCTCGCTCATGTCGTTCACGATGACGGCCACCCGCCGCCCCTCGCGATTGTTCAGGATGTGGTTCAGCAAGGTCGTCTTGCCGGCACCGAGGAAACCGGACAGCACCGTGACGGGCAGTCGTGCATTCATAAAGCGCTCCGTGGTTCACTTAATCGCAACTGGATTGCATTATAAACATAACGCAACAAAGTAGCGTTTACGGAAGGCGCGCTTTGGCACAATGCCGACCCTGGCGCCGGCGCGGACGTGTGTTCCCCGGCATCCGATATCATGGGCGCTCCGTTTCGCACCCGCTTGCCATGCTTGCCCCTTTACTCCATTCGTTCTACGAAGCCGCCCGCCAAGGTAGTGTGACTGTGGCGGCGAAGGTACTCGGGCTCAGCCAGCCGACGGTGACCGCTCATATCCGGCAACTGGAAACGATGTACAAGGTGGAGCTGTTTCATCGCCGGGGCGGGCGCATCGAGTTGACCGAAGCGGGCGCGGGATTGATGCCGCAGGTGCAGCGCCTGCTACAGAACGAGCGCGATATCGACTTTGCCCTGCGCAACGCCAGCCGGCTCGCGGGCACGCTGTGGGTCGGTGCGACGGGGCCGTACTACATCCTCCCTGGCATCGCCGCATTCCGGCAGCGCTATCCGGCGACCGAAATCCGTGTCGTGATCGGCAATTCGCGCGAGATGCTCGATGCGTTGATCGACAGCCGCATCGATATCGCCGTGTCGTCGCAGCGCGACGACGATCCCCGCCTCGTCCGTCAGACTCTCGCGTGCGACTCGCTCGTGCTGGTCGTGCATCGCGACCATCCGCTCACGCGTGCAGGCAAGGCGAGCCTCGCCGACCTGAAAACGCAGACGTTGCTGCTGCGCGAGTCCGGTTCGATGACGCGCCAGATCACCGAATCCGCACTACGCGCCGCCGACGTGCGTCCCGCGACGACGATCGAGATCGGCAGCCGCGAAGCGATCCACGAGGCGATCCGCCACGACATGGGCTGCAGCCTGATGCCGGCCGGCGAAGTACCGGCCAGCCCCGACCTGCGGGTCTTGCCGCTGGAAGGCGAAATGCCCTCTTCGCTCGAATACGTCTACTACCTGGGCGCGCGTTCAGGAGCCCTGCTGATCGATACGTTTATCGGACTACTGGCTGACTCGCGCGCGAGTCGCACATAAAAAGTCTGATAGGCGCATCCGTCTATTTGCGCCAAACGACATTCCCCAGTCACCGCCCTTACCTAATCTTGCCGCTGCACGCAGCCTGTGCGGCGTTCCGTTCAATGTAGCGGCAAGGGGAGAAGACGATGGCGAAGTTCATCGGTCGATGGGCGCTGGGCGCTGGGCGCCACAATCGGCGTCGTTCTAATCGGTGCACTGGGTGCATGCGGGGGAAGCGGAGGCGTCAATGCGGGGGCCACGCGAACGGCGGCGGCGACGCCTGGTGGCGCCGCTTCGGCGCCAACACCGGCGGCCGGCTCACAGCCGGCGGCGGCCGTGGTCAACAAGACGCTCGTCGTCGAATTCGACGGGCTCACCTGGCACGCGCTGACACAAGGTATCGCCAACGGCACGCTGCCGAATCTGGCCAAACTCTCGGTCGCGCCGGCGTACAGCGGTGGGGTTGTGAACACGTTGAGCCAGCAGGCAAATCTCGATACGCCTGGTTGGGCCAGCCTGCTTACCGGCGCGTGGGCGAATCGCCATCAGGTCAATTCGGATGCGCCGAACCAGGCGCTGCATGCCGACACGCTGTTCAAAACCCTGCGCGCGACGAACGGCGGCAAGGCCGGCGTCGCGGCCGGTTCGAGCGGCCTCGTTGCGCTGCTCGCACCGGACCGCAATGCGGGCTACGTCGACAGCGTGGTGAATTGCGCGAGCGTCGACAGCTGTGTCACGCAGAATGCGCTCGGCCTGATCGACAACGGCTATACGCTGGTCGTCGCGCAGTATCACTCCGCGCAGGACGCCGCACTCAACTCCGGGTTTTCAACCGACTACACGAACACGATTACCCAGCTCGATGCCGCGCTCGGGACGTTGCGTGCGGAAACGGCCAAACGCAGCGGCGAAAACTGGCTGATCATCGTGACGGCGAGCCACGGGCTGAATGCGGCCGGCGGCGCGGATGGCCTGCCGCTTCTCAACGAGGCAACCAGTTTTGTCGCGCTGAACCAGACCGCTAACGGGCTGCTCGGCGACAGCAGCACTCCGGCGACGCTCACGGCACTCTACCAGCGAGCGAATATCGCTGACCTCGCGCCGACCGTGCTCGAATATCAGGGTGCGTTGCCCGCACCCGCGAACTACGCGATGGATGGGGGAGCACTCGTCGGCACGACACCGGTGTCGCAACTACTCGGCGTGACGGGCGCAGATCACACGAGCGTGGTCCTGACGTGGAGCGCACCCGCGAGCGGCGCAATCAACGTACTGCGCAACGGCACCACGATCGCCAGTCTGCCCGCCGGCACTGCAACCTACACCGACGGCCAGCTCGGACTGACGACGAGCGGTGCCTACCAGTTCAACTACGCGGTCGTCGTGGGCGGTGCCAACGGTGCACCGGTTTCGACAATCGCCCAGGCGAACTATGTCGCACCGCCCCCGCCTCCGCCGCCCCCGCCTGCGCTCGCCACTACGCTGACGAACAGCCTGTCGTCCTACTACCCGTTCGGCACGCTGCCGCCCACCGACCGCCTGAACACGAGCACGATGGGCCCGTGGGCAAGCGACGCCGACGGCGGCTCGCTGACTACCGGTGCCGATCCGTTCGGCGGCAAGGGGCTGCAGGTCGACACGAGCATCGTCGATACGAACGGCTTCGACGGCTACAAGCTCACGCAGACCAACGATGTCACGACGCATGCGCAATTCACGCTCGGGCTCTGGTTCATGACGTCCTGTACGAACGCGACCGGTAACGGCACGCCGATCCTCTCGAACAAGAACTACTACACCGGTGGAAACCCAGGCATCGCAATCGGGCTGTTCCCCGGCTCGGGCGGCAGTTGCAACGTGCGCTTCAACATCGGCGACGGTTCGGTGCGCAACGACATTAACAGCCTGAACGTAACCGCAAACCGCTGGACCTATCTCGCGCTCAGCATCGATACCGCCGCGAAAACGATGAACGCCTACGTCTTCGATCCGGTACTCGGCGAGCAGAAGAGCGTTGGCGTCGCGATCACGATCGACGTGACGAAGCTGCCCGGCCTCGGCGTGTTCGGTCTGAACGAGGACGGCACGGGCCGCTACTTCATGAACTCGTGCAAGGACACACCGCCCTATCACGCGGGGCAATGCGGCGCATCGCCACCCGATGTGCAGTCGTTCGCCGATCTCGCGCTGTGGACCCGTGTGCTCACCGAAACGGAACTGCAGTCGGTCTTCGGCTCGGGCAAACCTCTTTCCACACTCATCCATTGATGGAGATCGCCATGCGCCCGTTTTCTCTTTCCAAACTCGCTGGCGCGGCGCTCGCGTTGGCGCTGTGCGCAACGCTCGCCGCGTGCGGCAACGGCGGTTCCGTCGGTGCGACGCCCACGCGCGGCAGCGATGCCGCAGCCGGCGCGGGCGGCAGCAGCGAGCCGCAGCCGATCGTCACGCCGCCGACCTCTGCTTCCGCAGCGGCTGCGGCCTCCGCGCCATGCGCAGCTTCTAGCGCCGCCGCGAGCCAGCCGGTCAGCAACACGCAGTTGCGCTGCGCACCGTGATCCGTCCCATTCGAGCGAACCGACTCCCGACATGACTTCATTGACCCGTCGTAATTTCCTGCGCGCGGCCGCGGCCAGCGCTGCGGTTTCGGTATTCCCGCCCGCGATTCGCCGTGCGCTCGCGATTCCCGCTAACAACGCAACCGGCACGATCAACGACGTACAGCACGTCGTGATCCTGATGCAGGAAAACCGCTCCTTCGATCATTACTTCGGCACGCTACCGGGTGTGCGCGGTTACGGCGATCGACTGACGATTCCGCAACCGGGCGGCGTCCCCGTGTGGAACCAGAGCGACGGTACGCGAACGGTCTTGCCGTTCTATCTCGACAGCACGAAGGGCAATGCGCTGCTCGCGGGCGGCGCGCATTCGTGGAGCGACGCGCACGCCGCATGGAACAACGGTCGCATGACAAACTGGCCGCAGTACAAGGGCGATGTATCGATGGGGTATCTGCAGCAGAGCGACCTCTCGTTCCAGTTCGCGCTCGCCAATGCATTCACGATCTGCGATGCCTATCATTGCTCGCTGCACGGCGGCACCAACTCAAACCGGATCTTCCTGTGGACCGGCACGAATGGACCGACCGGCGCGGGCCTGTCGGTCGTCAATAACGATGGTTGGGACAGCCTCGGCGCGTCGAGCACGGGGCTCACGTGGACCACCTACCCCGAGCGGCTGCAGGCTGCCGGCGTGTCGTGGAAGGTCTACGAAAACATGCCCGACAACTACACCGACAATCCGCTTGCCGGTTTCAAGACGTTCCGCAAGGTCAACGAAACGGTACCCGGTTCGCCCGACGCACCGTATACGCCGCAACTCGATGCGACGGCGCCGCTCTACAAGGGCATCGGTAACACGATGCCCGATGGTGGATTCCTGCAGGCATTCAAGGACGACATCGCCGCGGGCCAGTTGCCGCAGGTGAGCTGGATCGTCACGCCGCAGGCGTACTGCGAGCACCCCGGTGTGTCGACGCCGGGACAAGGCGCGTGGTACATCCAGCAGTTGCTCGATGCGCTCACGGCCAACCCGGATGTCTGGAGCAAGGCCGTGCTCTTCGTCAACTTCGACGAGAACGACTGCTTCTTCGATCACGTGCCGCCGCCGGCCGCACCGACGCGCAACGCCGACGGCACGTATGCGGGCAAATCGACCGTCGACACGCGCTACGAATACTTCGATTTCCCCACGCCGCCCGGCAACGACGGCAGCGAGAAACCCGATGGCCTTGCGTACGGTCCCGGCCCACGCGTGCCGATGTACGTGGTGTCTCCCTGGAGTCGCGGCGGCTGGGTCAACTCGCAGGTCTCCGATCACACGTCGGTACTGCGCTTTCTCGAACAGCGTTTCGGCGTGACCGAATCCAATATCAGCCCATGGCGGCGCGCGGTGTGCGGCGATCTGACGTCGGCGTTCAACTTCGGCAATCCGAATGGCAGCGCGGTTCCGTCGATCGCCGCGCCGACCAAAAGCCAGGCCGACCAGCAGGCGATCCAGCAAAGCACCCAGGGCGCGGTGCCGGTGCCTTCGGTGGGCGCGCAGCAGGTACCGAAGCAAACGCCGTTTGCCCGGCCGTCGCGAGCGCTACCGTACGAGTTGCATGTCAGCGCGAACGCGGATGTCGCGGGCGGCAACCTGTGGTTGATTTTCAGCAATACCGGCAACGCGGGTGCGGTGTATCACGTGTACGACCGGTTGCATCTCGATCGCACACCGCGCCGTTACACCGTTGAGGCGGGCAAGGAAGTCTCCGATTCGTGGGCCGTCGTGAGCGATAACGGTGGCGCGTACGACCTGTGGGTACTCGGCCCGAACGGTTTTCATCGGGCGTTTCAGGGTAACGTCGCGACGCTGGCGGGTGGTGCGAATCCGGAAATTCGCGTGTGCTACGACGTCAATAACGACGCGGTGTATGTGACGTTGATGAATACCGGCACTGCAAATGCGAGCTTCACCGTGACCGCGAATGCGTATCGCACCGACGGACCGTGGACCTATGCCGTGCCGCCGCAGATGCAGGTCGAGCCGTCGTGGAATCTGGGCAGTGTCGGCGGGTGGTACGACTTTACGGTGGCGGCAGCCGGCGGCTTTGTGCGTCGTTTTGCCGGACGCGTCGAAACCGGTCACGACAGTACGAGCGATCCGGCTGCCTAAACGGACGAATCTTGTCGAAAGGCCGCGCTACTGTGCGTGCGCGAGGCTAGCCTGGCTTCGCGTACGCTGCCGGAATTCGCGCGGCGACATGCCGAAGCACGCGCAAAAGCGCCGGCTGAAATGCGCGGGATCGTTGAAGCCGTTGCGGTACGCGATGCGTTCGATCGACTGCGCGTGCCAGAACGGATTCTCGAGATCGGCGCGGGCGCACGCAAGACGTTGTTGCAGCACATAGCGGCCATACTGCGTGCCCATCGATTCGAACAGCTTGTGCACGTAACGGGTCGACACGCCGAGCGCTTGCGCACATGACTCGACGTTTAGCTCCGGGTCGCGCAGCGTGGCATCGATGTAGGCGCTCAGTTGCGACCAGCGCAACGGGTTACGTGCGGCGGCGGTGTGCCTTGTGTCCGTTGTGTGCCTTGTGTCCGCTCTGCGCGTCGATGCTTCGAGATACGCTGCCGCGAGCAACGCGATCAGCGACTCTTCGGCCGCAGGGATCGCGTCGGCGCTCATTCGCGCGAATCCCGGCAGCGCCGATTCGATGAAGCAATGAATCGTCCTGACGATACCGGAGGCCGCATCCGCGCGGCCGGGCAGGAAAGCGGAATGACCCGGCAACGCATCGCGCAGCAGACGCGCGACCGGCAGGCGCAGCATCACGAGGCTCGCGGGTTCGTCGACTCTCGCAACAGACGGCATGCG
The DNA here is from genome assembly GCF_007556815.1 of Paraburkholderia megapolitana. Classification (NCBI taxonomy): domain Bacteria; kingdom Pseudomonadati; phylum Pseudomonadota; class Betaproteobacteria; order Burkholderiales; family Burkholderiaceae; genus Paraburkholderia; species Paraburkholderia megapolitana. Next base: position 662,995 of record NZ_CP041743.1, read on the forward strand.
CGCGCGGCGAAACGTGATGTCGCCCTTGCCGAATGGCAGCGTGCGCCCTTGCTGCGAAACAACGCCCTTACCGTCGAGTGCGATCAGCACGATCGCGTCGTCGCCGCTCAGGTCGCGCAGATGGGTGCTGTCGTGTCGGACTTCCTGGTGGCCAAGCTGCGCTGTGGCGAGCACGCCGCCGCCCGTCAAACGACACGCGCGCAGCGGTCCGGCCGTCGCGTCATGTGCGGCCACAAGCTCGCCGGGCATGACGAGATCGTCCAGCGAGTGCTTTAACTGGTCAATGCCGCAAGCCGGCATGTCTCGCAGCGCGGGTGCATAGGGCAAATTCAAACGAACGCTTTCGTGCATGGCGGCTCCCGGATGCAGTGTCGCGTTGCGATGTAGCCGCCACCGTGCGCTGCTGGAACGATGCTCGTGGGCCGCCTGCGGCGCAATAGCCGCGGGCGGTTGCAATCGCCCATTATGTCGCAGAAAATTTTCCGCCTACGACGCGCTGCCGCCGTGCGCCCTAAAACAGCACTTCCGGCTCGCGCCTGATCACGCGCCGCGCGAACAGCGCAAAGCTCGCCTTGACGATGCTCGGTTGCAGCAGGAAATCGTGCGCTTCCTTTGCGCGCGCGTCGTCGATGCGGCGAATCTCGCCGGCCGAACGCGCGAGCAACTGAGCACGCGCCGCCCGTTCGATCAGCACCGCCATGTAAGCCGATTCCTCCAGCGAAGCCGTCGCCGCGAGAAAACCGTGATTCGCGAGCAGGATGGTGCGTTTCGTGCCAAGCGCTGCCGAGATGATCTCGCCTTCGCTGTCGGCGATCGGCAAACCCGGCCATTCGCGCAGGAACGCACAGTCGTCGAAGAACGGCGTGGCATCCATGTGCGCGACTTCGAGCGGTGTGCCGGTCATCGACAGCGCGTTGATGTACGGCGGATGCGTATGCACGATGCAGTTCACGTCTGGTCTGCGCCGGTAGATCCACAGATGAAAGCGGATCGCCGGATTCGCCATGCCGCGGCCCTCGATCACGCGCATCGTGTCGTCGATCCGGATCACGTTGTTGCGTGTTACCTCGTCGAAGCCGATCGCTAGCGCGGTCGTCAGAAACGTGCCGTCGGACTGGCGCACCGTCACCTGTCCCGCGAGCGTTTCGGAGTGCCCTTCGTGGGCCAGCATGCGGCACACGAGGGCGAGCTTCTGTCGGCTGTCCCACGTGCCTACTTCGAGTTTCTCGTCCATTTGTGCGGTCACGCTTCGATTCAGATCGTCGCGCTCGTCGTTACTCATCGCTGTTTCTCCACTGGAAAATCACACCTGACTACCCGGCACCGCATGCGGCTCCGCACCGGTCGACTGTGCCGCTGTCCGCTTCGGCGTCCACGCGACAAAACACGCCGCGAACAACGCACTGCCTGTGATGTACCACGCTACGCCGTAGGGATCGCCGCCGCGTTGGGCGAGCAGCGAAGAACAGATCACCGGGTTGATGCCACCGCCGATCACCGCCCCGATCGCGCCGATCGATACGCCGGAGAAACGCACGCGCGCGTCGAACATATCGGCGAAGAAGCCGCCTTGTGGGCCGTACATCAACGGATGCACGACACCGAGTGCGACGACGATCGCGAGCGTGATGAGTAGCGGGTCGCGCGTATTCAGCAGGCTGAAGTACGGCCACACGTACAGCGCGCAGACGAGCAGGCCGAACAGATACAGCGGCTTGCGTCCGATACGGTCCGACAGCGCGGCAAACAGCGGCACCGTGAACACGCCGACCGCAGCACCGGACATCACCGCGCCAAGAATCACCGACCTCGGCAGTTTGAGCTGCACAGTCACATAGGCGACAGTAAAAAGCAGCACGAACACCGACCAGGTAATCTCGCCGAACCGCGCCATAAAGACGATCAGTACCTGACGCGGCTGATCGCGTAGCAGGTCGCGCAACGGAAAGCGCGCCACGCTACGGGTCGCCTGCAACTGTTTGAATTCGGGCGTTTCCGGCAATTTCGCCCGCCCGACGAGGCCAATCACGACGAGCACCGCGCTGAACAGGAACGGCACGCGCCATCCCCAGGACAGAAACGCCGGCTCGGGCAACAACGACGTGAGCAGCAATGCACCCGTGGACAGCAGCGCACCCCCATAGCTGCCCGAGTTGCTCCAGCTGCCATACAGTCCGCGCCGATGCGCCGGGGCGCTTTCGACGCCGAGCACGATCGCGCCGCTTTGCTCGCCGCCGATCGCGAAGCCCTGCAACACGCGCAGCGTAGTCAGAAGAACGGGTGCCCAGAGGCCGATCATTGCGTAGGTGGGCAGGCAACCGACAGCGGTCGACGCAACGCCCATCACCAGCAGCGTCGCAAGCAGCAACTTCTTGCGGCCGATGCGATCGCCAAAGTGACCGCAGATCAGCGCACCTGCGCCACGGGCAAAGTAGCCCGCCGCGTAGGTACCGAGCGATGCGATGGTGCCCGCGAGCGGGTCCAGATTCGGGAAGAAGATCTTGCTGAAAACGAGCGCCGATGCGGTGCCGTACAGCAGGAAATCGTACTGTTCGATCGCGGTGCCAAGAAACGCCGAGACGAACACATAGGGCCATCGGGAGCGGGATGGAACGGACACGGCTGACATGGCGGCCTCGATGTGGGGAATGCGGCCAGTATCAATTTTGTCCAGACCGTGCACTTGCCCCTGTGCGAACCGATGTCTTGTTCCTGAGCGAAGTCGCCGGCTTCCCCGCGTGAACCGGCGGATGTTGCGGCTACAGTCCCGTCGAAGGCGCTTGCCCGTACCAGAAGCCGCACTGGTGCGCGGTGTACGCATCGTAGGTATTCGTCACCGGGTAACCGAAATCGAGCGTCTGGCGCGTTTGCGCGGTGTAGAGCGGCCAGTTCGCCACCGTGCTCCCTGTGTTCGGATTGCCCGAATGCGCGAATGCCGCGAGCGCCGCTGTCATCGCATCCGAGAGTGTCGCCTGGTTGGCGGTGGGCGTCGGAATCAGTTGCCACCAGTAGTCGAGATCCGACGAATGGAACGCACCATAGTCGAGGTTGACCGGCGGCAGCGACGAGATCAACGAGTTCACGCTGTACGGCGCAGGATCGGAAAAGCGGTACATGTACACGGCGGGCGAGTACTTCGCGAGATTGTCGCCGTCCTGCAGTTCGTCGCAGACGAACAGACGGTCGCCGGCGATCGTCGCGAGCGCCGCACTGGGTGACGCGTACTGACCGACTGGATACAGCGCGGCAGTGTCCGTTCCGGAGACGCCGAGAAAGCCCTGGATCGCTGCTGCGTAGCCGGTCGCAGTAACAGGATGACCTTGTGCGTCGAACGCGGCCGAAACGAAGAACGTACCCTCGTTCTGGGTAAAGCCCGACATCACCGGCACACGGTTGTACTGACCGTTCGCGAACGCAACACTCGTCGACGCGGGCAACACCTTGCCGTCGATCGTCGCATACCACGCAGAGGGATTGCCCTGTAACAGCGCGGCCGCCGGCAGACTGCGCAGACAGGCAGCGCTCGTCGTGTCGGTGCAGCCCCAGGTCTTCGCATAGTTGACGCCATCCGCTTCGGCCTGTTGCAGCGACTCCTGCTGACGGCTGAAGCCACCGCTTTGCGGAATGGCTCGCGCGAACAATCCCGCCGATCCCGGCGACGCGAGATGCACATAGACTGAATGACCGCCCGCCGAATCGCCGAAAATCGTCACGCTTGCCGGATCGCCGCCGAACGCCGCGATGTTTTTCTGCACCCAGCTCATCGCAGCGGCCTGGTCCATGATGCCGTAGTCGCCGGTGGCGCCGTTCGGGTCTTCTGCCGCGAGCGCGGGATGCGCGAGGAAGCCGAGTGCGTTCAATCGATAGTTGACCGTTACGACGATCGCATTGGCTTTTTGCGCGAGCGCGGCACCATCGGTTGCGTTGCCCGAACCGAGAATGAAACCGCCACCGTGTATCCAGAACAACACCGGAAGCGCCGGGCTCGTGCCCGTGCTCGCTGTGCCGGGTACGTACACGTTCAGATACAGGCAATCCTCGCTGCCCGATGGAGCGGTTGCCGTTCCCTGTATGCACTGTGAGGCGAGATGCGACGCGTCGTAGACACTCGCCGTGTAGACAGCCGGCGGTGCGGGCGCTTTCCAGCGCAGAGCGCCGGTTGGCGGCGCGGCGTAGGGCAAGCCGAGAAACTCGCGCACGTTGTTTGCGACGATGCCTTTTGCGCGTCCTTGCTGCGTCTGTACCACGGTCGGGTCTGCGGGCGCTGTCACGTCGTCGTTACACGCGGTTAGCATCAGAAGGCACGTTGCTGCGATCGCTGTTCCGGCGCGGGTTTGCCTGGACCTTTCCATGGTTGCGTTGTCTCCGATGTTGATATCTGGCAGATGGCGCTGCATCGTCGCGGCCAGTATCGTCGGTCGCCTGCCGTTATTCCATTCAGCAAATCGCGTTTATTGATTTGCTGTGGATATCAATGTGGGACACCGCTGGGAAGAGCGTATGGAAAGGTAAAAGCGCGCAAAGGCCGGATCGCGCACGCTTGCGCGATCGGTAAAACAGAAGTCGCCGCAATCCTGCTAGCTGACCGGCAGCTTCCGCACATAAGTCTGCTCATGCTCCACCGACGACCCGTCGTCACGCATCAACGGCACCTTGCGCAGCGCGCGGCCGCTCGCACGATCGACCAGCACCGAATGTTTTTCCCCACGCCGGTACAGGTTCGCTTCGCCCCACTGACGCAACATCACGATGACGGGAAAGAGCGCCTCGCCGCGCTCAGTCAGCAGATACTCCTGATACGCGGAACCATCGGAAGCGGGTACCAGCGCCAGCACGCGCTGCTCGACGAGCTTGCGCAAACGGTCGGTCAGTATGTTGCGCGCGATGCCGAGGCTCGCTTCGAATTCGCCGAAGCGGCGAATGCCGTCGAACGCATCCCTCACGATCAACATCGACCACTGATCGCCGACGATATCCAGCGCCCTTGCCACGGGGCACGTCGAGTCTGCCAGGCTTTTTCGCTTCGCCATTCCATCCACCATTTCAAACGTGAGTACAACACCCTATATGCCGGTTGCGTACGATGCGCAGCGCCGCGGCTATTGGTTGCATATTAAAACAAGCGACGCCGCAACCCAATGAGTTTCAGAATACAACCCTCATAGGGAAACCGGAATTAGAGTCGTACGCCGCCGGGAACCTCTTAGGTACTTTCGCGCACGATCACCTGGAAATCGATCGCGCGCCGCTGCGTCTGCGCAGGCGCGCCGTGTTTGCGCGCATCGGCGGCGGCCAGCAGCATCTCGCCCGCAATCCGGCCGATCGCCAGCGGATCGACCGATACCGTCGAGATACGCGGGAAGCAATGTCGCGACACCTCGAAATCCCCAAATCCTGCCACGGCCATGCGCGAAGGCACCGCGATGCCGCGCCGATGGCACTCCATCAGCACGCCGAACGCCGACATGTCGCTCACGCACATCACCGCATCGGTGTCGGGCCATGCAGCGAGCAACTGTGTGAATGCCTCACCGCCGTGGCTCATCGTGATCGGCGACTCGCCGTATTCGATCACGCGCGGCGCGCCGAGGCCGAGTGTTTGCAAGCCCTCGCGATACCCCTTCTGCCGGTCGAGCCCGCGACGGTCGAGCCGGGTCGCACCGCCGACAAAACCGATCCGCCGATACCCGCGCTCATGCAGATGACGCATCATCGCGAACGCCGCTTCCACATTCGAAAAACCGACCGCCTGATGGATCGGCGTGCGCGGCAGATCCCATGTTTCGACGACCGGCACTTTGGCGCGATCGAGCATCGTGCGCGTGCCGCTCGTGTGGTACGAACCGGTGAGCATCACGCCTTCGGGGCGATGCGCAAGCATCACGCGCAGCAGCCGCTCTTCCTGATCGGGGCTGTAGTCGGTATCGCCGAGCAGGAGTTGCAGGCCATGCGTATTGACTGCGGCGTTCAGGCCGTGAATGGTGTCGGAGAAATTGGAGCTCGACATCGACGGCACCAGCGCGACGATGAACGGCGAGCGTCCCGATGAGAGCGAACCCGCCGATGCATCGGGTACGTAGCCCATCTGTTCGATGACAGCGAGCACGCGGGCGCGCGTCGTTGCGGCGACATCGCGGCCGGCGAGCACGCGCGATACGGTCATCTTCGATACGCCGGCTTGCTTCGCGACGTCAGCCATGGTCGGCATGAGATCAGACATAGGTCCGTCAGGATATCGTTGCAGAACGATCGATATCATACAGGCGGAGCGTCGCGCCGCAGCACGCTACGTGGCGCTACGTAGTGCTCGCTCCCTTGCCTACCGCATCGCCAAGCAACGTCAGATCGCGCTCGCGCGTTTCGGTCGAGAGGAACGTACCGGCCAGCGTCAGTGCGCACAGCACGGCCATGTAGAGCCCCATGACCCAGAACGCACCGCCCGCGAGGCCAATCAGGTACACGCCGAGCAACGGCGCAATGCCGCCCGACAACACCGCGCCCAGTTCGCGCGAGAGCGCCACACCGGAGTACCGATAGCGGTTGCCGAACAATTCGGTGAAATGCGCGCACTGCGCGCCGAGCATGCTGTTCGCACCGAATGCAAGACCGCCGATCATCGCCACGCTCACCCATATCGGATCGCCGGTACTGATCATCCACCACGACGGCAGCGACCACAGCAGCAGAAAGATCGCGCCGCCGCGATACACCGTCAGACGCCCGACGCGATCCGACAGTGCGCCAAACAGCGGTGTCGTGATGATGCTCAGCAGGCTTGCCGCCAGCGCACCAGTCGTGCCGACCGCGGCGAGCTGCGCATGCGGAACACCGGTCCGGGCCGCGACGAAGCTACCGAGAAACGCGATCACGACGGTGGTGTAGATAGTCGAGCCGCCCTGCTCCGCGAAACGCATCAACGTCGCGGCCAGCACCGGACGACGCGCGGTGGCAAGCACCGCTTTCATCGGCGCATGAATCACTTCGCGCGATGCTTCGAGTTGCGCAAACACCGGGCTTTCGCGCAACCGCAGACGAATCCAGATTGCAACGCCGATCAGCACGACGCTCGCGAGAAACGGAATGCGCCAGCCCCACGACTGCATCGCCGGTTCGCTCAACAGACGCTGCATGACGCTGAACGTGAACGTGGCGAGCCCGAGCCCCGCGAAGATGCCGACGAAGGGCAATGCGGCAAAGAAACCGCGGTGCCTGACCGGCGCGACCTCGGCCATTAGCGTCGACGCGCCGGCCTGTTCCGCGCCCGCGCCAAAGCCCTGTACGAGCCGCAACAGCACGAGCAGCACCGCACCCAACGAACCGGCAGGCAGGCACCCGATCAACGTCGTCGATGCGCCCATCAACGCGATCGTGACGAGCAGGACGAACTTGCGCCCCTTGCGATCGCCGATCGAGCCGAAGAACAGCCCGCCGAACGGCCGCGCGAGGAAACCCGCACCATAGGTCGCGAAACTCGCCATCAAACCGGCAGTCGTGCCGAGCGACGGAAAGAACAGATGCCCGAACACGAGCGCCGAGGCGAGTCCGTAGATCGCAAAGTCGTAGTACTCGAGTGCGCTGCCTACTGCGCCAGTGAGCGTCGCGCGCTGTAACTGGCGCGCAGAAACGGGTGGCGACGCGGCGACCCCGTTCTCCTGCGCGGCGGGCTCCGAACCGGTCGATAAAGCAGAGGGCTCAGCATTCACTTGCGTCTCCATTCAGGCAGTGTCCATGCCTGTCGACGACCGCGCGTTATATATCGCACGGTTCGCACGGTTCGTTCGGGTCTTCTTCTACTTCTGGATCTGGACAAGCTGTGACCGGTTTGATACTGTTACCGGTAACAGTCAAATTCAATTTAGCATGGGGAGACGTCATGCGCAATCAGGGCTTACCGGTCGCGAGGCGGTACACCGCCAGAGACGACATGCGTGCTGCAATCGCAACGCGCGTGCGCGACAATCCCCGTGCGTTCTTCAGTGGTCTGCCGCTGCCGGCAGAATCCAGACAACACCCATCCCGCAGGCCTCGATAACCTGCCACGACGCCCCTCGCCTCCTCGTCCCCGACAAAAAGCTGACCACCATGACGACACCCACAGACCGCGATTCCTCCAACGCTCACGACAGCACGCCCCGGCTACGCAGCCGCCGCTGGTTCGACGATCCCTCCGACCCCGGCATGACCGCGCTCTATCTCGAGCGCTACATGAACTACGGCATCACCCGCGAAGAGTTGCAGTCGGGCAAACCGATCATCGGTATTGCGCAGACCGGCTCCGATCTCGCGCCGTGCAACCGTCATCATCTGGAGCTCGCGCAGCGCGTACGCGACGGAATTCGCGACGCCGGCGGCATTCCGCTCGAATTCCCCGTGCATCCGATCCAGGAAACCGGCAAGCGCCCGACCGCGGCACTCGACCGCAATCTCGCGTACCTGGGGCTGGTCGAAATCCTGCATGGCTATCCGATCGACGGTGTGGTTCTGACCACCGGTTGCGACAAGACCACACCCGCGTGCCTGATGGCCGCCGCGACCGTTAACATTCCGGCCATCGTGCTGTCGGGCGGCCCGATGCTCGACGGCTGGTACCACGGCAAGCTCGCCGGTTCCGGCACGGTGATCTGGGACGCGCGCAAGCGGCTCGCGGCCGGCGAGATCGATTACCCGGCGTTCATGGATATGGTCGCGTCGTCGGCACCGTCGGTGGGACACTGCAACACAATGGGCACCGCACTGTCGATGAACTCGCTCGCCGAAGCGCTCGGCATGTCGCTGCCGGGCTGCGCAGCGATTCCCGGGCCGCATCGCGAGCGCGGCTGGATGGCGCATCGCACCGGCGTGCGCATCGTCGAAATGGTCAGCGAAAATTTGCGGCCATCCGACATCATGACCAAGGCTGCCTTCGAAAACGCCGTAGTTGCCGCGGCAGCGCTCGGCGCATCGTCGAACTGTCCGATTCACATGGTCGCGATTGCGCGGCACATGGGCGTCGACCACACGCTCGACGACTGGCAGCGCCTCGGCCCCGATGTGCCGCTGCTGGTGGACTGCCAGCCGGCCGGCAGGTTTCTCGGCGAAGCATTTCATCGTGCGGGCGGCGTACCGGCCGTGATGAAGGAACTGCTCGGCGCAGGACGTTTGCATGGCGCCGCGCGCACCGTCACCGGCCGCACGCTTGCAGAAGATCTGGCCACGGTCGAAACGCCCGACCGCGAAGTGATCCGCGCCTACGATCAACCGTTGAAAGCCGCCGCGGGCTACGTGGTGATGTCGGGCAACCTGTTCGACAGCGCGGTGATGAAGACGAGCGTGATCGACGCAGCGTTTCGCAAACGCTTCCTGTCGGATCCCGACAAGCGGGATGTGTTCGACGGCAAGGCGATCGTGTTCGAAGGACCGGAGGATTATCACGCGCGGATCGAAGACCCCTCGCTCGGCATCGACGAACGCTCGATACTCGTGATCCGTAACTGCGGACCGGTCGGCTATCCCGGCGGCGCGGAAGTCGTGAACATGCAACCGCCGGCCGCGCTGCTCAAACGCGGTATCGATACGCTGCCGACCATTGGCGACGGCCGCCAGAGCGGCACGTCAGCAAGCCCGTCGATCCTCAACGTCTCGCCCGAAGCGGCGGTTGGCGGCGGGCTTGCGCTGCTGCAAACCGGCGACATCATCCGCATCGATCTGAAGCATTGCAAGGTCGATCTGCTGATCCCCGACGACGAACTCGCGAAGCGGCGCGCCGCATGGAAGCCACCGGTGTTGCAGCACAAGACGCCGTGGGAAGAAATCTATCGCAGCATGGTCGGACAGCAGGCGAGCGGCGCGTGCCTCGAACCGGCCACGCTGTATCTGAACATCATCGAAACGCGCGGCGAGTCGCGACACAATCATTGATGCTTGCGGGACGGGGGTGCGGCAGTGCCGTACTGCGCCACCGTCCCACGCCTGCGCGCCTGCCTGGAGACACACCTCATGCCCACACCTTCCGTTCTCGCCCATCTGCCTGCCGACCTCGACGACGCGTTACTGATCGGACGCGTGTGGCGACCCGCGCCCATCGATGGGCCGTCGGTCATCGTCGTGCGACACGGCGAAGCGTTCGACATTACGCACATCGCACCGACTACCGCGGATCTATTCGAGCGCGCCGATGCAGCAGCACTCGCGCGCCATGCAACGGGCGAATCGCTGGGGCCGGCGGAAGCGCTGCTGAACGCAACGCTCGATGCATCGGCAGCAGGCGCCCCGGAGAACACGCTACGCCTGCTCGCACCGTGCGACGTACAGGCCGTCAAGGCATGCGGCGTGACGTTTGCGGTCAGCCTGCTCGAACGCGTGATCGAAGAACATGCGGGCGGCGATGCGGGCAAGGCCGAAGAAACGCGCGCGATGATCAACGAGTTGATCGGCGCCGATCTGTCGCAGATCGAACCGGGCTCGCCGTCCGCGATGAAGCTCAAGGACGAGTTGCAACGTCGTGGCGCGTGGTCGCAATACATGGAAGTCGGCATCGGTCCCGATGCCGAAGTGTTCTCGAAAGCACAACCGATGTCGTCGGTGGGTTTCGGTGCGAACGTCGGCCTGTATCCGACTTCGCAATGGAACAACCCCGAGCCGGAGATCGTGCTCGCCGTGAATAGCCGCGGCGAGATCGTCGGGGCCGCGCTCGGTAACGACGTGAACCTGCGCGATATCGAAGGTCGCTCGGCGTTGCTGCTCGGCAAGGCGAAGGACAACAACGGCTCGTGTGCGATCGGGCCGTTCGTGCGGCTGTTCGACGGCGCGTTCACGCTCGATTCGGTGCGCACGGCCAGTGTGTCGCTGCGCATCGATGGCATCGACGACGGCTTCGTGCTGGATGGCATCAGTCATATGAGCGAGATCAGTCGCGACCCGGAAGATCTCGTGCGCCAGACCTGCGGCGCGCATCATCAGTATCCGGACGGCTTCATGCTGTTTCTCGGCACGATGTTCTCGCCGATCAAGGATCGCGATACGGCGGGCGGCGGCTTCACGCATCACCTCGGCGACGTGGTGACGATCTCGACACCGGCGCTCGGCGCGCTCGTGAACACGGTGCGTCTGTCGACGCAGATCGAGCCGTGGACGTTCGGCGTGCGGGCGTTGTATCGCAACCTCTCGCGTCGTGGGATTGCGACGGACGTTTGATTGGCATCGTGAAGTAGAATCGGTCATCCCCGGGCGCCCTCATCATGCCACTCGATGACCATCACCTTCAGCATCTTCGAGACGCGGCAAACACGGCCGAAGAGCGCATCTATACCAACTGGCGCGTGGTCTCCGGGCCACCGTTTAGCGGCAAGACCACGCTGGTCGATTCGCTTGGGTCGTGCGGTTATCAAACGGTGGCCGATTGTGGCCGTCGAGCGATCTGCGAGAACCTGCAGGAAGGTCGAACGAAAGTCGACGCGCGTAGCAATTTTGAAGGCCTGCAACGCAGGATCAGCGATTTGACGCTCGATGAAGCGCTGGTACTCGCTCCTTCTGACATCGTTGTCTGGGACTACAGCCTTCCCGACAATCTCGCGTATCTCGCCGTTACGGGACACGGATGGCCCGAGATATTTATCGAGCGTGCCGTTCGATTTCATTTCAAGCAGGTTTTTTTGCTCCAGCCGGTAGGAGACATCGATCACCTTACCGATCCGGTGCGAGTGGAGTCGCTGGCATTCAGCCTCGAACTCTATAAGGTGATGAAGACGGTTTACGAAACCCTCGGGACCGAGGTTGTGGAGGTCGTCGAACTTTCGCCCGAATCCAGATTGAACCGGGCGAAAGCGTATCTGGAGTTTGACTGAACGGCCTGCACTCCACCTGCCTGGCAAATCCTCACCCACCTGTTCGCTCAAACCGTCACGACGATCTTGCCGAACTGTTCGTTGGATTCCAGAAAACGATGCGCCTCGACAATCTGGTCGAACGGAAAGGTTCTCGCGATAACCGGCCGCAACGAACCGGACTGCAACCCGTCGAGGATGAACGCCTTGGCCCTTTCGAGTCGCTGCGTATCGCTGAGAATCTCGTGCACGAGGTAACCGCGCAGCGTCAGCGTTTGGCTTAACACCGTGAATAACGGGAACGGCGTCGGCTCGGGGCTCAAGCCGCCATATTCGATGAGAATGCCGCCGCGAGACATCGCGCTCGTCAACGCATTGAAGATCGGACCGCCGATCGGGTCGAACACGACCCGCGCGCCTTTCTCGCCAGCGATTTCCCGCAGCCGGCCCGCCAGATCTTCCTGCGCTGACGCAATCACATGCGCCGCGCCGGACTCGAGCAATGCCTGCTTCTTGTCGAAGCTTCGCGTGACCGCGATCGGCGTTGCGCCAACGCTGTTGGCAATCTGGATCGCGGCCAGTCCGACACTGCTGGACGCTGCGGTAATCACGACAAGGTCCTCGCTGCTCAGTCCAGCGATGTCGATCAGCGCACCGTACGCGGTGAGGTAGGCCATCCAGGTGGCCGCCGCTGCTTCCCAGCTCAACGACGGCGGATGTTTGACGACGAGCTCGACGGGAAACGTAACCAGCTCGCCATAGGCGGGCCAGCGAACCATCGACAGCGGCGGCACCACGCTGACCGCGTCACCTGGCGCGAATCCGTCCACACCCTCACCGACCGTTTCAATGAGCCCCGCCGCTTCAAGGCCAAGACCCGAAGGTAACGCCGGCGTTTCGATATAGGACCCCGCGCGCAGCAATGCCTCGGCCCGGTTGAGACCCAGCGCCTTGACGCGGATCTGAATCTCGCCTCGCCCGGGCGGCGCAACGTCGACGTTTTCGATGCGCAGAACCTCGGGACCCCCGTGCTCATAAAAGCGGACGACTCGTGTCATTTCGATCCCACTCCAAAGTAACTGAACCGAATAGACTATGCGCGTGGACTTCGGGCAGATAAATAGCCGGAAAACTAGAACAGTCGAAACTGGGAGTTTTCAAACATGGACCGCCTCACCAGCATGGAAGTGTTCGTCAGAGCCGTCGATCTGGGCTCGTTCGCGGCCGCTGCAGACGCACTCGATCTGTCCGGGCCGATGGTCGGCAAGCATGTCCGGTTTCTGGAAGAACGGCTCGGCGTGCGCCTGATCCACCGGACGACGCGCCGGCAGAGCCTGACGGACTTCGGGCGCGCCTACTACGAGCGCTGCCGCGTGGTACTCGCCGAAGCCGAGGCCGCGGATGCGCTGGCCGCCGATCAATTGTCCGAACCGCGCGGCAAGCTGCGCGTCACGATGCCCGCGCACTTCGGGCGGCATTGCGTGACGCCGGTGCTGCTCGCGCTGGCGCAACAGTACCCGGCGCTGGAACTCGATCTGTCGTTGACCGATCGCTTCGCCGACCTCGCGGAGGACGACTACGATCTGGCCATCCGGACCGGCATTCCCGAGGACAAAGGCGGGGTAATCGCGCGGCGGGTCGCACGCCAGTGCATGGTGGTCTGCGCGGCGCCCTCGTATCTCGAGACACACGGGAGGCCGCAGCAGATCGAGGATATCGGCGGCCATCAGGGGATCATCTACCGCCGCTCCGGCCGGATTCGTCCGTGGCTGTTTCCACGCGGCGATCTGCCTGCCGCCGAAGTCACTCCGGCTAACCGGTTGCGACTCGACGATCTCGATGCCATCGCCGATGCGGCGGTCATGGGAATGGGACTGGCCTGGCTTCCCTACTGGCTGGTTCGCGAGCGCATCGAAACAGGCGCGCTTGAACAGCTATTGCCGGATCAACCCGGCTTTCTCTACGACGCCTACGCGCTGTGGCTACAAACGCCTCAGTTGCCGTTGAAGGTCCGTCTTGCCGTCGACGCCCTCGCGGCCGCCTTGCCGGGCTTCATGACACGAACGGCGGATACCTCGTCGATACGCACCGACCGGAGCTGAGCAGCACGCCGCCATCGGCCAGCCGTACGAGTTTCGAGCCGTAACAACCCGATCCCGTGTATGATAATAATTCTCATTAAGATCTCATTTAGATGTTAGCTGCTCTCGACGCGTGCGCGTCCGCCGGATCATGAAAGACCTGTTTATCGTCGCATCGGCACTCGCCGGTGCGTTGTTGTTTTATCTGAGCGCCCCGGGGCAACGCTGGTTTCGCAAACCGTGGCGTGCCCGCCCAAGCCGGATCGGCGCAGTTGCCTGCACGATCGCTGCGTTCTCGACCGGCGCCGATGCCATGCATCCCGCGACCTCGCTTTCGCTCGTGATCACGACGATCATGGCGACGCTCGTCGCCTGTCCGCTGCTCGGCGCCGTCCTCGAACACCGTCGTTTGCCGAGGCTCGCGCGGTGACGCGCGGTTCGATTGAACGGGACTGGTTGACCAAAACGCTGGCCGGTACCGTAGGGGGCTTCGGACTCGGGATCGCCGCGAGCGCACTGCTCGCCGGTCTCGCCCCCGGCGGTCTGGACATTCCCAACAAGTTTCAGGTTGCGATGTGGCTCGTCCCGCCGGTGTGGATCGGCGTGATCGCGGCCAGCTTCATGTTTCGCAGCGGCAGGCACGCAAGCGCCTGGCTCGGCGGTGCGAACCTTGCCGCGTTCGCGCTCGTCGCGGCCTGCCAGCATTTTCTTTTCTGATCTCTTCAAGCGGACCGACTGGACATGCGCAGCGACGTTCTTCGCGTCTATAAAACCGTGCACACATGGACCGGCATTGTCGCCGGTCTGCTGCTTTTCATCGCGTTCTATGCCGGCGCGGTCACGATGTTCAAGGACTCCCTGACCGAGTGGGTCACGCCGCCTGAAACCGGCACGCACGCCGTATCGATCGAGCGCGCCGACGCACTGATCGAACAGACTCTCGCGGCCTACCCCGCCGCGCGTCGGCAGTTCACGCTTGCGCTCGGTGACGACGACGGCACCGCACGGCTCACGTGGCAGCCGGCGCCGGGGCAACGCTGGAGTACTTCGTTCGACGAGCACGGACAACTCGTCGCGAAGCAAAGCCGGCCCTCGGATGCCGCGCGTTTCATCGACGTGCTGCATATGACCGCCGGTGTGCCAGGCAGCTACGCGGTCGGTATGGGCGTGATGGGCGTCGTATCGATGCTGTACGGTCTCGCGCTGGTATCCGGCGTGATCGTGTTGCTGCCGACGCTGGTCAAGGACCTCTTCGCGCTGCGCATCGGCAAGAACCTGAAGCGCATGTGGCTCGACGCGCACAACACCATCGGGATTCTGAGCCTGCCGTTTCATGTCGTGATGGCGTTGTCGGTGGTGGCGTTCGGCCTCAAGGACAACATCTACGACGTGCAGGATGCGGTCATCTACCGCGGCACGCTGCAACCGATGATGACCGCGCAGAATCCGTTCTTCGCCAAAGCGCCCGCTGCACCGGATGCGTCCGCCACACCGCCGATGGTCCCGGTCCGACAGTTGCTGGCAAGCGTACGCGAGCGAGCGCCGCACTTCGTCCCGACATCGCTTAGTTATCGCCGCGCGGGCGAACCAGGTGCAACGGTTTTCATCGCCGGCGACGATCCGCGTTTTCTGGCCCGCTCGGGCGGCTTTGCGCTGATGGACCCGGCTAGCGGCCGCTTCCTGAATACCGAGTTTCTGCCAGGCGCTGGTAACGGCAATGCGTGGTCCGCGGCGACGAGCGCGTTCTATGCGCTGCACTTCGGCAGCTACGGCGGCAGCCCGGTGCGTTGGGGCTACTTCCTGCTCGGCATCGCCGGTGCGTTCCTGTTTTATTCGGGCAACCTGCTGTGGATCGAGAGTCGCCGCAAAGCCGCGCGACGCGATGGTCTGCCGGTTACGCAACGGCGCGCGACGTTTGCGATGGCGGCGCTAACCGTCGGCGTTTCGCTAGGCTGCATCGCCGGCATTTCGCTCACGCTCGTGGCCGGCAAGCTGCTGAGCGGCCGCGTTGCCGACCTGCACGCGTGGCACATCGGCATCTACTACAGCGTGTTTCTCGCGAGCATCGTGTGGGCATTCGTGCGCGGCGCGGCACGCGGATCGATCGAACTACTAGGTCTCGCGACCTGCGCGACGGCGGCAATTCCGCTCGCGAGCGTACTCGGATGGCTCGCACCCTCGAGCGGTCTGTGGGGTTCGACAACCGCCGACACGATCGGCATCGACATCGGTGCGGCAATCGGCGCGCTGTGCTTTGCATGGATGTGGCGCAAGACGGCGCAGCGTGTTGCGTCGGGCCGCACGGACAGCGTGTGGTCGCGGCGCCGCGTAACGCGCGGAAACGAACCGGTTACACGGACCAACGATACCTGCCCTAGACTTGATCAACCGTCTCACCAGTCTGAGTTCGCCGGGGCAACGAATGCGCCCACGCGAGAGCAGACCGATGAATAACCGCTCATGCTCGTTCAGGCTGGACGGCTGGCTGGCGAAGTTGATCAGGATCGACCGTGTACGACGTATTGACATTGGATGTAGTGGAGAAAGAAGACGAGGCCGCGCTGCGTTTTCGAATCGCGGAGCGGGCTTCTGTGCTGAAGACGGACGACATCGACTCGCTCATTCGTCGCCTGATTATGCTGCGTTCGCAGATGCAACCACCGCCCGAAGTTCAACCGGCGGTCTCGAACGACTATCCGCTTGAAATGGATCCTTGCTGGCACGTCGATTTTTCTCCGACGCTCGGACCGGTGCTCATGCTGCGACATAGCGGTGCTGGCTGGATTGCATACGCGTTGCCTGCGGAGAGTATCGAGCGCCTGACTCGCGCACTTACCGCGCAACCACCGGTCACTGCCAGCACGAGTTTCTTGTGGAACTGAGTTCCTCCTGATCTTCGTCTGGTCCCTCTGCGCACGCAAAAGCCTTTCACGGTCTTAACTTGCATAACACCGTGCCGGTACTTACTTGCACCTGTCGGCTAACGAAATCATCGCCTCTCCCCCGACAGTAAAGCGTTGCGCACTGTCACGTCCCGCATCTGTTTTCCCGTCGATATTTCAAAAGAGGATGGGCCGAAACAATCCGTAAATTCGACGTTGTCGCAGCACCACAGCAGTTGCCATCCGATCGTTTCTAATCGCTCTCCAACGGCAGACAGATATGAGAAGCCGTTGCATCAGGGCGAAGTTGGGCATGTGTCGAATGTCGATGTGCGCTTGCCCACACGCCCCATTTTTTTGGCGTATTGGAGATTCGGATGAAAAAGTCGTTGATCGCACTGGGCGCAACCAGTGCACTCGCGTTCGCAGCCACCGCTCACGCGCAAAGCAGCGTCACACTCTACGGGCTCATCGATGCTGGCCTCACCTACACGAACAATCAGGGCGGCAGCAGCAACTTTCAGGAAACGAGCGGATCGGTAAACGGCAGCCGCTTCGGTCTGCGCGGCACGGAAGATCTGGGCGGCGGACTCAGGGCGATCTTCACCCTTGAAAACGGCTTCAACATCGCGAACGGCAAGCTCGGACAGAACGGTCTGGAGTTTGGTCGGCAGGCTTTTGTAGGTCTATCGAGCCTGCAATATGGTGCTGTCACACTCGGCCGGCAATACGATTCCGTCGTCGATTATCTTGCACCGCTTGCGCTTACTGGAACAGGTTATGGCGGTACGGGAGCGGCCCATCCGTTTGACAACGACAACCTCGACAACTCGTTCCGTATCAACAATTCGATCAAGTACTCAAGCGTCGCCTATGGCGGCCTGAAGTTCGGCGGCCTGTACGGCTTCTCCAACAGCGCAGGTGCCTTCGCCACGAACCGCGCGTACAGCGTGGGCACGTCGTATAGCTACGGGCCGTTCAACGCAGCGGCCGGCTACCTGCAGTTGAACAACAGCGGCACCGATCTGAACTCCGGCGGCGCGGTGACCAACGACGCGACCTTCACCGCCAGCACGCAACGCACGTGGGGCGCCGGTGCGAACTACTCGTTTGCCGGTGCGACGGTCGGCCTCGTCTTCACGCAGACGGTGCTCGGCAATCTGACCGGCATCGGCGCTTCCGCATCGGGTACATCAAGCGGTCTGTCCCTCGGAGCGAATAGCGGGCGCTTCACGAACTACGAGCTGAACGCGCGGTATCAGATCACGCCTGCTGTCTCGATCGCGGGCGCCTATACGTTCACGGACAGCCAGATCGACGGCGTCTCTCCGAAGTGGAACCAGTTCACGTTGCAGACCGACTATGCGTTGTCCAAGCGCACGGACCTCTATCTGCAAGGTGTCTATCAACACGTGAGCGACACCGGTAACAGTGGAATCCACGCGGTCATCAACGGGCTGTCGATGTCGAACTCGAACGAGCAGATCGCGGTGACGGCGGGGCTGCGCGTGCGTTTCTAACTCACTATGTGCTGATCGACCTGGCGATACAGTCCTCATTCGGGACAACCCGGACGGCCCGAATGGGCCGGCAAGGTTCAGAAGTCCGTCGTCATCGACAGCAGGAACGTACGCGGCTCACCCTGCGTCAGATACGTGCCCATCGTCGACGACCAGTACGCCTTGTTCGCGACATTGCGCACGGTGGCACGGAATGTCGTCGGCCGGCCGAATATCGACGTCGCATAGCGCGCACCAAGGTCGAAGCGATCCCACGACGGAATCGACGCCGTATTCGCCGCGTCCAGATACTGCGAGCCGGTGTGAATCCAGCGCGCAGTCAACGTGAGGCCGCTCACCATCGGCACGTCGTACTCGGCACCAAGATTGAACAGGTAGCTCGGCACGCCGATCGGCCGGTTGCCATCGGTCGCGCCGCCGTTGGTGTCGAGCAGCTTCGCGTTGATCAGCGACATGCCGGCCAGCAACCGCACGCCCTTGTACGGCTCGCCGTGCACTTCCGCTTCGAGCCCACGGTGCCGCTGCGTGCCGTTCGTTCCGTAGATTCTCGTCGTGCTGTCGGTGTAAGCGGACGGTTGCTCGATCTGATAAGCCGCAAGCGATGCACCCAGCCTCTGGGTATCGTATTTCACGCCCACCTCGTACTGCTTCGTACGATACGGTGCGAGGAGCTGGCCGAAGTTGACCGCGGTATTCGGCGCCTGGCCGCCTTGAGCAAGCGCTTCGCTACGGTTCGCAAAGAACGCGACATTTTCCCAGGGCTTGACGACGAGCCCGAACAGCGGCGTCGTCAAACTCTGATCGTAATTGGAGTTCTGCACGCCCTTGTAGTTAAAGCCGTTCGAATGGATCGACTGATGGCGCGCACCGATCGTGAACAGCACACGATCGTTCAGGAAGCCAAGCGTGTCCGACACCGCGACGCTGCGCATCAGCGTAAGCGCCGTCGTACCCGGATCGGCCAGATCGCCGCCGGTGAATTTGTCGGCGGGGCGCGGCAGTACGGGGGTGTCGTACAGACTGGTCGGCACCGTACCCGACAACGTATAAGCCGACTGGCCGTCGATACGTACCACCGATCCACTTGCCGTCACCATGTGCGTGACCGGCCCGGTCGTGAAATGGCCGCGCACGCCGGCTTCGCCGGACAACGTGTCTTCCTTGTGCGGCACACCGAGTCGCGAGGTCGTCGTTACGCCCGTTGCGCCGTTGTAGGTCGGCGACGCGTAATCGCCGTGCTCGTTCGTATGACGCGCGCCGCCGGCGACGTACGCGGTCCACGCCGGCAGGAAATCGTACTCGGCACGCACAATGCCAACCGTGTCTTCGAGATTGCTGAACGACCAGGGCTGCGCGTAGTTGTGGGTCGCCGACGGGGGCTCCGGAATCTGGCTGCCGGTCACGTAGACGATGGGACGGCCGTCGTCGATCTTTTGCCGCTGATACACGAAATCGCCGTATAGACGCAGCTTGTCGCCGCGCCAGTCGAGCGAGACAGCCGTCGTGTTGTTGAGACGATGTTCGCCGTCGATGCTGGTTTCGCCGCCGCGATTCATCTGGTTCACGCGAATACCGAACTGTCCTTCGCTGCCGAAGCGGCGACCCACGTCGATCTGTTCGCCGAATTCACCCGAGCCGCTGGTTTCGAGCGTCACGCGGGTGAGCGGTTTGTCGTCGGCGCGCTTGAGCTGCAGGTTCACGCCGCCGCCAATTGCCGTGCCGCCCGGCGACGCGCCGTTCAGAAACGCATTCGCGCCCTTGAACACGTCGACGCGTTCGAGCGCGCTGGTCGACACGAGCTGCCGAGGCGTCACACCGTAGAGGCCGTTCAGCGAGATGTCGTCGCCATTGAGCGGAAAGCCGCGGATCACGAAGACCTGCGAGAAATTGCCGAACCCGGAACTCACACGAACCGCCGGATCGTTATCGAGCACGTCACCGAGCGTCAACGCCTGCTGGTCCGCGATCAGCTTCGCCGTATACGTCGTCATGCTAAACGGCACATCGATCATCTTCTGCTTGCCGAGCACGCCGAAGTCGGCGCCCCGTGCAACCTGGCCGCCGGCGTAAGTCGGCGAGAGATCGCCCGGCAGCACCGGCACCGAGGCCTCAACCTTGACAGCGGGCAACACCGAGCCGGGCGCGGCATCGGCCCCCGCCGACTGCGCAAAGGCAGGCGCGGCAGCGCCAAAAGCCATGGAGATTGCGGTACTGATGGCGAGACGACCGGCAAGAAGCTTCGCCGGCTGGACCGGCGCAAGGGAAAGGCGGAAAGCAGACATGAATGGAAAAAGCGTAGTGGTCCGAGTTTCCGTCCCAGGGCGTGCTCGGAATCTGGGCGGCATGTTTCTGTGATTCGCTCGTCACGTCTGAGCATTACAGAACGCGAACGGAAATCTTGTATAAGACCGACGATTATAACGCAAATGAGAATTATTACTATGTAGAAAAACGAGATACCCTCGTTGGCAACGCGTGCCTTCCCCGTCCTGTATGGCCTGCGGCCAGGCAAGATACAACAAGGCCGCCTCACGGCGGCCTTTCGTTTCCTCCAGCAAGCTTACTTTCGATATCAGGCAGCGACTGCCTCGACGGCAGCGGACAGCAACACCGGGATCGATTTCGACGTCGGCGTACCGGCGCCGTCGGCCACCGATTCCAGCGGCACGAGCGGATTCGTCTCCGGGTAATAGGCGCCGAGGCAGCCGCGCGGGATGTCGTATTCGACGAGCAGGAAACCGTCGACACGCCGCTCCACACCGTCGTCCCACACGCTCGTGATATCGACGCGCTGCCCGGAGACAAAACCGAGCATCGCGAGATCCTCGCGGTTCGCGAACAGCACGCGTCGCTGGCCAAACACGCCGCGATAGCGGTCGTCGAGACCGTAGATCGTCGTGTTGTACTGATCGTGTGAGCGCGTCGTCATCAGGGTCATCAGGCGCTCGCCGTGACGTTCGCGCGCGCGATGAATCGGCGTGTCGGCTGCGATTGCGTGGACGAGAAACTGCGCCTTGCCGCTCGGCGTTTTCCAGATCCGCTCGCGCGACGCCACACCGAGATGAAAGCCGCCCGGATGCTTGAGCCGTTCGTTGTAGTCCTCGAAACCGTCGATCACCTGCGCGATGCCGTCGCGAATCAGCGCGTAATCGTTCGCGTGCGCAAGCCAGTCGACCTTCGCGCTACCGAGCGTCGCTTGCGCCATCCGCGCGACGATTGCAATCTCCGACAGCAGATTCGGCGAAGCCGGCCGGTTCATCCCGTACGAGATGTGCACCATGCTCATCGAATCCTCGACGCTCACACCCTGTGCGATACCGTTCTGCAGATCGATCTCGGTGCGACCGAGTGTCGGCAGGATCAGCGCGTCGCGACCATGTATGAGATGGCTACGATTCAGCTTGGTCGTGATGTGCACGGTCAGGTCGCATGAGCGCATCGCGTCCCACGTGCGCGGTGTATCGGGCGTCGCGATCGAGAAATTGCCGCCGAGCCCGATGAACACTTTCACCTTGCGCTCGAGCATCGCCTGAATCGTGCTGACGACATCGAGGCCGTGTTCGCGCGGCGGCTCGAAACGGTACACGGCGCCGAGCCGGTCGAGAAACGCTTGCGTCGGCTGTTCCTCGATGCCGACGGTGCGATCGCCCTGCACGTTCGAGTGGCCGCGCACCGGGCACAGCCCTGCACCGCGCCGACCGATATTGCCGCGCATCATCATCAGGTTGGACAGCAACTGCACAGTTGGCACCGAGTTCTTGTGTTGCGTGAGGCCCATGCCCCACGTCGAGATCACGGCGCGGCCTTTCGCGTAGATATCGGCGAGCTTCAGCACGTCGTCGAACGGCACACCCGATTCGGCGACGATCGTGTCCCAGCTTTCGGCACGCAGATCGTCGGCAAATGCGTCGAAGCCGACCGTATGCGCCGCGATGAAATCGACGTCCAGCACGCGTTCGAGACCGGACATGAGCGCTTCATCGTCGAGTTCGACGACACGCTTCGCAACGCCCTTGATCAACGCAAAGTCGCCGCCGACCTTCGGCCGGATAAACACCGAACTGATCTTCGTGCTGCCGAGCGTCAGCATTTCCACCGGATGCTGCGGGCTCGCAAAGCGTTCGAGGCCGCGCTCCTTCAATGGATTGATCGACACGATCGTCGCGCCGCGCTTCGCGCACTCGCGCAGTTCGCCGAGCATGCGCGGATGGTTGGTCGCGGGGTTCTGGCCGAACAGCAGCAGCGTGTCCGCGTGTTCGAAGTCGTCGAGCGTCACTGTGCCCTTGCCGACACCGACCGTATGCGGCAGGCCGCGGCTCGTCGCTTCGTGACACATGTTCGAGCAGTCGGGGAAATTGTTGGTGCCGTACATCCGCACGAACAACTGATACAGGAACGCAGCTTCGTTGCTCGCGCGTCCCGACGTATAGAAAGCTGCGCGATCGGGATCGTCGAGGCCGTTCAGATGCTGTGCAATCAGCGCAAACGCATCGTCCCAGTTGATCGGGACGTAGCGATCGCGCGCGGCGTCGTAGACGAGCGGATCGGTAAGCCGGCCGTGCTGTTCGAGTTCGAAGTCGGACTGCGTCATCAGCGCGGTTACCGTGTGCTCCTCGAAGAACGCAGGCGTCACGCGCTTGCCGGTCGCCTCGGCGGCCACCGCCTTGACGCCGTTCTCGCAGAACTCGAAGGTCGACGCATGTTCGCGGTCGGGCCACGCACAGCCCGGACAGTCGAAGCCGTTCGGCTGGTTCTGCGCCAGCAGCGTGCGGTAGTTGCCACCCGCGACCTTTTCCTTGATCAGGTTGATGGCGACGTACTTCAGCGCGCCCCAGCCTGCGGCGGGGTGCGTGTACGGTTCGATGCGGGCTTCGGGTTTCTTCATGATCGGATGGCCGGATACAGGCCAATTAACAAGGCGCACTGCGCCGATGTGTCCAGCGTACTGTGTTCCAAAACTGTCATAGCACACAGAAAACACGAAAGCCGAGGGATACAGTTACGCGAATCTGGCCTACACTCGCGTCGTTGCCCTCACCGCCCGCCACCGTGACGCTCTACGAACAACTCGCCGACGAAATCGAGGCCGCTGTGCGGCGCGGCGTGTTCGCCGCCGGTGAACGGATTCCATCGGTGCGGCAGGCCAGCCAGCAGCACGGCGTGAGCATCAAGACGGTGTTGCACGCGTATGGGTTGCTCGAAAGCCGTGGCGTCGTCGAGACGCGACCGCAGTCGGGCTACTTCGTGCGCGATGCAGCCGTACGAGCCCGCACCGCGCCCGGCCGTGCAACGCAAACACAAGTCGTCGCGGCGGAAGTCGACGTAAGCCGGCTCGTGCTATCCACACTGCGCAGCATCCGCAGCGAAGACGCGATGCCGCTCGGCTCGCCGTATCCGGACCCGTCGCTGTTCCCGTGGCGGCGCATCAACCAGTATGCGAACGCGATCGCGCGGCGCCATGCGAGCTGGAACCTGATCGACGATCTGCCGCCGGGCAACCCCGAGCTGATTCGCCAGATCGCGCGGCGCTACGCCGAAAACGGCATTGCGATCGATCCCGACGAAATCATCATCACCGTAGGCGCCACCGAAGCGATCAACCTGAGCCTGCAGGCCGTCGCCAAACCCGGCGACACCGTCGCCGTCGAATCGCCGACCTACTACGCGATGCTGCACGCGATCGAACGTCTCGGCATGCGCGCAATCGAGGTGCCGACTCATCCCGCGCACGGCATCGATATCGACGTGCTCGCGCAGATCGTCGGTAAGCAGAAAATCGCCGCGTGCATGGTGATGCCCAATTTCCAGAATCCGCTTGGCTTCCGGATGCCCGACGAACGCAAGCAACAACTCGTCGATCTGCTCGCCGCACACGACATTCCGGCCATCGAAAACGACGTCTACCAGGAACTGTATTTCGGCGACACACGCCCCTCGACGCTGAAGAGTTTCGACACGCGCGGTCTCGTACTGCATTGCGCGTCGTTTTCGAAGAGCCTGACGGCGTCGTACCGGATCGGTTGGGCGATGCCGGGCCGCTATCGCGCCCAGGTCGAGAAACTCAAGTTCCTCAATACGCTGACCACGCCGTCGGTACCGCAGATCGCGGTAGCGGATTATCTGCGCCAGGACGGTTACGACCGGCATCTGCGGCAGGTGCGCAAGTTCTATCGCCAGCAGGCGCGGCTCATGATCGCGATGGTGCAGCGGTTTTTCCCCGCCGGCACGCGCACCTCGTCGCCACAAGGCGGCTATGTGCTATGGGTCGAACTGCCGCCGCGCGTCGATTCGATGCGGCTCTATCAGGCAGCGCTCGCGCGCAGCATCACGATCGGTCCCGGCTATATGTTTTCGACGCGCAACGACTTCAGCCACTTCATCCGGCTGAACTACAGCTACCCATGGAACGCGCAGACCGAGCACGCGCTCAAGACGCTCGGCGAACTCGCTGCGAGCATGGTCTGACGAGGAGACACGCTATGAACGACGCCATCGACCCCGCCCTCGTCGCGGTGCTCGCGCAGTTATGGCGCGCGGAACAGGAAACGCCGGGCCATGCATGGTCGCTGGCAAAACTGGCGAAGCAGGCCGGCCTGCCGATGAGCGACTTGCGACGTCAACTAACAGCGCTCGTCGACAGCGACATCGTCGAGACGACCTTCACCGAGGAAGGCACGGGCACCGCGCGGCTGAGCGAGGCGGGCCGGTCGCTGTGCGCTGAGGTATTCGGCAGTCCGGGTGCTTGAGAGACGGCGCGGCCGCGTTCGCGGGTTGCACTTGTTATAGTTCCTCGGGCATGGTGCTTGCACTTACTTACCGTCGTCACTGCTGTCACGCTCCCGACCACAAGGACCACCATGGACACGCTCTCTTCAGAAAAACTGCAGACAGTGGCCCGCAAGCAGGCGTCGTGGGCCATCGGCGCACTCAGGCAATTCTCGGCTAACCGCTGTGCGGCGATGGCCGCGGGCATCGCGTTCTATGCAGCGTTCTCGCTGGCGCCGACGCTCGTGATGGTGATCGCGATCGCCGGCTGGTTCTTCGGCGCCGAGGCCGCGCGCGGCGAACTGTTCCGCGAAGTTCACGGCGTGCTCGGCAACGAAGCGGCCGCCGGCATCACGACGATCGTCGAGAACGCACACCGCAGCGGCAATGCAGGCGGCATCGCCGCGATCATCTCGTTCGCGGCACTCGCGATCGGTGCGTCGGCAACGTTCTCGTCGCTCAACAGCGCGCTCAATATGGTGTGGCCGCCGGTGGGGACGCGCTCGTCGAGCGTGGTCGCGCTTGTGCGTGTGCGTCTGATCTCGTTCAGTCTCGTGCTCGGCGTCGCATTCCTGCTGATCGTGTCGCTGGTGCTCGACACTGCGATCACGTTCGTCGGTCAGTGGCTGTGGGGCAATTCGCCTTACGTAGTGATCGGCAATGTGCTGCAGTTGATCGTCGGCCTGCTCGTCCTCGCGTTCGCCTTTGCCGCGCTACTCAAGTTTTTGCCCGATGCCGTGGTGCGCTGGCAGGACGCGATGGTGGGCGGGCTCGTCGCCGCCGTACTGTTCTCCGCGGGCAAGAAGCTGTTCGCGTTGTACCTCGCGCATGCGGGCATGGCGAATTCGTTCGGCGCAGCGGGCTCGCTCGCCGTGCTGTTGATGTGGCTGTATTTCTCGGCGGCCGTGCTGTTGCTTGGCGCCGAATTCTCCGCGGCCCGCGGCCGGTTGCACGATCCGCGCGGCGCATGGGGCCTGCAGGATAGCGAACCGCCGCCAGGCAGTCGCGCCAAGCTGGCTTCGGTGATCGCGGCTTCGACGGTTGCCGCCGGAGCGCAACGCCGACGCGACCTGCAGGATTCGCTGACGGCCGATCCTGCGTCCGCCTTGTCGCTTCCTCAAGTCGCCGATACGGACGCGGACGCGCCCCCCGAAACGCCCGCGACAAACGGTGCGGTGCGCTTCGGCCGCACGGTGGTTCGCGTCGAAAACCAGGCTACACGGGCAGCCGCCGCGACGCTGGTGCAGGCCGGCCGTGGCGCCGTCGCCGCCGATCGCTACGTGAAGCGACATCCGTGGGGCTCGCTGCTGCTGGCCGCGGGCGCCGCGCTGGTCGTGACCGCGGTCGCGGGTCGCCGCAACGGCGACAGCGAGCCTCCGGCCGCAGCCAACGACGACCGTTGATCCCGCCGCGCAGCGCATTGCGCGCTTAGTCTCATCGCGAAGATCTGTCCATCTTTGTCTGCCGGTTAGCGCGCAAATCGCATAAAAAAGATGCTAACAATCACCTGACGAACACCAATCGACATACCGGATTTATTACGTATAGCCTTCAAAACGATGTCCGAATTGTAAATAGCTCCACACGCACTCTCAACAAAACAACAATAATGCAATATCAGAGAGATAATATTGTCAAATTTGGAACAGTCGTCGAAAGGCTTTATATACAAGGCTTTGAGCGATATGTCACATTTTGGAGACAGTGATTTTTTTTCAGTTCTTACACATAGACACACTGCGCTATTCTCCTTTCCGCAACAACGAAACTAATCATCTGCGTGGAGAAATGGATGAAACGAATCGCACTATCTACCCTCTCGCTGGCCCTTCTGGGTGCCGCCGGCGCAGCCCACGCTCAAAGCAGCGTGACCCTGTACGGTGTGCTGGACGACGCGTTCCAGTACGTGCACAACGCCAATACAGATAACAAGAGCTTCGTCGGCCTGGTCGGCGGCAACATGCAGGGCAATCGCTGGGGCCTGAAAGGCACCGAAGATCTGGGCGGCGGTCTGAAGGCCATCTTCCAGTTGGAAAACGGTTTTGATCCGAACAGCGGCAAGCTCAACCAGGGCGGCCGGGAATTCGGACGTCAGGCCTACGTCGGCCTGACGAGCGACCAGTACGGTACGGTCACCCTCGGCCGTCAGTACGACCCGGTCGTCGACCTGGTCCAGCCGGTCACGGCAGACAACTACTGGGGCTCGACGTTCACGACCCCGGGCGACGTCGACAATAACGACAACAGCTCGCGCACGAACAGTGCTGTCAAGTACACGTCGCCGGTATTCGGTGGTCTCCAGTTCGAAGGCATGTACGCATTCGGTGGCGTCGCAGGCTCGATCAGTTCAGGACAGACCTGGTCTGGCGCAGTCAGCTACGCAACGGGTCCGTTCAGCCTCGCGGCCGGTTACATCCGCATGAACAACTCCAACACGGCGGCACTGCGTGCGGGCGGCTTCAATGCGACGTCGGACGCCACGTTCGACTCGACGATCAACAACCAGTTCATAACGGCCAAGTCGATCGGTATCGCTTCGGTCGCTGGCCAATATGTGATCGGGCCGATCACCGCTGGCATCCGTTACAGCAACGCGCAGTACAAGCCGGACGCGTTGTCGGGATTCGGTGCGACGGAGCGTTACAACGTCGGTGCAGGTTTCGTGAACTACCAGTTGACGCCGGCTGCGCTGCTCGGTCTGGGCTACACCTTTACGCACGCTTCGGGCAACGGCCCGTCGGCGACGTATAACCAGATCTCGCTGGGTGGCGATTACAACCTGTCGAAGCGTACTGACGTCTATGCCGTTGGTGCCTACCAACGCGCAAGCGGTAGCGGTGTAACTGCAACCGTGGCCGACTATGGCTACCCGTCGGACTCGACGGCACAGGAAATTTTCAGCGTGGGTATCCGTCACAAGTTCTAAGCATGACGTGATGCGCAGCTGAAGTTCCAGCTGTCATGAGCCAGCCTGAGGCGCCAAGCCGAAGGCTGGCTTTTTTATTGGCGGTTGCGTCGGGGCGGTTGCGTTGAGGCTGTCGCGTTGACGCGATTGTGTGGTGTTGGCTCGTTGGGGGTGATCGCGTTGGGTGGCATCGTAGTGGCCGCGTGAGGGCTCAGGCGGCAGCCACGGCACCGTACTACTTCACCGCCGCGCTTTCTCTTTTGCTGCCTGCGCGAGGGTCTGCTCAGGCATCGCGTCGGTGGCATTGGCAGCCGCCGGACCGCGATAGGTCACCGAGGCACGCTCGCGCTGCGCCAGCGGCACATCGGCGGTCTCAAGCCAGTCCGGATCGGGAATTTCACTGAACACCTGGCGCAGCCGCTCGCCCCAGGTGCGGTGGATCATCTGATAGTACGTGTTGTCCTGATCGATCGACACGAAGCGTGTGACGTGCAGCGCATCGGTTTCGTACACCAGCAGATCGAGCGGCAGGCCCACCGAGAGATTCGAGCGCAGCGTCGAATCCATCGAAATCAGCGCGCATTTTGCCGCTTCGTCGAGCGGCGTGGCAGGCGTCAGCACGCGGTCGATGATCGGCTTGCCGTACTTCGACTCGCCGATCTGGAAGTACGGGCATACCGTCGATGCCTCGATGAAATTGCCGGCCGCGTAAATCATGAAAAGTCGCGGCGTCTGCGGCTTGCCGTCGATACCGATCTGTCCACCCAGAATAAAGCTGCAATTGAAGTCGACGCCGAATTCCTGCAACGCCGGCGCTTCACGCTGATGCACGGCACGCACCGCATCCCCGACGACCCGCGCCGCGTCCGCCATCGTCCCGACCGTCCACAACGTGGGGCGGCCGTCGTCCGACGGTTCGCTCAGCACGTGCAGCACGGCCTGAGTCAGCGACAGATTGCCCGCGCCCAGCAATACGAGCACCCGTTCGCCGGGTTGCTCGAATACCGACATCTTGCGCGCGGTGCTGATGTGATCGACGCCCGCATTGGTCCGGGTGTCCGACAGGAACACGAGACCGTCGTCGACGCACATCGCGACACAGTAAGTCATGGATAGATCCGCTAGAAAAAGACCCGCTATTGTAATACTCCGCGGCGCAACCCCGTTCGTCACGAAATCGGGCACGTCTTGACGCCCTGGTTCATCGACGTCATCGATGTCATCCACGTGCAGCCCGAACATCGAGGGCCCATGAAAAATCCCCACGGACGTGAGCCCGTGGGGATCGTGTACTGCCTGTCTGCGGAAAACGCCGTTGCCCCGAAAGGCACCGACGTCTCGCGCGAGATCAGCTCGCTGCTGCGTCCTTCAGCTTCTTCAGCGCACGTGCCTTGATGCGCACGCTTGCCGGCTTGGCCGGGAACCAGCGCTCTTCACCCGTGAACGGGTCCTTGCCGAAGCGCTTCTTCTTCGCCGGCACTTGCTGCGCGACGATCTTCAGCAGACCCGACAACGTGAATTCGCCAGCACCCTTCTTGTGCACCGAGCCGAGGATCGTGTCTTCGAGTGCAGCCAGAACAGCCTTGGCAGCCTTCGGTTCAACACCAGCACGTTCTGCGACATGAGCAGCCAGCGAGGCCTTCGTGAAGGTGTCCTTGATCGGCGACGGAGCGCCGGACGCCTTCACGGCGACCTTCTTAGCTGCAGCTTTTTGCGCAGGCACTTTCTTCGCAGCAACCTTTTTGGCAGCTGCCGGTGCGGCCTTCTTGGCCACCTTTTTTGCGGAAGTCGGCATGTTTCTCCTACCTGTTGTGGTCAGTGAATGCACGAAGTGCACACGGTATGCGTGCACTTCAACGCCGGATTCTACAAGCGCTATAGCGTTTCGCGCGAATCTTTTGTGCGTCACAGGCGGGGTTTGTTGCGTGGCGCTGACTCTCGGGTGCATTTTGAGGCTTGTTTCAAGGGGTAAACGTGAGTCTCGCGTGAACTTCGCATGATTCGCACGTGCACCACGCATGAACTCGCATCGTGTTTTTAGACTACCCGTACCCCCTTCCCGGCATCGAAACCGCAGTTATGGCGACCAGTGACCCGTCGCTGGCCACGCGACCTGTGCCGTAATTCCCCGCAATATTCCGCCATAGTCGACACGCAACCCGCTCAACGCACCAGCTTCGGCATCAGTCGCGCGAGCTTCGTCAGCGCCTCGTCGATGTGATCGGCGCCAATGCCGCCGTAACCGAAGATCAATCCCGGCCGCGGCCGGGCCCGTACATAGAACGGCGCGAGTCCGTACAGGCCGATCGATGCATCGCGTGCCGCGGCGATCAGCGTTGCTTCGGAAAGCGGCACCTTCAGATGCGCGGCAAGGTGAATCCCGGCAATCGGCGCGGTCGGCTCGAACCATGCGCCGAGCGGACCGCGCAGATGCGACAGCAGACGCATGCGGCGCGTCACGTAGATCTTGTGCATGCGGCGCAGATGCTTCGCGAAATCGCCATTGAGCATGAACGCCGCGAGCGCAGTCTGCGTAAGCGTGCAGCCATGCCAGTCGCCAAGTTGGCGCGCCTTGCGCAACGGTCCGCCGAGCGATGCCGGCGGCACCACATAACCGACCCGCAGCTCGGGGAAAAGCGTCTTCGAGAAGGTGCCGACGTAGGCGACGAGACCGGCGCGATCGAGCGTCTTCAGCGGTTCGATTGCGCGGCCGTCGAAGCGGAATTCGCAGTCGTAGTCGTCCTCGATGATCAGCGCGTCGCGCTGTTCCGCCCATTCGAGCAACGCGACGCGCCGCTCGAGCGACATCGGCATGCCGAGCGGAAACTGGTGCGACGGCGTCACATAGACGAGCCGTGCGTTTTTCGGCAGCTTCGCGACGATCAGTCCTTCTGCGTCGACGGGGACCGGCACCACCTTCGCGCCGAGCGCCGCGAAACATTCGCGTGCCGGCGGGTAACCGGGATCCTCGACAACGGCCACATCGCCGGGACGCAATGTGATGCGCGCCAGCAGATCGAGCGCATGCTGTGCGCCCTGGGTGACGAACACGTCTTCCCAGTTGCTGTTCACCGCGCGGCTGAAGGCCAGATAACGCGACACCGCGAGTCGCAGGTCCTGTTCGCCGGCAGATTCGCGATACATCCCGCGGCCGCGCGCCTGGACTCGCAGCGCGTGGTTCACGCAGCGACGCCACACGTCGAACGGAAACAGCGCCTTGTCCGTCATACCGCCGACGAAGTCGTACGGCGATCCGACGATCGGCCGCGGCAGCATCGATGCATCGCGCAGTTGTTCCCAGACAGGTCGGGCCCGCACGCGCGCCTTCGTCCGCGTGCGGGCGGCTTCAACCTCGCGGATCTGCGCGGAGCGTCCGGCGGGCAGTCGCTGCAACCCCTCGGCAACGAAGGTGCCAGAGCCCGCGCGCGCACTCAGATAACCTTCGGCGAGCAGCCGCTCGAATACGTCGAGCGTCGTCTTGCGCGACACGCCGAGCCGGGTGGCGAGATCGCGGGTCGACGGCAAACGCGTGCCGCCGGCTAGCCGCCCTTCGATAATCCCTTCCCTCAGTTGCCGGTAGATCTGCCCTGCCAGGTCGTGCCGACCCTCGACTGCAATGTGGATGTCCATCGGAAGTGGTTACCTGAGATATTCCAGAAATGGCTATTTTGCACGACCACAATGAGATTTAAGCTTGATCCATGGCCCCAATCGCGGGCGCATTCAACTGGAGCAAACCATGCAATCACGTCTCGACTTCTATAAAGCCAGCCCGAACGGCACCAAGGCCATGCTGGCGCTGGAAGAACAGGTCAGCAAAAGCAGCATCGAAAAACCGCTCGCCGAACTGGTGCGGCTGCGCGCATCGCAGATAAACGGCTGCGCCTTCTGCGTCGACATGCATACCGCCGACGCGCGCAAGGGCGGCGAAACCGAACGTCGCCTCGCCACCGTCACGGTGTGGCGCGAAACGCCGTTCTTCACCGACCGCGAGCGCGCCGCGCTGGAATGGACCGAAGCGCTCACGCTCATCGCGCAGACGCACGTACCCGACGCGGCCTGGGAGGCGGTCAAGCCGCACTTCACCGACCAGGAAATCACCGACCTCACGATGCTGATCATCGCGATCAACGGCTGGAACCGGATCGCCGTGTCGTTCCGCATGATGCCGGCCTGAACGGGTGCCGGTGTCGCCCTGCAGCGCACTTCGGACGCGGGCGGCAACCGGCTAGGGCGATAGCGACCGCGCAGCCTGCGCGGTCGCTGCCCGCTTTTTCCTCTGAATGTCTCGTTAGAACCACTCCCCTCGCAGCGCCATCCCCGGCTTGCGCTACCTCGCCCTATCCGGCGATTTCCCTCTTCGCTACCCCGCTCCACCGAAAATGCCGCCCATACAGGCGGACAGGTGTAATATTTTCGGTGCCTTTATGCGCGAAAACGTTAAATCATGATCGAAGCAGAAGACCGCGACACCGCCGTGCAGAGCTTCATCGAGCCGTCGGAGTTAATACGGGTTACCGCATTCGAACGCTTTAAAAGTGAACCGTGCGCTGCGACCGCGCTTTTCGACGTAGCGCACCGCGGCAGACCAGTTGGCCTGTTGCTGCGAGCCCGTATGGACGCCGCTGCGCACCCGGGCACACGACAATCGAAAAAATGTCGGGAAAAGCGTCTTAATATGGCGCACGGCGCCGCGCGCCGGGAAATGTTTCGGAGGCAGCCTGCCAGCGCGATCGATTAAGTCATGGGTTCAAACCGTTACACCGTTTTCTTTTTTTGCTTTGCCTCTTTTAACGATTGATTCTAGCTTCACCATTCAGCTCGTATAAACGTCACAGGGGTAGCTCGTATGTCCAAAGATATGACGACCGGCAATTCAGGCACGAATCAGAGCAAGGTCAAGCTCATCAAGTGGGGGATCATCGGCCTCGGCATCATTGTCGTCGCCCCGCTCGTGGTTCTGCTGATCAAGGGGCTGGTCGGCCTCATCGCGGCCGCGGTCATCGGGCTCGCGGCAATCAATTTCGCGCCGGTCATCGCGATGAAGTTCGCGAACCAGAAGGTCAAGATGATGGTCAACGAGGCGGGCACGAACCCGATCGAGACGCTCTATAACCAGTTGGCGGAAAAGGAACAGGCCGCGCAGAAGTTCAAGGACAGCATTACCGGCTTCCGCACGGAAGTCGCGAACTTCGCGACCAAGACCGCGCAATTCAAGAAGCAGTATCCCGACGACGCCGAGCGCTTCGAAGCGCAACTGGCCACGATGAACAAGCTGCTGACCTTCCGCGAGCAACGCTACAAGCAGGTTCAGTCGGAACTGCAGAATTTTTCGAACGCAATCGATCGCGCGAAGGCGCTGTGGGACATGTCGCAATCGGCGCAGCGCATGAACAAGATTGCCGGCATGCAAACCAGCAATACCTTCGAGCAGATCAAGACGGATGCCGCCATCGACGCCGTGACCAATTCGGTGAACAAGGCCTTCTCGGAAATGGAAACCTCGCTGATGGACAACCCGGAAGTTCAGCAGGCCCAGCAGGCGGCGAACGCAAGCCTTCTGACAGCGGGATCGGGGGCGTCATCCACGCCGCTCGCATCGCCGCAGATCGCCTCGAAACAGTAAGCAGCGAAACAGCACTCTCGACACGTCCAACTACCGAACAGACACAATGAAAAAAATACTAGGCTCGGCAATCTTTCTGGTCATTCTCGTTGCGGGATGGCTGATCTATCAGGGCGGTCTGGTACAACGCCTGGCGTCGCCTTCGTCGTCGTCATCGTCGACGCAGACCAGTTCCAGCGACAACTCGAATTCCAGCGGCAACGGCAATAACAACAGTAACAGCGGCAGCAGTAGCAACAACAGCAGCAGTAATGCCAGCACGAACGTCGTGCAATCGGTCGCGGTGGACGGGTTCGTGCCGAACAAGAACACGCTGAAATCGATTGTGACAAACGGCGTAGTCCGCATCAGCGTAGAGAATCCGTCGCGCCCGTTCTACTCGGAAGACGGCGGCAAACCGCAGGGCTTTAACGTCGACTTCGCGAAGCTGCTGTTCGCGCAGAAGGAATTCACTTCGGGAGACCACAGCACGATCAAGGTCGATACCGGCCACGGCGTGGACACCTACCCGGCCGTCCCCGCGCAGCTCACGCAGACCGACAAGGACGGCAACGCCACCGTCGACATCGCGATGGACGGCCTGACGTTCTCCGACGACACGCCCAACGGCGTGGTCTACACGGTGCCCTACATCGATGACTTCGGTTACGCGCTGATCGTACGCAAGGGTTCGTCGATTCATTCGACAGCCGACCTGGCCGGCAAGAAGATCGGCATCCTGCAGGGCGACCCCGACGTCAAGGCGTTTGTGACGAAGGCGTTCCCGAGCAACCAGGTGGTCGAGTTGTCCGATGCCAGCATCAACGGCGAGCGTTCGTGGATGGCGCACTTCCTGAACAACGGACAAGTCGACGCGATCGTCTATGACTACCCGTTCGGTGTCGCGGAAATTGAAGGCACCGACCTGACTTTCGCGGTCAGCAAACTGGAAGGTTCGAACCTCGCGTACAAGATCGGCGTGCGCAAGAGCGATAACGACCTGCTGGTGTACCTGAATTCGGCGATCGCCAAGGTCAGGCAATCGCCCGAGTATCTCGATCTGCTGCGCAAATACTTCATCAGCAACCAGATCGCGACGACCGCCGCACAGGGCAACGAGAAGACCTACATCGTGAAGTCGGGCGATACGTTGAACCTGATCGCATCGAGCCAGTTGGGCAGTTCCGCGCGCTACGTCGAGATCCAGCGACGCAACAACCTGCCGAACCCCAACCTGATCCTGGTCGGGCAGCGGCTCGTGATTCCGCGCGGCTAGGCGGTAAACGCGCAGCACAGCGCGAATGCATCTCGTAGTGACAAAACGGCCCCGGCATCGTCTGCCGGGGCCGCTTGCTTTAGTGCGTTTCTGCGTGCGCTAGTAGGTGCGTTCGCACACGTGAAACCCATCGATCAATACGGCAACACCTAAATGACCGTCATTGCGCCGCAGCGGCCAACGTACCCGAATCGCGCTGCGCATTTTCGCGCGCTTCGTCGGTGCAGCGCTGATGTTCGCGCGAGAGGCGACGCATCAGCGGCAGCAGCAGTACAGCCACCACCACGCCCGCCGCGGCAAGCCAGCCAAGCCCGGTGAAGAGCTTCGTGTACAGCGGCAGCGACTGCACCGCCGTGAGATCGCCGGAAGGCATCTGCGCAAAATTCGCGACCACGCTGCCAAGATACTGCGACACACCGGTCGCGACGAAGTACGCACCCATCATGAAACCGCTCATGCGGACCGGCACGTAGCGCGCGATCATCGCGAGGCCGAGACCACTCACCAGCAGTTCGCCGAGCGAGTACAGCCCGTAGCCGCCGACCATGAACCACGACGACACGCGACCGTCCACCGCGTAGCGGCCGCTCAGCGCATAGACGAAGAACCCCGCCGACACCACCGCAAAGCCCAGCGCATATTTCACGGCAACCGGCACGTCCTTGCCGCTGCGTGCGAGCCGCGTGTACAACAGCGCGAGGATCGGACTCAGCACCATGATCCAGATCGGATTGAGCGCCTGGAATTGCGCGGCGCTCCACGAGAACAGCGACACACCGAACAGCGAGAACCGCGGGTCGACGTTACGCAGCGCGAACAGCGTGAGCGATGTCGACATCTGCTGATAGAACACGAAGAACAGAATGACCTGCAACGTCAGGATCAGCGCGGCGACGAGGCCTGCGCGTTCGGAGCGTTCGCAGCGCGTCAGCATGTAACCGAAGATGCCGAGAATCGCGACGCCGGCCGCATACACGCAGGCCACGGCGATGCTCTTGTGCTGCAGCACGTAGGTCGTCGCGACGGCAAGCGCAATCGCGCCCAGCACCAGTACGCCGACGGCTTTCCAGCGGATCGGTTCGGCATCCGGCGCGGAGCCGATATGCGCGAGCGAGCGGTACAGAACGAGGAAATTCAGCACACCGAGCAGCATGCCCGCACAGCACACGCCGAAAGCCGCGTGCCAGCCCCAGTGATCTTTAATCCACGGCGTGGCAAGCATCGAGCAGGTCGAGCCGATGTTGACCGCCATGTAGTAGATCGTGAACGCGCTGTCGATCCGCGCATCGTCGCCTTCGTAAATGCGCCGCACGAGGTTCGCCGCGTTCGCCTTGAAGAGCCCGTTGCCGACCACGATCACGCCGAGCGATGCGTACATGTGGCCCAGCGCATCGGTGGGCATTGCCAGCATCAGATAGCCGGCGGCCAGCACGAGTGCCCCGCAAATCATCGTACGACGCGTGCCGAGAATCTTGTCGCCGATCCAGCCGCCAACCGACGGCGCCGCATACACCAGCGCCGTGAACGCGCCCCACGTGAGCGTGGCGTGGCTGTCCGAGAAACCGAGCCGGTTGACCATGAACAGCACGAGCAGCGCGGCCATACCGTAGTAGCCGAAACGCTCCCACATTTCGATCAGAAAGACCGTCGAGAACGATCGGGTCTGGGAAACGGGTGAATTCATCATGTACCTCGTGTTCATACACTAACGCCGACGCGCACAGGCCGCGCGCGTCGCAGGAAAACCAGTCTGGAGATCGTCGGATGCCGGCGTGCGTAATGCAGCGCCGGATCGTGCGTACGAACGCGTCTGTCGAGCACGTTCATCTGCACGTCGAAACGGAAAAACCAGGGAATAGGAGGGCAGCCCGGCACGCAATGAATCGCGTAACATGGCGCCGCGGCTCCGGTTTGCGGAACGGGCGCAATGATAATGCATGACGGGAAAACCGTGCCGCGGTGCCGGCAAAGCGGGCTGGCCGGCGGTAGACGTTGCTGCGCTGTGCGGGCAACGGCCCTGCGTCAGGCAGACGGGAAAGCTCGGAGTAGAAATTGTGGTCCATTTCGGTCATACGCGGGCGATCCGGGTGGAATCGGTCCGACTTGCAGCCGTTGCAGGATCGCTGCGCACGGGATTGAGTGTCGCAAGCAGACCGAAAAGTTGTGCCGGCCGGCGAGCGCTCGCGATTCTCCCGACGAACGCTCAACGCGTCACTCCGGGAATGCACTGATATCAAAGCGCATCGCCGCCGCCCGTCTTGCTTTGCGGGGCGACCGTTACGCCTTCCTTGCCCACTGCGTAAGGAAGACGTTATGCGGATCGAGTCGAATCCCTTAATCTCCTGACTGACGCAGATTTCAGCGGGGACGGTGCGGGTTCTACGGCATCTTTCACGTCGTTCTGCGGTCAGACGTGAGGCTTCTGGCAACATAGTGCGTTTTCCCTGCATGTTTCCAAGTCATGCGCCACGGTGCACAACCCCTTGCCCAGTGTTGCGCAGGCTATCAAACAAGATTTACTTACATCAAACAAATTTTGACGGGGTGATTTCGTCCTGCTATGGTCTCGACACTCGAAAAGAAGGATCCGGCGCTTGCGCTGGGTAGCAAGATACGCGCACTGCGGCAACGCCTGAAGCGCACCCTCGACGACACGGCAAGCGCGGCCGGCATTTCAAAGCCGTTCCTGTCGCAGGTCGAGCGAGGCCTGGCGTCGCCGTCCATCACGTCGCTGGCGGGCATTGC
Source organism: Paraburkholderia megapolitana (assembly GCF_007556815.1). Taxonomy (NCBI): domain Bacteria; kingdom Pseudomonadati; phylum Pseudomonadota; class Betaproteobacteria; order Burkholderiales; family Burkholderiaceae; genus Paraburkholderia; species Paraburkholderia megapolitana. Next base: position 700,575 of record NZ_CP041743.1, read on the forward strand.
CCATGCGCTTGGCGTGAAAGTGCAGTACTTCGTGGACACGCCCAGCGAAGAACGCTCGGTGTGCCGCGGGGATCAGCTGAAGTTTTTCGGGTTTGCCGACTCGGCCAACCTGTTTGCCCGGATGACCAATCTGTCCGGGGGTCGCCAGCTGGAGGCGATTCTCGTCAAGATGCCGCCCGGGCAGAAGCGTTCGGAAGTCACGACGCACGCGGGCGAAGAGTTTTTGTACGTGATCGCCGGCGAGGTATCGTTGACACTGGAAGGCAAGACGTTCGTCCTGCACGCGGGTGACAGCGCGCATTATGAATCGACGGTGCCGCATAGCTGGGCGAATACGGCCCGTGCGGAATCGACTGTCGTCTGGGTGGGTACGCCGAGACTGTTTTAGATCGCAGGCATTTCAGATCGGCCGGGTCCGACGCATCGAATCGCATGCCTGCGTTACGAATTGTAAGGATTCCTCGATGCTGGACAGACAACAGGGGCCGCCCCGGCCCCGCCCAGGCTAATCACCGGGCGCGTGGCCGCGCACGCCAGCAGTGTTCCCCTCACCCTTTCTGCCACCTTACCTATGAAAAAAACGTCCGCCCTCGCGACGGCGCTGACCGCGCTCACCTTCGCGTCTACCCTCGCACTTACTCTCCCCGCCGGTGCCGTTACGGTCCCCGCAGGCGTCGCGCTCTCTCCCAGCCAGGAAATCACCCGCCAGGTGCGCGGCGAGGTCGAGTCGCTCGACCCCGCGCACATCGAGTCGTGGAACGGCAATACGGTCGGCCTGGACCTGTTCGAGGGCCTGACGCGCATCGACGCGAGCGGCGCGGTGGTACCGGGTGTGGCGCAGTCGTGGACGCGCACCGGGCCGGACACATGGGTATTCAAGCTGCGTCATGACGCAAAGTGGAGCAACGGCCAGCCTGTCACGGCAGCGGACTTCGTCTATGCGTGGCAGCGCGTCGTCGATCCGAAAACCGGCTCGAAGTACACGATCCTCGTTGAATTCGTGAAAAACGCGAAGGCCGTGATTGCCGGCAAGATGCCGCCGTCGGGCCTCGCCGTACGCGCAGCTGATCCCTACACGCTCGAAGTCACCACCGAAGTGCCGGCCGCGTTCTTCCCCGAACTCACGGCCATGGCGACGATGGCGCCGGTCGATCGCGCGACGGTGACGAAATTTGGCGACGCATGGACGCGCCCCGGCAACCTGGTAGGCAACGGCGCCTATGCGTTGACCGACTGGCAGCCGAACAACCGCATCGTGATGGTGAAGAACACGCACTACTGGAACGCGCCGAAAGTGGTGATTTCGAAGGTGACGTACCTGCCGATCGAAGACAACGAAACGGCCATGCGCATGTATCAGGCCGGTCAGATGGATTACACGTACTCGATTCCGTCGGGTATCTATGCGCAGGTTTCGAAGCAGTTCGGCGGCGAGCTGCGCACCGGCCTGCAGATCGCGACCTACTACTACAGCCTCGACAACAGCAACCCGGCGTTCAAGGATGTGCGCGTGCGTCAGGCACTGTCGATGGTTCTGGACCGCGACCTGCTCACTTCGAAGCTCACGCAAGCCGGCGAAGAGCCGATGTACGGCCTGATCGTGAAGGGCACCAAGGGCGCGGGCGTCTTCACCCCCGACTGGGCCTCGTGGCCGATGGCCAGGCGCATCGACTATGCGCGCAACCTGCTGAAGCAGGCCGGCTATTCGGACGCCAAGCCGCTCACGTTCACGCTGACGTATGACACCAACGACCTGCACAAGAAGGTCGCCCTCTTCGTCACCTCCGAATGGCGTACCAAGCTCGGCGTCACCGCCAAGCTCGAAAACGTCGAGTACAAGGTGCTGCTCAAGGAGCGTCACGACGGCAAGGTACAAGCATCGCGCGACGGCTGGTTCGTCGACTACAACGACGCCATGTCGTTCTTCGATCTGATCCGCTGCGGCAGCGTGCAGAACGACCAGCACTATTGCAACCCGAAGGTCGACGCACTGATCGCCCAGGGCAACCAGCAGACCGACGACGCAAAGCGCACCGCGCTGCTCACCCAGGCGCACGCTCTCGCCATGAACGACTACCCGCTGATTCCGCTGTTCCAGTACTCGGCGGACCGGCTCGTGAAGTCGTATCTGGGCGGCTATCTGCCGACCAACTACATCGACATGCGCTCGTCGCAGGACCTGTACGTGATCAAGCACTGAGCACCGGAGTCCCGTCATGCTGGCGTACACCCTCAGACGCACGCTATGGGCGATCCCGACGATCCTCGCCGTGATCACCGCGTGCTACCTGCTGCTGCATCTGACTCCCGGCGGGCCGTTCGACACCGACAAGCATCTGTCGGCCGCCGTGATGGCCAACCTCAATGCGAAGTACCACCTCGATCTGCCGCTCTGGCGGCAGTACCTGCTGTATCTGAACTCGCTGCTGCACGGCGACCTCGGGCCGTCGTTCCGCTATGTCGACTGGTCGGTCAACGATCTGGTGTGGCATGCGCTGCCGGTGAGCCTCGGCGTAGGCGGCGTGTCGGTGCCGATCGCACTCGCGATCGGCGTACTGCTCGGCACGTTCGCCGCGGTCCGGCGCGACAGCATCATCGATCACATCGTGATGGTGCTCGGCAATATCGGCAACGTGATCCCGCCGTTCGTACTCGGCCCGGTGCTCGTGTGGGTCTTCGCGATCCTGCTGAAAACCTCGAACGGCGACGGCCTGCTGCCCGCCGGCGGCTGGGGCAACGGCGAATGGCGCTACCGCGTGCTGCCGATCGTGCTGCTCACCATCATCAACGTCGCCGCGATTGCGCGCGTCATGCGCGGCAGCATGATCGAAGTGCTGTCCGGCAACTTCATCCGCACGGCGCGCGCGAAGGGCCTGCCGGGCCGCACGATCATCATGCGTCACGCGATGAAACCGGCGCTGATGCCGGTCGTCTCGCTGCTCGGTTCGATCTGCATCTCGTCGATCACCGCCGCGGTCGTCACCGAGTCGGTGTTCGCGCTGCCCGGGCTCGGGCAGCTCGTCGTGAACGGCGCGATCAACCGCGACTACACGCTGGTGCTTGGTCTCGTCGTACTGACCACCGCCGTGGCCGTCCTGTTCAACCTGCTGGTCGACCTCGCGTATGCATGGCTCGACCCGCGCATCCGCTACTGATCCCATGAGCCGCCTCTCTCCTGCTCTCGACGCGTCGCCGGCCGCGGTCGCGCCGCCGCGCTCGCGCAGCCCGTTCGCCACCGCCTGCGCACGCTTCCTGCGCAATCGCGCGGGGATGGCCGGGCTCGTCATCCTGCTGCTGATCGTGATCGCGTGTTTCGTCGGCCCATGGCTGCTGCCCAACGATCCGATCAACAGCGACTGGGGGTCGATCAGCCTGCCGCCGACCTGGCAGAACGCACACTGGTTCGGTACCGACGAACTCGGTCGCGACCTGCTCGTGCGTACGCTGGTTGGCGGTCGCGTATCGCTCGAAGTCGGTCTGCTCGGCACGCTCGTGTCGGGCCTGTTCGGCGTCGCGTGGGGCGCGACGGCGGGCTACCTCGGCGGACGCATCGATTCGGGGATGATGCGTATCGTCGACATGATGTACGCGATCCCCTACATGCTGATCGCCATCCTGATGATGACGCTGTTCGGCCGCGCGTTTTATCTGGTCGTGCTGACCATCAGCGCGTTTTCGTGGCTCGACATGGCGCGCGTGGTGCGCGGCCAGACGCTGTCGCTGCGCACGCGCGAATTCGTCGACGCCGCACGTGCGATCGGCATCGGCTCGCGTCCGATCATCACGCGTCACATCGTGCCGAACCTGATCGGCGTTGTGGTCGTGTATGCGACCGTTACGGTGCCCAACATCGTGCTGACCGAATCGGTGCTGTCGTTCCTCGGTCTCGGTGTGCAGGAACCGATGACGAGCTGGGGCGTGCTGATCCAGGACGGCGCGCAGAAGCTCGAATCGATGCCGTGGCTGCTGCTGTGTCCCGCTGTGATGCTGTGCGCGACGCTCTATTGCGTGAGTTTCGTCGGCGACGGTCTGCGCGACGCGCTCGACCCGAAGGAGCGTTGAGATGACCCTGCTGGAAGTGAAAGACCTGAGCGTGCGCTTCACGCGCCGCGACCGCCCGCCCGTCGATGCGGTGCAGCGCGTGTCGTTCTCGCTCGACGCGGGCCAGACGCTCGGCATCGTCGGCGAATCGGGCTCGGGCAAGAGCCAGACCGTGATGGCGCTGCTTGGTCTGCTGGCCTCGAACGGCCACGTATCGGGCGAAGCGAATTATCGCGGCGAAAACCTGCTGGGGATGAAAGAAGGCGCGCTGAACAAGATTCGCGGCGACCGCATCGGCATGGTGTTCCAGGACCCGATGACGTCGCTCAATCCGTTCCTGACGATCGAACGGCAGATGACCGAGACGCTGCAACTGCATCGCGGCGTCTCGCGCCGTGAAGCACGCCGCCGCGCGATCGAAACGCTCGAAACGGTGCGCATTCCAGACGCCGCACGACGCATCGGCATGTACCCGCACGAGTTCTCCGGCGGTATGCGCCAGCGCGTGATGATCGCGATGACGCTGCTGCTCGAGCCCGAGATCCTGATCGCCGACGAGCCGACCACCGCGCTCGACGTCACCGTGCAGGCGCAGATCATCGAACTGCTGCGCGAGCTGAACCGCGAGCGCGGCACGGCGATCGTATTGATCACGCACGACATGGGTGTGGTGGCTGGTCTGTGCGACGACGTGATGGTGATGTACGCCGGCCAGACCGTCGAACAGGCGAGCGCCGCAACGCTGTTCGCCGCGCCGACGCATCCGTACACGATCGGCCTGCTCAACGCACTGCCGCGCCTCACCGACGACGACGCGCTCGACTACGACCGCGACGCACCGCTGCGCACGATCCCCGGCAATCCGCCGATGCCGGGTCACCTCGGCGCGGGCTGTGCGTTCGCACCGCGCTGCGCCTACGCGCTCGATGTGTGCCGCACGACACCGCCAACGCTCGCCTCGACAACGACTCCGCCGGTCGGTCCAGGCAAAGCGCCGGGCACCGCGCGCCGCGCGTGCCATCGTCCCGTCAATGAAATTGTGGAGGCACTGCCATGACCACGCCGGCTGTGAACCTCGATACTTCGACCGTGCTCTCGGTCAGCGACCTGAAGGTACATTTCCGCGTCTCGCGCGGCGGCTTGCCGTGGTCGGGCAAAGCGACCTTGCGCGCAGTCGACGGCGTGACGTTCGACGTGCGCCGCGGCGAAACCGTGGGACTCGTCGGCGAGTCGGGCTGCGGCAAGTCGACGCTCGCGCGCGCGATCGTCGGTCTCGTACCGGTCAGTGCCGGCAGTGTGCAATGGCTCGGCGCGGAAACCGTACATGCGGCAGGCCACGCGACCCGGCGCGATACGACGCAACTGCGCCGCGACGTGCAAATGATTTTCCAAGACCCGCTGGCTTCGCTCGATCCGCGCATGACGATCGAACAGATCGTCGCCGAACCGCTCACGACGCATCGCCCCGGCGTCGGCCGCGAAGACGTGCGCCGCCGTGTGCTTGCGATGCTCGAGCGCGTCGGGTTGAATTCGCAACATCTGCGGCGCTATCCGCATGAGTTTTCCGGCGGTCAGTGCCAGCGTGTAGGCATCGCACGCGCGCTGATCGGCGAGCCGCAACTGGTGATCTGCGACGAACCCGTATCGGCACTCGACGTGTCGATCCAGGCGCAGATCGTCAACCTGCTGCGCGATCTGCAGCGCGAACTGCAGCTCTCGATGCTGTTCGTCGCCCACGACCTCGCCGTGGTCAAGGCTATCAGCCAGCGCGTGCTCGTGATGTACCTGGGCCGCGTGATGGAGTTCGGCGACCGTCAGGACGTGTACAAGACGCCGCGCCATCCGTACACGCGCGCGCTGCTGTCTGCGGTACCGGTACCCGATCCGGCGATTGAAAAGGCACGCAAGCATCTGCTCCTGCGCGGCGAAATTCCGTCGCCGCTGTCGCCACCGTCGGGCTGCGCATTCCGCAACCGCTGCCCCGAAGCCATCGATGCCTGTGCAAGCGAAACGCCGTTACCGCTCACGCGCGGCACCGGCACGGCACGCATCGCGTGCATTCGCGTCGGCGCCGACTAGACGCATATCCCCCAACCCTGAAGTAATCCTTTCCCGACAGGGCTGACCCGCCCTGTCGCTGGAGACGCTCGTCCTGCTACCGCAGAACGGGCAAACGCGTGGACTGGCCGACCGTCAGTCGAAGATTCAACACCATAAAAAAGAGATCTAGATGAAAAGCACCCTTTCTCGACCCGAAACATCAAGAAACACCTGGCTGATGCTCGGCCTGCCCGCACTGACTGCGCTCGCAGCGACAGCCAGCGCATACGCAGACGACGCGATGCCAGCAGTTACTGGCGTTGCCGCGCGAACGGCAGCGGCCATCACACTCGCACAAACGTCACCCGTCGGTCCCACGCCGACCGAGAACGTCATCGTCAACGCGGAAGCCGACCAGATCCAGCTACCGCCCACACCGCTATCGAGCCAGGCGAAAAGCAACGGCTTTATCGCCGATAGCCACCTCGACCTGCAATTCCGCAATTACTCCGACTATCTGGAGGTCAAGGGCGGTCCGCGTCGCCACTCATGGGTACAGGGCGCGCAGGCGAACTACCAGTCGGGTTACACGCAGGGGCTGATCGGCTTCGGCGTCGATGCGTCGTTATTCGGTGCGCTGAAACTCGACGGAGGCCAGGGCGCTGGCAACATGGTGCACGTCGCGCCTGGCGGCGGCTCGAACCAGCTTGCGTGGGCTTATCCGGGCATGTACGACATCAAGGGACGCATTTCGGAAACCGTCGTCAAGTACGGTCTGCAGACCGTGTCGAATCCGTTCCTCGAGCCGCACGACAACCGCGCATTGCCGCCGACCTTCCTCGGCGTGTCGCTCGTCAGCAAGGACGTGAAGGACATGTCGCTCGAAGCCGGCAGCTTCACGAAAACCGATGCGCGCGGGCAAACGCGTCTGACCTCGCTGAGCACCTCGTACGGCGGCGTGAAGTTCGACCGGCTGAGCTATGTGGGCGGCAACTGGAACTACTCGCCGAACGGCACGCTGTCGCTGTACGCGGACCAGGCCGACAACGTATGGCGCCAGTACTTCGCTTCGGTCACGCACTCGATCGGCGATCCGTCGACGGTGAAGTGGACCGGCCTCGCCAACATCTACTCGACGCACGACACCGGCAACGCGCTGGAAGGCCACATCAACAGCAACGCGTACAGCCTCGCGTTGTCCGCGCAGCACGGCGCGCATTCGCTGCTGCTCGGCTACCAGCAGGTGCTCGGCAACCAGTTCTTCGACTACGTGAACGAAACCAACGGCATCTATCTGACCAACTCGATGGACGTCGACTACAACGCGCCGCACGAGAAATCGCTGCAGTTGCGCTATTCGGTGGACGGCAAGTATCTCGGCTTGCCGGGCTTCAAGGCGATGCTGTGGGGGCTGACCGGTTGGGGTGCGGATGCATCGGCAGAAGCGGCGGCGAACGCATCGGTGTCGAGTCCGTTCCACGATCTGTACTGGAAGAACGGCGAACCGGTGCACGGCCGTCATCACGAGATCGGTTTTATTCCGAGCTATACGCTGCAAAGCGGTCGCTTCAAGGATACGAAGATCACCTTCATCGCGATGTGGCACGTCTCGCAGGCGCACTACTCGGACAGCAACAACATGGAATACCGGCTGGTGGTCAATGTGCCGGTCAAGGTGTTCTAGGTCATACGCTGCACCTGCAACCGGGGGCCGTCAGCCGATCCGTTCGCTGACGGCCACCGCCGCGAGCGCCTGCATCGGGCGGCGTAGCGCGGCATCGAATGGATTGGTCTGCGGGCCGATCGCCTCGGCCTGACGCCGCAGCAGTTCGACGACCATCGGCAAGCGGTCGTCACCGAGCCGCGACGCGAGCGTGCCGACGCTGAGCGCCGCCACCGCGATACCGTTGCGGTCGAGCACCGGCACCGCTACCCCCGCCATCCCGTCGAGCACACCGCTGCTGCGGCCCGCGTAGCCAAGTTGCCGTACACGCTCGATCTCCGTGCGCAGATAGACCTCGTCCAGCACACCATAGCCGCGAATGCGCGGGACATTGAAGCGAATGATTTCTTCACGTTCCGCTTCCGGCAGAAACGCGAGGATCGCGAGGCTGCCCTGGCCGACGCCAAGCGCTACACGTCCGCCGATGTCGCCGGTGAACGAGCGGATCGGGAACGGTCCTTCGCACAGGTCGACGCACACGGCGTCGAAGCCGTTCTTCGCGAGCAGGAAGATCGTGTCGCCGAGACTCGCGCACAGACGCAGCAGCGCAGGCCGGCAGAGCGTACGCAGGCCGTTCGGGTTGCCGGCCTGCGCTGCGAGCGCGAAGAAGTCGACGCTCAGGCGGTACAGCTTCGATTGCTCGTCCTGTTCGACCATCCCTTCGACGATCAGTGTCTGCAGGATGCGATGCACGGTGCCCTGCGTTAGGCCGACCGTCTTCGCAAGCCGCGTGACGCGTGCGCCGTCCTGCTGCATGCCCGCGAGTGCGCGCAGCACCGCGAACGCCCGCGCCAGCATGCCGGTGCCCGGCGTGCCGGTGGAACCCGGCGCTGGATCGTCGTGATGGGTGGTGGTTGCCATCGGCTTTCCTTCAAATTGATTCCATTCAGTGGAAGATTATCACGGGTTCGATTCGATATCAGAATACCTGCGTACGCCTTCGTTCTGGCTTGAGTTCGGAAGTATCAGGGATTACTCGCACATCTTTGGATGGAATCAATTTGATGCCTTTCGGCAAATATATTCCATTCATCGGAATTATTTTCGTTTTCATATCGTTTGATGGAATATCGAATTGACGCTGCATAATTTGGCTGGCTAGAGTCGGCTTCATCCGAGCCATCACGGACTCATCGGGTGCGCGCTCACCCAAAGGCCACGCCATGTCGTTCCTCACACTCACGGACCTGACGAAGTCGTTCGGCGATCTGCACGCGGTCGCCGACGTCAACCTGTCGGTCGAAAAAGGCGAGTTCGTGTCGCTGCTCGGACCATCGGGCTGCGGCAAGACCACGACGCTGCAGATGATCGCGGGGTTCGTCGACGTGACGCGCGGCCGTATCACGCTAGACGGCCGCGACATCACACAGATGAAGCCGAACCGGCGCGGCCTCGGCGTTGTGTTTCAGAGCTACGCGCTGTTTCCGCACATGAGCGTCGCGGAAAACGTCGGCTTCGGACTCGAGATGCGCGGCATCGACAAGGCCGAGCGCAACGAGCGGATTCGCGAGACGCTCGCGCTCGTGCGGCTCGATACGCTCGCGCATCGCTTTCCTCGTGAGTTGTCCGGCGGACAGCGGCAACGCGTAGCGATTGCCCGCGCGATCGTGATCGCACCACCCGTGCTGCTACTCGACGAACCGATGTCGAATCTCGACGCGAAGCTGCGCGAGGACATGCAGTTCGAACTGCGCGCGATCCAGCGCAAGGTCGGCACGACAACGATCATGGTCACGCACGATCAGTCCGAAGCGCTGTCGATCAGCGACCGTGTTGTCGTGATGGAAGCGGGCCGCATTACGCAGATCGATACGCCGTATCACGCGTATGAGCGCCCCGAAAATCTGTTCGTGTCGCAGTTCATCGGCAAGGCCAACATGCTGCCGGGCAAGGTGGTGAGCCGTGACGGCGAAGCGATCCGTATCGACCTCGGTCACGATCTCGCCGAGACCGGACGCACCGCGCAACTGCCGCTGCGTGAACGCGAGGTTGATGTCGGCGATGCCGTCACGCTGTGCATCCGCCCGGAGAAACTGCGGCTATGTGCACCGGGCACCGGCAGGCTGTCGGCCACCGTGACGAGCCGGTTTTTCCTCGGCAGCCAGTGGTTGTATCGCGTCGACAGCAAACTGGGCGAGGTGCTCGTGTGTTGTCAGAACGAAGGCACCGAACCGCTCGCGGAAGGCGCGCCGGTCGGCGTCGACTGGAACAGCGAAGCGATCCGCTTTATTCAGCGGGATGCGCATCATGGCTAGCGCGCTGCCTGTTACCAGCCGCGCTGCTGCAGCGCGCGCACCGTGGCACGCGTACCTGCCGCTGTGGCTGATGTGCGCGCCCGCCTTCGCGTTGTTTGCGGTGCTCGTCCTCGTGCCGCTCGCGATGACGCTTGTTCTCACCTTTTATCGCTTCGATCCGGCCAGCGGCCCGATTGCCGCATTCCAGTTCGGCAACTATGCGGAAGTGCTGACGTCGTCGTATTTCCACACGATCTTCGCGCGGACCTTCGGCATCGCCGTGTTGACCACCGCGCTATGCATCGCGATCGGCACGCCCGAAGCGTATGTGCTGTCGCGCATGCGCGACCCATGGCGTTCGCTGTTTCTGCTGGTGATTCTCGCGCCGCTGCTCGTGTCGGTGGTGGTGCGCGCGTTCGGCTGGAGCATGCTGCTCAACACCGAAGGGCTCGTCAATCATGCACTCGGTGCGTTCGGTCTTGGTCCGTACAAGCTCGAGTACACGACATTCGCGATCGTCATCGCGCTCGTTCACGTGATGTTGCCGTTCATGGTGATCCCCGTGTGGACCGCGCTGCAAAAGCTCGATCCGCAGACCGAGAACGCCGCGCTGTCGCTGATGGCGTCGCCCGCTACGACGTTGCGCCGCATCGTGCTGCCGCAACTGATGCCCGGCATCCTGTCGGGCAGCCTGATGGTGTTCGGTCTGTCGGCCAGTGCGTTTGCGATTCCGGGTCTGCTCGGCGGGCGCCGCTTGAAGGTTGCGGCGACCGCCGTCTATGACGAATTTCTCAGCTCGCTGAACTGGCCGCTCGGTGCGACGATCGCGCTGTTGCTGCTTGCCGCGAATCTCGTCGTGATGCTGACGTACTACCGTGTACTCGAACGCCGCTACGCGCGCAGTATCGGCTAGGAGCCCACGATGAGAAAGAACGGTCCACTCGCCCTCGCCTTCCATACGCTCGTCATCCTGTTCGTGCTCGCGCCGCTCGCAATCGTCGTGCTGGTTGCGTTCACACCCGATGAAACGTTGACGCTGCCCACGCACGGCTTTTCGCTGCGCTGGTTCCGCGCGATTCTCGATTATCCCGACTTCGTCAGTGCGTTCTTCAACAGCCTGAAGCTCGCGTTCGCGTCGGCGACGCTGTCGTTGCTCGTTGCGCTGCCAGCAGGGCTTGCAATTGGCCGTGCGCGTTTTCCGGGTCGCAGCTTCCTGAACGGCCTGCTGCTATCGCCGCTGGTTATTCCAGGACTCGTACTCGGTATCGCATTGCTGCGTTTTTTCGCGCTGGTTGGCGCAACCGGCTCGTTTGCGTGGCTCGTGCTCGCACACATGGTGATCATCACGCCGTTCGTGATGCGCCTCGTACTCGCGTCGGTAAGCGGACTCGATCGCAGCATCGAACACGCTGCGCAGTCACTCGGCGCCGACGCATGGACCGCTTTCCGCCGCGTCACGCTACCGATGATCCTGCCCGGCATCACCGGCGGCTGGCTGCTCGCGTTTATCAACAGCTTCGACGAGCTGACCATGTCGATCTTCGTCACGTCGCCGCAAACGGTCACGTTGCCGGTGCGCATGTACATGTACGCGATCGAATCGATCGATCCGATGATGGCATCCGTCTCGGCGCTCGTGATCTTCATTACCGCAGGCGCGATGCTGTTGCTCGATCGCGTGTACGGACTCAACCGCATTCTGATCGGTCAGCATTGATGTCTTCTTCTGATTCGCACTCGTTCGATCCTCAAGCGGCCGGCGCGCAGTTCGTCCGGCTCGCCGAAACGCAGCGCGCGTCGCTTGCGTTCGTGCTCGATGGGCGGCCGGTTGTGGCGCTCGCCGGCGATACCGTTCTCACCGCGATCCTCACGCAACAGCGCAGCGTACGCGCGAGCGAATTCAGCGGCGAACCGCGCGCGGGCTTTTGCCTGATCGGCGCGTGTCAGGACTGCTGGGTCCGTACTGAAGACGGCACACGTATCCGTGCGTGCTCGACGCAGATTGCCGAAGGTATGCGTATCGTCACACGTGCGCTGGCCGGTCTGCCTGGAGCCGATCAATGACGCACGACGACGCTCGCATCGTGATCGTCGGAGCCGGGCCGGCTGGCGTGCGCGCCGCACAGACGCTCGTCGCCGCGGGACTGTCGCCGGTGGTGATCGACGAGAACGCGCGCTGGGGCGGCCAGATCTATCGTCAGCCACCTGCAGGTGCTGCATTCGTCCGCTCAAAAGCTACGCTGTACGGCTTCGAAGCGCGCAAGGCCGATGCGCTGCATACGACGATGGCTGCTCTGCTGCCGCAACTCGACTACCGGCCGGACACGCTCGCGTGGGCTTGCGAACCTGGCTATCTCGACACGCTGCATGCAGGCCGTGAAGCACGTGTGCCGTTCTCGCACCTGATCATCGCGAGCGGTGCAACTGATCGCGTGCTGCCGGTGCCGGGCTGGACGCTGCCCGGCGTCTATACGCTCGGCGGTGCGCAGGTTGCGTTAAAAGCGCAGGGCTGCGCGATCGGCCGACGTGTCGTGCTTGCGGGTACGGGATCGCTGCTATACCTCGTTGCGTATCAATACGCAAAAGCCGGTGCGCAGATCGCCGCCGTGCTCGACACGAGCAGCTGGTCGCAACAGATCGCCGCGGCACCTCGGCTCGCACGCCTGCCATCGACTTTCGCGAAAGGGCTTTACTACGTCGGTTGGCTCAAGGCGCATGGGGTGCGGATCGAACGCGGCGTGACGATCGACGGTATTGATGGGGAACGCTTCGTCACCGGGATTACGTGGCGGCGGCAAAGCGGACGCGATGCCGTTTTACAAACGCTAGCTTGCGACGCGGTCGGGATCGGCTTCGGCCTGCGTCCCGAGACGCAGCTCGCGGATCTCGCCGGTTGCCGCTTCCACTTCGACACGCTGAATCGCTGCTGGCTGCCCGAACTCGATGACGCCGGCCGCAGTTCCGTGCGCGGTATTTATCTGGCCGGCGATGGCGCGGGCATTGCCGGCGCCGATGCAGCGGAAGCTGCGGGACGTCGCACGGCACTCGCCCTGCTCGACGATCTTGGCATCGCGCATCCGCGTATCGACGGTCAACCGGATGCCGCACAACTCGCACGCAAGCTGCAACGCATCGCTGTGTTTCGTAGCGGCATCGAGGCTGCATTCGCACCGCCCGCAGGCTGCACGTCGCACTGGCCGGACAGCATGACCGTGTGCCGCTGCGAAGAAATCGACACGGGCACATTGCGGCAATGCATTCGTGCCGGCGACGCAGTCGAGATCAACCGTCTGAAAGCGTTGACGCGCGTCGGCATGGGCCGCTGCCAGGGACGTATGTGTGGCGAAGCCGCTGCCGCACTGCTCAGCGAGGAAACCGGCTTACCGCTCGAAGCCGTCGGCCGCGTGCGCAGCCAGGCGCCGATCAAGCCGATTCCGATGTCGCCCGCGCTGTACACGGAAGGCGTAACGGCAATTCCCGAAGAGGCCCGCGATGAATGAACCGCTACACTACGACGTCGCGATTGCGGGCGGCGGACTGGTCGGCGCATCCGCGGCGCTCGCATTGGCGCAACGTGGTCTGCGCGTCGGGTTGTTCGAGCGGCGCTTTTGCGGCGCGCAGGCAAGCGGCGTCAACTACGGTGGCGTGCGCTGCCAGGGACGCCCTGCCGAACAGTTGCCGCTCGCGCTGCGCGCACGGCGCGTGTGGGACCGGCTGCCGGAACTGCTCGGCATCGATGGAGAATTTGTCGTGTCGGGGCATCTGCGACTTGCGCGTAGCGAAGCCGATTTCGCTGCACTCGAAGCGTATGCGACGCTCGCACGCGAACACGGTCTCGATCTGCAACTGATTGCCGGCGATACCTTTCGCCAGCGCTACCCATGGCTCGGCCGCGCGGCACTGGGCGGCTCGCTGTGCCCCACCGACGGTCACGCGAACCCGCGGCTCGTATCGCCCGCGTTTGCGCGCGCGGCACGCGCGGCCGGCGCGGACGTGCGCGAGCACGCCGCGCTCGACGACATCGAGTACGACGGCACGCGCTTCCAGTTGCGTGCCGGCGACCTGCATGCGAGCGCCGACTGGTTGATCAATTCGGCGGGCGCGTGGGCCAATACGATTGCCGGCCGATTCGGCGAAACGGTGCCGATGCAACCGATCTACCCGAACATGTGGGTCACCGAGCCGCTACCGCCGTTCATCACACACAACCTCGGCGTGTACGGCGGCGGTATCTACGCGCGCCAGGTTGCGCGCGGCAACTGCGTGATCGGCGGTGGTCGCGGACATGGCGATGGTGAATACGGTCAGCCTTCCACCGAAACGACGCGTGCCGTGATGCGCGACGCGTGCGCGCTGTTGCCTGCACTCCGCGATGCGCTACTGATCCGGACGTGGAGCGGCGTCGAGGGCTGCACGCTCGATCACAACCCGGTGATTAGTGCGAGCGGCACAGTACCGCGTCTCTTGCATGCGTTCGGGTTTTCCGGTGGCGGCTTTCTGCTTGCGCCGGGAGTCGGTGAAGTGCTCGCGGACCTGGTCGTCGACGGTGCGACTGCAACGCCGCTCGATGCGTTTGCGATCGGCCGCTTTGCGTCGCCCGCTATATCACCCGACGTAGTGAATATCGCAGCGCACCCCGTTCCGTCTGTCCATCGTTAATGAGGAGACCATCCATGAAACTGTCTGCTACGATCGCGGCCACTGCCGCGTTATGTCTGTGCACGGTGGCCGCGCCCGCGTGGTCGCAAAGCAAGACGCTTTACATCGGCATGAACGGCGGCCCGATGGAAAAAGCCTATACGAGTCAGGTCTTACCCGACTTCGAAAAGGCAAACAATGTGAAGGTCGTGGTGGTGCCGGGTACCTCGTCCGATGTACTCGCCAAGCTACTCGCAAATCGCAACAGCCCGCAGATCCACGTTGCGTTCCTCGACGACGGTGTGATGTCGCGCGCGGTCAGCATGGGCGTGTGCCAGAAGCTCGACGACGCGCCGGTGCTCAAGGAGTTGTATCCGTTCGCGCGCATGAAGGGCGACGTCGGCGCGGGCGTTCAGCTCGGCATGACCGGCATCGCGTACAACAAGAAACTGTTCGCCGAAAAAGGCTGGGCGCCGCCCACGTCATGGATGGACTTCGCCGATCCGAAGTACAAGGGCAAGGTGGTGTTCCAGTCGGCGTCGAGCAGCACGTTCGGGTTGCACGGCTTTCTCGCGATCAACCGTCTGCTCGGCGGTAGTGAGCAGAATGTCGAACCTGGCTTCACGAAGTGGGCGACGACAGTTGGGCCGAACGTCGTCGAGTACATTCCGAACTCGGCGAAAATTTCGGAGATGGTGCAGACCGGCGAAGCAGGACTTTTCCCGCTCACGCCGACGGCTGTCAGCGACCTGCAGGACAAAGGCATTCCAGTGGCTTACGTGAATCCGAAGGAAGGCCCGGTGTTGCTGCTCGTAGATGTCTGCGTCGTCAACCACAACCCGGACCCGCAACTCGCACAGAAGCTTGCGCAGTTCCTGCTGTCCGCACCCGCGCAAACCAAAGCTGCCGAAGCCGGCAAGCAGATCCCGACCAACCGCCTCGCGAAGATGCCCGCGCCGATGCAGCAGAGTCTCGGCAATCTCGACGATCTGGTGCGCAAGGTGACGGTGGTGGACTGGGACACGATCAACGCACATCGCGCGCAGTGGGATACGCGCTGGAATCGCGAGATTGAACGGTGAGGTTGGCGTGCGTGCAGGGTTGGGCCTGCACGCATGGTGTTGTTGCTGTGTGCTATTTATGCGCCACGGGCTTCGCGGGTCGCGTAGGCTTTCAGATGGCTGTATGCAATGCGCAGTAGCGACAACGCATCGCCGTGCTGCGCATCGCCGCCGCGCGCAATCAGATCGCCGAGAATGTGATCCGCTTCCGTCGGCGCGTGATTCTCGACATCGCGCATCATCGAGGCCGTCATCGGCGAACCTTCGGTGAACAGCACGGTGTTGGCCCGGCCTTCGAACGCGTCGCCCACCGGATGACCGTTGTGCGCAGACACGGCGCGCGCCTCGGCCAGAATTCCTTCGATCAACTTGCGACCGTCCGGTGTCGCGAGAATATCGCCCACCGACGCTCGATATAGACACGTGCTCGCTGCTAGCGAGGCGAGGAATACCCACTTTTCCCACATCTGCTGCAGGACGTTATCGGCGGGCCTCGCATCGAAGCCCGCGCCTTCCAGTTGCGCGGCGATCGCGCGTACGCGTTCGCTCGAACCGCCTGCGAGTTCGCCGAATGACATTGCGTGCATGTCGTTCAGATGCACGATTTCGCGTGCGGCGTTCAGCGTCGCGGCAATCACACACTGACCGCCGAGCACACGCTCCGCACTGAATTTTTGCGTGAGTACATCGATGTGGCGCATGCCGTTTAGCAGCGGCAAGATGGCCGTGTTAGGTCCGACAGCCGGTGCAAACGATGCAATTGCGTCATCGAGGTGGTACGCCTTGCAGCTAAGCAATACGACGTCGAACGGCCCGGTAATGCCGTCGGCAAGAACCGTCTTCACGTCACGCGGCGTCGCATCGCCGTGCGGACTGCGGATCACGAGACCCGCATCCTTCAGTTGCGCGGCGCGCGCGGGCCGCACGAGAAACGTCACATCGCGCCCCGCCTGCACAAGACGTCCGCCGAAATAACCGCCGACTGCTCCCGCTCCTACCACGAGAATCCGCATTGCCCTACCCTCCAATCTGACCGGTCAACGGCACGACGCCCCTTGCGTGTGTCGCGAGTAGGGCGACTGTAGCAAGGATTAGGGATTCGCATTGGCAGCCTTCCGGCACTCACCATCGGTCCACCAGGTACGAACCCAGTTTATAGAGCAACCACACCGACCCTGAGGCGCTCCGGCGCCCTCGGTCCCGATAGACCATGCGCAATCCACATGAGTACTACTGCACGTAGGGATGTCGCAGTAACGATGATTCGGGTTCAATTGCTTCAACGCCAGCTTCTCACCTCGGCCAATATCGGCTCACACGTCATCGGCATGCAGCACCCTCACGGAATGCATACCGACGCCTAACGCAAAGCCTGCAAAATCATCTGCCGCGAGTGGGTAAACAAAACATAATGAAAGGAAAATGCAGAGATAGCACAATTGACGGTATATTTTTAGCACATTTGCATTTCCCTGTGCCAAACAACTCTTGCACAGGGATTTCCCGTGTGATAATTTTTTAAAAAATGCACTCCAATAATATTTATACCACCAACTATATTACCGGGGAAATCTGCAATGACAATTCCGCTGCGAGTTAGATAAGTGGTTTTATATTTGATACCATACTCGACCCGCAGGTCGGCGAGTTCGGCATAAATTATACCCTGAGTCCGGATGACGAAGCGTTACCACCGGTATTTCAGGCACCGCCAGACAATCTAGATCGGATTGAGTTCGTGGTTGTAGACAGGCAGATAAAACAGGGGCGCCTTGTGATCGATCAGCCAGCGTTCGCGCGTAGCCTCATCAAGGCCGCGATGAATACCGAAGTTGATCAGATCGACAACGTACCTCTTGGCGCTCCGGCAGATGGATTCTGCCCGAGCTAACGAATCTCAAGACGACTCACCAGAAAGACTTAATCCACTTTTCCGAAACACTTGAGAAGAATCTGCAAGATCCGCGACAGCCTTGTAGATGTAGTTGCCTCTTTGTCGCAAACATTATATCGGGAACCAGAAATGCGCGAATTGACTGTTGACCAAATCAATATGGTGGCGGGTGGAGCTTTTTGGGAGGATGTAACGGAGATTTTCGGATCAGCAGCGGGTGGTACCGCCGGTGGATTCGAAGGTGCCGAAGAAGGAGCTACGATTGGGTTGGGCGTAGGCGGGCCGGTCGGAGCGATTATCGGTGCGGGCGCAGGTGGAGTGCTTGGCTATTTGGCGGGAAAGGCCGTTGTTATTGCTGCAAGAGGTCACTAATAATTTAGCGAGTGAGAAATGCCCGGCTATATGCCGGGCAATTGACATGAGAGGCATATGTGAAATTGAAAAATGGAATTCAACGTTCTTCATTTAATGAGCAACTTAAAGATAAATGGAGAACGGTATTCTATATAGCTACGGCAATTATCGTTATGATCGGCTCTCTTTTTGCATGGTGGTTCGGCGAAGACACCGCTCCCATGATATTTATCGGGGGAATTTGCGGATTGATTGGACATTGGATAGCAACCACTGTTTCATCTTTGAAACTTCCAAAATCAAAAAGAATCATCATTATTGATTATCTTGAGACTCATCGTTATGATCGAATGTCGAATGGTGTGAAGTATGTCCCAAAAATACACAGATTATTACGATTCGATTCACAAGATGTGCACCTCTATTTCTCGGGAAACGATGAATTAGAAATTCGTGGCGCGTATTATGTCTTAAAGAAGATTAATCAAGTGTGCTCAGCCTGAATGTTCATAAGAGGCGAGTCTTGAACTCTCGGTTTCATTGAGTTCAACAATGCGCTTCTTGCTTCGGAATTGAAATATTTTGTGTGAAAATGCCTCAACAATCAACACTCTTCCGCACAGAAGCAGAAGATGAACAGAGAATCCGGATTTTCGGTGAGATTATCCTGATTCGTCCACTGTCCTTCACGGTTCTCACGGCAATCGCCCTGCCTATGGCGATTTGCGTCATCCTGTTTTTCGTTTTCGGCACTTATACCCGCCGAATATCAGTCGAAGGCGTCGTCACACCCGACGAGGGGATGGTCAAGATGTACCCGCGACAGGCAGGCGTGGTGCTGAAACTGAACGTGTCCGAAGGACAGTCAGTTGATGCCGGCGAGTCGCTGTACACGATCTCGACTGACCTGCGAAGCACGGCGGAGGGTGACACACAGGCCGCGCTCATCCAGGGGGCACTGCAACGCAAGGAGTCTCTACAGCAGGAAATCGACAAGACCCGCATCTTGCAGGCCGACGAGCGCGCTACATTGCAGTCAAAAATCATCAGTCTGCGTGCCGAGCTTGTGGGCGTTGAGAGCCAACTGGTTGCGCAGCGCACACGCACATCCCTTGCCGCAGATGCAACCACCCGCTACGAGAATCTGCTTTCCAAAGATTACATTTCGAAGGATCAGGCACAGCAGCGCGAGGCAGATCTCCTTGATCAGCAATCAAAGCTCGAAAGTCTGGAGCGCGACCGTACAGGTTTGATGCAATCATTGCAGGAGGCAAACAGTAACCTTGCTGAGTCGACGCTTCAGCATCAGAACCAGATCGCGCAGATGCAGCGTGAAGTCATCGGTGTTGACCAGAACGTGATCGAGAGCGAGGCAAAGCGCGAGTTTGTCGTTTCCGCGCCGGAGGCAGGCACGGTTACCGCCGTGATAGCGCAGCCTGGGCAGACCGTGGACACCACGCAGCCAGTCGTAAGCATCGTGCCTGAAAGTGCGCACTGGCGGGCGTATCTGTTTGTACCGAGTGCAGCTATCGGTTTTGTGCGCGTGGGCGACCCCGTGTTGCTCCGCTATCAGGCATTCCCGTATCAGAAGTTTGGACAATATCGGGCGAACATAGTCGCCATCGCGCGAACCGCGCTGTCTACCGCCGAACTTGGAACCAGTGGCATCCAGAGTGCCGGTGACCGCACCTACTACCGGATCACCGTTGCACTGAAATCGCAGACAGTGACCGCCTACGGCAAACCCCAACCGCTGGAGGCAGGCATGACACTTCAGGCGGATATCCTGCAGGAACGTCGTCGCCTCTACGAATGGGTGCTTGAGCCGCTTTACAGCATGACCGGTAAACTCTAATCCCACTTCGACTCATGTCCCTTCTGGATCGTCTTTCCTTCGGCATCGGCAGCAGATTGCCGGTCATCCTGCAAACCGAAGCTGCGGAATGTGGGCTCGCCTGCCTCGCGATGATCGCGGGTTATTACGGCCATCACGTCGACATTGCGACACTGCGCGGCCAGTTCCCACTCTCTCTCAAAGGCGCGTCGCTCAATCGCGTTATCGAAATTTCCAGGCGTCTTGAACTCGGCACCCGCGCACTCAGGCTTGATCTCAACGACCTGAATCAGTTGCGTCTGCCATGCATCCTGCACTGGAACTTCAATCATTTTGTCGTGCTGCGCGAAATCACCAGTCGCGGCGCGCTGATTCATGATCCGGCACGAGGCGAATGCAGTCTGACGTTCGAAGAAGCGTCGCGCTCGTTTACCGGCGTCGCACTTGAAGTGTGGCCCACGGGCAGTTTCAAGCCACGTGAAGCGAACCCGGCTGTCAGGTTGAGAACACTGATTGGACCGGTTGCAGGGTTGTACCGCTCACTCGGACAGGTCCTGCTGCTCGCACTGGCGCTTGAGGTGTTCTCGCTTGCGTCGCCGTTTTTCCTGCAATGGGTGATCGATGACGCTATCGTCGCAGCAGATCGCGATCTGTTGGCTTTACTGGCCTTGGGGTTTGGCCTGTTGCTGTTGATGCAGCAGGTTACGAGCGCGGTGCGGACGTGGGCCTTGATTTACTTCGGCACAACGTTAAACGTGCAATGGCGCGCGAACATGTTTACGCATCTCCTGAGCCTTCCAGTTCAATATTTTGAACGGCGGCACCTGGGCGACGTCGTTTCGCGTTTCGGCTCAATCGATACAATCCAGCAGACCCTTACCACGTCGTTTTTGACAGCGATCATTGACGGTGTGATGACGATAGTCACTCTAGCCATGATGTTCGTCTACAGTCCCATCCTGGGCGTGATCGCACTTGGCACGATGCTTCTCTATGGTCTGTTGAGATGGGCCTTGTATTCGCCGTTGCGTCAGGCTACGGGCAAACAGATCGTGCATGCCGCGAAGCAACAGACCAATTTCCTGGAGACGGTTCGCGGGGTCAAGACGATCAAGCTGTTTAACCGTCAGAACGAGCGACGTGCGGGATGGCTCACACTGCTGGTCGAACAGATCAATGCAGGGCTGCGTGTGCAAAAACTGCAACTGGTCTTTCAGCAAGTGAATGGCTTGTTGTTCGGAATCGAAGGTATCTGCATCATCTGGTTAGGCGCGAGACTTGTACTCGACGGTCATTTCACCGTCGGCGCGCTCATGGCATTCAATGCATACAAGATGCAGTTTGACGGTCGCGTGAGTAGCCTGATCGACCGGTTTTTCGAAGTCAAGATGCTGCAACTCCAGGGCGAGCGCCTGGCAGATATTGCGTTTGCACAACCTGAACCCGATATGCCCATTCGTCACGTGCCGGGAGAAGGGGACAACCTTGACTCAAGCATCGAGGCCCACAACCTTACGTTCCAGTATGCTGAAGGCGAGCCGTTCGTTCTGAACGGCGTTTCATTTCGTATCGAACCGGGCGAATCGGTCGCCATCGTCGGGCCGTCAGGATGCGGCAAGACCACACTCATCAATGTGCTACTCGGAATTTTCGGCCCGACTGCCGGCACGGTGCGCATAGGTGGTATTGAGGTTGATCGACTTGGCATCGAGCGGCTGCGTTCGCTTGTCGGTACGGTCCTGCAAGACGACGTGCTGTTCGCCGGATCGATCTCCGACAACATCTGTTTTTTCGATCCACAGGCTGATTCCCATTGGATCGCCGAATGTGCGCAACTCGCTGCCATACATTCCGACATCGTCGCGATGCCGATGGGCTACAACACACTGGTCGGCGACATGGGTACGGTTCTGTCGGGCGGCCAAAAGCAACGGGTATTGCTTGCGCGGGCTCTCTACAAGCGGCCAAAAATTCTCGTCCTGGACGAGGCCACAAGTCACCTGGACATCCAGCGTGAGCAGCAGGTCAACGCTGCCGTGAGTTCGTTGCAGATGACTCGCCTGATCGTCGCACACCGCCCGGAAACGATCGCTTCCGCGTCACGGGTCATTGTCCTAGATGCGGGCAAGGTGGCTTGCGATCAACCAACGTCGGTACTTGCCTCAATGGCACCCGGCGCGGATGTCGCAGTGTCCGGGCGGTAAGGTTCATGTCGACTCGCCTCCTTCTCACCTCTGGCGTGGTGTTTCTATTTCTTGCGCAGACCGCGAGTGCCCAGTGGGTAGACATTTACGGAACAAAGCAGACCGTTTCAGGTTCTCCCGCCGGCCCCCTCCTGATGAACGAATCGTGTCTTCCCGAAACGACGGATCGTGCGCTAGGCCTGCAGGACGTTCTGCTGCAAGCGATCTGCGTGAACCCACAAGCGAGACAGGCATGGGCAGACGTACGCGCACAGGCAGCAGCTGTGGGTGTCAGTGAAGCGGCCTATCTGCCAACGCTTGACGCGACGGCAGGCGTCGAGCGTGACACACTGGCGACGACTTACAACGCGAGTGCTATTGGCGCTGGTTCGATTTCTTCGTCGCAGAACTCATCGAGCCGGTACGGGACTTTGAACTTCGGTTGGGTTCTGTTCGATTTTGGAAAACGGAATGCGGATCTTCGCCAGGCGCGGCAACTGCTGGCCGCCGCAAACGCGACACAGGACGATGTGCTCCAGACCATATTCTTTAGCGCCGCGCAGGCCTATTACGACCTGAGCGACGCGCAAACATCACTTGAGGCCGCACGAGCAACAGAGGGCATCGCACACGACAGCCTCGTCGATGCAACCGAAAAGCACAACGGCGGTGTTGGCGCTTTGAGCGATCAGCTGCAGGCCGAGACAACCTACCGGCGCGCCGTGCTCGACCGCGTGAGCGCCGAAGGGGACGTGTCAAGCGCGACCGGAACGCTTGCGAGCGTGATGGGACTCGACGCGAATACGCCAGTGAAGATCAGTGCAGCACAGTCAGAGCCCGACAACCCGGCATTCGCGCAAGACGTGAATCTATTGATTGATGAGGCGAAATCGCAGCATCCGAAACTGGTTGCAGCCCGCGCCCGACTGGAGGCTGCACGTGCAAACGTTGACTCCGTGCGCGCCGAAGGCAGACCCACTGTCTCACTGGTCGGCGACCTCACCCAGAACAACCCGTCCTACCAGCAGCAACCTGAACAGTTTCCGATCACGGGTAGCCGGGGAAGCACAATTGGTATCCAGTTGAAGATCCCCCTCTTTGAAGGCTTTGCATCTGGCTATCGGGTCGAACAGGCAGAGCGCCAGGCTGATGCCGAAGAGGCGAGCCTGCAAAACACGAAATTGCAGGTGTCGCTTAACGTATGGAAAAGCTACGAAGATCTACTAACCGGTACGACAAACCTTGGAATTTCGAAGGATCTGCTTGCCGCTGCTGAGCGCTCGCTTGAAATCACACGCGGGCGATACCGGGAGGGCGTCGGTACATTCACGGAACTACTGAATTCCCAGGCGGCGTTGACCGATGCACGCAAGCAACGCGTGCTTGCGATTTCGAAGTGGCGCACCTCCCGGCTAAGACTGGCTTTAAGCCTCGGGAACCTTGGATTCTGGTCTCGTTAGGAGCAGCGCCCGCATTCACGGCTAGCACCCAGCTCGTTTTACACCGGGCGGATTCGCGTCGTGAACCGATCCAAACGATAGCGCTAGCCCGTTGCGATCGCGTAGCGCGTATCCAGAACGAATACGCCTCGTGCTGCATGCTCGGCGACATAGAGAAATACCTCTTTTACAGTTCCGCAAGCATCCCGATCACATCGTCATAACGCAGCGCTCCGCTATTGATATTCACCTCGCGCCGATACACGATCTGCCGTTCGTGAAATTCGCAGATCACCGTATCGCGGAAGGCGGTCTCGGCGAAAATCCATGTCATCTGCAGGCGCGAGCGGTCGAGCCAGCATGCGCGCGCAACGACCGGGCTGCCGACAAGGCGGTAGCTGTGATGTAAATCCTGCCCGGGCATCTGGTTGCCGCTCTCGATCCACCGGTCCATGCCCGCCACGATGACATGCTCGCCGTCCGCATCGGTCAGGCTAAATCTGCACTCCGTCGCGTCGAGGTCGAGTTGCAGCTCGCGAATGCCTTGTGCGTTCGGTTGCATCGTGAACCGTCTGGTACCAACCTTCGATGGTTCGTCAGTGTGATCGTCCGCCGCGCCGCGCGCATGCAAATAAGGCAGCTTCCATGCCACCGGAGCGTCTTCCCTTTGCCACTCGGCGAGCTTCGCAGAGAGTCTTGCATCGGCGGCAGTGGCGGCGCTGCCTGCCGCATCGACGGGCAACGCAGCACCGAATGCTGCAGGAAAGTGCCGCCAGATATGCGGCAGCAGCTTCGAGCTTCCCTTGATAGCACCCGTCACCGCCAGTACCGCATTCTGTTCGGGAAACACGGTCACCATCTGAACGAACACACCGATCGCGCTATATGTGCGGTTCTCGTGCACCCACCAGTGGTAACCGTATCGCCCCGAAACGTCATGCGCGCGAGTCGCCGCGCTCACCCACGATTCCGGCAACACACGTTTACCTTCCCACATGCCGTTCTGCAGATGGAGAATGCCGAGCTTGAGCAGGTCGACCGTTTTGGTGCTGAGCCCATTGCCACCGGGATTGATATTGTCCGTGCCGATATCCCACGCTTCGCCGTCGATCCCGAGCGGTTCGAAGAGCCTCGGCTTCAGGTAATCGTGCAACGTTTCGCCAGTCTTGCGGCTCAGGATCGCCGACAACATGTAGCTGGCCGCGCTCGTGTACAGAAACACTTCACCCGGGCGCTCGACGACCGGGATCTTCAGAAACTCCGCAATCCAGCTCGTTTCGAGTGTGCGCCATGCGGCACCCGAGGTTTCGCTCGCGTGGCCGACGCGCATCGTCAGAAGATCTTCGACCGTCATCGCGGCCAGACCGTCGCTCACTACATCAGGCAACATCTCGGGGAAGAACGATACGACCTTGTCGTCGAGCCGGAATCGTCCTTCATCGAGCGCCAGACCGATTGCACATGCAGTAAAACTCTTCGCGACCGAATGCAGGTTGCGCAATCTGTCTGCCCGATACGGCCAGCGCCAGGCTTCGGCCACGACATGACCGTTGCGATACAGCATCAGCGAATGCAGATCGAGCTGCGCAGCCTCGACGTCGTTCAGAAACGCAATCACCGCGTCGACATCCACCCCCGCCTCCGACGGCTGGGCACGCGTCAAGCCATCGGATTTGATGTCGCGATCGGCGGAGGGGTCTGACATGGTCTCTAAACCTGGTGTGAGTGGAAAAATAAAGCGCGCGTTATGCCGTCAATCGAACGAATCGCGGCTCAGCGACAACTTCGGCAGCGGCGACAAACTGATAGAGATTCTTCGGGTCCGCAGGCTTAGGTATCAGATCGATCTGTCGACCGATATCGCGCGCATCGGCGACGTCGCGCAAATAGCGCAGCGCCGAAAAATCTTCGAGCGCGAAGCCAACCGAATCGAACACAGTGACCTGCGCCGCATGTTCGCGACCAGCCAGCTCGCCGGACAGCACACGCCATAACTCGACCACCGGAAAATCTGCCGGCAGTTGCTGAATATCGCCTTCGATCCTGGTCTGCGGTTCGAACTCCACGATCACGCGCGCGCCCTTCAGCACGTCCGCATGCAGCTCCGTCTTGCCGGGGCAGTCGCCGCCAACGGCGTTGATATGCATGCCCGGTTCGATCATCTGCGGTGTCAGGATCGTTGCGTTGGCTTTGTCGGCGGTGGCGGTCGTCACGATGTCGGCGCCGCGCACCGCTTCTGCCGCATTTGCCGACCTGACGATCCGCAGCCCCTTGAAACCGGACAGATTGCGGATCAGTTTGTCGGTGGCGGCGGGATCGATATCGAACACGCGAACCTCATCGATACCGAGCATCGCACGAAACGCCAGCACCTGGAACTCGCTTTGCGCGCCGTTGCCGATTAACGCCATCGATCGCGCATCCGGTCGTGCCAGCACCTTCGCCACGAGCGCGGACGTCGCGGCTGTGCGCAACGCGGTCATGATCGTGAATTCGCTGAGCAACACCGGAAAGCCCGAATCGACTTCCGCGAGCACGCCGAACGCCATCACGGTCAGCATATTGACGTGGGTGTTCTTCGGGTGCCCGTTCACATACTTGAAGCCGTATAGCGTGCGATCCGATGTCGGCATCAGCTCGATCACGCCGCCGGGCACATGATTGGCGACTCGCGCCGACTTCTCGAACTCGTTCCAGCGCAGATAGTCCGCGCGAATGTAGTCGGCCATCGTCGTGATGAACGCCTCGGCGCCAATCGACGTGACCAGCTTGCGGACATCGCTTACATCGATATATCGGGTCATTTTCCTGGGGCTCGCAAACGCAATGAATGCCCGCTATGTTAGGTGCTCGCCTGGACGGCCGGAAGCGCGCTCGCGGCTATCGCGATCGGAGAATCAGATCACTGCAGCGCATAGCCGCTCACGCATCGCTACTTCGCGCCACACCGTGCTGCAGACGCGCATACGAAATCAGCATGCTCGACAGTTCGTGCGCGACCAGCGTCAGCGGCGACGTACTGCGGCGTATCAAGCTCACGTCGCGCCGGCTAAAAGTCTCGCGGATCGGAATTCTGATCAGCGAACCTGAAAACAGCTTGTAGCTCGCAAGCACGCCAGGGTCCATCGTCAGATAGTCGGTCTCGCACACGAGAAACAGCGACTCCAGCAGGGTTTCAGCGGTAATCACGATCTTGGGCCCTTCGATGCCGTGTGCAGCGAACATGCCTACCAGGCGATTCGCTGCAATCCCGACGATGCCTTCCCGCCTGAAACCGACCCATTCGCAATCGGCCAGCTCGGCAATCGACGTCGCGTGCGCCTTTGGATGCCCCGCGCGCGCGAGCACCGCGGGCGCCGATGGATACAACCGGTCGATATGCAGATCCGCATCGACCACCTGCGGCGACAACGGACACAGCGCGAAATCGAGCCGGCCGTTGCGAATCCGTTCCATCAGCATCTGCGCCGAGCCGCTCGATACATGCACGAGCACACGCGGAAACGCCGCCATGAAGTTTTTCAGCACCGGTACGAGCAATTCGGCGAGCGGCTCGGAAGTCACGCCGAGCGAAATCCGCCCAACCGGTTCGCCCTCCAGCTCGCGCATGTCGAGATCGATGCGCTCGCAATCCTTGAGAATCGCCGAGGCCCTGACGAGCAGCTTCTCGCCGAACGGCGTGAGGCTGATGCCGAGATGCGAACGCGTCAGCAGCGTCACGGCGAGTTCCGCTTCGAGACTCTGGATCGCATGGGTCAACGCGCTCTGCGCGATATCGAGTGAACGCGCAGCCGCGCGAAAACTGCCCTGTTCGACGACTGAGCAAAACGCTCTGAGCTGACTCAATGTCATGAGGTTTCCTTGACGACCCGTAACGACCCCCGCCACGCGTAACAGGTCTTCTACACGCTGCAAATACGGGTCTCTATTGTGATCTTTCCATTCGATCGCGATGCCATGGATCGAACTTCCTGGACCAAAAATGACCGCTTAGCCTTCGATTCAGCTTGCGCCTTTCGCGCAGGTTTCATACCGCAGTCGCATCCGGCTTTGCCGAGGATAATATGATGAAAAAGACCATTCCAACGCTCACTGCATTCGCCGCACTCTCCACCTTGTCAGGCATCGCGCATGCCCAGAGCAGCGTCACCCTCTACGGACTCATCGACACCGGCCTCGAGTACAACTCGAACTCGAAAGGCGCGCGTCAATACTCCGCTGCGTCCGGCAACCTGCAAGGCGACCGTTGGGGCATGCGCGGTTCCGAAGATCTCGGTGGCGGACTCACAGCCATCTTTCGTCTCGAAGGCGGCTTCAACGTCGACAACGGCACACTCGGCCAGGGCGGCGCCCTGTTCGGACGCAAAGCGTATGTCGGCCTCGCAGGCCCGTACGGCACGGTAACCCTAGGCCGTCAGTACGATCCGCTTGGCGACTATGTCGGCGGTTTCGAATCGGCAAACGACGAAACACTCGTCACCGCTACCGAATGGGGCAGCATCTATGGCGCCCACCCTGGCGACATGGACAATCTCGACAACTCCTATCGCATCAACAATGCAGTCAAGTACGCGAGCCAGAACTATGGCGGCTTCACGTTCGGCGGCCTCTACAGCTTTGGCGGTAAAGCCGGTGAGGTCACGCAAAACCAGTTGTACGGCTTCGGTGCCGGTTACCGCAACGGCCCGCTCGCACTCGGCGTCGCCTACGAAAAAGCCAAAGACCCGAACTACTCGGTGTTCGGCACGAATCCGAACGCGAATACCTCGGCATCGACCAGCGCACTGAACATGTCGAGCCCGGTGTACAGCGGCTTCGCGTCGGCAGGCGCATGGCAGGTGATCAGCGCGGGCGCCGCCTACAAGATCGGCAATGCGACGATCGGCGGTGTTTACAGCAACGTCGCGTTCCAGAATCTCGGCAGCGAAGCAGGTGCCGGACTGAACCCCAGCCATCTGCACGGTACCGCCAGTTTCAATCTCGGCGAGCTGAACTTTACCTACCTCGTCACCCCGGCGCTGCAACTCGGTGCCGCTTATACCTATACGCGCGGCAGTTCGGTTGGCAGCATCTCCGGCGCGACTTATAACCAGATCAACCTGGGCGCGAACTACCTGCTCTCCACACGCACCGATCTCTATCTCGTCGGTATCTACGAACACGCCAGCGGCGAGGACTCGACCGGCAAGAAGGCCGTCGCCGCAATCGCCAACCTGTCGAGTTCGTCGAGCAATTCGCAGACTGCTGTGGTGGTCGGTATCCGGCACAAGTTCTGACAACGTCGGGCGCTACCGCACTACTTTGAAGAAGGTGTCTCGCGGCACCTTTTCTTTGTCTGCTGCTTACGCGTTCGCGAATACCGCGACGCGATGCCTTGCATCTGCCTGCATCACATCGATCATCTGCGGTGTGCCGCGTTTTGCGTCGTCTGGATCGAAATAGGTCTCGGTAGCGCGGCGCTGCATCGGCACTTCGCGCGATACGACCTTGAAACCATCCTGCCGGTTGCCGCGCAACTCCGGCACCGCCTGCAACAAGCGGCGCGTGTACGGATGACAGGGGTCGTCGAATACCGCGTCGCGTGTGCCTTCTTCGACAATGTGTCCGCGCAGCATCACCAGCACGCGCTGCGCGATCTGCTCGACCACGCCCAGGTCGTGCGAGATCAGCAGACAGGCAAAGCCGTAGCGCGCCTGCAGCGCCACGAGCATATCGAGCACCTGCTTCTGCACGGTCACATCGAGCGCGGATACCGGTTCGTCGGCGATGATCACAGCCGGACGACTCGCAAGCGCACGTGCTATCGCCACCCGCTGACGCTGACCACCCGATAGCTCATGCACAAAGCGCTGTGCGTGATCGGCAAGACCGACATCCGCCAGCGATTCGCTGACACGCACTGCACGCTGTGCGGCATCGAGTGTGTGGTCTGCACGCAAACCTTCGGCTACCAGCGCACTGACCCGCATGCGCGGATCGAGCGACGAGTACGGGTCCTGAAAGACGATCTGGATCGCACGACGCGCCAGCTGTAGACGCTTCGCGCTGCCGTCCAGAAACGGTTCGCCGTTCAGCAGAACCTCTCCTTCCGCTGGCGCGACGAGGCCGAGCACGGCCTTGGTCAAGCTCGTCTTTCCGCTGCCCGACTCTCCGACAATAGCGAGCGTTTCGCCTACCCGCACGCTGAACGACGTGCTGTGCACCGCCCGTACCTTGCCAGCGCCGCGCAGCCAGGTGCCGATGCCACCGCGTGCGGCGGGATAGTCGATCGCGACGTTGCGCACCTCGAGGACCGGCGGCACAACTGCGGCGCCACGAGGCACCTCGGCCTGTGCCGGCGGAGCCACGTCCAATGGTGTTTCTGCACGCCGCGGTAACGCATCGAGCAACGCAAGCGTGTACGGATGCGAAGGCCGCGATAACACCTGCGCTGCCGGGCCGTTTTCCACTGCAACCCCGGCACGCATCACGAGCACCTGCTCCGTATATGCGGCAACGAGCGCGAGATTGTGGCTGATAAAGATCAACGCGGTGCCCTCTTCGCGCGTCAATGCTGTCATCAGGTCGAGTACTTCCTTCTGCACGACGCAGTCGAGCGCGGTGGTCGGCTCGTCGGCGATCAGCAGTTTGGGACGCAGCAGCATCACCGCGGCGAGCATGATCCGCTGCCGCATACCGCCGGAGAACTCGTGCGGATAGCGTTTCATGCAACCTTGTGGATCGCGCACCCGTACGCGCTCGAGCATCGCGACCGCCTGGGCCCACGCCTGCGCATGCGGTACACCGCGTCGCCGTGTCAGCGCTTCAGTCAACTGCGTGCCGATGCGAAACGCCGGATTCAGCGACACCATCGGCTCCTGAAACACCATGCCGACCCCGACACCACGCAGCGCGCGCCATTGTGCCGGCGTCTGGTCGAGCAACTCGCGGCCCGCGAAGGTCGCATTGCCGCCGAGTATCTGCGCGGAGTCCGGCAGCAAGCCAAGCAGCGCTTTACCGATCATCGTCTTGCCGCTGCCCGATTCTCCGACCACCGCCAGCGACCTTCCGGCATCGAGCTCGAAACTCACCTGCTGAACCACAGGCTTCGGGTTACCGTCGGCGCCGCGAAACGCGAGCGTGAGATCGCGCACGCTCAGCAGCGGTGTCTGTGCGGATTGCGGAACCGTCATCGGACCACTCCCTTCATGCGCGGATCGAGCAGATCGCGTACCGCGTCGCCGAGCATATTGATGCCAAGCAGCGCGAGCGAGATCGACATGCCTGGGAAAATCGCCAGCCAGATCGCGCGGTCGATTGCACCGCGGCTATCGGCAAGCATGCCGCCCCAGGTCGGCGCAGGCGGCGGTACGCCGAGACCGAGAAAGCTCAGCGCGCTTTCTGCAAGCAGCGCAGAACCGAATAGCGAAGTCGAGAAGATCAGCAGCGGTGCGACACAGTTCGGCAGCACGTGCCGGCATAGCGTCCACCAGCCGCTATTGCCCATTGCACGCGACGCAACGACGAAATCGCGGCTGCGCAGCGACAATGTGCCGCCGCGCGCGAGCCGCATCACCGAGGGCGTGTAAGCAAGCCCGAGCGCAAGGACCACCGCCCATTTCGACGGCCCCAGCACCGTCATGATGCCGAGCGCGAGCAACAAGCCCGGGAACGCCATCAACGCATCGATCAGCACCAACGCCAACCGGTCGAGCCAGCCGCCGACATATCCGCACACAGTGCCGAGCGTCGTCCCAAGCGCGAGCGCGAACAACACCGAGCCAACGCTGACCGTCACGCTCACCCCGGCACCCGCCATGATGCGCGACAGCACGTCCCGACCGAATTCATCGGTGCCGAGCCAGTGCTGCAAACTCGGTGCGGCGTAGCGTGTGACGAGATCGACGTCGCTGGGATCGTAGGGTGTGTAGAAAAGGCCGACCAGTGCGATCAGCAGCAGCCATCCGACCAGCACGACACCGATCGCGAGATTCAACCGCTTGAAGGAGGACAGTTTCATCTAGAGCTTCATGCGCGGATCGAAGACCGGGTACAGCAGGTCGACGAGCAGATTGACGAGGACATAGAGCAACGCGATCAGCAGCAGGCAACCCTGCACGACCGGATAGTCGCGCGCGTAAATACTGTCGACCAGCAAACGTCCCATGCCCGGTAGTGTGAACACGGTTTCGATTACAGCTCCGCCCGCGAGCAAATGGCCGAGGATCAGGCCGACCACGGTCAGCGCCGGCCCGAACGCGTTCGGCAACGCGTGACGCAGCAGGACGCGCGGTTCGGATAACCCCTTGGCACGCGCATGCGAGATGTATTCGAGGCGCAGCACTTCGAGGCTGCTCGCGCGCATCATGCGCGTCAGCACGGCGATTTCACCGAACGCAACGGCCAGCACCGGCAGCACCAGGTATCGCACACTGCCCCAACCCGCTTCGCTGAAACTCTCGTAGCCGAACGTCGGCAGCCATTGCAGCTTCACACCGAATACCCACATCAACAGGATGCCGACCCAGAAGCTCGGCAACGACACCAGCAGGATGCTGCCGAACACGATCGCGGGATCGGCGCGGCGGTTCTGCGACCACGCCGCGAAGAGCCCCGCCGGAATCGCAATCACACTTGCCAGCAGCGTTGCTGCCAGCACGATCTGCGCAGTGACCGGGAACGTCGTGCGGATCAGCTCGGCCACCGGTTGATGACGCGCGATCGACATGCCCAGATCGCCGTGCAGCAGGTGTGTGACCCACACCACGAACTGCTCCGGCACGGAGCGGTC
The DNA here is from genome assembly GCF_007556815.1 of Paraburkholderia megapolitana. Taxonomy (NCBI): domain Bacteria; kingdom Pseudomonadati; phylum Pseudomonadota; class Betaproteobacteria; order Burkholderiales; family Burkholderiaceae; genus Paraburkholderia; species Paraburkholderia megapolitana. The sequence goes on from NZ_CP041743.1 coordinate 732,786, forward strand.
GAGTCCGAACTGGTGGCGCAACTGCGCGAGCAGCACCGGGTCGTTGATATCGCCGAGCATCAACGTTGCGGGGTCGCCGGGAATCGCGCGCATCATGCCGAAGACCAGCAGCGTCACGATGACGACCGTGGGCACCGCCATCGCGATCCGTTTGATCATGTAGGCAAGCATCGTGTTCGCTACTCTTTGGTCACGTTGAACAACCGGATCCGGCGCATCGGCCAGGAGGTCACGCCCTGCAGACGGCTGCTGACAAGCAGCAGGTCACGCGTGTAGTAAGTCACCAGCATCGGTGTGTCGGCGATCATCATGCGGTGCAGTTGCTCGAAGGTCCGCTTGCGCACGTTGTCGTCGGCGACGCCCTGCAGGCTGCGCAGCAACGCGCGCGCAGCGGAGTTTTCCCATTGGTATAACGGCGCCTTCGATTTGTCGCCGAGCACCTCGCCATACATCAATGCCGGATCGATACGCGCCGAGTAGCCGAACGACATCATCTGGAAATGACCCGAGCGAAAGTCGCTGAGCTGCGTACCCCACTCGACGATGCTTAGTTCAGTACGGATACCCGCCTTCGACAACAGCGCCTGCATGTACACCGCCTGCTTGTACATGTCCGTATAGCGCCGGTTGGTTTCGAGCTTCAGCGTCTGGCCGTGGTACCCCACCTGCGCGAGCAGACGCTTCATTTCGGGCAGGTTCTTCGTGTAGCCGGTCGCATCGACAGAAGAAAACAGCTCGCTGGCATCGGGCACGAACGACGGGTTGTAGCGCGCGCGTCCGTCGCTCACCGCATTGACGATACCAGGCAGATCGAGCGCGAGCGCAATCGCGCGGCGCATGCGCACGTCGGCGAGCAACGGGTCGCGTGTCTGCATCAGCAGCGCGGACGGATCGGCGCTCGGACCGTCGATGACATGCCAGCGCGGATCGGGTGGCAACAGGTCGTCGCCGTCGATCCCCATCAAGTCGATCTGCCCGGCGACCAGCGCGGACTTCTGTGCAGCCGCGTCGGGAATCACGACAAAGCGGACGTCGTCGTGCGCGATCTTGGCACCGGCCATACCGCTCGGCGGTTCGCTGCGCGGCCGGTATCGCGCGAACGGCTTGAGCAGCACGTACTGGCCGCGCTTCCATTCCGAGAACACATACGGGCCGGTGGCAACCGGTTTGATCCAGGCACCGGTGCTGTCCACGCTCGACGGGCTCAGCACCGCGAGCGGACAACTCGGATCGACCATGCGTTTGAGGAATAGGGTATCGGGCCGGTCGAGCTCGAAGACAACCGTCGATGGATCAGGCGTGTGGACCGCAAGCACGCGCGCTCCGCGATCGCCGTTATAGAGAAACCGGCATTGAAACTGCGAGCCTGGTTTCATCAGAA